>NZ_JADQAQ010000022.1 GCF_022129445.1 Photobacterium sp. Ph5
ACTCGTGACCTCAACCTTGGCAAGGTTGCGCTCTACCAACTGAGCTAGTGTCGCATTATATTCTCACAAGAGAATGGAGGCGCGTCCCGGAGTCGAACCGAGGTACACGGATTTGCAATCCGCTGCATAGCCACTCTGCCAACGCGCCATTTTATTCTACCGAGAAGTGAGTTGCTCATCGGTATGGGGTGCATTCTACGTAATGTAGCTTTTGAGTCAATACTATTTTTTAAAAAATAATGCTAAGCGATTATTTTACAACCAAATTATACAGTTCAGCCTGCGGTTTAGTCATCATGAGATGTAAAAACATCATTACGCTACATCATATCTCGCATTGCTGCTGCTGGTATCACTGCTCTAGAATGGTTCTGTACTTTTAACGTCAACTCTTTCCCGAGATTCAGTGCATAGCGAATACTTTTGCCACTGATCCTTCCGGCAAGATATCCTGCAATAAACGCATTATCAGCAATATAATCAGCTGGCTGTCCTATTGATTGGATCACAGATATCTTCATCGATGTCTGAGGGGCTTTAAGATCACTAATAGGATAGTCCCTATATTGCTTAATGATCAATTCACAACAATTTGAATGACTATAACGTTCAATAAGACCAAGGCTTGAACCCCAAATTCGTTGCTCATCTTTAATCTCAATGAAAGCAATATCTATGTAAGGTAATAACTGACATATCCAGTATCTAGCTTGCTGTGGTGTCCACATATGAGGACGATATCGATTATCAAAATAGACTTTTCCACCATCTATTTTATATTTTTCTAGCAGTACCAATAACGTTGCTTTTGCTTCATCAGTTAATAATGCAAAACTCACAGCACTAATATAAATAGCATGATAATTATATTGACTTAATGCGACTTCAAGCGGTGATGACTCTATTGAAAAGTAATAACGAGCAGCATTATCTTTATTCCAAAAGTGACGATAACAATGCCCACCTCGATCTGTCTCTATATAGCAAAGATCAGGGAATTTAGTCGAAAGATACCGAACTAAACTTGTATCAATACCTTCTTGATGCCAGCTTGCTAATAGTGATAGCGATAACTTATCAGTTCCTACAGCGGTAGCGTAACTCACAGAAATAGCTCGAGACTGCCCAAGCCGAGACAAATACAATGCAGTATTGGGTACATCTCCACCATACGATGCATACTTAGTTGTGTTATTTATTTCAACAAGCGCTTCACCAAAGAAAACAATTCTCACACTGATACCCCATCGTCAGATATCTAAGATTATGCTTCCATTCATACTTATCGTTATGTCGTTTATTAAAGCCTAATACAAATACAACAAATATTGATAATACAATCATCTAGATTTTAAATATTTTCAGCTCATTATATGGAATAAACGTAATCTTCCTCATTGATAAAAATATATAATTAGAGCAAAGGCATTTCTGTCTCATTATTTCAAAGAAACACCTTAAATATGAGCAATTATCAGTGCTGTTTTTTGTAGGTAAGATCTCATCTTGATATATTTGTATTGCAGCACCTAGTACACAAGGTATGATATTTATTCGTTATTACGTTGTTTAACTAAGGGATTTAGTTTACATGGAAGTGTTAGATTTTATTCAAGCAATTTTATTTGGTCTCGGCGTTCTGCTTTTTGCAATGTCTGCCGGTTTTGCTGTTTCATTCCTAACAGTAAAACATGATGAGGTTGACGATGTATCTGAAAGCAAAATTGAAGCGAGTTTTTTCTCTGGTGCATGCCTTATCGGTAGTGGTTTTATCGCTTATCTCTTGATGTAATTCAATTTTCAGAATAATTTTACTCATCTTTAACGCTTGTACCCGTGACAAGCGTTTAATTCCTATTCCGTATGCTTTACCCTCATTTATACGTTAAACTTTCATCTATCTATTGCTCAATAGCTGTCTTAACTTTTAATAAGCAATAGAATATTGAATAGAATAATGCCAACTAAATATTTGCCTTAAATAACGGAAGATGTAATGGAAGCGGAACAAATAGAAATTCTAAATTTTATCTCACAATATCCGCCTTTTGATACTTTGCCAGAAGAGCAACTTCATCATCTTGCTACTGAAATTGAAGTCGCTTATCACCGTGCGAATACTATGATATTAAATACTGGCGATAGCATTCATGATCTGTTTTTAATCCGAAGTGGTGCTGTTGAAATATACCGCCGTAAAGGTGAACTCTACAACCGTCTTGATGAAGGTGATATTTTCGGTCAAATGGGCTTGTTAATGAACAACCGAGTCCGAATGCCAGCAAAGGCGCTTGAAGATACTCTGCTCTACTGTATTCCCAATAATCTGTTTATTGAGCTGTGTGATAAATACGATAGCTTTGCTGATTTTGTTGAAGTAGAAGATGGTGCCCGTTTACGTCATGCTGTATCAAGTCAGCATGATGAAAATGATCTCACCACATCAAAGCTAAGGACTTTAATCACTCGTGATGCCGTCATTATTGATCAAAATGAAACCATTCAAACAGCAGCACAAACAATGGCTGAAGAAGGCGTTTCTGCATTATTGCTCAGTGACAGTAATGCTACTGATGACGATGATGATAACGATTATGTCACTGGTATTATTACCGATAGAGATTTGTGCACTCGAGTATTAGCTGAAGGTGTTTCAACCTCGAACCCTGTTTCCTCTGTCATGACTGCAGAACCAATAACACTCGATCATAATGCTTATGTATTTGAAGCGATGTTGACCATGCTACGCTATAACATCCATCATTTACCGGTGCTTAGAAATAAACAACCTGTGGGGGTGATTAGTGTTTCTGATATTGTTCGTTATGAATCTCAAAATAGCTTACTGCTAGTAAGTAGTATTTATCAGCAGCAGTCTGTTGAAGAACTGATCCAATTATCAGCTCAAGTTAAAGACTGCTTTGTGCGTATGGTTAATGAAGATGCTAATTCGCATATGATTGGTAGTGCAATGGCAGAAATTGGTCGTAGTTTTAAACAGCGTTTATTAGAGTTAGCAGAAGAAAAATTAGGTCCCCCCCCTATCCAATACTGTTTCTTAGCCCTAGGCTCTATGGCTAGAGATGAACAGTTAATTGTTACAGACCAAGATAATGCCATTATTCTCGATAATTCCTTCGATCATGATAAGCATAATGCGTACTTTGAAGCTCTCGCGACTTTTGTTTGTGATGGCCTTGCTGCATGTGGTTATAGCTATTGTACTGGTGGTATTATGGCGACTAACCCTGAATGGCGTAAAACACGTCATGAATGGGAGCAATGCTTTGCTGATTGGATCGATAATCCAAAACCTCAAGCGCTATTAAATAGCTCTATCTTTTTTGACTTAGGTGGTGTTTGGGGAAGATTACGTTGGGCTAAACAACTTAATGGTTTTATTGTTCGTCGTGCTCGTAATAGCCCACGCTTTTTAGCTTGTCTTGCCCGTAATGCGATAAATCGCACCCCACCATTAGGTTTCTTTAAAGATTTCGTGATGGAAAAAGATGGGCGTCATAATAACTCAATTAATCTCAAACGCCGCGGCACAGCGCCATTAGCTGATTTAATCCGTGTGCATGCCCTTGCGGTAGGATCTCGTTCACAAAATTCATTAGAACGTTTAGACGATATTATTGAAAGTGGGATTTTACCACCAGGACGTGCACAAGATCTTCGTGATGCTATGGAATATATTTCATTAGTGCGTATTCGCCACCAAGCGCTTGATGTCGAAGAAGGACAAGAGCCCGATAATAGTATTGAGCCTGAAAATATGTCTGATTTTGAACGTCGTAATCTTAAAGATGCTTTTCAAATTTTAAGTAAAGCCCAAAACTTCGTGAAATATCGCTACCAAGCGACACGATAAGGGTAACTAAGTATGTTTAGAGAAGCATTTAAAAAAGCATCATCAGCACACTTTATTCGTAATACTCCTATTGTGGATTGGCAAAAGAAGTTTACAGAACTTGCCCATGATGCAAACGATCAACGCATTAAACAATATTATCAGCATGGTATTTTTAATGGCGATACCCCATTAAAAGAAATTGAATTTGTTGCTTTAGACTTTGAAACAACAGGGCTTAATGCTAATAAAGATGACATCATTAGTGTTGGGCTTGTTCCCTTCACCATTAATCGTATTTTTTGCAAACAATCACAACATTGGGTAGTAAAGCCAAAAGCAAAATTGGATGAAGATTCAGTTATTATTCACGGTATTACACACTCCGATGTTCAAACTGCACCAGATATACGTCGAATTTTAGAAGCTGTATTAGATTCTTTAGCTGGAAAAGTCGTCGTTGTGCATTACAAAGCCATTGAGCGACAGTTTATGGATAAAGCATTAAGAGTGCGATTAAACGAAGGTATTCAGTTTCCAGTTGTTGATACATTAGCCCTTGAGGCACATATCCAAAATCAGCAATACAGTGGTATATGGGCTCGATTAAAGGGAAAAAAACCAGGATCTGTTCGATTAGGAAAATGTAGAATTCGATATGGATTGCCTGCTTACCAGCCCCATCATGCATTAACAGATGCATTAGCAACCGCTGAGTTATTACAAGCGCAAATTGCCTATCACCTCACCCCTGATACGCCAATTAATCAAATTTGGGAGTAAAAAAACCGCAGTATGAATACTGCGGTTTTCATTATCATTGACGTCTAGATAACCATATACAATTACTTGTATTTCTCTGTTCTAAAGCCAAGTAATAAGCTTACGCACATCAACAATAATATAATAGTGAAAGGCAGTGCCGTTGAAATAGTACCCGCTTGAAGCGCTTGAATAGCCTGAGTACCACCAACCCATAGTAATGCAATGGCGATTAAACCTTCGATAACAGCCCAAAATACACGTTGTGCTACAGGGTTATCAACTTTACCGCCTGCAGTAATACTATCAATAACCAAAGACCCTGAATCTGATGACGTGATAAAGAACACCAATACAAGACAAACGGCAATCACAGATAAGATAGTACCAAATGGTAGTGCATCAAACATCTGGAACATTGCCAGTGGTACTTCAGTAATACCATTTTGACCTAAAGACCCAATACCATCCATCACTTGGTGAATCGCTTGACCACCAAATACTGACATCCAAATAGTTGTAACCACTGTAGGAACAATTAAGACTGCAATTAAGAATTCACGAACAGTACGACCTTTTGAAATACGCGCAATAAATGAGCCTACAAATGGCGACCATGAAATCCACCATGCCCAGTATACAATTGTCCAACCGTGCAACCAGGCTTGGTCTGTACGTCCATATGGATTACTTAGCGAAATGAAATTCTCTACATATCCCATAATTGTTGTTGGGATCGTATGCATAGAAACAGCAAAACCAACAGCACCAACGAAAACAAGAAGCACTAATGCCACCAGCATATTGATATTACTTAGCAATTTAACACCAGAATCAATACCTTGTGCTACTGAGTAAATGGCAATTAAAGTAACAACAACAATAATACCAATCTGTAACCCTAAACCACCGTGTGTACCAAACACATGATTAATACCACTTGCCGCTTGTTGAGCGCCAAGCCCTAATGATGTTGCTAGGCCAAATAACGTCGCAAGCACAGCGAGGATATCAACAATATGTCCAGCCCAGCCCCAAGTACGATCACCAAGGATAGGATAAAACACAGATCGAATAGAAAGAGGTAAGCCTTTATTATAAGCAAAAAATGCCATTGAAAGAGCTACAACGCCATAAATAGCCCATGGGTGTAAACCCCAGTGATACATAGTTGCACCCATTGCAACTTTAAAGGCTTCTGGCGTTTCAGGTGTTACGTTTAGCGGCGTTGAACCACCCCAACCGGTATAATAAGCTGTTGGTTCTGCAACACTCCAAAACATTAAACCAATACCCATACCTGCGGCAAAAAGCATTGATAACCAAGATAAGGTTGAATGTTCAGATTCAGCTTCTTTACCACCAAGTCGAATTCGACCATAAGGAGAAATGATGAGGCCTAAACAGAAGATAACGAAGAAATTACCAGCCAAAAGAAACATGGTATCGAATTTATTAACGATAGCATTTTTGACACTATCTAACGCTGCTTTTGCTGTTGCAGGATCGCTAATAAGAATTGCAGCTAAAAAGAGAACAATTAATCCTGCACTAACGCCAAATACCGCATTATGGACATCAAAGCCCCATTTTTGGACATTATCTTGTCCAATCGTATAATCGGTATTATTAATACTATATTTATCGTGCTTACTCATTTATTAAGTCCCGTTATGATTACAACTCAAACCAACAATACTTAGTCCTGTAAATAAAATTTGAGCCGCAATATATAACCATTTGATCATTATAACTGTCAATAGATAGCTTAATCGTCTAAAAACAATTCATTTATTATAAAAAAACAACCCATCCCATAAAAAATAGTGATAACAGTAAAAAATTTAGTGGCACTTTACATTGTGCTCTAATCACTACCCTATCTACTTTAGACTGTTTTTTTATCATTGACGGATAAATATAGAATTATCATTGCCGTTCTGTTTTTCTTTCGATTCATAAGCTTATAACTTAAGCTATAATTTATAAAACATTCAATCATCAACGTTATGTTACTCCTGTAAATAACTTCCTATTATTAATCACTACATAAGTTAGCAAAATAAAAATAGAGATTGAAAAATACCGATTAAGTAGAAATAGTCTGCGACTTCGTAATGCTATTTATCAATAATGTGAGAATATTTGCTTAAAAAAATAATCCAATGCTGTTTTTTTATACATACTACAATTAAAACACCCCCTCACTACGCGAAGTCTAAATGAATATGAGTACAACCTTTTTTACATGCAATCCCTGGTTGATCGCTTTTTTCAGGGGGAACTAAAAATAATGATTGCCCACATTCATTGCACTTAACCACTTTACCTTGCATGACTTTTTTAATAATAGCTTGTTGGTCACCAAACGATCGTTTAGCCTGTTTATTTAATTGAGAAAAATCGAGCTTCATAATACTGACTCTAATACATGGATATTCATAGATATAAAAAAGGGCTTTTCAGCCCATTTTTATAATTCAAAATCATCAAATTCTGTTGCTTCTACTTGACGCTCTAAAAAAGCAACTAAGTCATCATGACCACCGATATATTTACCATCTAAGATAATTTGAGGTACTGTGCGAACCGTTAGCCCTGTTTTTTGCTCAATAAAATCAACCATCACTAATTTTGATAAGTTTTTCCCCAAAACAAGTGTTGTATAGTCGATGCCACGATCATCAAGTAATACTTTTGCTTTTACACAAAACGGACAATTCGGCTGTGTGATTACTAAATTGTCGTATTGCTCAAGCTGTTCGATCGTTACATTTTTTGCTTCAGTCATAACAATGCCACTTCTTTATATGATATTAGTGAGTCAAGATAATTGAAACTTGCGTGAGAGTAAAACATCTACTTCACACCTGTTTACTATCTAAACAATATGTAATTTTAGTTGCATTGTTCATTTTCTATTCGCAATTACCCACTATAACCAAAAGAATAGAACTTACACTTTAACAATAAACACATAAGCCACTGTTTTATAAAATAAAAACCAATGACTCAAAAAAAATAGCATCGTATAAAAGTTAACAAATTTTAACCTTTAGCATGTTGATCATTCATCCAAAATAGATGATATTGAATACCTCATTACCGTTACCTGTTTACCAATTCCTTTTATATTCAGACACTAGCAACGGACAATCAAAAGCATCAAAACAAACAATAATAAAACGCTTTTTACACGGAATTTAACTACTCTGTAATCACAGAGTTAAGGAGAAAGTTGTGGATATCATCACTACCCCTACCCCACATACATATAATAAAGGTGAGCTAACTCAGTTGCTTGATATTGCTCGTAATGCTATTCAAGACCACTTTTCAGACCATACTATTGATGCACCTAGCCTTAATCACTACACCCGAAAGATGCAACAACATGCTGCATGCTTTGTCACTTTAGAAGTAAATAATGAACTCCAAGGATCTATGGGGACAACTATCGCTTCGCGCCCATTAGTCATTGAAGTACACAATAAAGCGATTGCTAGTGCATATGAGGATCGTCGCTTTATGCCTCTTTCTGAAGAGCAACTTGATCAATTAACAATTGAGGTCGAAGTATTATCACCACTTGAAACACTGGCAATTAACTCTCATCAAGCCTTGGTTGAACATTTACACGCATTCCAAAGCCAACAAGGTATCATGTTAATTGATCGCTACACACAAACAATAATGCTGCCAAGTGCGTGGCGCAGAGGGTTGACACCAGAGCATTTTGTACAACAATTAAAACAAAAAGCAGGTTGGTCACCTACCTACTGGTCTCCTAATATGATTGTTAAAACCTTTACCACCTGCGCACTTAAAGAAAAATACGCCAAAATTCGTAGTAAATATTTCTAATAGCCAAAGCAAGCAGCAGTAATGACTGTTGTTTGCTTATTCAGAACTTTTCAGTACTTTCTTCATCATATTTAGCCCATACTGTTTCAATCTTAATCAACTTTTATATGGATGAATAACTTATGGTTGCAATTTTACGTATATTTTTACTGAGTTCGTTAGTCATATTGACCTTAAATGGATGTAACAGCACGCCGAAAGTTGAGAAAAATGGTTGGGTAAAAATCGCCACAAAAACGGCTAATTTCAAAAATGAAGAAGATATTATTAATCTAAATACTGTTTTCTCTTCTCATAAATACGATGCGATTAAACTAACCTGCATTCAAGGTATCGTAAATATTAAAGATATTAATGTGGGGTATAGCGATGGTAAAACACAAACATTGCAAACACTAGGTGTCCTTACCACCGATAGTTCGACACGCCCTTTGATTCTAAATACCAAAGAACAAAAAATTAACAAGATCACCTTAAGTTATAATAGTTTAGGTAGCACTGCATTAAATGTTGCCGGTATGACTAAAAAAGCAAAAATTGAAATATGGGCTCGTAAGCCAAAAGAAACAAATTAATATCCCCTCATCAAATAGAATGAAGGTGAAAGATCAGGTTACTTGTATAAGTCACGAGACCTTTCACCTTTTATTTTTGCTATTTTGCTATTAAGCCATACGGTATACGTTTGAATATTTGAGGATGTCGACTTAACGTAGGTGCTAAATGCGTTCCTTTCCAATCTAGTAGCATTATCGCAAGCACATTTCTATGCTCTCCAGAGACTAAATCCATATCCCCCGTTACTGATGGGATCATTCCTTGTTGTGTATTTATTGCTTGCTGAATAACGTTGCGCGTTTTAGCTACTATAGGATCGGCGTCTAACCCTGCAAGTAAAAAGTTAATCCCAACCTCAGCAATAACATCTTCTTTTGTTTCGTTAATAATCTTATCTATATTTTTACGATAATAATCAAAAATCCATTGATAATCTTTTTCATGGATCGGCAGTTGATAATATTTTGATGCCGCAAAAATAATATGAGTTAACCCATAAATTTTATTATTGTACTGCTGAGAAGATAATTGATTGTCTTGACTGTCAGGATAGGTTTCACGAAAAGCAGTAATAAATTCATTCACAACTTCTTGTTCACCAAGTTGTCTTAGCCAGTAAACTTGGTTTGCAAGTTGTGCAGCCCAAGCTCGAATCATTTCAGGATCAGTAACGTATTTTTTAAAATCATAACGGCGGAGAGTTTTTCTTAATTGCGTATCATTTTGATGTTTCAAACCATATTCATCGGCTCGCGCCATTGAACCTAGCAACCCAACGCCCAAATATACGTATTCAGGCATCATTTGAGTTGCTTTATATCGACGTTGGCTACGTTCTTTAGGTGATGTTTTATAATTAGCTAATCGTATTACACTGTATTGATGTACTTGCTCAGGTGTTACAACTTCTGTCGAATAGCGATTTAAGTTACTCGCGACTCGTGCCATATCCTGCCATATCGCTGCTGCGTATTTAGGATCTAACGACTGTCGATACATACGTAAGCCGTAATGCCCCGCAGTAAAGGCTGGAAATGTATATAACTTAGGCTCAAACGTTTGGCGGATCTGATCAGCACTTTGTTGATATGACAGATTAAGTTGTAAGCTATTTGCCGCAACAGACCAAAAAAACAAAAGACTAAAAAACCAATAGCGACTCAATACCAAACGCATAATGACTAACACCTGAAGTAATAACGAGCATGAAGAGTAACATTATGCATTACTACCTCGATTAACTTTTGCATCTTAGTCGTTGATAATTAAAATTTGCCAACATGATCACATCGTCATCTAATCTACAAGATGAATATCAACCCACACCATTCGATGATCTGATCCTGCAGCAGGTTTTTCTCTACCTTTACAATCTAGAATAAGTTCACGTAATGGGTCATGTTTATCAGGCCAAAAAACACCGGTCTTTATCACTTCTACATTTTTAGATGGCAACACATAATCTAACCTTAATCCGGCTAAATGCGTCCATTCACTTTTACGCCCTTTACGTTTTTGCCAAGGGTAATAATGCTTCGCGCCTTCACTTTTAGGCGTCTGTTTACCACAACTTACGGTTGTATTGATTTTATCGTGTTTCAGTAAGTGTTTAATCGCGTCTTTAAATCCATCGCCATCATCAATATCAGCATTTAAGTCTCCCATCACAATAAAAGTATCATCACGTTTTAATCCACCTGTTTGATCATTGTCATCAACTAAATATGACGCATTATTAATAATATCAATTAATAGTCGGATTTCATCATGATTACGTTTTGCATTTCGACGTTCATTTCCATCAAACACTGGAGGGGTTGGATGACAGCACAATAAATTAATTGCTTTACCTTCAACGACAACAGGTACAACAACATGATTTTTAGAAGATAAACGTAATATATCCTGCGCTTTTTTTGAATAATAATCACCAGGCATCAAGTTATTCGGCATATCCTTCCAAAGAAAATGCTGCCATGTGCGAATATTATCTTTTTGTAATGGGTATTTAGATAAAATAACAAAGCCAAAATGACCATGAAATTCACCGAAGCCTTGGGCATCTTCTGGTAACGTGCATACACCATCACCGTTTAGATCTATTTCGGTTATTAGTCCGGTATTGGATGAAGGACAATAGCTATAAGGGTAATCGATCGCAGATTGTTGATATTGAGAATGAGATAAATAATGCTGAGAAAAATTATCAAGGCTGCCATCATCGCCCCCGTTACCAGGGTGATCAAATTCACACAGTAACAAAACATCAGCATTAACATGTTGGATAATAGCAGCGAGTCGCTGAAATCTTTTATTAGTTAAACCCGATGTTTGCTGAAAAATACGCCCTTGTTCCGGCTCAGACATCGCGACATTAAACATTGCCACACGTAAGGATTGTTTTGTTTCTAAAACGGTTGGTAAAAAATCTGCCACACGTTATCTCATTATTAATAAATAGAAAGTGGCATTGTAATCATCCAACCCATGTTTACAAATACAAACCATACGTAACTTAATTTTCGCAAATAGAAACTTGATTAAGACGATTTAACTAATGTATCTATCGCCAATCGGATCTGCTTTGCATCATACCCAGCTTGATACTTCATCGATCCTAGGTTATCTAATGCTAATTTAAAATGTACTCGACTTAGCCCATTTTGATGCTTCAGCCAATGACTAACTTCTGTTAAAAAAAAAGATGGGCGCATATGTGCAGCATGATACAAACGTCCGAGCCAAAACAAATCCCATTCGCTGTCACAGAGAACCAGTTCATATTGCCCGAGAATTGTATTCAAATGCTGGCATACATCAATGACTTGCATCCCCTGCTTTTCGAGCATTGAACGAGAGATCTTATGTATATTGCGTTGAACCTCTTGATCCCAATGAGACCATTTATCAGATGCTGATAACGGATTAATTAACATACTATTACTTGTGCCGTCAGGTAATGAATAACCAACCTCTATAGGGTAAGAATGTTCTGACAAACCTGATGCTTCAAAATCGACGATTGCCCACATTACACACTCCCTGTCTCTATATTTATGTTGTTAATCATTACCGTCCTTGCTATGACAACAACGATTTAACAAATATTTAAAATTGCTAACTTATTACTTTTTTAACTTTAGACCGTCTCCCTTAGTGCAACAAAATTTCATCACGAAAGATTACTTTTAAGACACACCGTATATGAGTAATAAGAAGACTACTTTTATTAATCGTTATTAAATACAGAAGCATCACTGCATTTAAGTCATATTTAACGATATAATTACGAGCACTATATTCTGACCTAAAAATGACTATGATTACTTCTCCCACTCCTCTTATTGGCTTTGCGGGCTTTAGTGGCTCAGGAAAAACAACGTTATTAGAAAAGGTAATACCATTACTCAAACAACGTGGTATTCGATTAGGCTTAATAAAACATAGTCATCATGACATTGAACCTGATGTACCAGGTAAAGACTCTTATCGATTACGTCATGCGGGTTGTGGTCAAACCTTACTAGCAACGAAATCACGTCACATGCTTTATTTTGAATACCCAGAAGATGAGCGTAAAGATCCTGAACTCAATGACTGCTTAGCTCAGCTTGATCATAGCAAACTTGATCTTGTCTTGATTGAAGGGTTCAGAGAGCAACCCTTTCCTAAAATTGAAATTCACCGTCCGTCTTATAATAAGCCTTTGTTATACCCTAATGATCCATACGTCATGGCGTTGGCTACCGACGACGATACTCAGGTATGTCCACTTCCACTATTGGACATTAATGATCCCGATGCTATTGCACAATTTATTCTTACTTGGTTAGGAAAAGGTTGTGATTAATAGCTATTCCCTATTTTGTCCACAATGTGGCAAACAATACTTATCCCGAGCTTCGAATAAACAATTTACTTGCAGCGCCTGTGATTTTACTTATTTCCACAACCCAGCAGCTGCTGTCATGGTAGCACTGTCATATAAAGATGAATTATTGATAGCGATAAGAAGTAGAAATCCAGGATTAGGATTATGGGATTTACCAGGGGGATTTGTTGACCCTGATGAATCATTAGAGCAAGCAGCGATACGGGAAATACAAGAAGAACTCAACTTAACGCTTACTGATTTCACATATCAAGGCTCATTCAGTAATACGTATTGCTACAAAAATATTGAATATAAAACCTGTGATAGCTTTTTTAGTCATCAACTTACACATAAGCCAAAGTTAGTCGCGCAAGATGATGTAGCTGAAATCATGTGGGTAAAGAAATGCGACATCAAATTAGAACATTTTGCTTTTCTCTCAACAAAACGTGCTGTTAAGTTATGGTTGAATAATCACTAATGTATAGAGTAAAAAGTATCAGCTAACGCCTGCTAATACTTTTTACTTAATGATTTACAAAAGATAATTAATTATTCAATGGTCGTTTACGGGAAAATATCATAACGCCAAGTCGACCATTCACTTGATATGAAAGCGCCAATTTACCTGCAAAATAAGTAAATTGACTTACTCCGCCTAATTGCTCTAAATATCGCTGTTGTTGCTCTGTGGCGAAAGGATTATTACACTGTTTTTCAGTCACCGAAGTATGTTGTTCAAGTACATTAATAAACCCCGGACGCGGCTCTGATTTAACGGTAACCGTATAATTATTACACGCAACTGAACCGGTAAAGTGCCCATTAATATAACGTAATCGAATGTCGTTTTCGGCACTCACCGGATCGCCATAACGCCAGCTTTCTAGTCTCCATTCAGTATTAGATAAAATATCTGGGGTTAAACGAACAATTTTTCGTGTGTTCGGCTCTTCTACTAATTGATTATTACCATCTAAATGCCATACATGTTGAACAACATCACCAGGACAACAAGCTGAATCGTTTTTACCCGGCTGAATAACATCTAAAATAATTTTCTTATTCAATATTTTTAGATCTTTAACACGAAAACGATCACCAACAAACTGAGTCGCAATATTTTTTAAATGGCCACTTTCTTTGTCAACAACAGCTATATACAAATATTGCCCTGTTCCACCCGGTGAGTAATTTAATAAAACCACTGCCATTTTATTATTACTTTCCGTCAGTGAACCCACAGCTTTAATATCATCAAGCAGTATGACTTGTGGCATGACTGAACCACCAGGTTGATACGGTTCTCCTGCCCATAAACCATGCTGTAATTTAATGGGTGTACCAATATCTTCAATACCGTTATAGCGAGCATCTTTTAAATCATGAAAACTGTATGTGGCAAGTGGTGCCAGAATAGTGGCATTAATAGCGGTAAGGTTATCTAAGCGAGAGTGATAAGTTGACACTAAACAACGTTGAGCATCAGATTGATGTAAACAACCTTTTCTTGTTTCTAACCAGTTTTTCTGTGTTTCCTTTATTACAGAAGCTTCACTTACCATAGACTGGGTTAAAACTTGCTGATACATCTCTAACATCTGCTTATGTAACAGTGATAATTTAGGATCTTTACAAATTAACATATCAACATTAGAGGTCGCGGAATGGCAGTATGAGCCATCATTATTTGCAGCCATCAGCGTTGTACTGAATGTCGCGATAGCTCCTACAAATAAGAGCACCAAACATCTCATTTTCATTCCTCTATTTCCACTTACTGTTATCAGATAAACAGTTACTGGATTAATTCGACCGACATCTTATTAATTAGTTCCTCACACTCTCTAAGTTACTGAATAAATAATAACATCACGAACTGTTACATTAATTGTGAAATCAGTAACCTCATCATCTATGCTTGCATGCTAAAGTAAAAAAAACTTTATTTTGCGGATAATTATAAGGAAATTATATGTTTAAACGCTCTTATCTCAGCTTGGCAATCCCAGCTCTTTTGGCTCTTTCTGGATGCGACCAAAAAACTAAAACTGAAAATATTGAACCACAGCAAGTTACTAAACCTACCTCTGCTGCTGTAACCACTTTACCAGCAAAATTAGTGCATCATGCCGATACGATTTACACCGGCGGCGATATTATTACAATCAATGATAAACAGCCTGAAGTTGAAGCCGTTGCAGTTAAAAATGGAAAAATACTGGCGACAGGTAGTCTTTCTGATATTGAAAAGCACAAGAATGCAGAAACAAACATTGTTGATTTAAAGGGTAATACACTAATTCCAGGGTTTGTTGATGCACACGGTCATGTCTTCAATGTAGGCTTACAAGCATTATCCGCTAACTTACTCCCCCCACCAGATGGTGAAGGTCGTGACATTAATAGCCTGATTGAATTAACCAATCAATGGCATAAAGACTTTCCCGAGCGTAGTGATAAAGTAGGCTGGATTATTGGCTTTGGCTATGATGATTCACAACTAACCGAAAAACGTCACCCTACAGCTGAAGATTTAGATAAAATTTCAACAGAATTACCCGTTATTCTGATCCACCAATCAGGCCACCTTGCAGCAGTAAATAATAAAGCGCTGGAAGTTGCTGGTGTCACGGATAAAACTGAAGATCCTGAAGGTGGTGTTTTTGTACGTAAAAAAGGTTCTCAACAACCTAATGGGACGTTAGAAGAAAATGCGTTCTATTATGTATTAGGTAAAGTACTTGCTAATATGAGTAATGAAGATAATGAAAAAATCTTCAAAGCGGGAATGGAGCTCTATAGTCAATTTGGCTATACCACAGGCCAAGAAGGACGTGCATTTCCTAACATTATGCCGATCATGCAAAAAGTCTCGGAAGAAGGTAACTCCCCAATTGATGTCGTTGCCTATCCAGATATCGTGATCGCAAGCCAAACCATTTCTGGCCCTTACCTAAGTAATGACTACAAGAATAACTTCCGTATCGGTGGTGCAAAACTCACGATTGATGGATCACCACAAGGTAAAACAGCATGGTTAACTCAGCCCTACTTTGAGCCTCCTAAAGGTAAAGATGGCTCTTACGTCGGTTATTCTGCTATTTCAAATAACGATACCTTCAAATACGTCGATCAAGCCTTTGAAAATAACTGGCAAATACTTGCTCACGCCAATGGCGATGCTGCCATTGATGTTTTTATCGCCGCAGTAAAACAAGCTGAAGATAAATACGGCAAGAAAGATCGTCGCCCAGTCCTAATCCATGGACAAACCATTCGTCCAGATCAAATCAATAGCTTAAAAGAGCTAGGAATTTTCCCATCGTTATTCCCAATGCATACTTATTACTGGGGAGACTGGCACCGAGATTCTGTTTTAGGTCCTGAGCGCGCTGAATTTATTTCACCGACCAAATCAGTCTACGATAAAGGAATTAAATTCTCATCACATCATGATGCGCCAGTCGCTCTGCCTGATTCAATGCGCGTACTATCAGCAACTGTGAATCGCCGTTCTCGTTCAGGCGATATTATTGGTCCTACAGAACGTGTAAGTCCATTAATTGGATTGAAAGCGATGACAATTTGGCCTGCATACCAACACTTTGAAGAAGATAAAAAAGGCTCAATTGAAGTAGGGAAAGAAGCTGATTTCGTTATCTTATCAGATAATCCGCTTAAAATTGATCCATTAAAAATCGAAGATATTAAAATCCAAGCTACGATTAACGATGGCAAAACAGTATACCAAATAACTCAGTAATGCATACACACCAGCTTTAATTGAAACTAGAGCTGGTGTCTTCTCTTTGTTCTATATTCCACTTACTTTTTATCCCACCATCATCTATTTTTATAATCAGATGATGATTTATCATTTAATTAATCGTCATCAATTGTCTTACAAATTATTTTCGCTAGAATGTCGCCTCGTTTGCCCTGATGGCAGATCAAACAGGTTCAATATGCGCTCTTTAAATCAAATTTTTATTACATGTCTTTTAGTGATTAGCATGCCAAGCTTAGCAGCAAGCACCGCTACCCCCCCTATTAAAACCTTCAAGCAACTTGCTCAAGTTCAACAGACAAAGCAAGCGATACAAATTATTGATTGCCGAGATAGCAATTACTTCAACGGTTGGCCTAAGGAAAATGCAACCCGAGGTGGTCATATTCCTAATGCCGTCAATATTGATAGCCAATGGCTCACACAGCTAACACCAAACCAACTAGCTAACTTTCTCAAAGAACGTCAGCTATCTTCGACAGTGCCTACCGTTTTGTATGGTGATAAGTCATCAACAATCGCAATGAGTGAAGCCCTCAAACAGCAAGGCTTTAGCGCCATATTTACTATTACTCAACCTGTTACTGACTATGCTGGAAAACTTAAAACACTTAAAAACTTTAAACACTTAATACCAGCACAATGGTTAAATCAGTTAATAAACAACCAACAACCATTGTATGCACCACAGCACGGCTACAAACTGGTTGAAGTTGAATGGGGTCCACCATCAACTTATTTACTTTCACACATTCCAGGATCTTTGTACGTCAATACCAATGATATTGAAAGTAAGCCTTGGTGGAATAAAGTCAGTGATAATGATCTTAAAAAAGTCATTACAAATTTAGGTATTCGTTATAACACCACTGTTATTGTTTATGCCCGAAATAATATGTCAGCAGCACGCTTTGCAAACTTCCTAATGTATGCTGGCGTTGAAGATGTACGACTACTCAACGGCGGTTGGAACGCATGGATAAATGCAAATTACCCAACTCAAGCTTTCATTAATGAAAACCATGATGATGTGAGTTTTGGTAAAACCATGCCAGCTAATCCGCAATATTTAACGGATCTCCAGCAAGCAAAAACATTACTACAGCAACCTCAAGACACCCATTCCCTTGTTAGTATTCGTACATGGAGAGAATATATTGGGCAGACCAGTGGGTATGACTACATAAAACCTAAAGGTCGTATCGAAGGCGCTAAATGGGGACACGCTGGTAGTGACTCTTACCATATGCAAGATTTTAATAACCCAGATGGAACAATGAAAAGCGGTACTCTTATCGCAAAACAATGGGCTACATGGGACATTAAACCTAATCAACACGTTGCTTTTTTCTGTGGTACAGGCTGGCGAGCTTCAGAAGCATTCTTCTATGCTTATGTCATGGGATGGAAAAATATCAGTGTCTTTGATGGTGGTTGGTACCAATGGAGTGCAGATAAAAATAATCCTATCGCAGAAGGCGTTCCCAAATAACGCAATCTATCCTATTAAACGGCAGCCCTTAGCTGCCGTTTACTTATCAAGCGAAAAAACCTCCACCTGATAATCTAAATTGACTTAAATAACAACACACTAATATTCCCCTGACCAACACATGACCATATCCTAACAGTCACACCGTTGAACAACATCTAGCCACCCATTACTCTTTGGCTCATAAAGTAACCTAAGTTGTGAAGGCTATATGTCAATGTTTACTATCTCTCCCGTATATTTAGTGAGTAACAATGCTAAAAAAATGCGTTATGCACAAGCCGAAACACCACTGACTCAACCTCATGTTAATCAAAATAATAACTTAGAGAAAAAAGCCGCGACGGTAATAACTTTCACTGGTTACGATTACCGTGGAGAGGTACAGCCTAAAGTATCAACTAAAGGCCGTACAATTAACATTAGCGTTTGACACAAATATCTGAACGTAAAGGGACTTGCTCGATCTGCGACATAACCTTACTAGGATTCACCTGATACGCTTTACTTATCGAAGACACACCCAACTTATGTTTCAGGTAATTGGTATAATCATTAAACTTATACTGGCTGTACGCTTTTGGATACATGCGACTACAACTGTTATACCACTCAACATAACGCTTAAAGAATAACGTGGCTTGCTGCGCTGTCATTTTTGACATCATAACTGCCATATCTTTAGATAATTGGAAATGCTGATAATCAATTGGTGAATTCCAAAAACCGCCCCAATATAAAAAGCCATTACGCGCAAAAATATCGACGACAGTTTCAGCCATCCCTTTCCTATCCGGCTTACCATAACGATAGATTTCCCGATTGGCATATTTCGTTCCTTCTACAGGACTATATTTTGCCTGACCTGCACGAGCAAAAGTTACAAATGGATTTTGTACCGGATTTAAATCAATCGCCGCACCATAAGCATGTAGCGATAAACTACTAGTACCTTCAACTGGGCGATAGTTAAAAGCAGAGGTATTGTTATCTGTCATCGATGTCGTATCATCACCGCGATATTTTTCAATAGGCACCGCTTTATGGATCGGAAAACCTTGTTGATATAAATCATCGAAAATTTTCCCAACATAAGGTGCAACCGCATCCATCACAATAATTTGACCATTTGTATGAATACGATTAGAAAAATCACGATATTTAAACGTCACTTTTTTCAATCGTTGGCACTGTACTGGTGCCGAGCTCGACATCACGCCAACTTGTGACATTGCCTGACATTCAATTGCCGTTATCGGTGAAACAGTTGCAGCCAACGAGCTTCCACTCAAACAGCTAAAACCAATCACTAGTCCTAACGTAATAAATTGTTTATTCATCATCCCTTCTCATTAATCAGGCAATAAAAAGACGCGTCATTGCGCGCCTTGTTTATCAATACCGTAATATTAAAAACTAATAGGCTTACGACCTGTTGCTGTATCTGGTTTTACATCAGCAGCTTTATTCGCCGCCTTTTTAGTTACAGAGCGATTACCAGCAACATTGGCTTTTGGAGCACTCTTCTTATCTGCAGACTTATTTGCTTTTTTAGGCATAGCTTTCGGAGATGATTTCAGCTCTTCAGCACGAGTCACTTTTTCTTGTACTGGTTGGTCACACAATACAACATAAAACTCACCATTAAACTCAATCACATCACCGTCATACATCTTGCAACGTTTACGTAATTCAAGCTCACCGTTTACTGCAACATAGCCTTCAGAAATGGCATATTTTGCTTCACCGCCACCACTTACTACATTGGCTATCTTTAGTACTTTATATAATTCTATCGGTTGAGTTGAAACTTCAACACCAATTGCTTCAACTTCAATTTCTTCAGACATGTCGATAACTCAAATAAGAGAATAAAAAGGAATATATTTCTAATTCTACCTCACATTACAATATGAAGGAAAAAAATGAACAAATAGAATAGCATTTTGTAAAAAATCGATAAAAATCATTGATAGTAAACAGCTAAATGTTCACAGAACCTGAAACTAAACAGAATAAAGAATACAGTTCTCATCCCCAGAAACATGACAAAAATATAACTTTAGCAACTTACAATTCCTAAAAACCTCGACTAACCTTGTTTTCTATAGCTTGATTTGCTGTGTAAATGGGCAAGATGCCTAATTGCTAGTGTAAAAAGCAAGCGAATGACGATTAAATTACGCATAGCTATGTTCTGATTGACATAAGTAGTGCTATAATCCGCCACCTCACATGTGACAGTAATTGTTTATAGAGAAAAACAATGACAGATTTATCTAAATACAGAAACATTGGTATTTTCGCCCACGTTGATGCGGGTAAAACTACTACTACAGAGCGTATCCTTAAGCTTACTGGTAAAATCCACAAGATCGGTGATACTCACGACGGTTCAACTACAACTGACTTCATGGAGCAGGAAGCTGAGCGTGGTATTACAATCCAGTCTGCAGCAGTTAGCTGTTTCTGGAAAGACCACCGTCTAAACGTTATCGATACTCCTGGACACGTTGACTTCACAGTTGAAGTTTACCGTTCTCTTAAAGTACTTGATGGTGGTATCGGTGTATTCTGTGGTTCTGGTGGTGTTGAGCCTCAGTCAGAAACTAACTGGCGTTACGCTAACGAATCAGAAGTATCTCGTCTGATCTTCGTTAACAAACTAGACCGTATGGGTGCAGACTTCTACCGCGTTGTTGACCAAGTTAAGAACGTACTAGGTGCTACTCCTCTAGTTATGACTCTACCAATCGGCCGCGAAGAAGACTTCGTTGGTGTTGTAGACGTTCTAACTCGTCAAGCTTTCGTATGGGATGACACAGGTCTTCCAGAAAACTACGAAATCCAAGACATCCCAGCTGATATGGTTGACGATGTTGAAGCTTACCGTGAAGAGCTTGTTGAAACTGCTGTAGAGCAAGACGACGACCTAATGGAAGCTTACATGGATGGCCAAGAGCCAACTATCGAAGAGCTTAAGCGTTGTATCCGTAAAGGTACACGTGACCTAGCATTCTTCCCAACTTTCTGTGGTTCTGCATACAAGAACAAGGGTGTTCAAAACATTCTTGACGCTGTTGTAGATTACCTACCAGCACCTGACGAAGTTGATCCACAGCCTCTAACTGATCCAGAAACTGGTGAAGAGACTGGCGAAGTAGCAACTGTATCTGCTGACGAACCATTCCGCGCACTTGCGTTTAAGATCATGGACGACCGTTTCGGCGCCCTAACTTTCGTACGTATCTACTCTGGTAAGCTAAACAAGGGTGACACTATCCTTAACTCAGCTACTGGTAAAACTGAGCGTATCGGCCGTATGGTTGAGATGCAAGCTGATGAGCGTAACGAACTAACATCTGCGCAAGCTGGTGATATCATCGCTATCGTTGGTATGAAGAACGTTCAAACTGGTCACACTCTTTGTGATGTTAAGCACGAGTGTACTCTTGAGCCAATGATCTTCCCAACTCCAGTAATCTCAATCGCTGTAACTCCTAAGGACAAAGGCGGTTCTGAGAAAATGGGTATCGCGATCGGTAAAATGGTTGCAGAAGATCCATCTTTCCAAGTTGAAACTGACGAAGAAACTGGCGAAACAATCCTTAAAGGTATGGGTGAGCTTCACCTAGACATTAAGGTTGATATCCTTAAGCGTACTTACGGTGTAGACCTAATCGTTGGTCAACCTCAGGTTGCTTACCGCGAAACTATCACTAAGCCTGTTGAAGATAGCTACACGCATAAGAAACAGTCTGGTGGTTCAGGTCAGTTCGGTAAGATCGACTACCGTATCAAGCCTGGCGAGCAAGGTTCTGGCTTCACATTCTCATCAACAGTTGTTGGTGGTAACGTGCCTAAAGAATTCTGGCCTGCAGTAGAAAAAGGCTTCGCTGTAATGATGGACAACGGTGTTCTAGCTGGCTTCCCAACGCTAGACGTTGAAGTTGAGCTATTCGACGGTGGCTTCCACGCAGTTGACTCATCAGCAATCGCTTTCGAAATCGCAGCGAAAGGTGCATTCCGTCAGTCTATGCCTAAAGCTGGTCCACAGCTTCTTGAGCCAATCATGCACGTTGACGTGTTCACTCCTGAAGATCACGTTGGTGATGTTATCGGTGACCTTAACCGTCGTCGTGGTATGATCAAAGATCAACAAGCTGGTGTTACTGGCGTACGTATCAAGGGTGATGTTCCACTTTCAGAAATGTTTGGTTACATCGGTACTCTACGTACAATGACTTCTGGTCGTGGTCAGTTCTCTATGGAGTTCGCACACTACGCACCATGTCCTGCAAACGTTGCTGAAAAAGTAATCGCTGAGCAGAAAGAAAAGAACGCTAAGAAGTAATATTTAATTACTCTAAGTAATCTTTTTAACCCCGAGGGCTTTGCTCTCGGGGTTATTTTTTATCTGATAAAATCCATTCCTCATTCCATGATTCCCCTATCATTTCATCTTTTCTAATCTTCAAACTTGATCATCTTGTACATCCAGCTCTAATTATCTGGCAATAAGAACAATAAATCATATTGAAAAAACAAAAACATAGTGACTTTATCTTGATTGAAATAGCTGTTGCTCTTCTCGACATTATTGCGCCAAAGTTAAGCAATATTTCCAGCAGTACTTAACCGTATTGCCGCTAGTATTAAATCAGTACTATCGTTAATACTAAAGCCATCACGAAGCAGTATCTAATATTAGAGAAAACTATCACAACCAATTTAGCCACTATTGATACTTGGTATAAATACTAAGTGCGACTAAACCATTTTGCAGATAATAAAAAGGGACGATATTCGTCCCTCTCACATCTTAATAGCTTGGCTTATTCACTGATAAACGTGGTTTCTAATATCGCGACAGATTGATCAAATATTATTCGTAGCAAACTTGGATCTAAACCATTAATAGAGCCTTCTTTCGCATTTTTTTCAAACTCAGAGCAGATATGATGTAGTTGCATTAACCCCATAGTGCCAGCCGCACCTTTCAATGTATGCGCTTGTTTAGCAACTTCTGATAAATTCTCATCATCAATAGCCTGATGCAGTTTTGATAAGGTTAAACTTGATGATTCTCCAAATAAGTGAATAAGTTGCTTCACCTGCGCTTCCCCCAACACTTGGAGATCACTACCTAATACAGATTCTTTTAACAGTGGAATCGCACTCTCTGTTTGCTGAACTTCCACTATTTCTTCTCCAATACCTTTTTCTATAATCACGCGCTTCTCACCTTTTAAGATACTGCTCATCGTATCAATCAACTGCTTTTCAACTAACGGTTTAGGTAAGAATCCAGCAAAACCAGCATTTAAATATAATTCTACTTCTTCTCGAAAAACATGAGCTGAAAATGCAACCATAGGCGTCGGCTCTTCCCATGCTTCATGATTATTATCTTCTAAACGACGTAAACGACTGAGTAACTTAACACCATCAGTATCGGGTAAGTTGATATCTAATAACGCGATATCAAAACGTTGATTTTTGTATATTTCTTCAGCTTCAGCGCCATCTGCAGCCGTCACTACAGTATGACCTAAACGAGTTAAGAAACCTTCCGCGACCATACTGTTTACCGGATTATCTTCCACCAGCAAAATATGAGCAGATCGCATATTCACTCTTTCATCATCAGTTTCTAAATTCCCTTCTCCATGCTCAAGAGGTAGTGCAAACCAAAAGCAACTTCCTTCACCAACAACAGAGTCTAAACCTATTTCACCATCCATCGCCGCTACAATATGTTTACTAATTGCTAAGCCCAAACCTGTGCCTTCAATTGATTTTCGTCCTGCTTCAGCTTGCTGGAAAGCACTAAATAAAATATTTTGCTCTTCTTCATCAATACCAATTCCCGTATCTTTTACAGAGAACAATAGTTCATCTGGCATATCTGGGTGAGGCTCAACAAAAATTGAAACTTTGCCCATATCAGTAAACTTAATCGCATTACCAACTAAATTCACCAATACTTGACGTATACGACTTTCATCGCCAAACCATATACCTTCAACTTGTGGTGAAATATGACACTCAAGACCAATACGTTTAGCAAGCGCACGTCCTTCCAGCATATTTGACACATCAGCCACCATCCGGGCAACAGAAAAGTTACTTGGTCTAATATCTAAATGCCCTGCTTCAATTTTCGAGTAATCCAAAATGTCATTTAAAATATCAAGTAGCGTTTCACCACTGCGGTTTATCACATCAAGATAGCGTTTCTGCTGTGATGTTAATTGTGTATCCGCTAATAATGATGCCGTCCCTAAGACACCATTCATTGGTGTTCGAATTTCATGGCTCATGGTGGCAAGGAATGAAGACTTCGCGCGGTTTGCTTTTTCCGCTTCATCACGCGCTTTATAATGGTTATACACTTCTTCATTCAAGCGGCTGTTTATTTTCTCAAGCTCGCCAGTACGTTTAGCAACTAGTCGTTCAAGGCTAGCTTTGTGCTCTTGTAACTCCTGCCGAACTTTTGATTCTGCTTGCGCCAAGCGATAACGTTCATTAGCAGTATCACGAGCGACTAAAATAGCCCGCCCCATTTGCGCTAATTCATCATTCCCTTTAACGTTTATTTTGACCCCTAAGTCCCCTCGGGTTAACGCCGATAGTGCACGACTATATTCATTAATACGGCAAATAACCCGTGCATAAACAAATCGCCACATAATGAGCACTAACGCTAATAAACCAATCGCTGAGATCACAATTAACGTATTTCGGGCAAGTGTTAAAGTATGATCAACACGCTTAACCGCTTGCTGTGTATTGATATTTGCCACATCAATAATGTCATCAACGGTATTATTTAATTGTTGGAATAACACCAAATTTTGTTGATCAAGGCGCTCTACATCTTGTTTTGCATATATAAGTTGCTCAATAACCCCAAACAATAAACGGCCACGATTAAGCTGAGTAGTTAGCTCTACTAATTGTTCAGAACGGCTTGGATCTTCTACAGATTTAACACGCTGACTCATGATTCCAACAGCATTGTTATAACGTTTTTTTAGCTCAACAAGGGATTTAATATCTACAATACGATTAGAATCATCAAGCATATTGATCACTTGTAACGATAAGAAGCGAAGTTCAAATAAACGCTCAGATAAGTCCATATCCACTTCGACAAGACTATCTAGTGCTTTATAGACAGCAGGCTTATTATCTTCTGAAACTAAGTCGTAAATACGGGAAACATTAGCAACCGCAATAGTATTAGCGTTAGACACTTGAGACTGAGACAAGTTATCAATTTGATGGGTTGCTTTGGTCATCTCTGTCGTTAGCTTATCTAACTGGCTTTGAAGATCTATCTGGCGCCCTACCAATAAGCCTAACAATGCTAAGTTATCAACAATGCGCTTTACATCCTCTTCTAATTTCACCATTAACGGTTGATCAAAAGAATATTGCTCAAGTGAGTGTAAGCTTCGATTTAATGCCTCAATATGAATAGTTAGCGCACGCCCTTGTCGCATACGTTCAGATTCAACTTTAGATTTTGCTAATACTTGTGCATTAAAAATAATACGAGAACTTAAATCCGATAATTGACGCGCTTCAGCTAACGCAGGCACGGCAGAATTAATTACCGTACGCTCAGTTTTAGCCACTAATGAAAAACCCGCAACGCCAATCATTACAGCAATGATCATCAAGCCAGCCATTGCAGAAAAGGCTAATAGCAATTTCGTTCCGATACCTTTTAGGGTAAACGTCATAAATAATCTCTACATCAAAATGTTTGCAACCCATATATACCCAAGTAACTTCAAACGTAAAAGTAGCGTGTTGTGACTCAATTAAACATCTCAAAGTGACTTGGGTATATAATATCGTATATCTGTCGTTGCTCAGTTATGCTCGCTATTTCACACAAGGAAATAAAGCGGTACTATTTTGCCAGCGATACGGCTTTAAACCTAAAATAATGTTGGTAGAAATGCGCATTTTTTATTTTGTTTTGTTTTTATTTTCCATCCAGACAGCTTCTGCACGAGAAGTGATCTCCTATCAGCCACCTTTTCAGGCTGATAAAAAAGCCACTAAAGTCCAATATGAATTTGTAACTTCCGTCACCAAACCATGGAAAGTCTGTGCAGTTTACCCGCATTTAAAAGATTCATATTGGTTATCGATCAATTATGGAATGGTTAAACAAGCAAAAAAATTAGGTATCACGTTAAAAGTCATGGAGGCCGGCGGCTATCCAAATTTAGACAAGCAAACATTACAGCTAGAAAATTGCCGAAAATGGGGGGCTGATGCCATTATTTTGGGAACAGTCGACAGTGAAGCTTACAATGGCAAATTGTCTACTCTCATCGGTGACACTCCTGTGTTTTTGATGACTAATAATATAGATTTTACCGATCCTGATATTCGCCAACATGTAAAAGCAAAAGTCGGTGTGAACTGGTATGACATGGGGAAAGCTGCAGGAGAATTCTTAGCAAAGCGTCACCCTAAAGGTTCAGGTGTAGTAAAAGTGGCTTGGCTACCTGGCCCTCAACTGCGTGGTGGTACTAAACCGGTTTCAAATGGTTTTAAAGATGCTATCAAGGGCAGTGATGTAAAAATTGTGACAACCTTATGGGGCGATAATAGTAAAGAATTACAACGTAATTTAATTCAGCATATTCTCGCGACGAAAGAAGAAATTAATTACATTGTCGGTGGCGCAGTTGCTGCAGAGGTGGCAATCAGTGAATTACGTACTCATGATATTCACAACATAAAAATTGTATCAACCTACCTGAGTCATGGTGTATACCGTGGTCTAAGACGCAATCGTATTTTATTTGCTCCTACCGATAAAATGGCAGAACAAGCTATGCTATCTATAGACCAAGCCGTTCGTTATCTTGAACATAAGCCAGTTGTACTTGACGTTGCACCTTCAATAGTGGATCTCACACCAAAATATTTACCTGAAAAAGTTATTGCAGAGTCATTATCGCCTGCTGAGTTTCGCCCTTCATTTTATGTTAAAGACCATCAAGTAAAACACTAATTCATTCACCTACGTTAAAGGCTACTTAACGTAGGGAATTTAGTTCTCAAGGAATATTCGTATCACCGCTAAAATTTAGATTTTTATGTTTTACTCATTTATAAGGTTCTGATATTTATTAATTTCATAATGACTATTAGAACGTCTTAGCAAGGAAATATGATGGACAGAACAACCCGTACAATGGCATCGTCTAAACATATCGCCCTCGTTGCACACGATAACTGTAAAGTAGATCTACTTCGCTGGGTTAAAGAACATCAAGATAAACTGGCATCTCACGAGCTTTACGCAACAGGTACAACAGGGCATCTTTTATCAAAAGAAACTGGCTTACCGATCACTTGTTTAATCAGTGGCCCAATGGGAGGAGACCAACAATTAGGCGCTCTGATTTCAGAAGGTAAAATCGATATGATGATTTTCTTTTGGGACCCACTCAACGCCGTTCCTCATGACCCAGATGTAAAAGCGTTACTCCGTATTTCTGCGGTATGGAACATCCCTGTTGCGACTAACCGCGCCAGCGCAAACTTCATGATCACCTCACCGCTTCTTGATCAAGAAGTAAATATTGAAGTTCCTGATTACGATGCTTACCTAGCAGAACGTATAAATTAGTCACCCGTTACTTTAGCCTTTTACATTAATAGTGAAAGGCTTAAATAGCCTCACCTTTGCGAGAAAATAACAATTAATTGAAATCCCTTCCGTTTTAACGCAATTCCCTGAACTTAATTATGAAAAAACATGTAATACGTTATATTGTTAAATACATTATATGTAGTAGAGGAAGTTGCCAATGAAAGCGTGGATGTTAAAACAGCCAAATGGAATAAGCGCACTATCTCTCGAAGAAGCCGATAAACCAATCCCTGCCGTAGACGAAATTTGCATCAAAGTCGCAGCTGTAGGATTAAACCCCATGGATTACAAATTAACTGAATGGGGCTATGCAACATGGAATTATCCTCAAATAATTGGATTAGATGTGGCGGGAACGGTTGAAAATATAGGCGAGAATGTAAAACAATTTTCAATCGGCGACAGAGTCATCTTCTTTGCCGATCCTCGTAATGCAGGTGGTTTTGCCGAATATGCCTGTATAAAAGCCTCTGCCGCAAGTCGTATTCCTATCACATTATCTTTCACTGATGCAGCAGCTTTGCCCTGTGCTGGATATAGTGCATGGATTGCTGTACATGACAAATTACAAATCCAGAAAGGTCAGCGTATCGCTATCACAGGAGCAGGTGGTGGAGTCGGTGGGTTTGCAGCACAACTCGCCAAAAAAGCCGGTGCTACAGTTTATGCCATTGCAGAGCGTCAACATCATCAACGCTTATTAAGTTATGGACTCGATGCGGTACTTTCACCTGAGCAAAATGTTGCCCTTGAAATAATCAACCTAACAGAAGATCAAATGCTACATGGTGTCATTGACTGTGTATCTGCTCGTTCAGGTAGCTTAATGAGCGCATTAATTCGCTATAACGGGCATATCGTCATGGTTGCCGATCAATTCACCCAAGTGCCACTCTTAGCGACAACCAAAGCGCTAAGTATTCATGAAGTCGCATTACATGGCACTTATGCTCATGGCGCACCAGAGCATATAACGCATCTTGCTGATATTGGTAATAAGCTCAGTGAACTTGTGGCTGACGGTGAAATAAAATCTATGGTAGAAAAAATCGTCCCCTTTAACAAACTTCCTGATGCATTAATTAGCATTAAAGATAAAAAACACAGTGGTAAAGTCATTGTGTATGTTGGTGCTTAACTCATCTTTCGAACATTATAAAAACAAAGGACTATAATAGTCCTTTGTTACTTTTCTTTTATCAACCTTCTAATTCATACCTTAATAGACACAAAAAGATATCTGAGACTTTTATTTTCTAACTATCATTCATTTATTCATATAAGAAAAATCAGAAATTCAACAAAATAAGTACATCTTATTTTCATCTAATACTCGAACACGCATTTTTACGTTTCTTTGTTTTCGTAACGTCATATATTGTAGAAAATATGCCGTGCTCTCAACCAATAATCTTCGACCTGAATAATAAGGATAATTATAATAGTTTGAAACAAAGGACAAAAAACATGAACGATCCAAAATACATCGTAGCGTTAGACCAAGGTACCACTAGCTCTCGAGCAGTTATTCTTGACCACGATGCGAATATCATAAGTGTCGCACAAAGAGAATTTACCCAAATTTATCCACAAGCAGGTTGGGTTGAGCACGATCCTCTAGAGATTTATGCCACTCAAAGTTCAACTTTAGTCGAAGTACTTGGTCAATCAGGGGTACGTAGCGATCAAATTGCCGCGATAGGTATTACTAACCAACGTGAAACCACCATTGTTTGGAATAAAGAAACGGGTAAGCCCGTTTATAACGCAATTGTATGGCAGTGTCGTCGTACCGCTGAGATCTGTGAAGAGTTAAAGCAACGTGGTTTAGAAGAATATGTACGTGAGAATACGGGTCTTGTTCTTGACCCTTATTTCTCGGGTACAAAAGTAAAATGGATCTTAGATAATGTTAAAGGTGCACGCGAAGATGCTGAAGAAGGAAAACTACTGTTTGGTACTGTTGATACTTGGTTAGTCTGGAAGATGACCCAAGGCCGTGTTCACGTAACAGACTATACCAATGCCTCTCGTACCATGTTATTTAATATCAACACCTTAACGTGGGATAAAAAGCTACTCGATGAACTAGACATTCCAACCTCTATGATGCCAGAAGTAAAACGCTCATCGGAAGTCTACGGTAAAACTAATATTGGTGGTAAAAGCGGCACACGCATTCCGATTGCAGGTATAGCCGGTGATCAACAAGCAGCCTTATACGGTCAAATGTGTGTCGAGCCAGGTCAAGCAAAAAACACTTATGGAACTGGCTGTTTCTTATTAATGAACACAGGCCAAGAAAAAGTATCATCAACTCATGGCCTACTCACTACATTAGCCTGTGGTCCATCAGGGGAAGCCTCCTATGCACTTGAAGGTGCCGTATTTATGGGTGGCGCATCGATTCAATGGTTACGTGATGAAATGAAGCTATTAGCTGATGCCAAAGACTCTGAATATTTTGCTACAAAAGTTGATACCTCAAACGGTGTTTATGTTGTTCCAGCTTTTACAGGTTTAGGTGCGCCATATTGGGATGCTTATGCGCGCGGTACCATTGTTGGCTTAACCCGTGGTGTGAACTCGAACCATATTATTCGCGCGACGCTTGAAAGTATTGCTTATCAAACCCGTGATGTCATTGACGCCATGAAAGCTGATTCAGGTATTCAGCTTGCCGCATTGAAAGTTGACGGTGGCGCCGTTACCAACAACTTCTTAATGCAATTCCAGTCTGATGTGTTAGATACCGAAGTTCAGCGCCCTGAGGTCACAGAAGTCACCGCATTAGGCGCTGCTTATCTTGCAGGCTTAGCTGTCGGATTCTGGAATAATATTGATGAGCTTAAAGACAAAGCTGTAATTAATCGTACTTTTTATCCTCATGCTTGTAATGATAAGCGTGAGCGACGCTATAAAGGTTGGAAACGCGCAGTTAAATGTGCGCAAACATGGGCTGAAATGCATGATTGCGAAGATTAATTATTCAGAAAATCAGCACTACACCAGAAGCTGTCACACGAACACTATGTGTGCAACACAAACAACTACGAGTTGTGACTAACAACTTAAACGCAGCCACATTTACTGGACACCCCAGAAATTAAAGTCATTCTCGCTGATGGTGAAGTCCGTGATCATGATGGCGGTATCATTGGTGAAACCACGCTCGATTTCATCCAACAATTTCGCTTTGATTTTGACATTTTAGGGTTCAGTAGTATCGATAATGACAGTTCTTTGCTTGACTTTGATTACCATGACGTGCAAGTGAAGAAAGTCATTATTGAAAATACTCTTTCAATTATCAATGCGCATCAATTACAAGTTGAAGTGGTATCAAAGCATGACGTAAATGAATAAAACATGCTAACAATCACAAAAAAAACTTAAGTTATGCTTAAATTATGTCTCCTTATGTTCGTTTGCTCATTTAAGGTCGTTTATGGATACCACTAAAAACAATAGCGCAACCCCTCTTCTCGATATCATCATAATAGGTGGCGGTATTAATGGTGCTGGTATTGCAGCAGATGCGGCTGGTCGTGGCTTAAATGTCGCTTTATATGAAGCAAATGATTTTGCTTCTGCCACATCATCTGCCAGCTCGAAACTTATTCATGGTGGTCTACGCTACCTTGAACACTACGAGTTCCGTCTTGTTTCAGAAGCACTTGCTGAACGTGAAATCTTATTAAAAAAAGCACCTCATGTTGCTGAAGCAATGCGATTCCGTCTTCCTCATCGTCCTTTTTTACGTCCAGCTTGGATGATCCGCTGTGGCCTATTCCTTTATGATAATTTAGGCAAACGAACTACCTTACCTGCGAGTAAGAAAATTAATCTTGCGCAATCTGGTTTACTTAAACCCGAAATAAAAATTGGTTTTGAGTATTCTGATTGTTGGGTTGATGACGCGCGTTTAGTGTTATTAAACATTATCGCAATCGAAGAAAATGGTGGCGAAGTTGCTAACTACTGCAAAGTTGAAAGCGCAGTAAGAGAAGGTGATATTTGGCACGTTACCATGATTGATCAACGTACAGGTGAGCGTTTTGAGCGACGAACTAAAGCCCTAGTAAATGCGGCAGGCCCTTGGGTTAAACAGTTTTTTGATAACGGTTTAGAAACACCATCGCCTCGTAACATTCGTTTGATCAAAGGTTCTCACATTGTAGTACCAAAAATTCATAATGAAGAACAAGCCTATATTCTTCAGAACAAAGATAACCGAATTGTTTTTGTTATTCCCTATCTTGATGATTTCTCAATCATTGGCACCACAGATCTGGAATACAAAGGCGATCCTCGTCATGTAGCGATTGATGAGACTGAAATCGACTACCTCATTGATATTGTAAACCAACACTTTGTTGATCAACTCGACCGAGAAGATGTGGTGTGGACATTTAGTGGCGTTCGTCCACTATGTGATGATGAATCAAATTCACCACAAGCAATCACACGTGATTATACATTAGAACTTGAACAAGAACTCGACCAAGCACCTTTGCTTTCAATTTTTGGTGGCAAATTGACCACCTACAGAAAGCTATCAGAATCGGCGATGAAACACCTAGAACCTTTCTTCCCACAAATGGGCAAATCATGGACAGCCAATCAAGCCCTACCAGGTGGAAACTTTAGCTGTTCACGAAAACAACTCGCAGAAAGCTTACAAAGCCGTTACCCATGGCTAAGTGATAAACAAGCACTACGTTATGTAAAACAATTCGGAAGTTACTGCTTTAGGATGCTGGCTGATGTTACTTGTATTGACGATATGGGCATTCAATTTGCTGATGGTGTTTACCAAAAAGAAATTGATTATGTTATCGAAAATGAACATGTGAAAACGGTCGAAGACTTCTTATGGCGCCGAACTAAATTAGGGTTATATCTAACCGATGAGCAGCAATTACAAGTCAAAGAGTATATCGATGCCAATGCTCCATCAAACAATATCGTGAGTTTTCATAAAGTCGGCTAATAACGATAAAAGCCCATAACTTACTTTGACAGAAATAAAAAAACCGACCTTTAATAGGTCGGTTTTTTAATAATCACATAATTACTTAATGCGTTTAATCTTATTATTTACAGGGTACTTATCTTCGATTAACTCATTGATAAAAGAAGATGTATTATGTGAACCAGCACATACCCATACATGTTTACGCGCACGTGTTAACGCAACATAGAACAAACGGCGTTCTTCAGCATCAGTATAGTTTTCAGTACGTGGTTGCATCACAGCAGCTAAACCTGTTTCACGATCTGGAGACGGGAAAATACCTTTGTTAACATCAACAATAAATACATAATCCGCTTCACGCCCTTTACTCGCATGACATGTCATGTATTCCAAGTTAAGTTGTGGCCACTGTGCTTTCCAGTCATCAAACTTAGCTGGTTTCTGCTTATTATTACGACCTAAGATCATCACGCTCGTTTCTTTATTATCATAAAGTTTGGCTAAACGAGTTAAATCTTGCAGCATTAAATCACTATCAAGCAAAGTCACCGCTTTCTTACTTTGTTTCGTAAAGCTGGTTAACTGCTTTTTAATTTGGCTTGGGTTTTGTTGAATAAACAAGTTTGCCACTTCACCAATCATGCTATTAAAGCGATACGTCGTTGATAACTCAGTAATATGAGATGAACCAAAACGCCCTTCAAAGTCAGTCGTAAGGTTTACATCAGCTCCCGCAAAACGGTAAATAGCCTGCCAATCATCACCAACGGCAAACAAGGTTGGCGTCGACTTACCTTCTATTTTCTGACCGCATAATGCTTCAATCAGCGCTAAACGTTGTGGCGAAATATCTTGATATTCGTCCACCATAATAAAGCGCCAAGGTGATACGAACTTACCGTCTTTAACATATTGAGTTGCCAAATCAATCATGCTGTTAAAGTCGATTTGTTTCTTTGATTTTAAGTACTGCTGATAAGCTTGATAGCAAGGCCACAATAACTCTAACTCACTCTTCATACGCGGGCGCATCGCTGGGTTATTGTTATTTTGAATTTCTTCTATTAAGGCATCTTTCGACAATGTCGATTGACCTAATAATTCAATATGACGCCAAACCCAAGCTTGTAATTGCTCATTTTCAGCCTGTTGTTCCATCGAGTTTTCTTTGCTAAAACCCGGAACTCGCCATTGCGTAAGGTGACGTTGCCATTTGCTCGCTGATGCTGATTTGTTCCACTGTTCAATCAACATACGGGCAATCCATGCTGAACGAACACGGGCATCAATCGCGACACCCGCTACATTCGGCTTTTCTTTTTCAACGTCTGCGATGATTTGCGAACCTAAGCTATGGAAGGTAGCAACTTTAACGCGATCGCTGACTTTCTCCCCCATACGCTCCGACATTTCTTCTGCCGCTTTTCGTCCAAACGCCAGCATCAAAATATCTTCAGGTACGGCTAACTGACTGGCAATTAAGTAACCTGCGCGAGCCACTAAAACACTCGTTTTACCCGTACCTGCACCAGCGAGAACTAAGTTATGATCTTGGTTGATTAACGCAGCTTCTCGTTGAGAGGCATTCAATGGTGAACGCTCAAAGCTATCAAACCATGAGCTCCATTTTTCAGATTGTTGTTTAATCCAATTTTTATTGTGCTCTTCAACCCAATCTTGGTGCTCTTCTAGCCACGGCGAAATTTTTTCAAAGCTACGAGGGCGAAATGATGCCGCTAACTCTGGGGTTAAATCTGTATCGGCAAGCGATTGATGAAGGAAGGTATGTAGCGATTCATGCTCTGAACCACGTAAATAGCCAGGCTGTGATGAAAATTTACCAATACGCTGTAGGATTTCAGGTAAAACAGCATCTAATTTATCAACGCGGTTTCTTGCCCAGTCTTGATAAGTGCGGATAAGAAATGCAGCGAACGGTTTACATTCACTCCAAGGCAAACCATGAATAGTCCAACAATACTGCTGATCAGAAGAGGTTAGCTCTAACGCTCCCCATAATACACCGCGATGTATTTCAATTGATCCATCCCAATCATCAAACGAGATCACTTCTGAGCCCACTTGGCTATCTAAAACCAACGAATTATCATCTAAAGCGATACTGTAATAATCACCCTGCACTAACCATTGTGCTAACCAACTGGCACTTAATTGCATTGTCTCACCAACTTTTCCATATTCTTATATGGGTGTAATATTGAATATAGCCGCATAAAAACGCGCCGCTAAAATAGAAAAAGTCCAATCATCCTTATGATCGGATGTATCCCCAAGCCACTTGGGTTTATATCGCTATAGAGTACCAATAACTCCTGTTATGCCATAGCGTTCTAAGATTTATTTGCTCATTAATTCCGCTAGCAGAACAAACAGATGTATATTTGGGTTCAGCATCAACCGTAAAGTTCAATCACTGGATAAAACTTACTCACTTTTTTCAAACGAATATTCTCTCATTAAGGTCGATGCAGTATCTATAACTAAATTCTGTTATTGTTAAGCCGATTTATAAGCTAGATCACCCTATAATTTAAGTCTTTATATAACCTTACTTGGATCAAGTTTATTTCACGGTTATTCTAGTCGTTTCTCTGTAATTATTTATCAGAAGATTGTTAATATCTATATGCAAACTAACAGGTTACATCTAAATTTTCGCCGTTACTGGGTGAACGATAGAATAAACTACTCAATTCGTGTTCTCATTGCGTTAGTTGGCGTCGTACTACCTTGCTGGTATTACAATTCAAATAGCGAAGTGACACCGTTAGTACTGGGTGTTATTGCTGCCGCGTTAGCAGAAACCGATGATAATTTGATTGGTAGGATTAAAGCCCTTACGCTCACCTTACTTTGTTTCTTAATTGCATCTGTTTCAATTGAAGTCCTATTCCCTTATCCTCTCTTTTTTGCATTAGGACTGTTCACGTCAACATTTTGTTTCATCATGTTAGGTGCAATGGGATCACGCTACGCAAGTATTGCATTTGCATCATTATTGCTGGCGGTTTACACCATGTTAGGTGCTGATCATAGTGTCGATTTATGGTCCCAGCCGATGTTGTTACTTGGCGGTGCATTTTGGTATGGCTGTTTATCCTTAACATGGCATATCCTTTGGCCTAACCAACCCGTGCAACGTAGCCTTGCTAATGTGTTTAGTGAATTTGCTGATTATTTAGATCATAAAAGCCAACTCTTTGAGCCTGTTGCCGACTTAGTGCCGCAACCTCTTCGCTTAAAAGCAGCAAGCCAAAACGCACGCGTGGTTAACGCGCTAAATTCAGCAAAAGCAACATTGTTACATCGCGCAAGACGCGGACAACCCAACACCACTGGCGATAAATTCTTAACCATTTATTTTATGGCACAAGATATTCACGAACGTGCCAGTTCTTCGCATTATCGTTACCAAGATTTAGCCGCCAACTTTAACCGCAGTGATGTACTTTTCCGTTTCCAACGTTTATTACGTTCTCAAGCCGTTGCTTGCCGTGATATTTCAACGGCATTAGCAATGGGTAAATCGTATACCCACGATGAAAAAAGCATGAAAGCCTTAAATGAATTACAAGATTCATTACAGTACCTTCATAGCCAAAATAAACCAGAATGGAAAATGCTATTAATCCAGCTCGACTTCTTATTCAACAACCTTGCAACAGTTGAGCGTCAGCTTATGAACATCAACAACCCTGACGCAACCCACAATGAAGACAGTGACGACATTCAATTATCAGATAACGAAGCACATGGCTTTAAAGAACTAGGCAAACGCATCAGTGCCCAGTTCAATACTGACTCTATGCTTTTTCGCCACGCAATACGTATGGCAATAGCATTAACTGTGGGCTATGGCTGTATTCAAGCACTCGACCTGCAGCGCGGTTACTGGATATTGCTGACTACCCTTTTTGTCTGTCAGCCAAACTACAGCGCGACCCGCCAAAAACTACGACAACGTGTTATTGGCACTTTAGCAGGTATTTTTGCTGGTATTCCGCTGCTTTATTTATTCCCAGGGCAGGAAGGTCAGCTGGTACTCATGGTTATTGCAGGTGTACTTTTCTTTGCTTTTAGAATGGTGAAATACGGCTGGGCAACGGCATTCATTACCTTACTCGTCTTATTCTGTTTTAACCAATTAGGTGAAGGCTATGCAGTTATTCTGCCGCGTTTAGGCGATACCTTAATTGGCTGTTTATTAGCTGTTTTAGCCGTTACCTTTATTTTGCCAGATTGGGAATCTAAGCGATTACACAAATCGATGTCAGGCGCTATCAATGCCAATAAAGATTACTTAGCACAAATTATTGGTCAGTACCGAATCGGTAAAAAAGACAGTTTAAGCTATCGTATCGCCCGTCGTGACGCCCACAATACTGATGCCCATTTAAATACGGCGATCAGTAATATGTTGGCAGAGCCTGAGCGCTACCAAATTGATGCTAATGAAAGTTTCCGATTCTTAACCTTAAACCATGCCATGCTCAGTTATATCTCGGCATTAGGTGCACACCGAACACAGCTCGATGATGATAAAACCCATCAGTTAGTGTCTGAAGCACACCGTATTATTCACGCCCACTTAGAATGTTTAGCTGCACAACTGACGGGTAACACATGTCAAAAGGCACCTGCATTAGATCTCGATTTGGATCAACGATTAGGTCAATGGCGAGATGAAGACTGCACCTCAGTACGTATGGTGTTACAGCAACTTCACTTGATCCACCGTATGCTCCCTGAAATGCACAAACTGGCGGAGCAGCTAGCACCTAAAGAGAAAAAACAAGAAGTGACTGCGTAATATTTAATATTGTGAAAAACACAAAAAGGACTGAATAATATTCAGTCCTTTGTTTAACTAATTTTTATTTTGATTCAAATAATGATCACGATGATATTCAAGAAACTGTTTTCCAATTTCATGTTTGGTTGTTGTTCTAAGCTCACCTTCTATACCAATTAGCGTGAAATTATTCGAAATAGAAAAAACACCGTTATCGAACATCACATGATGATTAGGACATAAACAAAGAATATTATCTGCGGTCAGTGTGGTTTTCCTAATGGCTGTATATGTGCTGCTTCTGCATATAAACCAGCGAGAGTATTTATTGCAATTCCACATACTTGGCATTGATAGTTGTGCCATTGCTTCACTTTTTTCGCTATAGCTGAATCACGAATAATTCTTTGTACTATGATTTCAGTTCGTTTAGTCGAGCCATATTTTGCTGATACTTCTTGTACTTTATCTAATGCCGGCAGTACAGAATCAATCAAAATTAATTTATATCTCCAAACTTTAAAGCCAGATCGCCCTTTCTCATACCAATAATCAACTACATTGTATAACCCTGCATACTCATAACCTGTTTTTGGAGAATACGGACTTTTATGTTTATAGCTACGAGTTACTCTAACAGGTAATCCTTCTAATCTATTTTTAGCTAAAGCTAAATTAGTTCTAATTAATTGCTGATCTGCAATTTGCTTTCCCGTATTTTCATCACGACCACCAGCTCCTGTATAAATAATTTCATTACCAAAGTCTTCATCATCTTCATAACCACCAGATAAAACTATAGAATCAGCACCTTCTTTTGAACCACCACTAATTCCAGCCTGCGTCGGAGGATGGATACCTGATTTAGCTAATGCAACTCGATTATCAAAAATATCACCAATAAACGTCCCATCAATATGACCAAAAGTTCTCATAACTCTCCACGTATAAATAAGATCTCCGCATTTTTCGATCTTATTAACCTGTACATACATGTCTAGCTATAGATACATTTAATATTAGCAACTTCAAAAACTTTCATTTATAAAACAAAAAAGGGGACCTGATTTCTCAGGTCCCCTTTCGATGTTGCGTTACCGCAAGCTATCTATTTTTTAGCAAGTGATCTTACTCAGTTGCTTGCTCTGCTGCAGTTTCTGCTGGTGCATCTTTTGCGTGAGCTTGTAAATATTTAAGTAGTACACGCTCTTCGTTCTTATCAAGCTTGTAGTACTGTTGCATTGCTTTTAGACCATCAACCCATGCGTTTGCAGTTAGGTGCTTTGGATCTGGCGTTGCGTGACACTGGTTACAACTTGCATCTAGGATTTCTTTACCGTAGCCCCAAATAGGCTTGATGCTTGCTAGCATGTCACGTTGTGTCATCCACGCTGCAACTTGTACTTGTTGCCAAACTTGACCATCAGTTGCGGTTTGGGTGTTAAGTACTTTTTGTGTTTTCTGTAGTTCAGGATCAATCGAAGCGATTTGAATTTGCTTCGCCATATCTTGAACTAGCATACCTGTTGTTGAACCTTTGATTTCCCAACCCGTTAGTTCAACTTTTAGCATGTCACCACTTTGACCTACAACTTTTACTTCTGATGCTGGGTATAATTGACCTTGTGCATCGTCAGAAGCTGCATCTTTCACAAACAACTGCTTAGATGTTAGTGAGTAAAGCGTTGTCGCTTCAGGCGCTTTCGCCGCATTAATACTTAGCTGCTTAAACGTTGCTTGGAAATCGTTGTTGATATGTGGCAACTGGTGAGCAATACCTTTGTGACATTCGATACAGTTCATATCTTTCGCTGCAGCACCTGTCATTGCAGCCGCTGCTGCTGGTGATTGCTTAGCGTGATCCATCGCAGAATAAGAGTGACAGCTCTTACACGTCGCTGAATTGGTTTCTTTCATCATCTTCCAAACATTTTGAGCCATGCGTAGACGATTTTCTTCGAACTTCTTCGGCGTATCGATATCTTTACCAATGAACTCGCTGTAGATATCACCAATACCGCCCATTTTGGCTTTCATGAAGTCAATTGGGTTGTTCTCAGGGATATGACAATCACGACACTGTGCACGAACACCGTAAGCGTTCTTAAAGTGAATGCTTGTTTTATATTCGTTGTAATTTTCCTTCATCGAGTGACAAGCCGTACAAAACTCGTTAGTAGAAGTGAATTCAATCGATTTGTGGAAAGTAAATACGCCTGCAAGTGTAATTAATACACAAACAACAGCAATTGCTAAAACGGAGTAGCGACTGCTTGGCTTTATAAGAAAGTGCCAGAGCTTCTTCATTGATGGTCCAAAATGAATTAAACGTCAAAGTGACGTTAAAAGAAAATGTTACGTACAAAAATAGCAGTCGAATATGAATACGGCAATGTGAGTTATTAATAAAAAAAAATTTATTATTAATATAATTTATTACCTCAAATTAATGCTTACTTATTCAACAAATTTAGTTAGAGCTCTAAATGGTTTTTATCTGTCAATAGACTTTTACCATCTGTTACATAATCAATACCACCTGAAACACTTGGTTATTTTTTAATTAAAAATCAAAATGTTATATTAATTACATTTATCATAATTGCTTTTATTTGATATGAATCAAACTGTTACTGATAATGACTCTCAATTAAACTTTGCTTAATACGCTAAATATTCTAGGATTTATATCGAACATTAAACATCTTAACTTTTGGTGATCTTTTTTGAAAACTTACTTTCCATTTGACCCTATAATATATTTCTTATTTCCGTGTAGCCTATCAAGAATTATTAAAAAAATAGGCATCAATACCGAATAAATATTAGGCACTTATCTTGCCTTGATTTATTTATTGTTCGGACTGTCTTCGGAATATAATTATGACCCTATCACGTCGAAACTTTTTAAAAGGTTCGGTAGCAACCGCAATTGCTGCTAACGGACTCACCCTTTTCCCTGCAGGAAAGGTATTTGCGGCTGACACGCAAGTTATTCCTTCTGCATCCCACTATGGTCCTTTTAAAGCAGTTGTTAAAGAAGGTAAGTTAATTGGTGTTCAACCTCTCAACGACGTTGACCCATTCCCTACTGAAATGCTAACCAAAGGTGTACTAAGCCGTACTTACGACGATACCCGTATTAAATACCCTATGGTACGTAAGTCTCTGCTTGAAGATCCATTAGGCGATCACAACCCTCACCTACGTGGTAAAGAACCGTTTGTTCGTGTTGATTGGGATACTGCAATCGCACTAACGGCTTTCTGCATTGCACGTACCATTGAAAAACATGGTAACGAAGCGGTATTCAGTTCTTCTTACGGTGGTTGGTCTCACAGTGGTTTAAACCGCCCACAAACACTGCAAGGTCGTTTCTTTAACCTTATTGGTGGTCAAAGTATCTGTGCTGGCGACTACTCTGCAGGCGCATCTGAAGTGATCCTTCCTCACGTTATTGGTGATATGGAAGTGTACTCACCACAAACAGCATGGAAGATCGTAGAAGAGAATACTGAAGCGGTACTGTTCATTGGTTGTGATCCTTGGAAAACAAACCGTATTGAATTCCGTGTTGCTGACCACTCAATGCAAAAGCACTGGGAAGCGTTTAAAGAGAAAGGCATTAAGTTTATCTCTATTAACCCTCAGAAGACGCAAACTGATAAAGCTTTAGACAGTGAAATGATCAATATCCGTCCAAATACGGATACTGCGCTATTTACTGCTATGTCTTACCACTTATGTAAAACAGGTAAGAACGATAAAGCTTACTTAGATAAGTACACAGTTGGTTTTGATAAGTACCTTGATTACCTAATGGGTAAAGAAGACGGTATTGAAAAAACGCCTGAGTGGGCTGAAGAAATTACTGGTCTTCCTGCTGCTAAAATCGTTGAAATTGCAGAACTTTGTGTAACTAAGCGCACACAAATTGCAGCGGGTTGGGCATTGCAACGTGCTGACCACGGTGAAATGATCCACTGGTCTATCATCAACTTTGCAGCGATTGCAGGTAAAATTGGTAAGCCAGGTGAAGGTGCAGGCTTTAGCTGGCACTACGGTAACGGCGGTATGCCAACATCTGGTAAGCGTATGCCTATCGGCTTATCGCAAGGTCGCAACCCAATTACTAAAACATGTCCAGTTGTTATGATTTCAGACATGTTGAACAATCCAGGTAAGGAATACACCCGTGATGGTTCAAACCTTACGTTACCAAAAGCGAAATTAATCTATAACGCAGGTAACAACTTATTATCGCACCAACAAGATACTAACGAGTTAATTGAAGCACTGAACAAGAATATTGACACTATTATCTGTCAAGACCCTTGGTGGTGTGCAACTGCAAAGTACTCAGATATCGTCTTACCAACAACCACAACACTAGAGCGTGATGACATCACATCTGGCGGTACTTACAGTAACAACAAGATTTATGCGATGCGTAAAGTTGTTGAACCTCTAGGTGAAAGTCTAGATGATTACGAAATCTTCTCTCGTTTAGCCTTTATGTTTAACGTACATAAAGAATATACCGACGGTAAGACAATGTACCAACACATCAAAGCCTCTTACGAAGCTTCTGATGCAACAGATGATTTCAAAACATTCTGGCAAAATGGTATTACGCACCTATCAACACCTGAAGATGCTAATAGCTTTGTTCGTCATGGTGATTTCTATGCTGATCCTGAAAAGAACCCACTTCACACACCAAGTGGTAAGATCGAGCTTTATAGTGAAACACTTGCGAAGTTTAAAGCAAATGAGTGTCCAGCAATGCCGCAATGGATGCCTCCATTTGAGTGGTTAGGTAACGCGAAAAAAGATCAAGTTCACGTACTAAGCCCACACCCATGGATGCGTCTACACTCACAAATGGCGAATGCTGATGTGAATAGCTATGAGTCTGTTGATGGTCGCCAAATCGTACTTATCAACAAAGATGACGCTGCTGCACGTGGCGTGAAAGATGGCGATGTGGTTGAAGTATACAATGACCGTGGTGCATTGCTTGCAGGCGCACGTATTACTGATGAAGCAATGCCAGGTGTTATCTACATTCACGAAGGCGCATGGCTACAGCTTGATGAAAAAGGCCGTTGTAACTCAGGCTCTATCAACATGCTGACAAGCAGTAAAACAACCAGTGGTTTAGCGCAAGCAACCAGTGCGAATACCTGTTTGGCTTACTTTAAGAAATGTACTGATGTACTAACACCAAACAAAGCATATGAGCCACCACAAATTGTTAAGTCTAAATTCCAAGTAGATATTTGGTCACTACAATTAGGTAAGCGCTTAAAAGCTGTTGCTGCAGAGCAAGGTCCTGAGCAATCACCGGGCGAGAAGTTATTCTACGGTAGCTGTACATTATGTCACGCTGCACCGCACCCAAGTGATTTCACTTACAAGCAGTGGAAAGGTATTACTACCTCGATGTTCCCACGTGCTGGTCTAAACGAGAAAGACCGTAAGCTTGTGCTTGATTTCTTAAAAGAGAGTGCAAAAAAAGAGTGATTGTTTAGCTTAAAAAGCAAATAACAAAACGCAGCTATTTGCTGCGTTTTTGTTTATATTAAAAGCTGTTTTTGTAACTTAAAGCTCGATGACTTTCGCTTTATTCTTGCACTTTAACTTTTGCACCATCAAATATACGCTTGGCACCACAAATAGCGGATCAACAATACCCAGTGCCATACCAGCAATAATAATGATCCCCAACGAACCCATCGCATTCGCTCCCGGCCCAGTTTCCCATAGCAATGGTAATGAACCTAAAATCATCGTTAATGATGTCATCAGTATTGGACGAAGGCGTGTTTTGGTCGCAGTGAGGATCGCTTCTCTCGGTGCTAACCCTTCGGCTTGTAACTCATTAGCAAATTCGGTGATTAATATACCGTGTTTACAAATCAAACCAATCAAGGTCACCAGTCCTATTTGTGAATACACATTTAAAGTGAAATCACTAAAATACAGCGCCCATAGCGCCACTGATAATGTAATTGGTAGTGACAGCATGACCACTAACGCATCGACGACACTCTCAAACTGAGCACTCAGTACCATATAGATGAAGATTAATGCCGCGATAAATACAAACAGCATTTGTTGGTTTGCATCAAGGTACTGTTTAGCTTCATCCACATAGGTATAATTAGCATTCGCGGGTAAAATATCTGGCAACATACGATTTAAGGCATCAATGCCCTCGCCCATGCTGACACCATCAGCCAACCGAATAGAAAGCGAGGCAGAGGTCGCTCTATCATATTGCTCAAGTGAGCGTGGCCCCACTTCATTCTCTATACTAATCAACGCAGACATCGGCACTAATTGCCCTTGCTTATTGGCAATCATCAGCTGTTTTAATGAGTCTGGCGTCAGAGTAAACAAGGACTCCAACTGTACATGAAGCTGGTAATTGGTTCCTTGGTAGCTCATATCATTACTGAAACTCTTACCACTCATTGCCAACTTGAGGATTTGCTGAATATTACGTAACGGCACATCATATTGTGAAGCCAGTACGCGATTAATATTGATCTTAAATTGGTTCTGATCGAACTTAAGATTACTTCGCGCATTAGAAAATAACGGTGACTGTTGGATTTTATAAGTCACTTCGGTCAGCTCTTTCGCCAGCTTTTGCTCATCAACACTACTACTGACATTAAGGTCGATACCGCCACTGTTACCACGACGACCACCACCAGTTTCTATTGCCGGAATAACACCGGTATAAACACGGTTGCCACCTTCTTTTAATCGCGCATTGATCATTTCACTGATTTTCTGTGCCGATAAATTTCGATCTTCCCACGGTTTTAAGGTCACAAAACCACGGATAAAGTCAGTACTCGCTAGAATTGCAACATGAGCTATATCAGGGATTTGCTTGAGCTGAGTGTTCATGTTGTCGATCATTTTCTGCTGACTGGCTTCGTCGCTACTTCCCACTAAGGGCTGAAATAAAAAGATTTGCCCTGAATCCTCATCTGGGAGCATTTTTGATGGCGTTTTAGTCAATGGCCAATAGCTACTAGCCAAAACAACCACCATCACTAATAAAGTCGTTTTACGCCAATCAATGGTGGCTGATAGCATTCGATGATAAGCATTAGATAGGCGATCTAATTGTTTATTCACTCCATTTTCAAAACGTCCAGCTGGTTTATGATTCATCATTTTGCTGCACATCATGGGTGATAATGTCAGCGCTACAATACCTGAAATAATCACCGTTCCCGCTAAAGTAAAAGCGAACTGCTGGAACAATTGCCCAGTAATTCCATCAACTAAACCTACCGGTATATAAACCGCAGCCAGAGTTAAGGTTGTCGCAATAATAGCGAAACCAATTTGGCGACAAGCTATGGCTGTTGCCTTAAATACGGAGTCATGAAAACGCAATTGTCGATGGACATTTTCGACCACTACGATAGCGTCATCCACCACTAATCCTACTGCCAATAACATCGCAAGTAGTGTCAAAGAATTAATGCTAAAGCCTGCCAGTTTAAGGATGATGAACGAACAGGATAAACAGACAGGAATAGTCACAATTGGAATCAGTGCAATACGCAAATTACCAAGAAATAACCAGATAACGCCTGCAACAAGTATCACCGCTAAACCAATTGCGACATAAACATCGTTTAACGCCGTAATAATAAACGTTGATTTATCCAACAAGACCTTGGCTTTCATGCCGCTTGGTAAGGTCATTGAATCTAACAAGTCGTGAACTTGTTCAGAGAGTATCAGTGGGTTTGCTGTTGCGGTGTACTGAGGGTTTAACACAAACAACATGGCATTTTTCTTCGAGAAATCCACCAGTGGTTTCACTTCACGTTGGCTACTTGGCGTACCAATCGTGATATCTGCCACTTGATCTAATCGAATAGGTTGCTGCTGATAAGTCGCAACAATCGTTTTTTTAATGTCATCAAGGCTTGAAATCGCCCCAGTTGAAACCAACTGATACTGGCTTTCCGTACCGGATGTTTTTCCGCTGATCGCTGTGATGCTGTTTACGTCAGTGATTTTGTTAATCACATTATTCAACGTCAAACCATAGTAATACACTTTATCGGGATTTAGGGTGATCAACACTGATTGACTAGAACTTGGCGCAACACTCACCGCACCTGCAGCTGGTAACTGTTCTAACTGTGGTAATAACGTATCAATACCATACTGGTGAAATTCATATTCCGCTTGATGAGGACCCGGTGTTAAACCAATCAACATGGCAGGCATTCCCTGATCATCTGATTTGGTTACTTTCGGCGAAATATCATCAGGTAACTTGTTTTCAATATTACCAATATCATTATGAATTTCACTTACCAAGGTATCGATTTCACTGTCATTAACACTCGATGCGACATCAATAATGATATTGCCTCGCCCTTGACGTGCAGTCGCTGATAAATGGCTGATTCCCTCTGTACCTGCAATGGCATTTTGAATAGGGATCAACACTTCAGTCATCATATTTTGTGCCGCTAGTGCACTATCATGGACGGTAATTTGAATTTTTGATTGGCTAATTTGTGGGGTATAACGCCAAGGCAATTTTTGACAAAAAATCAGACCAATGAATACAGGGATCAACCACAATACAGTACATAACACCGGACGGCGTAAACACAGTTCCGTTAATTTCATTTTGTACCTGCCGTTGCTGGCTGTGATGATTGTGTCGTGGGCTGTTGTGCTAACGTGGCTTCCACTTTTTGGTCGGTACGAAGGTAGTTTTGTCCATTAATCACTAATTGATCCCCTACCGCTAACCCAGACAAAATCTGTACATAACCGTCATAGTACTGACCGACTTTGACATCGCGTAATCTGGCTTTATTGTTCACAACAATAAATACCTGTGCGCCTTGAATATTGGTGATAAGTGATGAGGTTGGGATCGTAACTTGTTGAAGTAATTGTCGCGTTTGCTGAACAACTTTCACATTCTGCCCAGGTGAAAACTTTTTCGCATCAGGCAGTTTCGCTTTTAAAGTCACTAGACCCATTGCAATATTAGGAGACACGTAACTTACCGTACCTTGAGCATGCTCGGAAGGTGTAAGCTCTGAATAAACAGTCACGGTTTGATCAAGATGGTAATTTTGTTTTTGTGCTGCTGGCAGTTGATATTCAATCGACAATTGATCTGGGGTATACAAGGTTGCAAGGGTATTACCCACAGTCACTACGTCGCCAACATGAAAATCAGTTTGGCTGATCACACCATCAAATGGCGCTTTGATTGCCAACTCTGTAAGTTGAGACTCATCTTGCTCTAGTTGTGCTAATGCCTGTTTGTAATCACTTTCGCTTTCATCATACGTGCTACGAGCCACCACTCCTTTATTCACCAATTCTTTTTGACGTAACCATGCTTGTTTCGTGGCGTTAAGCTGCGCCTGATCTCGTGCAACTTTTGCTTTAGCTGCCGCAGGATCAAACTGCACTAATAGTTGACCTTTCTTTACCGCTTGCCCTGCTTCGAAATAAATCGCTGTAATTTGACTCGTCTGTAAACTTTTTAGCGCAACCGAATTATGGCTTTTCACCACTCCATAGCCCGTTACCTGCTCCGTCAAGGTTCGTGCTGTTACAGGTCGGGTTTCTACTTGAACGACCTTCGATAAATGCTGTTTGTGAGAGGATGAATCTGACTGGTTTTCTTGATTACAGCCAACAAGCGTGAGGGTCACAGCAGCGAAAACTATCGCCGAAATACATTTTTCTTTCATCACAATCAACTTATCTGGAAATTAAACAATATAAGTAAGGCACTTATCTTAATTACCAGCACCTCATAACATACCTTTTAAGAATTATATCTTAACAAGACCGTTTATGAGGTTAAGTCAGAGCTATGTTGGTTTACAGTTATTTACATTTAGCATTCATCAGTAAATGCAAAATAACAATTATTTACAGTGTATTTTTTTATACGTGTCGAATTTATAAACAATGAGGGTTAAAAGTTACGACGCGGCTATCAACATGTAAATGGTAAATATTTACTTGTAACTTGAAACCTTTATTTTATCCAAACTATTAAGTTAATAAGGGTACGCCATGTTCAGTAAGCGTGATAAATACGCTCTCATCTTATCGACTTTGTTGCTCGTAGGTTGTAATGGTTCAAATTCTGAATCCACAACCACTATACCAACCGAGACACCAGTTGAAGTCCCAGTTGAAAAAGATAAGACATTCTCTTCTGTTGAAAGCTTTGACAAATTCATAGCTGAAAATGGAGAGATAACAGAAGATCAAACAATAACACTAGATCTTGCCGATGGTGAGACATTCGTTTTAAACAAGGATTTAACGATTAAAGGCAATTTAATCATCAAATAAGGACATTGATAATGACTAAACTTTTTCCTCTTTCTGTTATTGCACTACTAACGGGTCTGTCTACAGCAGCCTCTGCAGCTTCACTTGATGTTCATGGCGAAATCAAAGTTAATGGTAAAACCGTTATCGATGCTAAAGGCAATCTAATTCAAGACCAAAGTGATCTTATTAACATTGATGATTATGCTAACGCCGTACCAAATCGTATTGTGACTTTAGCTGCACCTGTAGGTGAAGATGGTGCCGTTAAAGTATATAAAATTACCTACGACGAAACAGGAAGATCATACAAAGAAGAAGACTTCTACAATAATAAACTCGGTTGGTCTATTAAGTGGGAAGATCGTACAACAACGCCTCCTACTCATAAACGTACCGTCACTAATGGATGGGGTGATACAACCACAACCACAAGCTATAAAGATGAATTTACGACTTCATCTTCTTACCCATTAGCTCAAATTGGTATAAGTATGGCTCGTAGTGATATTTATACGAGTACCGTAATTGACAGTAACCAACCAGATCTTGTTGTCGGTAGCAAAATAAACAATATGGATTACCAAACATTAACGGTTGTTGATAAAACACCTTTTAATATGGGTGAAACCATAATTGAAGACTGTATTATTGTTACTTATAACGCTTCATGGATGATTGATTACGAAACTGGAGCTAAAAAGCCAGATCAAATCCGTACTTTCTGTAAAGGCTACGGTTTGGTGCAGTTTGGTGATTACAAAGCAACTTCAGCTGAGTAATTCATACATATTTGTAAAAACGACCTTAAATTAAGGTCGTTTTTATTTTCCAAACAAAACATTAAAGCATCTGAGCCTTAGTTAAGCTCTAACCTCTGCTCCATTGCCTGATGAGGAATATTGGCTTCCATAAATTCATCACCGTATGGGGTGAAACCCAGTTTACGGTAAAAGTCGACAGCATGGGTTTGCGCGCCTAAGTCCACACGGGGATAGCCTTGTTGTTTAGCATACTCCACTAATGCTTGGACGACTTTGACACCTAAGCCTTGCCCACGTGCAGCTTTGATGATTGCAATACGACCTATATGGCCATCAGCAAGAATGCGCCCTGTGCCTAATGGCTGTTCGCCATCGACAACAAGTACATGCACTGCTTGTGAATCTAAACCATCAAACTCGATTTCAGGATCAATGTGTTGCTCTTTAATAAACACCTGCTCGCGTACTAAGCGAATACTCTCTTTATTCGCACCATCAAAAGCAACAATTTTTACATCTACCATGACATATCCTATTTATCTGAATCACAGACCTTTTTTATATTGCTGAGAAATAGTGCCAATAATGGTTTGCTCTAATGTTGTTTTCGCGGTGATATCACCATGAATATACGCATTAAACAAAGAGACTAACATTGCTTTATCAGCATTTACTTCTGTTTCCGTTTTAATATCACGAAGATCGATCATAAAGCGAGTAAACTTATCAGGGAAATCTGTCACCGCCTGTAAATTCATATAATTCTGCTGGCTATATAGCGCATTATGCGCGCCTCTTTGTTTATCTAATACAAACGACGCATCTTTTAAGCTCAAGATAGACGCTGACTTATCACACTTACGTAGGCACTTATTATCAAAATGCTTTTTCTTACAGCCTACTGTTTGATGGAATAAACACTGGCGGCTCATTAACATCATTAATGGATGATAAATACTGTAATGTAATTCAAAATTTTCAGGGCATACCATTGGGTTAATTTGCTTACGATTGATCTCGTTAGAAACGAATGCGCCCTTCGCATTAAATTCATCAGCGATGCACTGTAGGCTAAATGAATTAGTTAAGTTCAAGTAAGGTCCCGCAATCCAATCAATTCCTTGCTGATAAGCCACATGCGCAATACCACTGTTATTCGTCACAATACAATTAGGTTTCACGCGCTCAATAAATGCAATTGCAGCTTGGTAGTTTTCACCAATTAAAATCGCTGGAAACCATGGCACAAGATGAGGATGCGCTTCAAATAATGCTACCGTTTTTTCCAATTCCATCGATAAGCCTTCAGGAATGGTGTAATACAGCACAGCATTATTATCTTGATTTAATGCCACATCACTTGGGTCAGAAATTAATATCGCCAGCTCTGGCGTGATCCCTGTTGGCTTACGGTGATTGATACTATTACGTGGTTTTGGCGTATCAATCGGCGCTACTAGCGCTTTTTCACCATTTAACTGATAACCAATTTGTTCTTTTAATTGTGCTAATTCCGTAAAAGGAACTGACGTATTTTCGGCGAGTCCTGAAATATCAACGTGGGTGATCTGATACTCACCTTCATTAGCCAAACTTTGAAAACGTTTTTCTAATAACTCATGAGTTAATACGTGTTTTTGTGCACGAATAAGTACTGACTCTGATTGTAACTCTATCGTTTGATCCGGCGTTGTCACTATCACAGTTAAATATTGACCTTCTTCACCGCTAAAGATCATAGTCATGGGTAGCGAGCTAACATCCATGGCTTTCGTGACATCTTCAACGGTATTAATAATCGCTGTTTTGTCATCGTACAATTTCTGTTTTACACCATTTACTGCATCAATTGTGGTTGCTTGATAGACCTGAGTAAAATGACTCACTGAGTTATCACGAGGGTTATCAATGAACATGCTCTTATTGATATCACCTTGGAGATACGAGTTAGAAAAGTCGCGGTTAAAGACCGTAAACAGTGACGTTGTATCGCTTAGTAACGGCTTTTGCTCACAGTAACGATCGATCTGCTGACGCCATTGATCGACCACGGTATACACGTAGTGTGATTTCTTAATTCGCCCTTCCACTTTCAGCGAATATACCCCAGCATCAGCCAACTCAACCATATTAGAAAAAGCTGAGTTATCTTTCATGTTTAATGGAAAATCTTTACCAGCAGCGGTAGTTTGGTATTGATCACGGCATGGCTGACTACAACGACCACGGTTACCCGAGTTACCATTTTTCACCGAACTGATGTAACACAAACCAGAGAAGCCGATACAGTATGAACCATGAACAAACACTTCCATAAGTACATTGTGTTGATGTCCAAATTGAGCCAAATGCTTAATTTCACGAATGTTCAACTCACGGGATAAGTTAACACGGCTTGCTTGAAGCTGTTTTAAAAATAGGATTTGACCGTCGTTATGGGTATTGATCTGCGTTGAAGCATGAACATCCAAGGTTGGGAAATGTTCTTTAATGATGTGGAACAAGCCTAAATCTTGCAAAATCACACCATCAACTTTGGTGTTAACCAACTTATTCAATAAGCGAATAACCGCAGGAATTTCACTATCTAATACGACGATATTTAAGGTAAGAAAAATCTTACAATTGTTCTGATGTGCTAAACGAATAATGCCACTTAATACATCAAAGGTAAGGTTAGTGGCTCGATTTCGAGCGTTGAAGCTATCTAAACCACAATAAATTGCATCAGCGCCAGCAGCAATGGCAGCTTTAATCGATTCGATATCGCCACCGGGTGCCAATAACTCAAAATTCTTAGTTTTCGCAACATTGCTCATCAACAATTGTACCTTGTATAACCGCATTAAATGTGAGGACGGCTATTTTACGCGCAAGCTTTCAATAAAGTCCAATAGTGAGAGTTAAATCACACAATGGATTGAGAGAATATTGAAATATCGACTAATAGAAATATTCAGATAAGCAATTTCTGATTACAGTTATTCCAACCCCAGAACAATATCGCTATTATAAATAAAATTTGGCAGCTTAGCCCTTCTGCTATTGCTCTATCGAGCTATAACTAGGATAAAAAATAATGACAAATGCAAACCCAGTAGAACTAACAGATGCGCAAAAAGAAGCGATTGAAGCCATGGTGACTGATCGTATTAATGCAATGAATAACGATAAAGTATTGTGTGATGCGATTGATGCAAAAGTGCATGAAATGGAAGAACACCTAAAAGAATATTTTCACCAACGTTTTCATTTTCACAGCAATAAAGCATAAGACATCTATTTCTTATTTAATTTAAAAAAGATCACTCACTTAATAGTGGTCTTTTTCTTTTTTAAACTAAGAGAACAGGATTGTCTTTTACGTTGTAGTAAACCCTGATTGGTTAAATAATTCCGTGATCAATTGAGTACTTGATGCCGAGCTAGCTAAACCCAGATCCGCGGCTTGAATATTATCTAAGGTAATTGTTTGCGTATTACTGTTAGATGCGGTGATATTTAATTCAAGTTTTCCACTTGAAGCATCAGCATTAATACCTGCTAATAAGTCGTCGAGTTTTAATCCATCACCTGCACTATCATTCAGTACATCTGTTAAATCTATTTTATCTTCGCCTAATGCAAAATCAGTGATGACATCGGTACTGCCATCAATATGATCTAACTCCCATATGAACAAATCATCTCCTGCATTACCGGTTAAAATATCATTACCGCCACCAGCATAGAAAATATCGTCATCATCACTGCCGATAAGCGTTCGATCTTGATCATCATCAACAATTAATTCGCCGCTACCACTCGGTGAAGTACTTGCATCTATTTCCGTTGTTGTATCTTCACCAACATTGATATTAAGTGTAATAGAGGTTGCTGATAAAACACTCTCACTGCCAATGGTCGATTCTGCTTCAACAATTAAACTGGTGCTACCCGTTGCTAATCCTGTGAGATATAAATCATCTAATTGGCTAACTGCCACACGGTAAGTACCTGCTGCAATTTGATCACCAACAATGGCACCATTGCTATCAACAAGATCGCCATCATTTAAGCCACTAACCACTATAGATAGTTCATTGGGCGCAGGGTTAACCACCGATGCCATAATGCCAATTAATGGCAACAAGGTTCCTAGTACGGTATGAATAGAGGCTGTTTGCGGCCTATCAAGCTCAATAATTGGTACATCCGGTTTAGGCGCAACTGTAATACTGGTTTGGGTACTGTCTGTTTTAGCCCCTCCCGAGCCTGAATTACCGTTATCGTTGGTTAACATACGTAACGTATCATCGCCGTAAAAATTAGGATCACTTTGATAATGGATCCCTGCCGCTAATGCCGCATTAAGATCATCTAGTTTACCCGTTAGAATAACATTCGATGTATTGTTATTATCAACGGTGATCCCTGTGGTACTCAATACATTCAATGCACCATGATCAACCGATAAATTCACAGTCATATTGCCATTATCTTCCGTTGCATCGACATCTTTTACACTGATCCCCGCAATAATAACGCCGATGTCTTCTTCAGCGCTAATATCAGCAGGCATAGTATTAATAGGCGCATCATTAACAGCAGCAACATCAAATGACAGGGTTTTAATCACAGCAAGACTATTGGTTGCAAGTACACCATTATCTGATGAGCGCATGTCAAAGTTCATGGTGAAATTACCGTTCGCGTCACCAGGGTGAAATGCCAAGGTATCTAACGTTGTGCCGCCTGAAATAATAATCCATGAACCATCAGGTTGTTTTTCTGCACTACCGCCGACTGGCGCATCAAAACGACTAGAATCAGGCACATCAGTGACGACAACATACAGTTTTTCTGGGGCATTTTCTGTCGCACTGGGATGAGACGGTACAATACTATCCGTATTATCTCGCACCACTAAATCAAGCGTCAGTGTAATAGGCTGATCTTCTTGTCCTGTATAGGTAGTGATGACATCGGAATCAATTTTGTCACCTACGGGTAGAATATCAACATTAATGGTTGCAGTATTTTGTGCAATATCATCCAATAAATCTTCTTTGGTAAAGACCAATACGCCTAATGCTAATGTGCCACTGTAATTTTCAGCAGGAACAATATTAACCCCAGTAAGGCTACCTGTCTGCATACCGACAGGTAACGTAACACTCCACTCGCCATCTCCTAAATTACTGACAGGCCCCGTTAATACAAAGCCATCAGGTACGTTAGTTATCTTGGCTGAAATAATTTGCTCTGAACCATCAGTGTCACCGACCTCAAAACTAATTTCTCCTAAACTGATCCCACCTGATTGATCTTCATCTCCACTAATTGTCGTTTCAGTACCAGTAAACTTAACGGGGTCATCGACAGGAATAACGTCAAATTCAACAGTGGCAGTAAAGTCGCCTGTTGCTTGGGCTGTTGCTGGGGTCGTTACGGTATAAGTCACATCATCTTCAACAGTAGCAACGGCTGACATACTGACATGACCACTAAAATCTTTTACGGGTTGAAATTGAATATTATCTAACTCAGTTTTGTCGACAGTGATCGCCTGTACTGTCATCCCATCCGTTTGAATAAAAGCACCTTGGCTGGCATCAACGGTTAACTCGACCTGCTTTAGGCTTTCAAGTCCTGAGGTCAGTGATGTACTGATATCTTTTAATGACGCTGATATTCCTAGAATAACGATACCATCTTCATAGGCATGATTATTTTTAATGACTTCTGGTTTACCTGTATCGGCAATGGGTTGATTGTCACCGTCAAGTTTTTCTGTACGTAGCACTTCTAGTGATAATGTCGGATCGCCATGAGGTGGAACATCGACTACCGGTTCTATACGAACTGTAACGGGCTTAATCAGATTTTTCGTATTACCACTAGTGGTATCGGTGTTGACAATGTGAAGATTAAATTGAAAGTCACCCGCGAAGTCGGTTGCAGGATTTAATGAGATACCACTGATATCGACTTTTCCTGCCCCATCAACAGGTACAATCATGACGTATTCACCATCGATAAAGTCAAAATCAGTTCCAGATATGGTGACTCCGCTAGGCAAATCAGCAGCCTTAATCACTATTGTCACTGAATCATGATTTTGTTCACCATTAACAGAGCCAATAACAATATCATCTTCAATTTGGTCGCCAAGATTAATGACATTATCTTCAGTGCCGGTAACTACGTCAGGATTGAAAACAATATCCCCTGCCAGCTCGGTGATCATGCTGGTATTCGGGGTAAAATCTAATGTGATAGGCGTAGTAAATGGCACGAGTGTACTGACATCATTTTCACCGTTATCACCCAAATCTTGTACTTCAGCGCTAATGGTAATATCAATCGTAGAGTTAAAGCCCATTGGTGCGGTGATTTTCAAGTTATCAAGTTGCGATTCAGGGACTGTCCATGCTCCAGCCCCATCACTAATACCACCTATCACAACAAAGTCACCGGGCTCGGCTACTGATTCAGGAAACTTCACTACAATACGACGGATCACTTCATCGCTATGATCAATGGCAACAGGAGCGCCTTCATCTGTAAATGATACCCGGCCTATTGATGCCGCATCCGTAGATAGATCAATAATCCCCCCCGTTGTACTGGTTAACGTGGTTAAGACAACATCACTTGAATCACGAACAGCAAGAATACCATCGGGCTCAACCACGGCTTGAATGTCAACAACGAGCTGTCCTGTGATTTCTTTAATCGCAGTATCTTCACCATCACTATCCGTCTGCTCTACCGTTAAATAAGACTGAAACGTTAAATCACGATCAGAATCTTGTGGCGCTCTGAGTTGTAACGGTTTTCCAGCTAATAGTTCATCACGCTGCTCATCTGTTAGCGTGATCTCTCCAGCAACCAATGTTAAAGGAATACCATCAATCAATAAGGTGTAATCAGAAGGAATACCACCAAAACGTATTTGAGTAATGGTTTCACTATTATCCGTAAAACCTTGAGCAGCAGTTGGTCGCCACTGAACCGTATTATTCTGATCTTCTAATATGTTGTTATCACTGACTAAAGTATAATTATCTGCATCAATAACAGGCTGAATATTAATTAATATTTCTCTATCAAAAGTTCTGACATCACCATCGTTTTCAGTGACTAATATTCTGGCGTTTAACTTTATATCTTGAGTACTATTTAAAGGTGGAATGACTTCAATATCTTTTAAAGAAGAAAGCTCAACTTCATAAATCGGATCACCATTTTCATCGTAGCCTGCAAATATTAAACTTTGCTCATTGCCTTCAGAATCTTTCAGTGTCACCCCTTCGGGAATACCGGATAACACTAAGCTTAAACTTTCTGAATTATCATCGGGTTGTTTTAACGGATTTTCACCACTCTCAAGCGTAAAATCAAAAACAGCAGCACTGTCTTCATTTATTAAGGTTTCTATACCAACGGTAGGATCATCATTGATATATGCCCACTCACCAACATCTAAAACACCGTTACCATTACTATCAATATCGATATCAAATATCGGTACATCAGCCACCCCTTTTAAGCTCACTTCAAGTTGTTGAGTTGCCGTTACATATTCATCATTTGCGTTAACAATTACATTACTACTATTAGTCAAACTCGCGCTATCTTTGATAACACCTTGCACTGTAATTTCAAAATTAACATTACTCTCAGGGGTCGGTTTTAATTGGGCGTTCGCAATATCGGCATAGTTAACTTCATACACCCCTGAGCCAGATGCATTTTCAACTACAACAGCACCATTGAGTAATACCTGAGCGCCTACCGGCAAATTAGAAAAGCGTACACATTCTATTTCTGAGCCATCTTTATCAACGGTTTCTGTTAACGTGACGTGATCACTTAAATTGATTAAGACATCTTCATCAGAGACAACCCGAGTCACTTTTAAGGTGGTTTCATCCGCAATCGGTTCAACGTTAATAATGATCTCACGCTCAACAGAATCAGCTGTTTGTTTACCCGTGACAAAAACCACTTCTTCTTTACTTTGCGCCACAGCCGTGAGTTTTATGTCACCACTGTAATTCGCTGTCGGTGTTACAGATAAACTCCCTACATCTGCCGCTGATACTTGATATTTATTGCCACCAAGATCAACAAGGTTGGTTCCTTTTAACTCACCATTTATTTTGCCATCAGCATCAGGTTCTAGCGTAATAATATAAGATAATGTTTCTGAGCCATCGGTATCATTAAGAACGGCTTTAAGCTGTAGATCAATACCGTTTGAGTCTTCATCAATAGTGTAATGAACTTGCGTTTGAGCATCATCCCACGTTGGAATATCAGCAATACCTTCCACAATGATTTCAAACGACGTGACCGCTTCAGGCAGTGGTGTACCACTTGTCACACCTACTTGTGCTTTAACTTCAAATACCAAGTTACTGTCTGCCGTTGAGAAATCAGCATCGGGAATAAAAGTGAGCCCAACTAACTCATGCACTATATTATCGGTAGTGGTGAAATCACCGACAGGCACAACGTAAGATAACCCATCACCACTGGTCGCAAGTGCGGTACCGTTTAAATAAAATGAACCATGTATCTCTGTCGGAATGGTGATCAATACTTGTTGTAAAAACTCACCGCGATCATCATCACCAATATCTACTTTCAGTGATACTGGCGCACCACTTGGGGGAGCGATGATCGTTTCATCAGGATCTTCTACTCGTCCAACATCTTCATAAGTCACAATGGGATTAGGTTCAATAATGATCTTGGCTTCCTGATCATCTATTTGCAACGTAATCGTACGCAACTCAGTATCATCATCGCCATCTGTTACCCGATAATTAAACGTATATTCCAGTAACTCATCTGTTTGCGTTATCTCTGTTGCAGCCGAGAATGAAACCTCACCATTAGGTTTAATCGATAATTCACCCAATAACTGACCTGGAGAAGTGGTATCGCCACCTTGGTGAATAGGAATAACCGTAAAACCATCCCCCACCAATGGTTGTTCTATTGCAAGATCAACAACACTCACCACTGTTGCACCATCAGCACCTTCTAATGCCTGAGTCAGTAACGGCTCTCCCACTACATTTTCCTGTCCTTCATCAGCTTGAATAATGATATTTCGACCATCGGCAATATCATCAACGATGGTTAGCTTAATAGTTGAAAATGCACTTTCATCACCATCATCATCAATCGCAATCACGGGTAAAAAAATATCTTTACTGTCTTTACCAGGATCTGGGTGATCAATTGCACCAAATAAGTTAACCGTATATTCACCAGTTGCAGTAAATACCACGGTAAAAATCGTACGAGAATCAGCAAATGCAGAGTACGTTCCGACAGAATGTTCAAATAAGGTAACCGCCAGACCTTGGCTTGTTAAGGTTGAATTTAAAGTGGTAAATTGCGCGGTATCTAAACGGTATTGATGAACAAAATCACTGCCTTCATCAATCGTTAATGTTCCCGTTGCTCGATCGCCATCTTCATCCGGTGTTGAACCTTGATGATTAGTGCCATCGGCACGAATATCACTTTCTTCAACGGTGATATCTTGTGTGTTGATAATAACTGGATCAAACCCATCACTAATATTTAGCGTAACAGCCACAGGGGTTTCTAAATAATCACCATCGGTATCTTGTATTTGCACTTCGAGATCAATGCTAATGAGATCGCCTGAAACGTTAATATAACCACTGTTATTTCCTCCGCTATTATGATCAATTGGCAAAAATTGCTCATACGTTACCGTCACATCAGCATCTTTAGAGTTTGTGACATTAACGGCTGATAACGTCAATTTGAAGTAATTCTGGCTATTGTATGACGCAGTTAAAACATGGGTATTAGGATCAAAATTATAATCGAGCGTTTGTCCCCCCAATGTTGTGATCTCTGCACGTAACTCTGCCAATAAATCAGTAAGATAATTACTACTAAAACCAACTTTATCGGGATCTAGGCGATCAACACCCGCGGTTAATGTGAATGTTGTAGAATCAGAAACTGGATAGCCAGTAGGAGATCCCATCGGTTCACTAACATCCCCTTCAATCACCTCTAAATCAGTAATGCCATCAAAATCCCCCGTAGGATCAAGTCCATCAATAATAGTGATATTAATTTCACCATCCGTTGCACTTATATCTAAATCTTGATCGGTGGCTGTTACTGCTAAGGTAATAACTAATTTATTGGTGGTGTCAGACTGATCTAGCGGTTGTGATTGCACGACGTTGTAATCACCACTTTGCAGCAGCTCAATGGTTAAGACTTCAAGCGTAGGATCATCTTGCCTTACCACAGTGACCGTATTGCCTACTACGCTATATTCGGTTGTATAACCATTACTGGTTAAACTGGCTAAATTTGGCTGAAGCGCTTTTAAATCAATTTGGATTATTTCATCACTACCAATGTTGGTTTCTATTTTTCCGCTGTCGCTGTCAATTTCAGTAAACTCAGTTCCAGCATCAATACCAAAACTGGGTAAATCACCGTCTGCAATATTCACGGTGAATATTGCTGGGTTTAATAATGGATCATCATCGGCATCATGCATCTGTAGCGGAATACCCATTGCTAAATTAGCTTGGGTCATCGTAACCAGTCCAGTTGTCAGTACTCCGTTAAGATGGTCAATAGGCAATGATTCAACTAATTGCGATTGTAATTCAACATTTCGCCCATTTTGAGTGGGCGTAATAGTCAGTTCAAAAACGGTATCTTTGGTCAGATTATCTTTAATAACCGTGATTGAAATTATCTTGCTGGTGGGATCTTGGCTAATGGTTGCAAGCGTATTATCACCTTGTGATGTAACTTGCTCTAACGCGGTTTTAATTGCCGTTATATTGTCACTACTCAGTAATACGCTATCGGCCCGTAATATATCGTTAGTCGCAGGAATGGTTGTGGTATTGTTTGTAGTAACAGGATTACCTGATATTGATGGCCCAATCGTCGGTGGGACTAAATCTCCTTCGACCACGTTAAATTCGACATTAATTCCATTAGGATCGAGCCCATCGTTGATGATTAATTGCAGATTTGCAACATCACTTTTATCCCCATCAAAATCCAACAATTGCACATCAAGACTCACCACATTTTGATTCGGTGAAATAGGTTGATCAATCGGTAAGAACTGGTTAATCGTATATTGCCCACTAGGGGCGACAGAAACACTCAATACTTGAGTTGATGTTCCAGCTAATTGCACTTCAAATTGATTCGGTACGGTCGGATTAAATACCACTTCTAGCGCAGTGCCATTACTGGTTATTCCAGCAAATGCCTGACTTGGTTCGATAAACTGAACCTGTTTAATCTCATCGCTATGGCTGCCATACACTAAGCTTCCCGTCACTGCTTGAGGTGCTGTAATGGCACCATTAAACCCTTCTGTCCATGTAATAGATTGCTCATTAATAATAGGGATAACACCATCTTCAAATACCAATTTCACTTCAACAGGATCGATGAATTGATCAAAATCAGTGTCGTGCATAATGATAGGAATGGTAACGTCAATTTTCCCTTCATCTAAAGAAACAAATTCTCCATTCACAAAATCAGTAGGATCATGATCTAATGGTTGAAATTGAGTTAATACCATTTCGACTTTGACATCGTTACCTTGCTGAATAGGTGTTAGCACTAACTTAAATATCTCAGCACTATTTGATACTTCCTTTACATCTACAGTCAGCAAACCACTCGGTCCATTATTGATTTCAACTTTAACTTCTTCGCCACTTGTCGTCAGTTTTTGAAGCTCTGGCCCTAATTTAAAAAAAACAGCATCAGTGACATTTAAACTAGTAGCAACCAAAGCATCATTGACGGCAGTAACAACAAAACTACTTGATGATGAAACAGGATAACCTTGTCCACCCGCTGTGGGATTTAGATCTCCCTCGGTTATATCCAATTCGGCTATAACATCTTTACCCGTTGGATTCTCACCATCATTAATATTGATAATCAGCTTGCCAATATTACTGTCATCACCATCTTTATCGACGACAGCAACATCAAGGGCGAGATTATTAACGTTAGTCGTGAAATCTTGATCCAACGGCCTATTCTGCTCAACGGTATAACTGCCATCTATATTCAGTGTCACAGTCAAAACAGGTTGTTTAGGAGTAGTTCCCGATGCAGGTACATACAACTCAACCATATTTCCAGTAATGGTATAATTCGTTGCTTGTCCATTACTGGTTAACCCATTCAATGTGGCTTGTTCAAGGTTAAAAGTCGCGCTGGCAATATCATCACTGCCAATATCAACAGGAATTTGCCCCTGTTTTGTTTGAGTTGTCATGATCTCGGTATAATCAGTACCGCTATCTGTGCCTAACACAGGATCAACACCGTCTTTAACGACAATAAGCAACTCACCTTGTGCTTTATCGCCATCATAATCTTGCGCAGTAACGGCTATGGTTAAACGATCTTCGTTTGAGTCTACAGGTTGATTTAACGGTAAATGCTGAGTAACGGTATATTTACCATCAAGCCCAATAACAACATTCAGTACCACTGCATCATCGCTAGATAAACGTATATTTAACTCATTACCGAGCACTTCCACGTAGGTTGGCGCGCTGTTACTTAACCAACCCGTTAATCCTGTTTGTGTACTATCAAAGGTGAGTGTTTCAATCTCATCACTACCGAGATCTAAACCAATTTCACCTTCTGCAACTGTTGCTACTGCACCTTTTTTAGGATCGGTTATCGTTGTTCCAGTATCGATTTCAAATAGCGGATCTGCACCATCTTCAACGCTGATAGTGACTATGGCGGGTTGAGAAAACGGGTCGTCGTCCCCGTCATTCATCATCAATGGGATGGCGATATCAAGCTTATCGCCATTAAGTAATACGTACGTGCCACCACTATCAATTTGATGATCAAGCGGCAGTAATTGCTGCCACTCTATTTTCACATCAACATCACGCCCCATTTGTGCTGGCGTCAGTGTAATGATAAAAACATCTTGCTTAGTAACCGAACCTATTGCGGTGATGGTTTGCGCCGCAGTGATAGCATCTGCTGTATGGCTGATGTCTAGTGCTTGATTAGATGAAGTTAAGCTCGATAATTCAGTGACAAACGCTGTTAGTACATCCGGTAATATCAACATGGATGTCGCCACTAAACTATCGTTTGCCGCAATGATTGATAAAGTTTTGTCACTTTCAACGGGGTATAACGAGGTTGATGGTTCGCGGATAGGTAAAGCCAGATCCCCTTCTATGGTTTCGAGCGTAATATTCGCACCTGTCGGATTTTGACCATCGGTAATCACTAAGGTTAACGTTGCATCATTACTGCTGTCGTTATCAAAATCCACCACATGAAATGGAATACTAATCGTATTGGTATTAGGTGTGACAGGTTGATCAATTGGTAAGTATTGCGTGATGCTATAGTTTCCGTCAGTGGCTATAGACAGCGATAAAACTGGGGTTGTCGTACCCGTTAAAAACAACGTCACTTGATTGGATTTGTCATCATCAAATTTCGCATCGAGTGCAATACCATCACTGGTTAAGCCAGCAAAAGCTGTTGTAATATCACCAACAACAACCTGTTTGATCTCATCACTATTTACATCAAACGCTAATTGCCCCGAAATAAATTGTGGCTCTGCCACGGTACCTGAAAAAGCTTCCGTCCATGTTTTGGTTTGGCTTTCAATAACGGGGGCTTTACCGTCTTCTAATATCACTACCGCATTCACAGGTTCGACTAAAGGATCAAAGTCGCTATCATGCATTTCCAGAGGCAAGCGAATATTAATCCCGTCACTGGTAAAAGAGACATACTCTCCCCCTGAATACACACTCGGATCATGATCTAATGGTTTTAACTGCTTAACATCCATAGTGACTGCAACGTTATGGCTGTCTTGCGTTGGAGTGAAGATCACTATTAACACATCTGCATTATTGCTGTCTTTCCCTGTTAGGGTGATGTCTCCCGTGTTTCCTGTTGTTACGTTAAAACTAAGGGCTAATCCTGTCGCCGTGAGTTGCTCTAACTCACTGATTAACTGTGCTTGTACACTTGATGATATATTCAAGCTTGACGCGACCAAATCATCATTCACCGCAGAGACAATAAACGAACTTGAAGCATCAACAGGGTAAGCATCTGCGATATTTTTAGGAGACAAGTCCCCTTCCGTTAAACTCACTTGTGCAGTAATACCTGCACCTGATGGGTTTTCGCCATCAGTGATATTAATAATGAGTTGTCCTACATTACTGTTATCACCATCAGCATCTGTAACCGTAACAGCGAGAGAGAGGTTATTTATATTAGTTTCAAAGTTCTGATCGAGTGGTTGGCTTTGCTCTATTGTGTAGCGACCATCATTTTCTAAGACTACTGTTAAAATGGGTTGTTTGGATGATGAACCTTGCGCTGGTACAAACAACTCTATCGTGTTACCAACAATGCTATAACTCGTTGCTTGTCCATTGCTGGTTAATCCATTCAGTGTCGTTTGATCGACATTAAATGTAGCATTAGCAATATCATCACTGCCCACATCAAGCATAATTTGTCCGGTAAAGATTTGTGGTGACATGGTTTCAGTAAAGTTAGTCGCAATATCTTTACCTAAAATGGGGTCAGGACCATCAACAACCGTAATATTTAATTCACCTACATTACTTTCATCACCATCGGTATCAATCGCAACAACGCCTAAAGCAAGTTTATCTATATTTGTTTCAATGGATTGATTTAATGCTTGATACTGCGTCACGCTATACTCGCCAGACGTATTAATCTCAATCGTTAACACTTCTGTCTGTGGTGAATCAGTCAACTTCAAGGTAATTTTATTACCTTCAATGCTATAAACAGTTGGCTTTCCATTACTCAATAATCCATCAAGAGTTGGTTGTTGAGATTCAAAAACCATCGCCTCAATTTGATCACTTCCAACGTTGATAGGAATGCTACCTGTGACGGTTTGTGGCGTAGCAATATCTTTGTCTTGTTCAGTTATCGTGGTACCGCGATCAATGCCTAAAACAGGATCAACTCCGTCATTAATATTAATGACTAACTCACCCACATTACTTGTATCGCCATCTCGATCTGTGGTCGTTAAAGGTAAAGCTAATTGTGTTTGATCTAACGCGTTATCCTGATTGAGTGCCTGGTATTGAGTCACGGTATATTGACCATCAGTACTGATTTCTATGTCTAAAACTTGTGACTGATCATCAACTTTAATAACCGTAATTTTATTATCGGCAACCGTAAAACTGGTTGCTACGTCATTACTTAATAGTCCAATCAATGACGGTTGCTGCTCAGCAAATGCCATTACGCCAATTTCATCACTTCCGATAAAAATAGGGATATCACCGGTGACACTTTGTGGAGTAGTAATATCACTATCTTGTTCAGTAAATTCAGTGCCGTTATCAATGCCTAATTCAGGAATTTTTCCATCTTCAATCACGGCTAAAAAATTAAGCGGGGTTTGGGTTAGATTACCGTTGGTATCAGCAATTTGAACAGGCAATGATAGCCGAATTTGTTCTCCATTAATCACAATCGGTGCGCTGTTAGATTCCCCTGCAAAGTGATCTAAAGGAAGAAACTGTGTCACTGTCATCATCACATTGGCATCACGACCATTGATTAATTCAGCACTTAATCCAATGGTTAATACAATACCTTGATCACTACGACCAATAATTTGATTGGTTTCAATATCGTAATTGAAAGTAATAGGGCGATCGTTAGATGATAATTCCCGACTCATCGTGGCGAGTAAGCTATCTATTTGTAAACTATCAAATGCTACCGTGTTGCTATCAAGTGGTAGTGTGGCAGCTTCAACTGAAACATTCCCACTATCAGAAACCGGATAGGTAATAGGAGCCAGATCGCCTTCAACAAAGTAAATATCATTATCAAATGCGCCACCATCTGGCGACAAAATAATAAATGGGATATCGTCCTGCCGCCTATCTATTGGATTATAGGCAGTATCAAACCCTGCTTTTGCGAGTAATTGATCATTGTCATAAAGAATAGCTAAGCCATCAGTAATTGATGAACTGATACCCTCAATACCGGCGGCTGTTGCTTTTTGAATTTTAGTCGGATCCTCACCTGATAATATTGCTGCTTGTAACGCCGCAACACTAGGCTCTAAATCCAATTCAGGTAAGGGTAAATGCACCAATTTATTATCAGAAAGGCATGCCTTACAATGTTGATTGAGCCATATATTTGCACCGTCAACATTCGCTAACACTTCACTGCGATCAGTAAAAAGTAACATCATTCCTATGACAAGTTCATCGCCAACTTTTACTGGGAGATATTCCCCCGAACGTATGAGAACAAATACCTGCCCCTTCACTTGCTCAACGACAATAGCTTGATCAACATTAATCTTAAACACGACACCTTCCCCTTAGTAAAAAGGATGCCTTAAGTATTAATCAGCGATAAAAACTTCGTCATGTAAGGGCCTCTTAAATATAAGAATGTAATGCATTTGTTTATTTCACCACCAAAACGAACAATGAACTTACAAAAACCATAAATACAAAACATAGCATTAACAAAAAAGCAAAATACCACAAACATAACCTAATAAAACATCAAAATGCATGATTTAATACCACTCAATAGGTAAAATAAACTCCCTTGCTCTATTTAGTTAAAGAACCATGATTGATTTAAATGTATTACCGCTCTACCTCACTGCTGTTATCGCTTTATTATTAATTCCAGGACCTGACATGTTACTGATTGCCAGCTCAAGCCTCAGTTACGGTCGCAAGGTAGGTATTTTTGCAAGTTTAGGTAATGCGACATCAGGTATCTTATTAACTATTTTGGCTGCTTTAGGTGTCTCAGCCTTAATTGCAGTAAACCCTATAGCATTACAAGTTCTTCGCTTACTTGGTGGCGCTTATCTATTAAAGATGGGATGGGACTGTATGCGTACACAACCAGCAGACGCACCGGAAGAGTTAGCTAAAAGTAATAAAATGGCAGCAACACTGTATCGTCGCGCAGTATTTACTAATCTACTTAACCCAAAAGCACTTATTTTCTTTGTTCTTTTCTTGCCTCAATTTGTATCGACTCACGTTACAGCAACATCTGGACAACAAATGTTAGTGCTTGGCTTATTACTTAATGTGCTAGGTTTATTGTTTAATTTATTCCTCGTTACCACTGTGGGTACATTTGGTAAATCACTTTTAAAGAGTGAAAAATTCCGAGCAAATCAGCATAAGTTTATGGGATTAATTTTCTTCGTTTTAGCCATTTGGTTATTAGCCTCACAACTCCCAACGCCAGTAACACACTAATTATTGTTCCATTCTTATCATTCTTATTAGCGTCTCCATTTGGTGACGCTATGCTCATTTTAAGAGCAGTTTTTCGTTAATTATCAATAATGAAAAACGCATCTCTCATTTATATGTATCGAATAATGAAATATAAAATCCCTCAACGATTTTAACTTGAATTTCACGCTTAATATCCTCATATATCTTATTAATAAGTGCTGCGTACACTCTTTGATTCACTTCTTATTAATTAATGCGCGCACATAATATGCCCCATCACAATTGTGGCGCATTAAGGATTATTATGATTATTCATGTTGGTATTATCGATCAAGACCCTGTCCGTTTGATCACCCCCTTGCTTGATGAAGCAGTACCTGTAACTAAAATGGTATTTATTGGTACAGAACTTCAGCGAGAACAGTACGACCGCTTAGCTTCAATTTTAACGCCACGTAACATTGATGTTGAATTTTTCGTCATTCCCGACATTATTAATATCACTCAAATTAGAAGCAAAATTCATCAACTAGCAGAACAACTAAAAGCCACTGGTTGCGAAGTATGGTTTAACGCAAGTTGTGGCTTACGTCACCGCCTTCTTTCTGCTTACGAAGTTTTCCGCTCTTATCACTGGCCAATTTACGTTATCGAACCTTACAGTGATGAAATGTGTTGGTTATTCCCATCAGATCGTGAACAACAACAAGTCCAAGACCGTATTCAAATTTCTGATTACTTAACTATTTTCGGCGCACGTTGTGAGCTTTCTGATAACCCTATGCCTGAATCGCTTAACGATCAGTTATGGGAATTAGGCCAACGTTGGGCAAGTTCAGCACTCGAATTAGGTCCTGGCTTAGCGACATTAAACTATCTCGCAACCACATGCCGAAAAGAGCAAATTCTGCATGTAGAACTTAGTGAAAAACAGCAAGGCTACAAAGAACTTGGCACATTACTATCTGATTTAGAAGAAACAGGACTAGCGACTTACCATGATGGCGTTTTAACCTTCAAACACGAAGAAGCACGTCGTTTTGCCAATGGTGAATGGCTAGAAAACCTTGTTCACAGCACTGTTCGTGCCATTCAAAATGAATTGCCAACAATTCAAGATCACTCATTAGGTGTTCAGGTTTACCGTAAGATTGGTGAGCGTGAGGTACGTAATGAACTGGATGTTGCAACTATCGTTAATAACAAGCTGCATATCATTGAATGTAAGACGAAAGGCATGCGTGATGATGGTGATGACACACTCTATAAGTTGGAATCACTACGTGACTTATTAGGTGGCTTACAAGCACGTGCGATGCTAGTGAGTTTCCGTCCACTTCGTCATCACGATTTAGTACGCGCTCAAGATTTAGGGTTAGCTATTATCGGTCCAGATCAATTAGGTGATTTACAAGTTCACCTCCATGAATGGCTTAAAAGTGCTGGCGGTGAAGACCACCCGCATAACTAAACCTAAGATATAAATTAATTAAAAAAGACCTCAAATCGAGGTCTTTTTTATTTTCTATTAATAATACGTTTACGCTACGCCATGCCCTTTTGAAGCTTCGAATAAGCGGTACCATTGCTCGTGAGTTAATTGTAACTGCTCGGCTGCAACAGCTGTTTTCACGCGCTCAATTTTCCCCGTACCCAATAACAATGTTGGACGTGTTGGCAAGCGCATTAACCAAGCATAAACGACCTGATCAATCGAATCAGCATTAAGCTCTTGTTTTAATACATTCAACGTTTCACGTACTCGACGAGCTTGCTCAGAGTCGCTATTATAAATATCGCCTCCCGCTAAACATGACCATGCCATAGGGCGTACTCTATGCTGTTGTAGCTGTGCCAATGTACCGTCTTCAATCGCATCAGTACGTAATGGATTAATTTCGATTTGATTGGTGACCAGTGGAAACTCGACCCTAGATTGCAACAATGAAAATTCATCTTTTGAGAAATTCGATACCCCAAAATGTTTCACTTTTCCCGTCTGATGCAATTGTTCAAAAGCGCTATTTATCTCATCAGCATCCATCAATAGATCTGGACGATGAATCAGCAATACATCCAGTTGCTCGATGTCTAAGCGCTGCAAAGAGCCCTCTACTGAAGCTAGAATATGGCTTGCTCGGCTATCGTAATACGCCACTTGCGAAGTACCGTTGACCTCTTTACCTCCAACGATGCCGCATTTAGAAATAATCGTTAATTCATCACGAATACTTGGCTGTAATTGCAATGCTTCACCAAATAAAGATTCACAGGCTGATGCACCATAAACAGGCGCATGATCAACAGACGTTACTCCCAGTTCCAAATGTTGCTTGATAAATGATAATCGCTGCTGCGCCGTCATTCCCCACTCAACCATTCGCCAATAACCTTGAATAAAGTTAGAAAACAAAGGTTCATTGAGCTGTCGTTCGTTTTTATTTGTCATCATCACACCAATACATCGAAAGGAAAAATTGCGCTATCCGAACCTAACACAGCGATTACATGACTAACGTGATGAGTTTCAAAAAATATTGTTTGTTAACTTACGCATGACGGCAGCTATACCACAAGTAACTACGACGTAAAATAAAGGCGGTCAACGCTAAGTAATACACCGCTAACACAATCGCAGGTAGCGCATCGCGATCTGACACACTGATGATGGAATAGCCGCAGTACACCACAATAATGGCAGGAATAATCAAGGCAGGTTTTACTGAAGAATAAAGATTAGTGACCAGTAACACCACATGCGCTATCACCAAAATCAGTGGCAACGTAATCATCAAAAACCACAACATAATCAATCCCTTTCTTCCTCTACACTCGAATTTATTCCACATAAATTCTAAATATTTCACCGTATGATAACTTGATTATTTTTAGAATAAACTTCTTCGATTATTTCTTTGATCTCACGACTAACAAATTCTTGTTTATTTAATTGTTTTTCTATTGCCCTATAAGCTGATGGACTTCTCTGCACTGCTGTTTGAAATAGTTCAAAAACAAAATCTTTTTGCTCTTCTTGTTGCTGTGTACTCCAATTGATTAACGCAACAGTTCCTTCATACTGCCCCATACTAGCTAAAGCTCTCACTGAAGATATCGTCACTTCATCTTTAGGCTGTCGAGAATTAATGATATTTTCAAGCTCAGGTACTAACCGTTCATCCGTTAGTTTACTCATACTAGCAATCACCAACGGAGACTTCTTGCTTTTAGCATCTATTTGGGTAACTAAAAATGCTAGTTGCTCTGTTCCTGCATTTCTAGCAATACCATTAACTAAACCAAGCAAAAACCTATTATCGCTATGCATCAGAGAAAAAGTTTGCTCCAAAAGTGGGAAGTTTTCAGGATAGGCTGCTATCTTCTTTAACGACTTATCCGCAACATAAATCGTATTAGAATCTCTAATGTCTACATGCTGTAACGCCAATAAAAATAAGTTAATAGATGTTTGAGTATTAATTACAGCTAGTAAGCTTAATAAGTATTCTTGGTTTCTCGAGATAAGATCGTAATCAGGAACTTGAAGTAGTTGCCAAATTTCTTCAAAAATTAGAGCATCATCTGACTCCCTTAAATAGGTAATAAGCTTTTTCTCTTGTGTAACGTCCACTCCACCATTAGATAATGCCAATTTAATGTCAGACCAAGCTCTATATGCATCATTACCAACTGTTGACAGTGTCTGAATCGGTATTTTTTGTGAGTCAGCGTCAGTAGGCACTTTAGCATCAATAGATGCTATTGGTGTTTCAGTTGCATTTACTGTTTGTTTCACCACTGTTTGAGACGGACGACTACTAGTATCATCCATCCTAGTTTTTGAGTACTTATTAGAACAACTCATCAACATATAGCAAAGAGATAAAGTAGCACCAATAGCAATACCAATAATTAATTTATGCTTCATGCTATTAATCATTCCAGCCAATTTGCGAACGAACAGATTCAAATACTGTGTACAAATCCGTTACCTTACTTGTTTGTTCAGTATGAAGAACTTTACTCTCATTGCTAGAAAACGACTTATCAACATTACGGCCTTGTGAAATTAATAAATTACTTAATTTTTGGCTGTACGCAGGTACAATACCATCACCAATTAAGCTCTCACGAGAGGCTCCTTTCTCAATATAACGTAGTGTAGTAGGGTTAGGGTGATCACCGCCAAAAAACTGCCTGTAATTATACAAGTCATAATCACCATCCTTTAACAATCCTGTGGCATTTTTAGCCAATATACCAAATTGAGTTCCTTGATAACTCAATTCTGAAATTTTAATATTTTCCAAGGACACTAAATTTTCATTTAACTTATTAATTTCGTTTGATTCAGGTGATAAAAAATCAATACTAGGAACTAATAGATCAATCATAAAGTCATCTTGATACCAACGAACTCCCGCTAGCATCTTAACTACTTCCCAATTATCTTCACAGATATCATTATCATTTTCATAACTACTTTTAGGGATACAATTATCTTCCATATAACGATAAAAGCGCCCAAGAGGTGACCCTTGATGCGGAGTGCCAGTAGTCACTAATGCCTTTACATACTCTTTATATTGAGCTCCTTGTGATTGCAGATATGCCCTTGCTGCTAATCCTCCACGACTATGTCCTAAAAGTACGATCTCGGTATCTATACCTAAACGCTTAACAATAGACGCAATAGCTGACTCAACTTCTTTCCCTAAGTACTCAAAATGAGTGTAATCACCATTACAACCTGAAGAATCTAAACACGTTTTTCCATCTAAACCAGACGCACTTACATTTATATCACGGTCATAACCACCAAAATTTAAACGAAAACAAGACTCACTCTGACTATTAACTTGAGGTAATAATTCAATCTTATCCTCAAAATTTAGCTTTAAGCATGATCCTGCATAAAAACTATCATCACCAATTAAATTATCCCAAGTATCTGCATCAGATGCTAAACCATGAAGCAATAACGTAACTTTACTGATGGTAATTTCATCTAATACCGCTTTTAATTGATAACTAGCATCACCTTGTGCAGCAACAGAAATATAATGCACAGTGCCATTTTTAAGACGTTGAAGACATTTTTCGGAACGGTTAAAACTATTATTTGATCGGCAATCATAATCATATTTAGTTGGAATTTCATTCTGTTTGACATACAGGTCAACATCTCCTGTTAATTGCTCTAAAGAAATATTCAATAAAATATCTTCTGGTGTTTCTAACTTATAATAGTGCCATTTTTTTTCGGAAATTGTTTTATTAACAGTTTCAGATAGAGCCAACGAAAAGGGGGAATTTTCCGTAGATATTGTATCTGTCGTTGATGATGTATCAGAATGTTCAACAGAAGATTTATCTGATGAACTATCATCTCCACCACCGCCACCACAAGCACCCAAAATAAGTAATGAACTCAATAGTATTAACTTTTTAAAAATCACAAAAAAACCATTTAATATAACAAAAAAAATCATTATCTTTCATGGGCATAGTATTTACATGCAGACAGCATTTTTATTCGATAAAGTTAAAGTAATTAAAAAAAAAACAACAAGGAGTTCACTTATTTATGTGATTTAAACCTATAAAATGATTCATTTAACATTGAATTATATAAACCAAAATAAATAAAACTACACCACTGCCCTAATGCATGTGAATTAAGATAATTCACGTTTTCTTGAAGGCCTAGTCGCATAGCG
>NZ_JADQAQ010000023.1 GCF_022129445.1 Photobacterium sp. Ph5
AACTCCGTTATTACTAATATTGTAGTTGCAATAACGGGGCGGACCATACATTTTTTTGTATTAAATATGGTGTATTTCCGTCTTATCTCTAAGATAATCCTTACAGGGAAAACATAATTCAATCTTTTGAGTAATAATTTAGACATGTAGTTTTAAAACGGACATGTCATGAAGCTAACCTCAATAATATTCATATCGCTAGTAATAACTGCTTGCTCAAGGATTGAAGTTGCTAATTCTTCAGATAAAGAAGGAGTGCAGTTTGTTGATAAACATTGCGGTAACCACCAATCCCAACGTGGTTCTCATTTTTTTAGCTCATTTCTAGATTCTCAATATCAAAAAATTACAGAGCTTAAAGGTTTTATTAGTGATCAAAATTACAAACAACTCCATATTGCTTTGTCACAATTTAACGAGCATTGGGAAATGCTCAACCAGAAAAGTTACGAAGCATGTGAAAAGCTAGCACGATGTGAATTTATAAAAGAGCAGTACATAGCATCATTTAATAAACAACAAAGAAACAGAATGAAACTTGATGTAGACAAGCAAAATATGTGTGATAAGAGTAGTTTTGAATTTGATTTGAGCCGAGTGAAAATGGTTTCTTTTTATAGTGATGTTGAACGCTTAGAGCTTGTCCGTGAAGATCAATAATCAATATATGTAACACACGAAGTTCTGTTTAACCTAATGTACACAGCGAAATTATATTCATATAAGTTAATAACTTATTGTACTTTTTTGTGTTTATATCTCTAAACTTACATTGGTTAGGCTATCTGTTTTTATGACTATTTAATACTGAACAAACATCAAAAATTCCCCTAAAAGTACTTTTAATGATATTGTCTTTGACACTATATTATTAAATGTAGAGATATTTTACATTGAAGTTTTATAGTCGTAACGGGTAGTTACGTTATCTATTATCATTAATACTAGGGGGATATTATGGCTACAAGCCGTAAAATTAGTAAAGAGAGAATGGCGCTGAAGATATCATTAGCAGGAACAATTTTTGTTGCTACGCTTGGCATTGGATACGGTCTGTATGTTGGTTCTAATGCTATTTTATTAGATGGTATGTTCTCTTTTTTAAGTATGGGGATGACAGGGCTTAGTCTTTATACCGCATATTTAGTTTCAAAACCTGATGATGAACAGTTTCAATTTGGTTATGCCCATTTTGAACCTCTTATCAACGTGGTAAATGGTTTATTAATTTTAGTAACATGTTTATTTGCCTTTGTGACTGGCATACAAACAATATTGCAAGGTGGTCACGACATTATTTTGGGAGATGCGATTGTCTATGCAGTTCTCTCAACCGTTAGTTGTTTTTCGATTTACTTCTTTGAAACCTCTATCGCACGTAGCGTTGACTCCGAACTAGTCCGAGTTGATTCACAAGAATGGTTAGTTGACGCAATACTAAGTGCTGCAATATTGGTAGGCTTTATCTTAGTCATTATATTTGATGCAATGGGGTATTCTAAGTGGAATGCCTATGTCGATCCCATTTTGGTTACAACGTTATCTATCGCAGCATCAGTATTACCGATAAAAGTATTGAGACGGAATTTAAAGGAAGTATTGCTCGTAGCACCACAAGACAGCGTTCAAGAGCATGTAGATCAAGTTATTGCAGAGCTTTCTGAAAAATATGACTTCGATGATTATACTCATCATTTTGCTAAAATTGGCCGTCAATATGATTTAGAAATTAACATCTTAGTCAAAGATGATAAAAGATGGACGACAAAGCAACAAGATAATATTCGTCAAATCATATGGGATAAATTAGAGGCTGATCTTGGTGAAACATGGCTTTCTGTTAGTTTTACAGGTCAAGAACGTTGGCTATAACATAGTGTAAACAAATATTTATGTTTAAAGTTAGGATAATTCACTATCAAGTAGGGGTTATCCTAATTAACATTTTGCAATAATACTTTTTCAAATCATTTATTTTGAATTTTACAAAATGATAACCTTTGAGGTGAAATAGTTACAAGATTCTTGTATCATTTCTTCGTTCTAAAAATTATCTTTGTTTAACTAAGCTTAAAAATAAGAGTTAATTTTTAGCCAATGTTGAAAATTATTTTTATCATAGGTGAATAATGGAAACCGCTTTAGTTATAGCATTCATTGTGGGTGCATTTTATATTATCCTTAAAGAAAAAAAATGTACTAAGAATATTGATTATAGCAAGGAAAGCTTATAGTTTTTATTTTAATCAATCCCATTTTATTAAAAGCGCTATGATTAGCGCTTTTTCTATTTCTAAAATTGCTCATTATGATGTGATATGAATCTAAATTTAATGAAATGGAGATTTTTTAAAAATCAAATTAAGCACAAGTAACTATCACCTAATTAATGTTAATTGGGATTGGGTATTCCAAAATGGAATGTAATTATTTTAAATGTAATTATGACGTTTGATTTTTATAAATTAGAATGTGATTTGTGGCTGAAATAAATATTTTATAGCATGTGATCTCTGATGTTATTTAATTTTCACAATAACTTGTCTAAAAGTGGTTTAGGTTTTAACTTTATTATGAGTGATTATTTTCATAGAGGTCTGCATGGATGGTAGATTTTAATAAAAACAATGATGGTTTATTCAATGTTTGATAAAGATAAATTAACCAATATTTTTAATGATATTTTATTGATGCGATTCTCAGGTCATATTGGTATTGGTTTAATGTTTTTTGTTATCTTAGTTGGCTTTGGTTTTACAACGCTTGCGCCATATTTTGCAACTAAGCAGTTATCAACAAAAATTCAAACAGATACTGATGAATTAGTTCAAACCTACATCCAAAACATAGATGATTATCAAGAGTTTATAACAAGTCTTAGCCGTAATTTTGATTTTACGTGTAGTGATAAAGAGCAGAAGCAATTAAGTCGTATTGCTTATAGTAACTACCTTATTCGTAAGATTTCTTTAACACCATCAGGAAAAAGTACTTGTTCGAGTTTTTATGAAAAACGACATGATGGTCATGTTGAATCTCACAAGATTAAAACTTACAGTAAAAACATGTCGTTGTGGTTATCTTCGGATATAGATAGTTTACAACGTATTTTTGAAGTTCGTTGGCAAGGTGATAAAGGGAGTTTAATACTGTCATTAGAGCCAATTGTTGAAGAAATTTTACGAAATAAATATTGTGAAGATTGTGTATTAACATCAGTATCAATAAATAATGATGTTGAACGTTTTGCTTGGCAAGATGAGAATAAGCTATATACGACAACACCTATTTATGAAGCTTTGATGCCTAATGGTTTAAAGTTGTCTAATTATATTAAATCAGAATTATTGGACAAAGAATCGCAAGCATTAAGAATGCCGTTATTTTTAGTTGGCGCTTTTATAGCTGGTTTTTTAATTTTGTTACGACGTTTATTTATTAGGCGACGTTTATCACTACATGCATTAGTGCAAAGAGGAATAGTTAAGCGCGAGTTTATACCTTATTATCAGCCCATAATTAATTTAAAGACGAAAGAGCTTTACGGATGTGAAGTGCTTGCAAGATGGAAGAAAAAAGGGGGAGGCTTAATATCACCGATGGAATTTATTCCTTATGTTGAGAAAAGTGGACAAATTATCCCTATTACTAATTTGCTGATAGAAAAAACAATTAAAGATTTGAGTACCATCAACTGGCAATTAACCGATAGAGTGATCAGCATCAATCTTGTTCCACAGCAATTAGAAAATTTACAATTAATGAATGATTCTTTAGCTTTATTTAGTAAATCAAAAATTTCTGTTAAGCAGGTTGCTTTTGAAATTACAGAGCGTAAGCAATTTGATGATTTGACGATTGCCTCTGAAGTTATTCAATATCTTAAATCTCAAGGTATTGATATTAAGTTAGATGATGCTGGTACAGGATATGGTGGCTTTAGTTATATTCAAGAATTGAACTTACGAAGTCTTAAAATAGATAAGATGTTTGTCGAAAACATTGGTACTACAGATATAAAACTGTCGCTATTAGACTCAATTATCGCGTTTGGTAAGCAGGCTGGAATGGAAATGATTGCTGAAGGTGTCGAGACTAAAGAGCAATCTGATTACCTTGTTGAACGTGATGTTTATCTTCAACAGGGATATTATTTTGGTATGCCAATGAATGCTGAAGAATTTTCTATCTATAACTCTGAGATTAAAAATAAGAATAAGCTTTTAGCTATTTAGCCAATAGAGCGATTTATGATTAGAGAAAAGCCGACATTATGTCGGCTTTCTTGTCTGTAATGATTAGAGAAACCGTGTTAAATATTTTTCTCTTTCCACTCTTGTGCAAGGCGAGAAACTGCATCTTGGCTTTCTTTCCACATACGGGTATTGATTAAATCTCTATATTCAGCAGTAGGTTTCTTCAATAATGTATCCAATATTGGCACTTGAGCTTGAGGTAAACCATCAAGGGCTTGTACAGCACCTTCACGGTTATTACATAACATCACCATGTCACAACCTGCTTCTTGTGAAGCAATGGCTCGTTCACTGTAACTGCCTAATACGTCAGCTCCTTTCATATTAAGATCATCAGAGAAGATCACGCCTTTAAAACCTAGCTCTTTACGTAATACCTGTTTTAACCAATATTCTGAACCACTTGCAGGTTTTTCGTCATAAGCATCAAATACAACGTGTGCAGGCATGATGCCTTGCAGCAGGTTATTTTCGATTAGGTGTTTAAATACGGTCATATCATGTTGCTTAATATTATCTCGTGAATCGTAAGGCGTTTCTAAGTGAGAGTCGGCAATCACACCACCATGACCTGGGAAGTGTTTACCGGTTGCAGCCATGCCAGCCTGCGCCATACCATTTATAAATTGGCTTGCATAACGGATAATGTCTTGTGGGGAATTTGAGAAAGCGCGATCACCTATCGCTTTACAGTCATAACCAAGATCAAGTACAGGTGCAAAACTGATATCAATATCCATCGCTAGTAGTTCAGCAGCCATTAGCCAGCCACCTTGTTTAGCAAGCTCTTCTCCATTTTTAGAAGCAGCAAAAGCACGAGCAGGTGGAAGTTGAGTAAATTCTTCGCGGAAACGTTGAACACGTCCACCTTCTTGATCAACACCAATGAGCAAAGGACGTTTAGCTGTTTTACGAATGTCTTTAACTAACGCACGGAGTTGCTTACGGTTGTCATAATTGCGGGCGAAAAAGATGATACCGCCTACTGTAGGATGTTGAATAATTTCACGTTCTTCTGCATCAAGTTCATAACTTGATACATCAAGCATTAAAGGTCCCATGACGGTGCTCCGACTAACAATATATTAGGCGATAAATTACCATAGTGAGTTTTATCCGCAATTTTTAATACGATTTTCGGCATGACTATGATGGAATTTGTTGAATGACTAACCATGGTTTAATCATTACTGATAGGTGGTACCCCTCAAACTAAAATGGTGATGCTTGTCGATTTTTGTTTGAAATGTAATGTAATTAGTTTTGTTAGCTGTGATCATTGTTGCTTAATTAGTATAAATCTTAGGTTAGACTTACGAACAATTCTGTCATTGTAAAAGAGTGAGTCATGTCGGTACTTATAGCAATCGCTTTAACAACAGGAATTTTATCTGGAATTTGGGGCTGGGTAGCAGTATCACTAGGCTTATTAAGTTGGGGGGGATTTCTTGGTTGCACGACATATTTTGCTCTTCAACGCGATGGTATAAAAGGCGTTGGCTTAAGTATAGCGACAAACCTAAGCGGTGTATTTTGGGCGATGGTGATCATAAAGCTATCATCAGTCGTTAATCTTGATATTATTGGTTACGTTGTCACGGCTTTGGTTGCTTTCATGATGTGCGCACAAGCTAAAAAATCATGGTTATCTTTTATCCCTGGTACATTTATTGGTTCATGCGCAACGTTTGCTGCAAATGGTAATTGGCAATTGGTTATTCCATCATTAGTTGTGGGCGTAGTATTTGGCTATTTAATGAAGAGCTCAGGCTTATGGTTACACGCTAAACTTGCAGAAAAAAAACGGTTCACGCTGAAATAGCTATCACGCAGGATTAAGTAAAGAACGTTAATTATTGTTTTATAATTAGCCTTAGTATAAAAATGCCGCTAGATTTATGCCTACAAGAAGCGATAAATCAGCGGCATTGCTATCTATAATAGCTAAATTCATATGGACAATTTGTTAAATATTAGCCATGACTAGGAACAAAAATACCATTACGATCCGCACACAGTTTCTTCAATGCTGGTCGGTGTTGGTCTTTAGGTGCTAATACACAAACTCGCATACCTTCACTAAGTAACTCTTCTATACGTGCAACGAGGTTTGTGAACTCGTAACTTTCACGATCAGCATCTCGACGACACAGGTCGACAAAAATATCATTTTTCTCTTGAGGATAGAGGACAAATTCTGATTGTTGCATCAAGCGTAATGCTTTCAGTGTTAATAACTCAGGATCGTTACCTGTCTCAATCAAATACAAGTTAGCACCTGTATCTTGGTACGATAATAGTAATGTACTAAAAGCCTGTTCTAACTCTTGTTCTGTTGTTGCCGTTTCAACAGCAGGTAAACGAAAAAACGCTTCCCAGAACTTTCTACGTTCATCAACAGTTTTATAGTGCTGTTTAATGCGTGTGCGTTGCTGACCTGAGTAACGAGCTAATAAGCTTAAGTTTTGTGGTAATTGTGTTTCGAAACGTTCACGTAAATAACGGACCAAAACAGGAGATGCGCCACCACTAGAAACCGCAACTTGCATTGGTGAGCGATCAATCATAGATGGCGTAATAAAATCACAATATGCAGGATCATCGACAACATTTGTCCATATCTTTAATGCATTTGCATCATGATAAACTTGGTGGTTGAGTTCACGAGAATCGGTTGTTGCCCAAACTTGGTCAAATTGTGTAAGAAGTGACTTTTCGTAAGGTGCTTTTATATACTCAAATTTACCATCATCGAGTAGTGATATAAGGTGAGGGTGAAGCTCTGGAGAGATAAGTGTTATATTGGCTTGCGCTTTAAGTAATAGATCTACTTTACGGCAGGCCACCTCACCACCACCGACGACTAATACTTTTTTATGGGTTAACTTAAGAAAAACAGGGAAAAAATCCATTTCGTATATCCGATAAAAAGCTCATTATTTTGAGCAGTACAACATGCTAATGTTTACTAAAAAATCAATCACTTCATAAAGACTTCTCGTTTAGTATCATGAAAAGATAATTAAGAGCAAGTTTAACATTGTAATCATTTCGCGATGTTAGTTACGTTGGTTTCGACGACTGTAAAGTATTAGAATAATAAGCATTAAGTTAGATAATGTAATGGCACCACCGCTTCCTGCTTGTTCCGCCGTTGCAGTGACTACAATTTTGGTATTGTCTCTATTATTTGAATCATCTTTTATAACGGCAAAAGGGTCGATATTCAGCGTGGGTTGTAATGAACTATCATTAAGTGAGAAATTTGAATTATCATAAGATTGTACTTGCAGTTCAATCCAATCACGATGGGTTGAAACCTGAGTATATTGCCCGGTAAGTTGATTATATTGATTTTCTGGATTGTCAGTTCTGCTTGAACATTTGGCACCATTACTGGTTAAACCGATCAATCGAATGCCTTTATCGCTATCTGATACTGCTTGTTGGTTTTGCCAAATAAGTGGGCCTCCAGAATCACCGCTACACACATCTTTAATTAAGCCATTAACGTTTGAATCTGCGCAAACAATATGTTCATAACCTATATTGAGGCCAACGCATTGGCTATCAGGGACACCTGCGAGACTAATAACTTGCAATGTCGTTGGGTATCCTTCAGTTAGCGCATCTCCCCAACCAGAAGCAATGGCTGTGACAGGAGAATCAACATTGGTCGCCCAAGAATTACTGAACGTAATATCAGCCATTATTTGTTCATTAGGAGTGACAAGTTTAATTGGTTGAGCAACAGCATACATTGAACGGTTAACGCGAAAGAGTGCTATATCATTGATAAAGTTTTCTTCATTGTAATGAGGGTGGGTGATTTTAGTAACGATTTTATAAAAATGTTTTTCATCAATGTTATTAAAATTACCATCTTGAATCATGCTTGTACCAACAATGGCAATATCACCAATGTCTGATGAATTGCAGTGTGCTGCTGTTAATAACCAATACTCACTTATTACAACAGCACCACAACTGACACTATCAAAATCTTTTTGTTTTAGTGCTGCTTGCCAAGGGATCAGTTGTGGATCATACAGGGTAGCATCGGTACCATTAATAGCTTTTGCAATTGCTGGTGTATTTATCGTTGTATTAGCTAACACAACGGATTGGTAACTGAATACCAAGAACACACTGACTAAGTAGGTGAGTTTTTTAACCCATAAATGTATTGTCATATGCAGCTCCGCCTTGAACTGTTGTTTATTAAAGCGTAGCTACAACGGTTCAAAAAATTACCACTAATGTGCCATACATCGCAAAAAAATGAATTTGTATCAATTTATATACACAGTATTGATAGGTGAATTCCAGAAAAGTTATGTTGATGAATTTAGAATACGCGGCATGTTTTTATTATCTGGATTGAATTATGTTTAAATCATGTATTGGTTTTGGTGTTGCAGGAAACTTTGCAGGGCATTTAGAACAAGCGGGTGAAGCAAGCGATTTTTTAAATGTCGAAGTAAAAGAAGAAGTTCAACCGAAAGGCATTTTTCCTTTTTATGTACCTTCTAATACAAATTCATTCCTAACCGTATACCCACTTTCATCTACGCGTATTACGCCATCAAACAACGCTGATAATTTACAAATTGAGCCTGAAGTTGCGCTTATTTGTGATATTGAATATCAACAAACAAGTAATGGTGAAATTAATGTTGTTGGTTTAACGCCACGTCAGTTTGCAGCGTATAACGATTGTTCTATTAGAAAGCCTGATGCGAATAAAATTAGTGAGAAAAAGAATTGGGGAGCAAACAGTAAAGGGATTTCAGAAACCTTAATTGATATCGACCATTTCCAAACTGGAGGGATATTAGATCGTTTCCGTATCGCAAGTTTTCATCGTTCTAATGATCAACTTCATTGTTATGGTGAAGATAGCCCAGTCGTTGGATATAGCTACTTTCACCAAAAGCTGCTTGATTGGGTAATTGAACGAATGAATCACCAGCAGGATGTAGGACCAACTGAAAATATTAATGCGCTGTTAAATCAAGCCGATCATCCTAAACAAGCCATTATTAGTATTGGAGCAACTCGTTATACGCCATACGGAGAAACACATTTCTTGCAATCAGGCGATTCCAGTATTGTGGTCGTTTATGATGGCATTTTATACAGTGAAGATGATGTACTTTGCATGGCTGAAAACAATGATTGGCAAAGTGATGGCCTATCTGTATTAGTACAAACTGTTGATTAAGTAGTAAAATAACGTTTGTTAATAGCATAACAAAGGATCCGTCATGACGACATCAGTACAACATCAAGACTTAGTTTCAGTGCAATGGTTACATCAAGCATTAGCGAATAATGCACAGGACAATCTTGTCGTATTAGATGCTACGTCTTTTATGCCTGGCGTTGATCGCTCTCCAGAGCAAGAGTTGATTGAACAACGTATTCCACGTGCACGCTTTTTTGATTTTAATAACAAGCTAGCGGCTTCAGATTCTGATTTACCACATATGTTACCGTCGGCTGAGCAGTTCTCATATGAAGTTAGTAAACTAGGTATTAGCAATGATACCCATGTCGTTATTTACGATAGTTTAGGCATGTTTTCTGCCCCACGCGGCTGGTGGATGTTTAAAACGATGGGACACAATAATGTTTCTGTTTTAGATGGTGGATTACCAGCATGGATAGAAGCAGGGTTTGAACTTGAGTCAGGTGAGCTAGAAAGTATTATCCCAATGCATTTTAACGCCCAGCTACAATCAGAATGGGTGATAGATGCTGAACACCTTAATGAGTTACTAACTGATAATAATGTTGCTGTAATTGATGCAAGACCACGTGCACGTTTTTTGGGCTCAGTGAAAGAGCCGCGTGAGGGCATTCGAAGTGGTCATATGCCAAACGCAAAAAATCTACCGTTTGGTGACTTACTCGATAATGGCCACTTTATTGCACTATCAGAGATAAAAGACAAGTTTGATGCGTTATCAGCACCAGAACAGCGTTTAATTTTTAGCTGTGGCTCAGGTGTTACAGCATGTATTCTAGCTTTAGCTGCAAATTTGATTGGTTGTAAAGTACTTACTGTTTATGACGGATCTTGGACTGAATGGGGTGCAACTGAGTGTTACCCCGTTGTTAAATAAAGACCGTTAAAAGAGAAATATAAAGGCGAGCAGTGTAATAGTTAATACTGCCGCCTTTTATATTGAATATTTAAACGTTAGGCTTTCTTATCAATAGCAACATAACCTTTATTTTTAATAATGCTTTGTGCTTGGTTAGAAAGGACAAATTTAATAAATTGTTGCGCATTATTGGCTAAGTCTTTTTGTTTAAACATCAACAAAAACGGGCGAGCAATTTTATATTCGCCAGATTCAATATTTGCAGCGGTCGGTAAAACATTATCGTACGATAGGGCTTTGACCGAATCATCAATAGATCCAAGAGATACATAACCTATTGCATGTTTATTTCGTGAAACTAAACTTTTCACCATGCCATTGGTACTAACCACCAGTACACGTGGACTGATATTAGAAACAGTAAAACCAGAAACTTGTTGGGTGAGCCCCATAAAGTGTTCAAATGAAAAGCGAGATCCTGATGCATTTTCACGGCTTACGACTGCCATGTCTAAATCTTTACCGTTAATTGATTTCCAGTTAGTAATTTTACCTTGGTAAATACCAATAAGTTGTTCGCGTGTTAGGTTTGTTACAGGGTTCTCTTTGTTAACCACGACTGCAATTCCATCATGCGCAATAGTAACAGCTTTATAATTACTATCTAACTCAGAAGGAGAAATGACACGTGAGCTCATGCCTATTTCAGCGGCACCTTGTTTAACAGCAGTTATCCCTGCGGTTGAACCGATGCCTTGAACTTCAATTGTGGTGTCTTTATGAGTTGACGAATAGGTATCTGCGAGCACATCCATTATATGGCTTACGGATGTTGAACCAACAACCGTCACTGTCTCTTTTGCTTGTACATTTAATGACAGACATACACCTAATGTCATTAAACTAATTACTGTTTTAAGCATTTATTACTCCATGAGCTTAGTTATTTCGTGCGTATGTTATTACGATACTGTGACAGGATTGTGAATATCATAACGAAAGGTTATGTATTGATGAGTTTAAAAAGTTAGAAATAGCTACTGTTAAACGTTAATGTTATGAGTATATATGGTTAATATTATTGTTAATATAAGATAAAATTTTGAATCAACATAGTAGAATGCTAAAGTCGATTAATAGATATAACATTAAGTGTAAGGACTTTACGTTTAATGATTGATGTAGGCGCTGTACAGCGTTAATAGGAAATACACACAAGGTTGGTTATATGCTTACAATGGCAACAACAGTAACATCACCAAATAAAGCTATTTTATCTGAACGGATTCAAAAATTGATTAAAGGGCTTTCTAATGGCGTTTATGAACGTGAGGAAGTGATTAAACTGTGTTTGCTTGCTGCATTAGCAGGAGAGAGTGTTTTTCTTTTAGGACCGCCAGGGATCGCGAAAAGTTTAATTGCAAAACGGTTAATTCAAGCTTTTGACGATAGCAAATTTTTTGATTACTTGATGACGCGTTTTTCAACACCTGAAGAGGTGTTTGGCCCTTTATCTATTCAAGAATTAAAAGATAACGGTAAATATGTCCGCTTAATTGATGGTTACTTACCTACAGCACAAGTGGTATTTCTTGATGAAATTTGGAAAGCAGGTCCAGCCATTCTAAATACGTTATTAACAGTTGTAAATGAACGAACGTTCAAAAATGGTCAGGATGTATTACCTGTACCAATGCGTTTATTGATCACAGCGTCGAATGAATTACCAGATGAGGATAGTGGCCTTGATGCGTTATATGACCGAATGCTTGTACGTGTGTTCGTTAATCGTATTCAAGAGAAAAAGAATTTCAAAGCCATGCTGATGGGCGAAGGGCCAACATTACAAGAAATTGATCCTAGCCTGACTATCAAAGATGAAGAATATATTCATTGGCAGCAACATATTGATGAGATCCAATTAAGTGAAGAAACGTTTGAACAAATCTTCAAACTTAAATCAATGGTTGAAGAGCATGTAAATCAAACCGATGTGATTGATAGCGACAGTGAGTTGTATATATCAGATCGACGCTGGAAAAAGTCTGTACGACTACTAAAAGCCAGTGCGTTTTTTAATGGTCGCAGTGAAATCAACCCGCTTGATTTATTATTGCTGCAAGATTGCCTATGGCATAGCCCAGAATCACGTAACGTTATCTGCAATATTGTTAATACATTCGCATCCGAGCATGCTTTTAATCAGACTCAATCAAGTTTAGATGCGAATGAAGCAGAAACCATCATCAATGCTATTAATGATGATGTTGCCGAGAAATTGTCTGTGCTTTTCACTAAAGAAAGCACCATGCGTAAAGAATGGTTTAAATATAACTTTGCGACAGCAGCCAGATTTAACGTTAATAATAATCCACGAATGATCAAATTGGTGATGCTACAACAAAACCCATCAGTTTCAGAACAAGATCCAGGTGATAGCCGCTGGGTATATGTAGATGGTGATGAGTTTGATAAGAAAATCCGTACGGGGAAATGTGATATTTATGGTTTTGTAAATAAGAACACGCATTTGTGTCGCTTACAATTTGAAATTGATGCGCAAAACCGCTTAACTATTAAAGATATTGCTAATCGTTCGGTATTAGTTGGCATTGCTGGAAATAAAGGCATAACGAATACAATGCAGCAAACATGGCAAGACGGGGTTGATAGTGCCATGGAGAAAATAGTTGATGCAGAGCATAACATTAAGAAGTCACGTACGAGTTTCCATGGTGCATTACCACATAACTTTATAAATGATGCTTTTCCTGCACTTATTGAACAAAGCTTGTGTGATGCTACTGATAAAGTTGCAGATCTCAAAGGGCTTGTTGAAAAGAGTGCATTCCGCATTACCCATCTTTCTGAGTATTTTGCGAAATAATGCTTGTTGTTAAGCTGTTTACCGTTGGGTGTGATGAATACCTAACGGTAGACGTGATAAAGGAGAATCGCATATGCCAGTCTCTGAAGGATTAAACTTCGCTTTGATGCTTGCTGAATCAGGCATTATAGATAGTGCTGTTCATGAAGTTATGGTACGTCCGCAGTTATTAATGGCGGCAGAATCTAGCCCTGGCGTTAAAACGGCGATGAAAAATCAAGTCATGAAATGGCGAGGACAAATGATTCGTCAAACCGCTAAGGGGACGGTGGTAGAACGGTTTCATGAAGAAATAGAGCTTTATCAACAAGTCTGCAAATGGGATCAAGATTATTTTATTAAGCATGCTGATGAAGTCGTAAAAAAACTGGAAGGGCAGTCTTCATTTTATTTCAGAGCAAAAAATCTTGTTGCTAAAGAGCACCAGAAACATAACCCAATGTTTCAACGTTTCTTTTGTGACAAATGGCACGAGTATATTGCTTATGCCTTAAAAGAAGCGCAAGAATCGGAAATTGAAGAAAATAAAGAAGATTTGCTGAAAGACTTGTATCAACGTATTGAAACGTTAAAGCAAGTAGAAGAGGTAACTGAAGCTGGCGATGAGAAAAAGGCTGGTCGTTTATGGGATATGGCGAAAGCGAAATTGACGCAGACTGATGTCGATGTCATGAAGAAAATTGCAAAGTTTTTAAAAAACAATAACGGCTTGCAAGATATCGCTGAAAAGTTAGGGCGTATGGCAAGTGAAGTCGATGACCCTAATAAAGAACGTGTAAAAGCGGAAGAATACAAGCTGGTGGAAGAAAAAAGTGACAATGTCACCGATGATGTTGTCGGGATCCATGAAAGTGACGATCTCGCCAAACTTTTACCTAATGAAGCAATGTTTTTAGCCTATCCTGAATTGGAAGTGGTGTTCTATAAACACTTAGCCGATAAACGCTTAATGAATTACCGTATGCAAGGAACACAGCGTAAATTGCGTAAGGTAAAAGCGTATAAGCGACAAACCAAGAAGGTGGATCAAGACAAAGGCCCATTTATTGTTTGTATTGATGCTTCAGGTTCTATGTCAGGTTTTCCAGAAAATTGCGCCAAAGCACTGGCTTATGGTTTGATGCAAATAGCACTTGCTGATGAACGTGATTGTTATGTCATTATGTTTTCAACCCAACAAATCACTTACGAGCTGACAAAGCAAGATGGGTTAAGCGAAGTGGTTAACTTTTTATCTTATTCGTTCCATGGCGGAACCGATCTTGGTCCTGTGTTAGATCAGTCGATTGATTTGATGAGCGACGGTAAATATAAAAATGCTGATCTCGTGGTGTTATCTGACTTTATTGCGCCCAGCCAGCCTGAGGCTATGTTGAGTCGAGTAGAAAAACTGAAAGCTCAGAAGAACCGTTTTCATGCCGTTAACCTGTCAAAATACGGCAATCCAGAACTTTTAGAGATGTTCGATCATTGTTGGTCTTACCATCCATCTAAATTGAGTCAACTAGGTAAATTATTCCGTATTCGTTAATAGTTACATTATTCGCGCTATAGCTTAATCCTGTAACGCTATAGTGTGAATAACTGTTTTATCCTTTGTATGTTCAGCACTATTTGATTTTAAAGTACTCAAGTAATGCATTACGCCATTCATTACTTTGCCTAAATTGTAACAACTCTCGGTTCACTGATTCTTCATAAGGGCTTTGTTCTATTAATGCTATACCATAGTTTTGTTTTTCAAATTGATAGGGCAATACACTCAATTTTTTGTACTTACCGTTTTGTTTAGCCTTTTTTATTAGATACTTAACGATCGCATCATCATCAACTACGGCATCAATATCTCCACGATCTAAAGCATCTAACATCTCTGGTACCGTATCGTATTGGTGATGAACAATACTGTGACGAGTTAAAAATTCCGATGACGTTGAAGCAGTTTTTGCACCGGTATTAACATTCGCTAAATCGTTAGGACTTTTTATGTCGTTATTGATTAACCCAATAGTAAATGTACTGGCTAAAACTGCGGTGATACTGGCAATAAACAGCGTAGTGAAAACAGCTAGTCCGACGGTGAGTACTCGTCCTGTTAATGTTTTAAATTCGTAGTAATTAAAAGGACCTTTGGTAATAAATAATAACCCTAGAATAAACCCTTCAATTAATTGCGCAGGTCTTGAGCGCATCGAGTAAAGCTTGTCATTAACACGGTGCTCTAATAAATAATATAGACCACCGATAATTGCCGCAGCCGTGACAAAAATAGCAATAATTGTTAGGAGATGTCTGTTAGTAATAATACTTTTAAATGTATCGAAATGACTGGCAGATTTAACAACAATTGCAAGGTGTGTTTCGTAGAAAGAGTGAGAAAAATCAATGATTTGTTCTCGCTCTGGTGTGATCGATAAACACGATAATCCAATGTCGATTTCTTTCGCTGCAACCGCTTGTAATAGCTCTTTCAATGGGTAATTTTTAAACCGATATGGAAGTTCCAATTTTTCTGCTATTTGTTGCCACAGTAAAATACTTAATCCCGTATATTCACCAAATTGATCCTGCATAACAAAAGGTGGGCAAATATAAGTGCCGATGACCAGTTCTTTGTTGCTTGATGCGGATGTTGTTAGTTCCTGCGATGTATCAACAACTCGATGGTTTGTCTTTGAGGTATCCGTTATTGCTGTCATTTGTGTATTTGCGATGGCGCTATGTGAATAACTTCCTGCAAAAATAATGATAAATAGAACGAGTAAAAGTAGGTGATGATATTTAGCAAGGCTTCGAGAACAGTAAATAACAAGAGTATTTGCTTGCGGCATTATTAACTATCCTTTTGTTGTTTTTATTCTTAAGTATAAATCCTTTCTCTTGCTTTGAGGGGCTGCCTTGTGACAGTCATAAGGCAAGGCTTCAATATTAAGAAAACTAATTCCTTTTGTTACACGTATAGTTAAACAACCAACTGTTTATTATATCAGTATCAATCATTAGAGCTTTTATTCATTTATTTGTGGGTGAAGCGTATGAAAACGTTTATTCAATACTTACTGCTAAGCCTTATTCTTTTCTGTTCACCTGTGTTAGCCCAAGATGTATGGGTGATTAATATAAAAGGAGGGATTGGACCTGCTACAAGTGATTACGTTACGCGTGAAATATCCGAAGCACAAAAAAATAACGCGGCAATGATCATCTTGCAAGTTGATACCCCCGGTGGTTTAGATTCTTCAATGCGGCAAATTATTCAGGCTATTACGGTTTCTCCAGTACCCGTTGCAACATGGGTTGGACCATCAGGATCTCGAGCTGCAAGTGCCGGCACTTATATTTTATTAGCAAGCCATATTGCATCTATGGCAAATGGTACAAATTTAGGTGCTGCAACACCGGTATCCATCGGTGGAGGAAACGCAGGTGAGTCGCCGTTTAATGGTGAAAAAAGTGAGGAGAAGTCACAAAGTAAGGATGAAGTAAAAAATAGTGAGGGATTAGAACAACCGTCCAAAGAACCTGACGCGATTAAAAGTGGTTCTGCTATGGAAAATAAAGTGATAAACGATGCCGCCGCTTATATTGAAAGTCTGGCAAAATTGCATGACCGCAATGCTAAATGGGCAGTAAAAGCGGTAACAGAATCAGCAAGCATTAGCGCAGAAACGGCATTGCAGAAGAACGTGATTGATTTTATTGCTCAAAATGTTGAAAAGGTTGTAGAAAAATCCAATGGCAGAATGGTGAAACTAAATGGTGTAGAAACCCCTATTGAGTTAAGTAATTTACGTTTTATTGAACGAGAGCAAGACTGGCGTTTTAAGTTGTTATCTGTTCTAACAAATCCAAATGTTGCGTATATTTTAATGCTGATCGGCATGTATGGGTTGTTACTGGAGTTTTATAATCCCGGAGTCGGATTACCTGGGGTGCTTGGTGGGATCTGTTTTGTTCTTGCGATGTATTCGCTTCAAATGTTACCGATTAGCTATGCAGGGTTAGCACTGATTATTTTAGGTGTCATGCTAATGGTTGCTGAAGCATTTAGTCCCAGTTTCGGTATATTGGGCTTAGGGGGCATAGTATCGTTTGCACTCGGTTCTGTTATGTTAATGGATACCGATCTTCCTGGTTATCAAATTGCAGTACCTCTGATCATTGGTTTTACCGCGGTATCTGCAGCCTTCTTCTTTATTATTCTTACCATGTTGGTTAAATCTCGTAAAAAGCCTGTAACTACTGGGGTCACTACATTGATTGGTCAGCAAGCGACCGTGACGTATGTGGACAATGAAGCGGGTAAATATCGAGTATTAGTTGAAGGTGAAATATGGCAAGCAACCAGCACTGGGGTTTTTCATAAAGGGGATACGGTAATTGTAACTGCAATTCGTGGGTTATGGCTTGAAATTGATCCCTAACTAATTGGCTACTAAAAGATATTGTAAGGAGAGTACTATGGTTACTTATTCCATTGCGATTATTGTCGTGCTGGTGGTTATATTAATTATCAGCATGTTTAAGGTCTTACGAGAGTATGAAAGGGCTGTTGTATTTCTCCTTGGGCGTTTCTATGACGTAAAAGGGCCAGGTTTGGTCATTATTGTGCCATTTGTACAACAAATGGTGCGAGTTGATTTACGTACTATTGTGCTTGATGTGCCGACTCAAGATTTAATAACCCGTGATAATGTATCAGTACATGTAAATGCAGTTGTTTATTTTAAAGTGGTTGATCCAAAAATGGCGATCAACAATGTAGAAAATTATTTAGAAGCGACCAGTCAACTGTCACAAACAACGCTTCGTTCCGTACTTGGTCAACATGAATTGGACGAGCTACTGTCGGCACGAGAAGAATTAAATCGTGGGCTACAAGGCATCCTTGATCAACATACTGATAATTGGGGTATAAAAATCGCCAATGTTGAGATTAAGCATGTTGATTTAGATGACAGTATGGTGAGAGCCTTAGCAAGACAAGCAGAAGCGGAGCGTTCACGTCGTGCGAAAGTCATTCATGCGACAGGTGAATTGGAAGCCTCGGTAAAATTACAGCAGGCTGCTAACGAGTTAAATAAATCGCCAAACGCGATTCAATTACGTTATTTTCAAACCCTAACAGAGGTTGCTAATGAACGTACATCTACCATCGTCTTCCCGCTACCAATTAATTTAATTGATAAGTTATCGGCAGATGATGTATCAGAGATGGCTAGGATTAAAATGCAAGGCATAGATAACAATAAAGAAGATTGAAGAGAGTATTGTGTTTATTAAGTGTTGATAAGGTGATAAAGAAATAGACAATTTGGGAATTATTCAATTATTAGGCGCTTAAACGCTAAGTTTATCATCGATAAGCATGTACAATGCTGCGCTTTGATAAGATCCAATTCTGCGAGAAGCAAAGATGACCCAAAAGAAAAACGCACAGCCTAAGCAAGGCTTACACCCACGTAACCCACATCGTGCGCGTTATGATTTTGCGACACTAATTAAAGCAACCCCAGAGTTAGATCAGCATGTTAGCGAAAATGCTTATGGTGATCTTTCTGTAAACTTCTCCGATCCACTCGCAGTTAAAACATTAAACAAAGCGTTATTAAAGCATTTTTATCAAGTGGATCATTGGGATATTCCTGCTGGTTTTTTATGTCCACCAATTCCTGGTCGTGCCGACTATTTGCATTATATTGCTGATTTATTAGCGCAATCTAACGAAGGGGCGATTCCACAAGGTAAAGGTATTCGTGGTTTAGACATTGGTATCGGTGCAAACTGTGTCTACCCAATTATTGGACATCGTGTTTATGGCTGGCAATTTGTTGGTTCAGAGATCGATCCTCTTGCGGTGAAGTCAGCAAAATTCATTGCAGGTAACAATCCACGCTTAAAAGGCGCTATTCAAGTTCGTCTACAAAAGAATGCAGATAATATCTTTACAGATATGATCAATGATGAAGAAGTGTTTGATTTTACGTTATGTAATCCGCCGTTCCATAGCTCTGAAGAAGAAGCAATGGCAGGTTCTGAACGAAAAGTTCGTAACCTAGCAGCAAATGCGAGTAAGAAACAACAAGCACGTTCTCGCGGTAAAGTATCGCCTGCTTTTAATAATGCGAAGTCATCAACAACACCTGTATTAAACTTTGGTGGGCAAAAAGCTGAATTGTGGTGCAAAGGTGGTGAAGTTGGTTTTATCAAAAAGATGATCAACCAAAGTGCTACTAAGGCAACACAGTGCTTCTGGTTTACAACCTTAGTATCGAAGAAAGAAAACCTCGGTGTACTTTATAAGCAACTTGAGAAAGTAGGGGCGGTTTCGGTAAAAACTATTGAAATGTCACAAGGTCAAAAGATCTCACGTCTTATTGCTTGGACGTTCTTAAATGAAGAACAGCAACAAGAATGGCGCCAAGAGCGCTGGAACTAATTTAGCTTTTGCTATAAATAAGCGATGTATTTATCAATACATCGCTTTATGTTTGGTTCTCATTAATATTCAAAGTTTACACAGTATTAGAATCATAGAACTTACCATTATGTTAATTTAATGTTGCTTCCTCTAGCAGTCCAATAAGCTCACTCTCTGTTTCCTGTATTCTTCCAATTCTAATAGAGCAGAATCACCTCCTTTCTGCATATAAGCCATATTTGTGCAGTGATCATGATGAAACATTTACCGTTAATACAAAGATCGGTATAGCATCTTTTATCTTTTCTTAATTTCATACCACCTCTATTTTACAATAACTTAACAATAGTGCTGTTTCGTTGTTGACATAATGATCCAAATCAAGTTAACCAATTGTTAATCAAGCACTAACAGGTGAGTACGCCGTGTGAGCCATACATTTAATTACTCAGCGTTAAAACTTATACAATAAAAAAACTTGTATAAGGTGATCCATTTGTCTACATTAATTGTACAACAAGAAACAAATGTACAACTTTGGAGGCGGGTATGGGTATCCCTGTAGGAATCAGTTCATGTGTATTAGGCGAGAAAGTACGCTTTGATGGTGGTCATAAACGAAATCGTTTTGTAGCGGAAGATTTAACTGAGTACTTTTCTTTTAAGCCCGTATGTCCTGAAATGGCTATTGGGATGTCTACGCCGCGTCCTGTTATTCGCCTTTTAGATAATGGTATCGATGTACGTCTTGTTGACAGTAAAGATAATAGCATTGACCATACTGAAAAAATGCAAATATTTGCTGATAAAATCATTCCAACGTTAGGATCACTGCGTGGATATGTGGTCTGCGCGAAGTCACCATCATGTGGTATGGAAAGAGTTAAACTTTATTTGGAAAATGGCAATTCAGTTCCGGGTGGTTCTGTTGGTGTTTATACAAAACGTTTAATGGAAAAAATGCCTTGGCTACCGATTGAAGAAGATGGTCGACTATGTGATCCAGTACTGCGAGAGAATTTTATTTTCCGTGTATACGCGTTAGATGATCTTTATCGTTCTGTTGAGGGGGGGATCACTCGCGATAAAATAATTAAATTTCACTCACGCTATAAACTTTGCTTAATGGCACATCATCAAGCGTCTTATCGTTCGTTGGGATCTTTTGTTTCTAAAATTCACGAATGGAATAATCTTGATGAGTTCTTCATTGAATATCGTCAACTATTTATGGATGCGCTAAAAAACCGTGCAAACCGTAAAAATAACACCAACGTGTTAATGCATATTCAAGGTTACTTTAAGCGTGATTTAGATAAGGATCAAAAAGCAGAGTTACGTGATGTAATTATGCGCTATCGTGTGGGAAATATTCCTTTAATTGCTCCGTTAACACTAATTAATCATCACTTAACGGTAAATCCTGATGAATATCTTGCCACGCAAGCATATTTATCGCCTTACCCTGAAAAACTAAAGCTTCGTTTCTCATTGTAATAATGAAATTAAGGGTAAATATAATGAATCAATTCAACCCTAAAAAGTTGTTAAACAGTAAGTGGACTGCTGCAGTCCCTAAAAATAAAGAAAAACATTTTATTATTACTGAACTTGAAATTAATGAGGAAGGTAAGGTGCAGCATTGCACAATGGAAGCAGTAATGTCTAAACGTGAATTTATGATTAATTGGCAAGATTTACGAAATACTTCGTTATGGCATCAAGGGTGGAAATAATGTGAGCTATGTTATTAATAGAAAAGATGTAACTAATCATTACGGTATTATTACATTCAATATTATTTTATAGCAATATTAACCTTAATATATTTATGGTTTATATAGTTAAGTGCCAACGGAGTATTTATGGCGATTGTAGTAGGAATAAGTGGTTGCCTTTTAGGACAGAAAGTTCGTTTTGACGGTGGTCATAAGCGTTTTAAATTCGCAGACGAAGAATTAAGTGATTATTTTGAGTTCAAGCCTGTTTGTCCAGAGGTTGGCATTGGCATGACAATCCCACGTCCAGTTATTCGTTTATTGGATAATAGTATTGATGTTCGTTTAGTTGATAGTAAAGATAATACGCTTGATTACACGGATAAAATGAACGCATTTACTGATAACGTTTTACCTTCATTAGAAACACTGTGTGGTTACATTGTATGTGCTAAATCGCCTTCTTGTGGTATGGAGCGAGTGAAACTATATCTTGATAATGGTCACTCAGTACCTGGCGGTTCTGTTGGTATTTATACTAAACGTCTTATGCAGAAAATGCCTTGGTTACCGATTGAAGAAGATGGTCGCTTATGCGATCCCGTATTAAGGGAGAACTTTGTTTTTCGGGTTTATGCACTTAATGATTTATATGAGAGTGTTAAAGGTGAAGACGGAATTACTAGTAATAAATTAATGAAATTCCATGCTCGTTATAAATTAGCGTTGATGGCAAACCACCCAGCAACGTACCGTAAGCTGGGTCAGTTATTAGCCAAAAGTCATCAATGGAGTGACATTAATGCGTTCTTTGTAGAGTATCGTCAATTATTAATGGACGGTCTAAAGCATCGTTCAAATTGCAAAACGAATACGAATGTATTGCTACATATTCAAGGTTACTTTAAACGTAATTTAGATAAACAACAAAAAGCAGAACTACGCGATGTTATCATGCGTTATCGTGAAGGTAACCTGCCATTAATCGCGCCGTTAACACTCATTAATCATCATTTATCATTAAATCCTAATGAGTATTTATCAAAACAAGCTTATTTAGCGCCATATCCTGAAGCGTTGAAGTTACGTTATTCATTATAAATACGTATTGTGGGCTTTAAGATATATAACGCCGTTTGTTGAACTAAAATAACCATTAGGCTACATCAATCAATTATTAAATGTAGTTTGTATCCTTATTATTCTTTTCAATTATTCAAGGTAGAAAAATGAAAGATGAAACGCTATCCATTCATAGTGGTTACGAAACAGATCCAACAACGAAATCAGTTGCAACGCCCATATATCAAACAGTTGCCTACGAGTTTGATGATGCTCAACACGGTGCAGATCTTTTTAATTTAGAAGTACCGGGCAATATTTACACTCGTATCATGAACCCTACCAATGACGTATTAGAAAAACGCATGGCTGCGCTTGAAGGTGGTATTGCCGGTTTAGTGGTCAGTGCTGGAAGTGCTGCGATTAACTATGCGATTTTAACCTTAGCTCAAGCAGGGGATAATATCGTATCAACACCACAACTCTATGGCGGCACCTATACGTTATTTGCTCATATGTTACCAAGCCAAGGGATTGAAGTTCGGTTTGCAAAAGATGATAAACCTGAGTCTATGGCTGCGTTAATCGATGAAAACACCAAGGCGGTCTATTGTGAAAGTATTGGTAATCCTAGTGGTAACATCATTGATCTCGAAAGAGTCTCTCAGTTAGCACATGATAAAGGTGTACCTGTTATCGTCGACAACACAGTTGCAACACCTGCGCTATGTAAACCGATTGAATTTGGCGCTGATATTGTTGTGCATTCATTGACTAAATATGTGGGTGGACATGGAACGACATTAGGTGGCGTTATTGTTGATTCAGGGAAATTCCCATGGGCACAGTACAAAGATAGATTCCCTGTATTTAGCCAACCAGAACCGTCTTATCATGGTGTTGTATATAATGAAGCGTTTGGTGAAGCGGCATTTATTGGTAGAGCGCGAACTGTGCCACTAAGAAATACAGGTGCTGCGCTGTCTCCGATGAATGCGTTTATGCTGATGCAAGGTTTGGAAACCTTACCATTACGCATGGAGAGACATACTGAAAATGCACTTAAAGTTGCGCAATATCTCGCCAACCATGATCAAGTGAGTTGGGTTAACTATGCCGGCCTTCCAGATTCTGATTATTACGAGTTAGCACAAAAATATACCAAGGGTAAACCCTCTGCCATCTTGTCGTTTGGATTAAAAGATGGTTATGAAGCGGGCGTACGTTTTTATGATGCGCTCGGTTTATTTAAACGCTTGGTGAATATTGGTGATGCTAAATCATTGGCTTGTCATCCTGCCTCAACCACACATCGACAAATGACGCCAGAAGAGCAGTGCCAAGCTGGTGTTCATCCTGAAATGATCAGACTTTCTATCGGTATTGAACATATTGATGACATTATTGCTGATTTAGAACAAGCACTTAACGCATAACGTCTTTTACGGTGGCAATCATTATTTTGATTGCCACAATACTTAGCTTGCTTTTAATTTCTACTCATTTCCTCTTTTGTGATGTGATACAACTCCAACTTCAACCTTGTACAAAGTTAAAGTGTTGTACAAGCCATAAGTTTAACACTATAGTTATACATGAAAAGGAAATTGTACAAGTTTGTATTGTTATGTTCTTAAGCTAATTATGTAATAACGAATAAAGGTAATAATTTGAACGTTGAAATTAAGTTGTATTCAATTAGTGAAGTATCTGAAGTGACGGGGGTTAACTCTGTAACTTTACGTGCTTGGCAACGCAGATATGGTTTATTAGTTCCTCAACGAACACCTAAAGGGCACCGTCTTTATACTGATAGCGATATTGCTAAAATTCATGAAATTTTAACTTGGTTAGCGAAAGGGGTATCAATTGGTAAGGTTAAACCTTTATTAGAAGGAACTGCTGAACATCATGAATTAAATGTTGAAAAAATAGAAATAGTCGATGAAACCATCTATTTAATTGAGCAGGGTAAAGTACAACAAATAGAAAAACGTGTACGTGAAGCACTAAAACTTTATCCATTTACTGTTTTAGAAGAGCAGTTTTTAAAGCCAATTGAACAACATATAACACGTAGTGATAATCCATTAAAAACATTACAAAAAAGTGTGTGGAACTCAGCACTAACGCAATGCTTTATTACCGTATTAGCGAAAGTGAATTCAGATAAAAACACCCCAAGTCTCGTACTGAGTTATTCATCTTCTGATAATCATTTTATATGGCAACAAGCTTTAAAATTAGCGTATGAAGGTTATTACGCGATTGTTTTATCTGATTTGTTAGGAAAATTAACGGGATTATCAGCATTTATAACAGAGCATGATATTAAGAGTGTCTACATTGTTGGAGAAAACAAGCTTGATAATAAACAGTTAGCTGAAATTGAAATAATAGAAAAAGAAAGCAACGTTCAAGTTTCTTTCATTGGAAGTATAAAAATGATCCATCAGCAATAGCAGTAAAATATCCACCAGCATTATTCTTTTAATAAGCTAATAGGAGCGATGATGACAAATAAAACAGTAAAAGAGCAGCACGTTATTATTTGGTTTCGTTCAGATTTACGTGTTGCTGATAATACAGCATTAAATCATGCAATTGACAGCGGGCTTCCTATCATCGCACTCTTTATTGCAACGCCTATGCAGTGGCACCAACATAATATGGCAGCAGTTCAAGTAGACTTTATTCATCGTCGGTTACAAGTATTAAAGCAACAGTTGGCTAAACGAAATATTCCTTTGCAAGTTATTGAAGTTAATGACTTCTCGGAAACAGTTCATATTATTGAGCAGGTTTGTTTTGATTATAATGCTGTGCATGTTTTTGCGAATAAACAATATCCAATTAATGAGCATAAACGTGATATGGCTGTAGGGGAATTACTTGCAAAAAATAGTATAAAATTCAGCACGTTTGATGATAATTATATTTTGCAGCCTGAAATGGTTTTGACCCGTGATGGGGAATTATTCAAAGTATTCACCCCATTTAGAAATGCGTGGATCAAGCGTTTCTTGTTATCACCTTATTACCCTGTAACAAATAAAGATGACACTGTAACAAGCGAAGTTGTGATAAAGCTATTGTCTGCCAGCAATTCAATTACAGTATTTAATTATCCCATTATTGATAGCGTGTTATGGCCAGTTGATGAAGAAACTATTGCACAAAGATTAGAAACGTTTTGTGAAACAAAAGCCGAATCATATCACCAAAACAGAGATTTTCCCGCTATTGATGGTACTAGTTGCTTATCTCCTTATCTTGCAATTGGTGCGCTATCAGCTAGGCAGTGTTTGCATCAGCTATTGCAGCACTTTCCAAATGCATTAGAAATTAATAAGGATGATGGCGCATTCACATGGTTGAACGAGATTGTATGGCGAGAGTTTTATGGTCATTTACTTCATCGTTACCCTGAATTAAGCCAACATCAGCCATTTCAAAAGTTTACTCAGTTTGTGCAATGGAAAGATGACTCAGCATTACTCAAAGCCTGGCAAGAAGGGAAAACGGGGTTCCCAATTGTCGATGCAGCCATGAGGCAATTGCGAGCAACAGGTTGGATGCATAACCGTTTACGTATGATCACTGCAAGCTTCCTAACTAAAGATCTGTTATGTGATTGGCGCACCGGTGAACAGTGGTTTATGCAGCATCTCATTGATGGCGATTTCGCTTCCAATAATGGCGGTTGGCAGTGGGCCGCTTCAACAGGTACCGATGCCCAACCTTATTTCAGAGTATTTAATCCAACACTACAAGGGCAAAGATTTGATCCAAAAGGTGATTTTATCCGTACATGGGTTAAGGAATTAGAACATGTTCCAGATAAATACATACACACGCCACATCAATGGGCGTGTGCAGAATCACTGAATTATCCATTGCCAATTGTCGACCATAAGGAAGCTCGCCTAATCGCAATTGACTCTTTTAAACAAGCAAAGGCTTATATGGATATTGATCAATAACACTGGTGGAGGAATAAATAATGGACGCAGTGATAAACCCTGCATTAAATAAGTTTTTTAATGTGTATGGACAATTAGGAAAGGACAACCTCTCTCAACTGTCTGACGTTTATCATCATTTAGTTATTTTTGAAGATCCTGCACATAAAATTGAAGGTTTTAGTGCTTTAGAAGCTTACTTTTTTAACCTTTATCAAAACATAAACAGCTGTCAATTTATTATTAATAGCTATGTAGAAGATGATCATGAAGCATTTGTTCAATGGACAATGCACTTTTCACATCCTCGATTACAAAATGGTAAAGAACGCAGTTTAGAAGGCTGTACTCAGCTGAAATTTGAACAAGATAAAGTGATTTATCATCGTGACTATTTCGATATGGGGGAAATGATTTATGAAGGTCTACCCATGTTTGGGCGCATTATTCGACACATTAAATCAAGGTTAGGGCAATGAATCAGGTATTGATCACAGGAGCAAGTTCAGGGATTGGCAAACAGCTTGCATGTGATTATGCAGATGATGGGTGGCGTGTTATTGCTTGCGGTCAAAATGCGCAGCGTTTAAATAAACTAGAAGAAGAACATCAAGCGATAAAAACATTACGTTTCGATGTGACGGATTTTGAAAGCACACTATCAGCGCTTACATCCTTAGAGACTCTACCAGAGTTAATTATTTTAAATGCAGGCACGTGTGAATACATCGATGAAGGAAAAATTGATACCGCATTAGTTAAACGCGTTTTTGATGTCAATCTGTACGGAGTTCTCCATTGCATAGAAGCCTTACAAGCGCGATTTAATGAAAAAACGCATTTAGTCATTATCAGTTCTTCTGCCAGTTTCGTCGCTTTACCACGTGCAGAGGCATATGGCGCTTCTAAGGCTGCAATGAGTTATATCACTCAAGGACTTGCTGTTGATCTTGCTTATTTGAATATGAAAATTACGTTAGTAAATCCTGGTTTTGTAAAAACGCCATTAACAGATAAAAACGATTTTACGATGCCAATGTTAGTGTCACCCGAATATGCATCAAAAAAAATAAGATCAGGTATTGCAGCTGGAAAAAAAGAAATTAGTTTTCCTGCCACTTTTACACTGTTTCTTAAATCTATTGCGCTTTTGCCAATTACATTTCGATTGGCAGTAATTAAACGAATAACGGGGAAATCATAATGAAAATAGCCATTATAGGTTCCGGTATTTCAGGCTTGACGTCCGCTTGGTATTTACATCAAGAACACGAAGTTACTGTTTACGAGGCTAACAGTTATGTCGGTGGGCATACTGCAACGGTAGATGTCACTGTAGATAGCGGTGATTATGCCATCGATACTGGGTTTATTGTTTTTAATGATCGTACTTATCCAAACTTTGAAAATTTGCTTGAACAGCTCGAAATAGCAGGAAAGCCAAGCGAAATGAGTTTTAGTGTTCACAATGAGCGTACGGGGCTTGAATATAATGGGCATACTATTTCATCACTGTTCGCCCAGAAACGTAATTTATTGAACCCTGCTTTTTATCGATTTTTGTATGAAATCACCCAGTTTAATAAGCTTGCTAAACAGGTTGTAGGTGATAGTGAGTTAATGAACCAAACGCTGGGTGATTTTTTAACTCAGCATCAGTTTAGTGATTACTTTGCCGAAAATTATATCTTACCGATGGGGGCTGCCATTTGGTCTTCAACGTTATCAGACATGCGTCGTTTTCCATTAGCTTTCTTTCTGCGCTTTTTCTTAAATCATGGCTTGTTAGATATAACTAATCGCCCTCAATGGCGTGTAATACCGGGTGGTTCTCGTGAATATGTTAGGAAAATGGTGTCTTACATCGGAGATTGTATTCAACTAAATAGCCCAGTTTCTTCGGTGAAGCGTAGTAAAGGCAAGGTAATTGTTACGGTTAATAGTAAGCAAGAAGAATTCGATCAAGTTATTTTTGCTTGTCATAGCGATCAAGCCTTAACCATGCTATCTGATGCAACATCAGAAGAAAACTACGTGTTATCAGATATTCATTACCAAGAAAACGAAGTGGTTCTTCATACTGATACATCGTTATTACCCAAACGTAAGGCGGCATGGGCATCTTGGAATTATTCGTTACCTCAATCTCGAGATGATAGAGAACGTAATTTAGCGTCACTGACTTACAACATGAATATACTGCAAGGTATTCTTGCCCCTGAAACATTTTGTGTAACGCTTAACCAAACTGAATCAATAGATAAAGACAAAATACTGCGTAAATTTGTTTACTCTCATCCTGTTTTTAATACTCAAAGTATTGCGGCTCAACAGAAACGTCATTTAATTAATGGACAAAATCAAACATGGTTCTGTGGTGCGTATTGGTATAACGGTTTTCATGAAGACGGGGTACGTAGCGCGTTAGACGTTGTCGAAGCAATAAAAATACAATCATTAACGCAATCAGAAGATGAAGTTGTAACAGCGAAATCTCTGAATGTTTCTAATGAACCCTCATATAAAAGTGTCATACGAAGTTATTAGTATGGGTAAAGATAACCAGCTTAAAAGCGGCATTTTTCAAGGATGGGTTAGACATCGACGTTTTACACCAGTGGATCATAGATTCACCTATTCAATGTTTATGCCACATATCCACTTAAACGAATTAGATCAGTTGGATAAACAAGTAAAAGGTTTTGGATTGTCGCTGTTCAATTTTGCTCGATTTCGGCGTGATGATTACGTAAAAGGTGATCCTGATTTAGCCCAAGCTGTAAAAGATAAGGTCTATGCGCTAACAGGAAAAATGATTGATGGCAATGTCACTATGTTATGCCACTTACGTTACTGCGGATTGTATTTTAGCCCACTTAATTTGTATTACCTCCATGATAATGAAGGTCAATGGCAATATATGTTAGCCGAAGTAAGTAATACACCTTGGAACGAACGTCATTACTATGCGATACCGGCACCGCAATATTGGCAGGGACGTGAATATAGCCATGATAAGGCATTTCATGTTTCACCGTTTAATCCTATACATCAACAGTATCATTGGCGAGTAACAGAGCCTGATAGCAATTTACTGGTTAACTTATCGGTGAGTCGAAGTAAAGATGGCATCTCTCCGAGCGAGCATTCGAAAGATTTAAAAAATAGCCATCAAAAAGTATTTGATGCCACGATGCAGATGCGTAAGGCAAACTTCACATCTGCACTACTTATCAAGCAATTACTGCTTACACCGATTATGACAATAAAGGTTGTTATAGGTATTTATTGGCAAGCGCTTAAATTATTTATTAAAGGCGTACCAATTTATGATCACCCAAATAGCACTGAGTATGAAAAAGTAAATAAACACAAGATTGAACGAGGGAATGACAATGCTTAGAAGCGACGTACAACAATCATCAACAGTTAATGTATCAGCCTCTGATCATGCATCTCGGCATATTTTATTTAAAGTATTAAAACACCTCTCTAATGCGGGTTTAAGTGTTTCAGATTCAACGGAAGGCACCGTTTTCTTTGGTGATAAACAAGCACCGCTACAAGCGAGTATTAATGTTCATAACCCACTTTTTTATAAACGCTTACTAACTGATGGCAGCATTGGTGCAGGTGAAGCATATATGGAAGGCTGGTGGGATTCACCAAGCCTAACCAATGTTGTACGAGTTTTGGCTAAGAACCTGATAACGTTAGATAAGCTTGAAGCAAAAATGGGTTGGATGAGTCGAATCTCCGAACAGATCGGACACTTGCTACGTAAAAATACCATTAAGAATGCGCGTAAAAACATTTCAGCACATTACGATCTTGGGAACGATCTTTATCGCCACTTCCTTGATCCTAATATGCTTTATTCTTCAGCAATTTATCTCAATAAAAATGACACGTTAGATCAAGCACAATGGAATAAGATGGATCGTTTGTGCCAAAAATTAAAATTAACTGAAGACGATCATTTACTAGAAATTGGTACTGGATGGGGCGGTATGGCGATTCATGCAGCGAAATACTACGGTTGCCGTGTCACCACTACCACGATTTCTGAGCAACAATATTTATGGGCTAAAGAGCGAGTTGAAAAAGAAGGCCTATCCGACCGTATTACCTTACTCATGGATGATTACCGTGATTTAACGGGGCAGTACGATAAGTTAGTATCGGTTGAAATGATAGAAGCTGTCGGTAAACAATACCTTAAAACCTATATTGAAAAGTGTCAGTCATTATTAAAACCAACTGGCTTAATGGCGATTCAAGCAATCACAATTGCCGACCAACGTTATGATAGTTACAGTCGTGGTGTCGACTTTATTCAAAAACATATATTCCCTGGCGGTTTCTTACCTTCAATTACCGTATTGCTTGAAAATCTAACACAGCACAGTGACTTCGTGATGCGAGACATCAAAGACATTGGTTTAGATTATGCGAAAACGCTTGAAGATTGGCATCAGCAGTTTAATGAGAATACCGTAGCATTGGAGAAATATGGCTACGACGAAAGATTTATGAGGATGTGGCGTTTTTACTTTGCTTATTGCGAAGGGGGGTTCTTAGAGCGCACCATTAGTACTATTCAATTTGTAGCAAGTCGCCCGCAATGGAGAGAGTAAATCCATTGGGAAACAAACTAAAAGTGTTATTGGCCGGTATGGTGTTTAACTTCTATTGGTTACTCGCTGTGTGGGGGCAATATCGTTTTACTTATATCTTGGTTTTCATACTAATAGCTACATGGTTTATGGAACCTAAGGCGTGGCGTTTCTCTGTATTAGCATCGATACCTGGCATAGTGATTGATTCAATACTAAGACATTGGCAGGTGTTTGATTTTCCAATACCTAATCGAACGCCACTTTTCTTTAATGTCGAGAGTATTGGGTTGATACCAACTTGGCTTATATTGCTTTGGTTGGGGTTCACAACCTTTGTTTGGGTTCTACGCACATCAATTAGTGGCTTTACTACACATTGGTTGCTGGTGGCAGGCAGTCTTGGTGGTGCATTGAGTTATTGGTCTGGAATGAAATTAGGTGCGGTAATTTGGCAACTTGAAACGTTAGATACATTCTTTGTGTTAATAATGATCTGGTTTTCTGTAACGGTGTATCTTTTATGGTTACTGCGTATTTTAAATAAAGATCAAAATAATCCGACAGCAAAGGAGCAATAAATGCGATCACTCGTTATCTTTTTTGGTTTATTGATGTGCTCCAATATTGCTAAAGCAGAAACGGGCAATAGCAATAAACAGATACAAAATAACGTATCTTCACAGTTACAGACCCTCAGTGATAAATACCCATGGTATCAATGGAAAAAAGTGGGTGAAGCAACACTTGAGTGGGGAATATGGGATATTTACAACTCAGAGCTAAAAACGCCAACAGGACGTTACACAGGCACGGAAGATGATTTAGCTTTAATTATTCATTATTTACGTAATATTGATAAAGATGCCTTGTTGGATGCGACTGAAGAACAATGGCAACATTTAGGTTATAGCAGCCAACAAATAACACCATGGCTAAAAACGTTATCAACAATATGGCCAGACGTTAAAAAGGGAGACAGATTAACTTTCGTTCTCCGTAATGGTGAAGGGCAGTTTTATCAACAAAATAAGCCACTAGGGAAAGTTCTATCACCATCGTTATCACAAAGCTTTATTACTATTTGGTTATCACCAAAGACATCGTACCCAGAATTACGTCAGCAGTTAATTGGTAAATAACAAGCATTAACCATTCTATATGTTAATTATGCAAAGTTAGACAGTGGAATAAGGTCATTACATGAAAAAAATAACATCAATATTATTAGCATTAATGTTGCTTTTGACAGGGTGCACAGCGTCTATTTCTGATTATAAATCTTCACAACCAAAGTTTGATTTATTTGGTTACTTTGCCGGTAAAACAACGGCATGGGGAATGCTGCAAGATTATAAAGGCAAACAAACACGGCGATTTACGGTTGATATTGTTGGTACAGTAAAAAATGATACTTTAACCCTTGTAGAAGACTTTGTTTTTGATGACGGTGAAACCCAACAGCGTATTTGGACGATAGAAAAACAAGTTGATGGACGATATACCGGAACTGCGGGCGATGTTATTGGTGAAGCGCAAGGGGTTGAGGTCGGTAATGCGCTGCAATGGCAATATACTTTAGCGATTCCTGTAGATGATTCCGTTTATAATATTAAGTTTAATGACTGGATGTACCGCCAGGATGAAAAACACATGTTCAATGTTGCATCTATGACCAAATTTGGGTTTGAAGTAGGCAAAGTGACATTATTTTTCCAAAAAGATGATTAATTTAATTATGTAATACCACAATTTCTTTATCTATTTATATGCACTAATAAGCCAGTTTTATTACTGGCTTTTTTGTTCGAATTATCACGTGATCTCCCTTAAATTGATTTAAATCGGTACTTTGGAATCTAGAGAATACTTTGGATGGATATTTGCTGAAATTCGATATCTAAAAGTGATAAAGAAACAGAAAGAAGAAAACGGTAACCATTAAATATGAGGAATTGTTCTGCTTTAGTACATTTTGAATTTAAAGGTTAAAAGCCTACATTTAAGAAGCAGGCTTTGATTTCACTAACTTGATGTTGGTTATTACCCAAAACCACGTGACATTGCGACAATACGTTTTAATACCCAACGAATGAGCAAAGGTGTGCGGTTGTCTTTCTCATCGCGAGTATATTTAACGATTGCCAATGCCATATCGGGTTTCGCTGTTTTTCTTAGTACCTTATGAATGATCTTACGCATGGGCACTTTATTATCAGTGATATTCGCTAAGTCACGAAACAAAGGTTCGTATCCATTTTTATATAAGAAATGTTCAATGTCTCTTGCCGGCAATACGGTTAAACGTTCACGCTCGGGATCATCGCCAAGCATATTACGGACTTTCTCTGCATATTTCTTACCCGCTAGATCACCATCAGCCACTAAATGCCATTCAATACCGAGTATTTTTGCCAACTTGATCAATGGCTTTAATCCACTTTGTGCAAACTCAATAATTTGAATTCCTTCTGCGGCAAGGTTATAACCATTTAGGTGTGCCATTTCATTAAATAACCATACTTCCGTTTCCCCTTCAACTAACAGCCATACTCTTGCAAAGAAAGCACTCGGGCGATGCATGCGTACGTGAAAAGTGACTTTACGGGTATCATCTTTACTCAACTCCCCATTATCTACGCCATATACTTCCGTTTTATGTGGCTGACGGATCAATTTCTTGATCGCGGTTAACGGCGCAGAAGTCAAAAGCTCAGGGCTGTTGGTCGTTAAGATCTTTTGCATGGGCATGTTTTGAATAAACGCCCATGCTTGATGGAGCATGATCGGATGCAAACGACCTTCTGGATCTTCTAAGATCATGATAGGCCGTGAAATGCGTTTTAACTCGACAGGACCTCTCGCTCGAATATATTCATTCAATAACCCCATTAACAATAAACGTGCTTGCTTTGTCATGTTGGGCTGAATGAGTTGATCGAATGGATTTGCATATAAACCATGCGTATTGGTTTGTTGTAATGAAGAGTAGTGTGGCGACAATGCTTTACTACGCTGGTGGGGCGCAAAGGCAAAGTAGTGATCGACTAACGATCTTAACGTAGTAATACTACTTTTAATTTCAGCTGTACTGACATGACCGGGCTGAATCATTAACCGCCGACAGGTATTATCTAAACGCTTTTGTACGCGAAGTTCTTGCGGCGTTTGCGCTGAAGGCTGCTCATTATTACCGTCATGACGTTCTTCGTGTAGACGTCTCGAATCACGAATACGAACAATAGGGTGAAGCACCATTAACTGGCGAATAAACTTATCCGTATCTGGATGTGAAATGCCATGACCATTTGGATGTAAAAATTGTCTATTAGTAATGATCTTATCGTTTTCAATATGGCTGTGAATTTGATAATAAAAATGTTTTATACCGTCTTTTTCTGAGAGAAAAGGCTGAAACCCACGATAGCGTCGGGCATTATGTTCGCCTTTATAATCTTCATACCAATGTAAAACAATCTGAATTTCTGTCGCTCGTTCATTACCCAACGCATGATCGATATGGAAATCGGAAAAATTAAACTCGTAAAACTCAGCATCTGGAGACAATGCTAAACAAAGCGCATCGAGCAAAGAGGATTTACCCCACGCATTTTCACCAATAAGGACTGTTAACTCTTTAAAAGACAAGGATAAACGCTTAATACCACGGAAACCGGATATTTCAATTCTTTCTAAATGCATAAAACTCTACAAACCTCGTTTATTCCTGTATACGATATAGTAAATCACTCGTTGATTCGCGAGAACTGATCACATATTGATAGCATGATATGCTTTAAATAGTTAAGTGATTTCAAACAAATAATAATAGAAGGAAGAGTTAGATGGCTAAGATAATTCACTCAATGATCCGTGTGTTAGATCTGGACGCTTCATTAAAATTTTACAAAGAAGCATTAGATTTAGAGATTGCTGAGCGTTTAGATTTTGAAGGGTTTAGTCTGGTTTACTTACGTAACGATGAAAATGATATGGAGCTTGAGCTGACTTGGAATGAGGGAACGGAAGAACCGTATACCCATGGTACAGGTTATGGTCATACTGCTGTCGCTGTTGACGATTTAGAAGCTGAACATGCAAAATTAACTGAATGTGGTTATGCGCCTTTAGAGATTAAAGAGTTTTTCCGTGAGGGAACTTTATTAGCGAAGTTTTTCTTTGTACAAGATCCGGATGGTTACAAAATTGAGTTTTTACAACGCCATGCTCGTTACCATTAACATTTAAGCATAGAAGATTTAATGGATAGTAAGATGATAAATAGCAATTAGTCTTACTATTCCTTAAATGATCATCATGAATCATGCTATATTGATATTTATCACAGTTATTTTGTCTTATAGTGAAATCATTTAGGCCAAATAGGTGACTTAAACTAAACATATCTCTCATTCATATGAGTCCTTCAGGGAGAGACGTAATTTTTTATGACAAAGAATAATAAAAAAGCAAAGATTACATTTGCTCATATCAATGATACGCATTCAAATTTTGAACCATCATCTATATCACTGAATTTACCTGAACACGTTTTAGATACTGAATCCTCGGTATATGCCAGTTGTGGTGGTTTTTCTCGTATTTCATCGGCAGTAAGTGAATTAAAAGCTGAAGCCTATTTGAATCAGCGTGAATTCATGTTTTTACACGCGGGTGATTGCTTCCAAGGCACGTTGTATTTCTCACTATATAAAGGTATGGCTAATGCTGTACTACTAAATGCTATTGGTGTTGAAGCGATGGCATTGGGAAATCATGAACTTGATATGGGTAACGACTGTGTGGCTGATTTTCTTGATCATACGCATTTCCCGTTACTAGCTGGTAATTGGGATCTGTCGCAAGAAGATCAAACCAAGTCTAATCCGCTGCGAGATAAAGCCAATGTTTACGCTTATGACAATAGCACTGAAACTGCGAAATATATTGTAAAAGATGTGCATGGTGAGCCTGTTGCGATTTTTGGTTTAGCTATCGAAAATATGGCAGGCATTGCGAACCCAGATCCTGATACTCACTTTATGAATGTCGAGACGGTTGCGCGTAATACTGTTCAGCATCTACATGAGCAGGGTATTAATAAGATTGTTGTGTTAAGCCATTTAGGCTACGACCACGATATTGAGCTTGCAGAAGCGGTTGATGGAATAGGCGTTATTATTGGTGGTCATACTCATACTATGCAAGGTGATTTCACCAACATTGGTTACGGTAAAACCGATCAATACGCACACAGTGTTAATAATACCTGTGTTGTACAAGCGGGCTGTAATGCGTTGGCGGTAGGACATATAACACTGGAGTTTGCTGAAGACGGAACAATTGAGCGAGCGTTTGGTGCTAATCAATTATTACTAGGCCGCCAATTTACGGTAGATGCAAGCCGAACCGAGCATTTAGAAAGTGATGATCATGAAATTGTTCGTCATTTTTTAAGCGAGCAAGATAACATTCGTTTTGTGGTGAAAGATCCTATCATTGAAAATATTCTCAATGAGCATTATCGTCCTGCGGTACGTGCACTGCAAACTGAAGAAATTGCTGTTATTAATGAGCCGCTTCGTCATATTCGTATTCCCGATCAACGAGGTCCAAGTCAAATTGCACCTTGGGTTGTTGAAAGTTTTGTCTGGAAAGCCCGTGAGCTAGGTCATAACGTCGATTTTGGTATTCATAACGCTGGTGGTGTTAGGTGCTCATTAAATCCAGGTATTATTACACCTGCAGATATCGCAGGGAAATTACTACCTTTTGCTATTGGTATTATGATTTATAGCGTAAAAGGTAAACGTATTCGTCAAGCGCTTGAAGGAGCGATTGATAATGCGATAAATAACGGTGTTGATGGGACTGGTGATGGAAGTTTTCCTTATGTGGCAGATCTTCGTTATACCTATCGCTGTTGTGCTGTAAAAGGTACACGTATTGAGTTATTAGAGCATTTACAAGACGGTAAGTGGATACCTGTTGAAGATGAGAAAGTTTATAGTTCAGTTTCATCGGGCTATACCGCAACAGGTAAAGAAGGCTATGCGCCATTGTTAGATTACGTTAAAGAGCCTATGCCGTTAAATGTTACAATGGCTGATGCTTTTGAAGCTTATGCAAAACAGAAAAAATACTTTGATGCACCAGTAGATAATAAAACGGTTTATATTCCCTGTACTGGCAATAAAGATGTCGCCTAAATACTAGGTAAACTCATCGATAGAAATAAAGTTTAAGCCGACTAACAATTTATTTACTGTTAGTCGGCTTTCTTTTTATCGACAAATGAATTTCGGTTATCAAATTTAGTCTTGGCGATGAGTTTGATAATAACAGGTAAGGCATAAGTCGGAATTTGAATCGCTGCCATCAGTGCTAAATACTCAAATCCCAAATAATTGCTTGCTATGGTGTAGGTAAGTAATACATTACGATTAGTTGCAGTAATGGCATACAGCGTTTTGGATTGCTTATTACTCTTATAATAGGCAAAGTAAGTGATACCGAAAAATAACCCGCAAAGTAAACAGCCTAGAAGTAAATAGCTCATCCCTTCGTGTAATGAACGTTCAAACATTTCCCTCAAGGGAGCGACAAGCCCAAGCGGGAAAGCAAAAATAAGCAGAACGGTTAACTTAGATATTTTGTGATGGATATTATGCAATAGTTTTGGGTTTATCATTTTGTAGCAAAAAGCAGATATAGCCATTGGTCCAATAATGAATATCGTCAGTCGTTGTATATATTGTCCAAAGTCCAAGGTTACCGTGTCACTTTGAAGTAACGTAAGATTAAAAAATAATACGATTGGCATCATTAATGTTGATGCAATAGTTAATGCCATCGCATGTAATACATCAAAACCTAAGGTTTTCGCTATTGCTGGGGTTGCAAATAATGTTCCTGTCGCAGTAACTGCCGTGATAGCAATAAATAGTGGAGTTGAAATGTTAAAGAGATATAGCAATACAACGGCGGATAAAGTGAGCCCGAGGTTATGGAAAAGCGCATAAGACCAAACACTTTTAGATAACAACTTGCGGATAAGTAACTCTTGTTTAATCCCTAATAAAGTAAAAAGCATTAGGAAAAATAAGATATACGGTAAAACAGGGAAGACAATACGACTAATACTTGGAAAGCTAAAGCCTATGATGCCTGCAAGCATCAGTAAAAAAGCAGAATGTTTATTAATAAAAGAAAGCATAAGTTAAAAATCCTTTTGTTAACTTATTGTTATCATTGTTTTTGTTTAAATACAAAAAAAGATGCTATTTGAAACAAAAAACTACTCATTTGGTAATGTAATCGTTCTTAATAGTCTTTTGTGCTTTAGAGTAATAATCGCTAGTAATCAAGTGTTAACACATAAGAAAAACTAATGTTATGAAAGAAATATTGTCATTTATAGGTTACGTAAACAGACGATAAACTACTCGTGTTTATTGAATTTAATACCTTTTTCAGGGGCAATCATGGCACATACATTTGATGTGGACGCAGCTACAACGTTGCATCTTCAGGATAAAAAAAGTTACGAAGTAACGATCAAAGGATTGATTGCACACCTATTTGATATTGTATTTAACCGATCAAAAAAGACAGTTACTTACAGTATTCAAGATTTACCAGTCCATTTACAGAAAGATATTGGTATGTATCGCTAACATTTTGTATTGATATTTTTAAAGCTGGCATGATTGTCAGCTTTTTTTTTGCTAAAAATTCAGCTATAAGCTTATAAAAATAGTGAGTATTATTTTGTTTTAGCTAACGTAGTCATGTTCATGGCTAAAAACAAAAATACAATAAAATGATTGAGTCACAGGAGTATAAATATGGGCTTTTTTTCAAAGCTGTTTGGTTCAAATAAATCAGAGAGTAACACGAGGGAAGTTGAGCCAACTCATTATAATGATTACTTAATTTATCCTGAGCCGAAGCAAGAAGGCGGTCAGTTTAGAATTGCAGGTAGAATTTGCAAAGAGATAAACGGAGTATTAAAGACACACCATTTTATTCGTTCAGATTTACTCAGTTCTCGTCATGATGCTGAAACATTTATGATCAAAAAATCAGAAATGTTTATTAAACAAATGGGCGATAAAATGTTTAAATGAAAATTGTAGTAATATTCAACAAATTTCATTGCAATCATGGTGGTATGCCAGTATCTTCTTAAACATTAAAAATGGATTTCACATTACATAATTATCCTTTTTGTGAATATCCATATAGTAAATTTATCAGTTAGGTATGTTTTATCGTTAGTTGTTTTTTAAAAACAATAAGTTGATTAGGTTTAATGTTGCTTATTGAGTATATAGCTGACAATTATCGTTTTAGAGTCAAAAGCAGATAAAAAAAACGTTTATGTCATTATTTTTAACGGGCAAATACAAATACTAGAACCATAAATGTATTTTTATTTCAGTAATCTAATGACAGTTATTGATGTTTTTGACTTGTAGATGTGGGGATTTTTGTGTTTTTACTACAAAAAGCTTGATATTGCTTGTTGGGTTGGATACAAAATGATTATGTTATAGCCAATGTACAGGGAATAATAATGCAGATTGGTGTACCGAGAGAGGTACTCGCTCATGAGACGCGAGTAGCTGCAACACCTAAAACGGTCGAGCAGATATTGAAAATGGGGTTCAGCGTTGTTGTTGAACAAGGAGCTGGACGTTTAGCAAGCTTTGATGATGCTGCTTATGAAGCGGCTGGTGCAACGGTTGTCTCAACTGATGAAGTATGGCAATCGGATCTTATTTTTAAAGTGAATGCGCCGCAGGTAAATCCTGAAACAGGTGTAGACGAATTTGAGCTCATCAAAGAGGGTGCAAGCTTAGTTAGTTTTATTTGGCCGGCACAAAACCCTGAATTATTAGAAAAACTATCGTCTAAAAATATTAATATTATGGCGATGGATTCTGTACCGCGTATTTCACGTGCACAGGCACTTGATGCTTTAAGTTCAATGGCAAATATCGCGGGTTACCGTGCTGTTGTTGAAGCGGCTCATGAGTTTGGTCGTTTCTTTACAGGTCAAATTACCGCTGCAGGTAAAGTACCGCCAGCTAAAGTCTTAGTGGCTGGCGCTGGTGTAGCAGGTCTTGCTGCTATTGGTGCTGCAGGTAGCCTTGGTGCGATTGTTCGTTCTTTTGATGTTCGTCCTGAAGTTAAAGAACAAGTTGAATCAATGGGCGCTGAATTCCTTGAAGTTGATTACAAAGAAGATACTTCAACGGGAGATGGCTACGCTAAAGAGATGTCTGATGAATTCAATAAAGCGGCTGAGCGTTTATACGCAGAGCAAGCGAAAGATGTTGATATCATCATTACAACCGCACTTATTCCTGGACGCCCAGCACCAAAATTGATCACCAAAGAAATGGTTGATTCAATGAAATCTGGCAGTGTTATTGTCGATCTTGCTGCTGCGAATGGCGGTAACTGTGCATACACTGAAGCTGATAAAGTCGTAACGACACCAAACGGTGTAAAAGTTATCGGCTATACAGATATGGTTGGTCGCCTACCAACACAATCTTCTCAGTTATACGGAACAAACCTCGTTAACTTACTTAAACTTCTTTGCAAAGAGAAAGACGGTAATATTGATATCAATTTTGATGATGAAGTATTACGCGGTCTAACGATTGTGAGAGCGGGTGAATTAACATGGCCTGCGCCACCAATTAAAGTTTCTGCCGCAGCTCAACAGCCCAAAGTGGCAGCAAAAGTTGAACCTAAAGTTGAAGAGCCAACATCACCGGTTAAGAAATTTGGTTTAATGGGGGCGGGTATTGCGCTTTTTGCTTGGGTTGCTAATTATGCGCCAGCAGAGTTTTTAGCGCACTTCACTGTATTCGTTCTTGCATGTGTGGTTGGATACTACGTAGTTTGGAATGTATCTCATTCTTTACATACTCCTTTAATGTCAGTAACTAACGCTATCTCGGGCATCATTATTGTTGGTGCTTTGCTCCAAATTGGGCAGGGAAATGGAGTCGTATCCTTCCTCGCGTTTATTGCTGTTCTCATCGCTAGTATTAATATCTTTGGTGGCTTTACGGTAACCAAGAGAATGCTAGAAATGTTCCGTAAAGATAAATAAGGAGTAACACATGTCTGCAGGAATTGTACAAGCAGCTTATATTGTTGCTGCCGTACTGTTTATCATGTCTTTAGCGGGTCTGTCTAAGCAAGAAACAGCACGAAACGGTAATTACTTTGGTATTGCTGGTATGGCAATCGCTTTGATTGCTACTATTTTTGGTCCTCATACTGAAGGCACTGTTTGGATTATCCTTGCGATGATCATTGGTGGTGCAATTGGTATTTTCTACGCTAAAAAAGTAGAAATGACCGAGATGCCAGAGCTTGTGGCTATGTTACACAGCTTTGTAGGTATGGCTGCGGTATTAGTAGGTTTTAATACTTACTTAGATCACGGCGACCTTACAGGTGTAATGTTAAACATTCACTTAGTTGAAATCTTCCTTGGCGTATTTATCGGTGCAGTAACCTTTACAGGTTCTTTAGTTGCATTTGCTAAGTTACGCGGATTAGTTTCATCATCAGCACTTATGCTTCCTCACCGTCATAAATTAAACTTGTTAGCGCTTGTTGTTTCAGCTCTATTGCTAGTTTGGTTTGTACAGTCAGAAGGTTCATTAACTGCACTAATCTTAGTAACGATTATTGCATTTGTATTTGGCTACCACCTTGTTGCTTCAATTGGTGGCGCTGATATGCCTGTGGTTGTATCAATGCTTAACTCATATTCTGGTTGGGCAGCAGCGGCGGCGGGTTTCATGTTAGCAAACGACCTTCTTATCGTAACGGGTGCATTGGTGGGTTCTTCTGGTGCTATCCTTTCTTACATTATGTGTAAGGCGATGAACCGTTCATTTATTAGTGTTATAGCTGGCGGTTTCGGTTCGGATGGTACAGCAGCAAGCTCTGATGAAGAATACGGTGAACACCGTGAAGCTTCAGCAGAAGAAGTAGCTGAAATGCTAAAAGATGCACGTTCGGTTATCATTACTCCAGGATATGGCATGGCCGTTGCTCAAGCGCAATATCCTGTTCACGAGATCACTGATAAGTTACGTGCAAAAGGCATTGATGTTCGTTTTGGCATTCACCCTGTTGCTGGTCGTCTACCTGGACACATGAACGTGCTATTAGCTGAGGCGAAAGTACCTTATGACATCGTATTAGAAATGGACGAGATCAATGATGATTTCCCACAAACAGATGTTGTACTTGTTATTGGTGCAAACGACACTGTTAACCCTGCAGCGATGGAAGACCCTAACAGTCCAATCGCTGGTATGCCTGTACTTGAAGTCTGGAATGCCAAAGAAGTGGTTGTGTTTAAACGTTCAATGAATACTGGCTATGCTGGAGTTCAAAACCCATTATTCTTCAAAGATAATAGCCATATGTTGTTCGGCGATGCTAAAGACTCATGTTTGAAAATACTTGAGCATCTTTAATCGTTGATTGATAAGAAAACAATGCCACTCAAATGAGTGGCATTTTTCTTTGTAGTGATTTTACCAGAGTTCAGCTACAACAAAGCACATAAGGTAATGATTAAAAATAGATATAAAAGTAATGATTGCAGTCTTTTACATGACATTTCATTGACAATTTTATGAAAAACAATGTTAAAGTATGTGAATGAAAACGTATGTACTTTTATTCTCACTATTATTTACTACAGCTAGCCATGCTGAAGGCATTTCATTGCCTGAAAGATTGGCAGCTGTTCGAACAGATTTATTGGAAAGTGAACCTGTATCAACATACGACTTTCGTAAATTACAAAGTACTTATCCATCACCTTTACTGTTGTCTTCTAGCTTATTGCCTCAAACCAAAGAGTATCCACTTTCAGCACTTAGGCAGTTATATCAAAATTCGTTAACTTGTAAGGGGCCTTGGCCCTATTCACCATTAGTAACACAGCCGGTGGTCTTTACTCGTGCCATTTGCAATAAGACGATTTTACCCAAAGGGTGGTTTGTTCGTTCAGGATATATTCATCCCGGCGGTGGTAGTTATGCATATCGCTATTTAGCCAAACATCCAGGAAAGGTGTCAGAGCTCAGTAAGTATTTGCATATTAAAGAGCGCCCATTAGCGTCAGCGACAACCTTGCTAGGTCGTTTACAGCGGATGAATAGCGATGAAATTAAAGTATTAATTTCTGGTGCTCGTTTCTTCATTGCTAATGGTGAGCTGTGGGTTCGCAATGGTAATGAATATAATATTTATAATCAGTCGACATGGTTAAAGGTGTTAACTCAACATGATTTGCATTTAAAACGCTTGAATCGTCATGATTTTTGCTTAGCTCAAAATGGGAATATCTGTTGGCGCGAAGAGAATAAATCGCACATAACATACTACTTACTAATAGGGTTATTAATCAGTAATGCCTTGTTATTACTTAGTTGGGGCGTTTATCGTTTCCGTATTCGTCGACGAGATATGCAAGAGCGTATGCTGGTTCTGCAAATCTTGACTCATGAATTAAGAACGCCTATTGCAAGTTTAGCGATGACTGTTGAAGGATTTAGACGTCACTTTGATGAATTACCTGAAGGTCTGTATGATGAGTTTAGGCGTTTAACTGATGATTCAAGACGATTACGACAATTAGCTGAAGCAAGTAAAGATTACTTACAAGCTAATCAACAACAATTAAGTACGCAAGAAGTTGAGTCCGTTAATGAATGGTTAGGCTTTCTTGCTGAAGAGTATGATGTAACTTTACATCTTGCTGAAGATAGAAGTGTTCACGTAAATATTTATTGGCTTGGAACATGTTTAGATAACTTATTTTCTAATGCACATAAATATGGCGTAGCACCAATTACATTAACGACATCATACTATGATGGAAAACTTAAAATTGTGGTTCAAGACCAAGGTCCATTAAGTGCCAAAGATTGGTCTAGGCTACGTAAACCTTTTGTTAGTGAACAAGGTTTAGGTTTAGGTTTAACGATTGTAGAATCAATGATTAATAGAATGGGGGGGAAATTGAAACTAATTGGCCCACCAACCACATTTATATTGGAGATACCGTGTGAATCAAACTCTGCTACTGGTTGAAGATGACCGCAACCTTGCTGATGGTTTACTCGATTGCTTAAAGCAAGCTGGCTATAACTGCTTATATGCAGATTGTGCTAGTAAAGTAGATGCTTTATGGAAAGAGGCCGATCTGGTTGTCTTAGATCGTCAGTTACCTGAAGGTGACTCATTAAATTATTTAGGTTCATGGCTTAAGAAGAAGCATGTTCCAGTTATTTTGTTAACTGCAATGGTATCGATTAACGATAAAGTCGTTGGTTTAGATTCAGGTGCAAAAGACTATTTAACTAAACCTTTTGCTGAAGAAGAATTACTTGCTCGTGTGCGTGTACATCTTCGTGGTGATGATGAAGATACTGCAGCGGCTAATATCATTAAAGTTGGCGATATCATTATCAACCAAGAAAGCCGAGAAGTAATTTTTGATAATGAAAATATTACGTTAACGCGAACTGAATTTGAACTTCTTGTGTTTTTATCAAAAAATGCAGGTCGCGTATTTACTCGTGACGAGTTACTTGATCAAGTGTGGGGTTATAATCATTATCCAACAACACGTACCGTTGACACCCATATTCTTCAATTACGTCAAAAATTGCCAGGCATTGATATCGAAACATTACGTGGTGTCGGCTACCGCATGAAGCCATAAGTATTGGTTATTGAATGAGAAGAATAACCTCTTTATTGTGCCAGTTAGGTATTATCAACATTCTGTTTTTAGTACCTAACGCCAATGCTGCTTGGTTTGTCGATCAAAGTTCTTATGCAGCTGCTCATAAACATTTGCTTGAAGGTCAAACTGATAAATCATTTGAATCGATAGTAGAGGCTTGGCAACAATCTCCGACAACAGATCAGAAAACCAATCTTAACGGTTTACTGGATCTCGCGATTACAGAAGATTGTGGTCATAGCCTTGATAAAACAGTACTGCCTTCTTGGCTATCAAAGCTATCAATTGAACGCTCTGTGATCCAAAATATTAACCAACAGTTACTTAAGTTATCAATTGTTGGTTTAACACGAGTTAACATTACCCAGATAAGTTTTTCTAAATGGCCTAATTATAACTTAGTGGATGCTCAGCCTGTTATTGATGATGGGGGATACTTTACTGTTGAAGCAAATAAGCTTGAGCATAAAGTAGAAGCTGGATTATATAAGTTAACGATCATTGCTGAAGGTGAGCCCGTTTGGAATAAATGGGTTGTGCTTAATGAGCCACCGGCAAAACAAAATTTAGGTTGGAAAGACAGTAACTCTTGGCGTATCGATCACGTAGCTAAATTGAACTCATCTTGTCCTGCACCTATTTTGTCGATAAAACTGTACGATTTAAATGATACAGATTGGCGACCATTATGGAGTGAACAAACGGATACGGATTTACCGGCTACGCTACCCAAGTTAAATATTCCTGAAGGACGCTATTGGCTTGATGTTGGGCTAATAAAAAGCCGATGGCAAGGTGAAATATCTATTTTAGATATTCAAAGTATCACACGCCCCATAGATTATTCTGATGATACACATTAATTGAAAAACCACTTTAATGAGTGGTTTTTTTACCACTATAAACATGTATAATAAATGCATGTTTATAGTGGTGGAAATTATGCAAATCATCGATAAAGCAAAAGAAGATAAAATACCTGCAATTTTACGATTAGGCTTTCGACCGTTTTTTCTTGGAGCAAGTGTTTTTTCAGTTATCGCAATGATAATGTGGGCATTGTTCTGGTCAGGGGAATCTCAATTATCTCGTTTTATGTATTCAAACCCTATTTGGTGGCATAGCCACGAAATGTTGTTTGGATTTTCAGGCGCAGTCATTATTGGATTTTTATTGACTGCGGTACAAAACTGGACAGGGCAAACAAGCATTAAAGGCACTAAATTACTGTTGGTTTTCAGCCTATGGTTGATTGCTCGTATCGGTTTAATGATGGGTTCTGTGAGCAGTATTTGGCTGTTTATTGATACATTATGGATTGTTGTAGCTATCTACTATCTTGCAATACCGATCATAAAAGTTAAACAGTGGCGAAATCTTTTCTTTGTGCCCGTATTACTACTGTTTGCTTTTACTAATATCCAATTTCATTTTATTGCGTTAGGAAAGAGCCATCAATCTATCGCTGATATATCTTTATCAGTTGTGTTGGTAGTAACAGTGATTACCTTAGTTGTTGGTGGTCGGGTTATCCCATTTTTTACATCACGCGGAACAAATACTGAAGTTATTGAACGAATTAAAACGATTGAATATCTTGCGCTTATACCTGCTTGGTTGTTGCTGTTGGCAACATTCTTTATAAATAACGCAATAATAAATGGATTTATTGCTCCCTTATCGATCGTTGCGGCTACAACGAACTTTGTTCGTCTTTATCGCTGGCGGACAATCTCAACGCTACGTATTCCACTGTTGTGGTCTTTGCACCTTGCTTACTTGTCGTTAATTATTGGTTTATTTTTGCTAGGTTGCAGCTTTTATACGACAGCGATCAGTGAGTCTATTGCTATTCATATTATTACTATCGGTGGGCTAGGTGGAATGATACTAGCAATGATCTCGCGTGTGTCATTAGGGCACACAGGGCGTAAATTACAAGTTGGGCGTTTCATGCAGATTGCGTTTATCGCGTTGTTTTTGTCATTACTAGCAAGAGTACTATTAATTACAGTTGCGCCTAATATGCAGCTTGATGGCTATGTGATTTCTGCAAGTCTGTGGGTTGTAGCTTTTGGAATTTTTACCATAGTCTACTTTCCTGTACTTACAAAACCTCGAGTTGATGGTCATCCTGGGTAAATAATCAGAGTAAGAGGCGGTATTGATAAGCTTGATAATCAGTGACATTATCAGCTATTCACTCTAAAATGACGCTTCGTTCATCAACAAGAAGATAGTTATGTATAATCACACTCCAACGCTCAATCATGAACAACAACAAGAAGCTGCTGAGCGTATCCATGAGCTGATGGCTCAAGGTATTAGTAGTGGTGAAGCGATTATGATTGTTGCTCATCAAATCCGTGAAGCGGATATTAAACGTCGTGAAGCGGCTGGTGAAACTTTCAGTGATGAAGAAGAGTAACTAAAAGAAGAGCTTAGCAGCTCTTTTTTTATAATTGGATACTTTTTTTTCAAATAAAAGAGTGTTCAATTATGTGTTTTTGTTATACAAAGAATAAAAGCATAATTTTAATAGGGTAATTATATGAATGACCGATATTTACAGGCTCAAGCTTTTGCTAAAAGTCGACATGGCGAGCAAAAATACGGAGATTATCCTTACCACGTTCACTTAGATACTGTTGCTGAACTTGCTCGACCATATGGTACTGATGCAATGATTGTAGCTCAACTTCATGATGTAATTGAAGATACAGATACCAGTTTTGATGAATTAGCAGATTTATTTGGCTTTACCATTGCTGATGCGGTGAATTATGTCACTGATGTAAAGTTAGAGGATCGAGCGAAGCGAAAATTAGAGATAAACCAACGTCTATTGTCGCTTGATCCAGCTGAGGATGCAGCACGTTTGGCATTAATAGTTAAAACCTGTGATCGCTTAGCTAATGTGCAATCGAGCAGTAATAATTCACGTCGTCACTTTTTAATGTATCAAGCTGAACATGACGCTTTTAAGCATGCTGTTTATCGTGCCGGTCTATGTGATCCATTATGGCAACAATTAGATGCGCTTATACATTCAAAAGATTGTGTAAACTGTGTTTAATCGGTGAAACCAAATCGTTAGTTAATAATAAAGGCCAGAATATTTGATAAATATTTTGGCCTTTTTTATTTGTTTAGGATAATGACATAATAGGTGTCAGATATTATTCCTCATCATAAATAGTAGGAATAGGTTGGCGCTTATGTTGTGTTGCTTTATAAATACCGACTAAGCGTTCACGAACAAAATCAGTTACAGGTTTACCTTCTAAGAAATCATCAATCTGATCGTAAGAAACCTGTAATGCGTCTTCGTCCGCCTTTTGTGGTGCTAATTCTTCTAAGTCAGCAGTAGGTACTTTATAAACCAATTGTTCTGGTGCACCAAGTTTTGCAGCAATAGCACGAACTTGACGTTTATTTAAACCAAATAGAGGTGCCAAATCACAAGCACCATCACCAAATTTAGTATAAAAACCGGTGATGTTTTCAGCAGAATGATCCGTACCAATAACTAAACCACCAACAAGCCCTGCAATCTCGTATTGAGCAATCATACGCGTACGAGCTTTCACATTACCCTTCACGAAATCAACTTTAGCGTTGTCGCTAGGAATAAGCCCTGTACCTTGTAAAGCGAAAAGTGTACTTGCATGAGTGCCATCAACACCCTCTTTTATATTAACGCTTACAGAGTGGCTAGGTTGGATAAAACGTAATGCTAGCTGTGCTTCGTCTTCATCTTGCTGTTCACCATAGGGTAGACGAACGGCAATAAATTGGTAATCATGGCTGTTAGATAGTTGGTTTAAACCATTAACAGCGAGTTGAGCAAGACGACCACATGTAGTTGAATCCACGCCACCACTAATGCCTAGTACAAGTGATTTGCAGCCTGATTGTTTTAGTTTTTTTTGAATAAATTCAACTCGGCGTTGGATTTCAAAATCAACGTCAATGACAGGTAGCACACGCATTTCAGTGCGGATAAGCTGTTCCATGGTATATGAATCCTTAAGAGAGTTAGCCCAAATATTAATCATTTGAAGCGATATAATGGCTAAATGAGATCTAAACCATTACACCTTTGGCAAAATCATGCGATAACTCGTTATTATGATCAATGCTAAAGACAGATATTACTAAAATTAAGAGGCATTTTCCTATTAAATGCTTAAATAATAGTTACATCATTAGAAATCTCTAGTGTAAAAATAAAAGATTGATAGAACGAAAGGTTAGATGGATGAAACACACTCTTGCTGTATTTGGCAGCGCTTTTAACCCACCTAGTTTAGGACATCGTTCCGTTTTAGAACGATTAACACATTTTGACGAAGTGCTTTTACTTCCAAGTTTCAATCATGCTTGGGGGAAGGAAATGTTGGATTATTCATTACGTTGTGAATTAGTTTCTGCTTTTATTGATGATATTGGTCAAGATAATTTAGTCTTATCAACATTAGAGCAAGATATCGCTGTTGGTGATCAAGCTGTAACAACGTATGCGGTACTGGCTGAGTTACAAAAACGCTATCCGAGCTATCAAATTACTTTTGTTGTTGGTCCTGATAATTTCTTGAACTTTAATAAGTTTTTTATGTCAAAAGAAATACTTAGCCAATGGCAAGTGCTTGCTTGTCCGGAAACGTTATCAGTAAGAAGTACTCAAATTCGAGACGCATTAACAGAAAATAAAAATATCAGTGACTTAACAACAGTCAGTGTTTGTCAGTTATTAATGGCGGATAAGCGGTTTCATTTTTAAATCTTAGGGGAAATGACGAAGTGCTTAAACAAATCCCATTGGGTGTTTTTTGTTGCTTTTTTTTCATGTTGTCTTCGTCAGTTTACGCGTTCAATTGCAATAATTATTATTCTTTAGATACTGTATCTCAACCTTTTAGTATCGATCATGCTAATAGTGGCCAACGTTGCTCTGTTCCTATTTATAGCATTGAGCGTGATAGTCAGATAAACCATAAGGCAGTGCCTTCACTACAAGCTAACAATATTCCATGGAAAGTTGATTCTAGTAGTTATGGAGATCAATTCTGGTTGCATTGGGACGATCAATTTGCAGATTCACCTGTTTTGATGGATCACAACTCATCGACGTTTTATGGTTTAGGTTTTTGGATGCCAACGAAATATGACGATGAAGATCTAACAAATGCGGCAGGAGCAGAAGATTGGATATTCAATCATGGATTACAAATGAGTTTAGGTTTTGGTGATATAAAAGGTCACAAACCACGCGTTAGATTTGATTATCGTTGGCATAATAATAGCCATGTTGAAGATGGCGTATCAATGCAAGTTCACATTCCATTAAATTAAAAAACGCCCGTTTAAGGGCGTTTTTGTTTAGCGTAAACTTTCACCTAAAATGGGCAATGACAGTGCTTCTACCATGTGTTCTGTCGTATTTAGTTGAGCTGCTATTTGCGGGAGTTTTCGGCCTGAACGGCTTAGCTTCAACACCTCTCGCATTAGAATACAGGCTTCACATTCTTTCACCGTCATATTCATTACAGACTCAAGGCTTGCGATTGCTGTTTTCTCTGTGATTTTATTACCCGTTAGCATTAACGCTAATGAATTGTGATGCTGTTTATTAATAGCAGGGCAAAGTGATTGAGTCGATACCGATAGCTTTTCAACTTGATCAGCAATGACTTTTAATAAACGCCCTTCAGCTCCATCCCATTGATGCTCTTGAACGGGTGATTTTACCAATTCATCTAATGCTGCTCTTATAAGTGGTGACACAACAAAAAAGCCAGCATCAGTGCATAGTGGCTGTGTCATACGAACAGAAAATGCAACTTTATAAAATGTTGCACCTGGTAACACTGTGATGGCATGTAAACAATCAAACGGGATCCAAAAACCATGCCCCTTAGTGATCATGTGTTCTTGTTTGCCTAATCGGATTAACACACAACCATTCGTAACAACAATAAAGTAAGAAGATTGGCTCTTTTTGCGCGAACCAACAAAAAGAAAAGGGTGTTCGTTATTTGAAAACTCAATAGCTTGTTTCATACTGACTCTCTTACACATAAGCATGCACATCTTCGTGTTTTTTTTTAATAGCGTCAACAAAGAGGATTATGTATTAACTAAATACTGTAGATATCATTGCTTATATGATCAAATTGGCGTGTAAAATAGCGCCATCGATGAAAAAACATACAAGTTAGTGAGGTATGACCTCCAACCATCACGGTTATTGACATAGGTTGTTTGGTTAATCATTATTTATCAGTAAAATAACTCAGTTTTTTCAACATGAAGCATTACTGTGCATATAGATAACGATATTTATAAAGAAATTCGCCCGTATAATGATGATGAAGTCAGTGGTGCGATTCAACGACTCATTGATGATAAAGATTTTATCAACGCTATTTTAAAGTACCGTTTCCCACATGCGTCAGGCATGTTTGGTTGGTTACTTATCCCACTTATTAAACGTTTCCTTGTAAAGAAATGGTCTGGCATAAACACGGTAAAAGATATTCAAAATCAAGTTGCCAAATATATGCAAGGAACAATTGAGCACTCATGTGACGGCGTAACGTATACGGGGCTGGATAAATTAGACCCAAATAAGGCTTACTTATTTGTGTCTAATCACCGTGATATTGCGATGGATCCCGCAATGGTTAACTGGTGTTTATTTAAAGAAAGCTTCAATACAGTACGCATTGCCATTGGTGATAACTTATTGAAGAAGCCTTGTGCAACCGAACTTATGCGTTTAAATAAAAGCTTTATTGTAAAACGTTCTGCTAAAGGCCCGCGTGAGTTGATGAAGTCACTTGGACTACTTTCAAGTTATATTTATCACTCACTGGAAACCGGTAATAATATTTGGATTGCTCAAAAAGAAGGGCGTGCCAAAGACGGAAACGATAAGACGGATCCTGCTATTTTAAAAATGTTTTTTATGGAAGGGCGTAAGCAGAAAATACCTTTCGCTGAATTCATGAGTAAGTTAAACATTGTTCCTGTTGCGATTTCTTACGAAAACGATCCATGTGATGTAGCAAAAGCTGAAGAGCTTCATAAAAAAGCAACAACAGGTAGCTACGAAAAAGGTGAATTTGAAGACATCGAAAGTATAGTACAAGGTATTGTAGGGCAAAAGCGCCGTATTCATATTAGCTTTGGTGATGTTATTAACGATGCGCCAGAGACTCCTGAAGAATTAGCCGTAGAAATTGATCGTCAAATTACAGAAAACTATCATTTATTTCCTGCTAATTTTATTGCTGCGAATATTGATTCAGAAATAGTTACAGACGAAGAGAGAAACAAGTTTGCTCAAAAGCTTGAAAATCATAGTGACAGTGTAAATGAAATTCTAAAACAGATGTATGCATTACCTGCACTTAAAAAGCAGCAATAATACTTAACGTAATAACACTTAACGGTGCCAATTCTTATACAGAGTCGAATTGGTACCGTTTTTAATAGATACCAAATTCAGGGTCATAGGTAATAATAATTGCTTTAGGTATCATTACTTCAGCACTATTTTGCCAATTATCATCCATATTTTGATACAGTCTAGACTCATCTTCAGACATGAATAACAACTGAATCCTCTCTTCTTCAATATCGAATTGAAGTGCTATATATGTCGCTATATTAAATATTCGCTCATAACCTAAATGAGTATTAATATGTTGGGCAATAACAACATAGGTTTGATGGTAGTTTTGAAGAGTATAGCCAAATTCGTTTAATACTCGTTTAATTTCTACGCTTAACTGGCTATTGTTATCTTGAAAATAAACAACATTGTATTGATTTTGGAGCTCAATTAATAATGCTTGTTTAGGAATATAGGGTTTAATTTGTACAATATTTTGCTCTATAGGATCAGAATGGCTAAAACTGTGTATAGCGTATGCTGGTACTGTTATTGATGACAATAGCAGTAACATTGAAATTACTGCTATTAAGTAGATGAATAATCGATTAGGAAGAAAATAAGAAGCCAAGTGTGACATAAAATGCTCATTGTACGTGTTTGGTTATCAGTTTAGTACAATGCTAATAGCGAAAGATTAATATTACTGTTATTCGACTTGTTTATGACTATCTAAAACTGGATTGATGTTTTTATAGGGTGGTAAAGCCATACGCTCAGCCATAAAATCAATAAAACAACGAACTTTTGGTGCAAGGTACTTACGTCTTGGGTAAACAGCGTAAATGGGTAATTCAACCGTCGTTTTCCAATCATTGAGTAAAGTTACTAACTTATTCGTTTTTATCTCATCAGTTAAGAGATAGGTGGAAAGATAAGCAATGCCTAAACCACTTACTGCAGCATCAAGTACTGCTGGTGCATTATCTATTCGATAATTCCCATTAACTCGAATAGATTGTTTTAAACCATCTCGACCAAATTCCCAATTTACATATTTACGCTCACGACTTTGGTAAGTAATACAGTTATGTTGTCGTAAATCACCTGGAACAATAGGCTCACTATGTTGTGCAATGTAATCTGGGGATGCGACAACCACAAATTCACATTTTGCGAGCTTTCTGGCAACCATACCCTCTGGTGGGTGTTCATGAATGGCAATCCAACAATCAAAACCTTCTTCTAAAAGGTTTGGGCGGTGATCAAATAAACTAATCTCAAGCTCTAGTTCAGGATTTTGCTTTTGAAACTCAGCTAATGCGGAAGTGATATGAATATTACCGAATGATTGGGCGATACCAATGCGTAATACGCCTGTGATTTCATTTCTGTAACCGGCAACCATGGCTTCCGCTTCATTAACAGTATCAATTAATTGTTGACCATAATCTGCATATTGCACGCCAATTTCAGTTAATGCGACAGTCCGTGTACTGCGCTGAACAAGCTGACAGCCTAATCTTTCTTCCAAACATTTTATTTGCTTACTTACCTGAGACTTTGATATTCCCAAGCGATCAGCAGCTTTGGTGAAATTTTGTTCATGACCAATAGCAGCCAGTATTACCATCTGTTGCAAATTATCTAGCATTTGGCATTCCAAGTTACGCTGTCACGATAGTCTAGTGTGACAAAAATAATCAATTAACACTATCTATTCATTATCATTTTTTGCCTCATAAACATCAATCTATATGTATGAATATAAATAATAACTTACATCATTTTAAACGATTTAAATAATTCGTATGGAAACGCTATGATGATGATATTGCTAATGGAGGAATGCATGTTTACTGTTTTTACGACCTTTTTATTATTGGGCTTATATAGCTTTGGCGGCCCAGCTGCACATATTGGTTTCTTTCAACGTTCTTTTGTACAAGAAAAAAAATGGATTTCTGATGATGATTTCACTCATGCTGTAGCGTTATGTCAATTTTTACCTGGACCTGCCAGTAGCCAACTAGGTATGTATATTGGTTATAAGAAAGCGGGATATTTAGGAGCTGTTGCTGCCTTTATTGGTTTTACTTTACCTTCTTTTGCATTGTTAACAGGGCTTGCCATTGTTAGTAGCAGCGTAACGTCTAACTCTGTTGTTGATAGCTTAATCATCGCAGCAAAACTACTTGCCGTTATCGTCGTTGCTGATGCGTTATGGGGAATGGCTAAAAAGAATTTAACGACAGCGCTAACGATTACTGTGGCAGTGATTACTGCTATTTGGGTCTATTTTAGTACAGGTCTACTTGGCCAAGTGTTACCTATATGTGTAGCGGCAGCTGTGGGCTACACATTGTCATATAAAACAGAGATTACGCCAACAAAAAAACAAGCCTCTAGCATTAAACCACATCTTGGTATTTTAACTATGTTTGGCGTGTTGTTAGTTGGATTACCGTTGTTAGCGCCTTACAGCAGCAGTATTAATTTATTTAATATCTTCTACCAAGCAGGCAGTTTTGTTTTTGGCGGTGGGCATGTTGTACTACCACTTCTACAACCTATGATGGATGGGTTAGTAGGGGAGTCTACCTTTATTAATGCCTACGCATCAGCACAGCTTGTACCTGGTCCAATGTTCACTATGGCTAGTTACTTAGGCGCTTCGATTGATTCAATGCATCCCGTATTAGGTAGCTTGATTGCAACCATTGCAGTGTTTTTACCGGGAAGTTTATTACTTTTTGCATTTATTCCTGCATGGAAAGCATTGTTTGAGCATCAACGTCTAAAGCAATCAATCAAGCTAGTAAATGCTTGTGTTGTTGGGTTATTAGCTAGCGCATTAGTCAGCCCTATTATTACCAGTGGGGTGAAGACAGGATTAGATGCTGTCGCTGTGGTGATTGGATTTATTGCGTTTAAATACTTCAAATGTCCAGTGTGGCTGTTGGCTATCTTGTTATTTATAAGCAAATATTTCATCATGATTTAATTTGAATATCGCTTTATTATCAAGGATCTGCTTTATACAGATCCTTGTTTTATGGAATAATCTAAACAGATTATAGGCTTGGATGTGGTATAAAGCTTAACATCTAATGCACTATAACTTTATAGTCTATAATAAAAACAACTTACCAATCGAGAACTAATTGATGAGTTTTTATAATCAACTCAGGTTTAGTAGATTTAAGTAGCGCTTGTTTCATTTCGTTTTCATCGAGCTTATAAACAGGTTTGGTTGATAAAACTTGACCAATAAGTGAAACAAATGGTGTTATAACCGGTTTGGTGAGCATGTTATTAAACTTCTCAGGTTTTATTGCCAATGATTCAATATTTAAACCACGTAAATATATCGCCCCTTCGTCTTGATTATAATAGGGGATGGCACTGAAATTTGCTTTAACAACAATATCTTGAGGTGCTTGACCTGCAAGTTCTAGCTGGGCGCTAGCAGTCGTATCAATACTTACACGATTGTCAGCGACACGACCAATACCCACTTTTACTTTTTCAAACTTACCTGTAGCGTAGGCGATACCTTGAATACCAACAGATCGTTCAACATTGGTTTCTTTGTTTATATAATTTTGCATCTCACTTTCAGTAACACCGTAACTACTACAACCAGCGAAAATGAAGGCAGAACTCGCAATGATTAGAGCTTTTAATTTCATAAATAACCTTAAGTAAATAAAGATAGTTTTATTTATAGCTCATAATAACCAAAAAAATCACCCAAACCTACGTGCCTCTGTTTTCAACATGAATATTAATTGTTAGCAAACAAAACTGAGAGATCATAGTTATCACGGCTCAGTGAATTTTTTAGTTTTGCTAATGAGGTAACTTGTAACTGCCGAATACGCTCTCTTGTAAGACCCACTTCTTCAGCAACTTCCTGTAAAGTCTGTGCTTCATAACCTAATAAACCAAATCTTCGGCATATAATTTCTTTATCGCGATTATTTAAACAATTTAGCACATTAGTTGTTATTTTTTGGATTGCTAAATCATCTACGAGATCATCAGGTTTGGCACTATTTTCATCAGCGATTAGTACAGCTATTGACTGGGAACTTGCTTCACTTGTTATAGATTGATCATACGAAACGATAGGGGTGTCATAAGAAAGAGTTGTAGATACATCATCAAGTGTTTTATTTAAAACTTCAGCGACTAATTCTGTATTAGGTTCTTGATTATTTTTCTTTATTAATTGTTTGTGTGTCCGAACAATGGTATTGATTTCTTTTGATACATGAACAGGTAAACGAATCGTTCTTCCTTGGTTATGTATCGCACGTTCTATAGTTTGTTTTATCCACCATGTGGCATAAGTTGAAAATCGAAAGCCTTTTTCAGGATCAAATTTTTCAACAGCAGTGATCAATCCGATATTTCCTTCATCAATAAGATCACTCAAATGCATGCTACTGCCACGATAATTTTTTGCAATACTGACTACTAAGCGTAAATTACTCTCTATTAATACTTTCTTACTATTAGCATCACCGCATAGACTTTTCCGACTATATAAAATTTCATCTTCTTTCGTTAAGAGTGGTTTTTCTGAGATCTCTTTTAAATATAAATGAATAATATCTCCGCCATGTGATAAATGATCTCCTTTCTTATTTATATCCATATAAGGTCCTTTATCTTTATAAGGTATTTATTGTCATAATATTTTATAAGCAACGATGCAGACCGTACCATAAAGGAATTATATGTACACTATTTTATGAAATTGTTAATATAAAATTAATAATAGATCACATTATAAATACTAACCTCACAATTGATAGTCGTAAACTATCAATTAGGCGTTAATCATATATGAAATCTTACCAACCATGAATAGCACCTAAGTGATATTGATTCTCATTTGTGAGGGTGTATGATGAGATTACTATTTAAGGAGTTAGCTATGGCCTCTACAACTATTTCTATTAAGCCCGAAATGGCTACCTTCAGTTTAAGACTAAAGAAGAAACTACTACTTTTAGGTCCAGCATTTATTGCAGCAATTGGTTATATTGATCCAGGTAATTTTGCTACAAATATAGAAGCGGGTTCTTCTTTTGGCTATCAGTTATTATGGGTTGTGCTTTGGGCAAACCTAATGGCTATGTTGATCCAGTATTTGTCTGCAAAATTAGGCATTGTAACTGGCAAAAATCTTGCTGAACATTTACGTGATCATCTGCCTAAATGGGCAATAGGTCCATATTGGATTCAAGCTGAAATTATCGCGATGGCAACAGATTTAGCTGAATTTATAGGCGCAGCTTTTGGTTTCCAATTGTTGTTAGGTATTAGTTTAATGGAAGGGGCGGTAATTACAGCTATTGTTACGATGGCTATTTTATTGTTAAGCAATAAAAGTCAAAAACCATTAGAAGTTGTTATTGCTTCATTATTATTGGTTGTTGCCATTGTTTATGTTGCTGAACTTTTCTTTGCACATCCGGTTACAGGTGAGATGTTGAAAGGTCTCGCTATCCCAACATTAAATAGTTCACATCAAATTTATTTAGCTGCAGGTATTTTAGGAGCAACAGTTATGCCGCATGTTATTTACCTACATTCGGCACTGTTTAAAAATACTTACGGTGAAACAAAAGCGAAAAGATTAAAATCAACACGTGTAGATGTGCTAATAGCAATGGTAATTGCGGGTTTTGTGAATATTGCAATCGTTGCAATGGCTGCTGCTGTCTTCCATTACTCAGGTAATCAAGATATTGCTGAAATTGAAACTGCATATAAAACTTTAACCCCATTAGTTGGACAAGCGGCATCAACATTGTTTGCAATTTCACTTATAGCGTCTGGGTTATCATCTACAGTAGTGGGAACAATGGCAGGGGATGTAGTTATGCAAGGGTTCGTAAAATTTAAGATCCCTTTACTATTACGTCGTATCGTTACAATGATTCCATCTTTTATCGTTATAGGGCTTGCTATTAATACCACTGAGATTTTAGTAATGAGCCAAGTTGTACTTAGCTTTGGTATTGCATTAGCGATTATACCGTTGCTAATTTTCACCAATAATGAAAGGTTGATGGGTGAATTTAAAAATAACAAATACGTTAGTTATGCTGGTATCGTAATTATCGCTCTTGTTATTGCTTTGAATATATATTTAATGGTAACACTGTCTTAAATACCGCTTTCTACAAACTTCAATAAAAGACTAAGCATTAATTGTTTGGTCTTTTATTGACAACTTTTTTGTTTCATTAATAAACTCAGTGCTTTATTTTTGTGTTTAAGTTCTTTTTTAGTCTTATCTGATGCAACCTTTAAAATCATTTTTGTACGCTTTTCTAGGCTTTCAATTTTTACTTTCAATCCTTCACAAGGGATAACACTGTATTGATTCATGTACTGTTTTACACTTCGAGCTCCAGAAGGAAAAGATACAAGCAATAAAATCGAAATTAATGAGGTTATAACACACATTTTCATGAATAATTCTCCTGTATGCAGAATATTATATTTCATTACCTTCTATCTATAATATTAAAATTTAATGAAAATGTGAGTCAAACGGGTATTTTATAAAATATTGAATAATATCAATTACATTAACGACTCGGTATAACTCCTTTTAAATCATCATCTGTACGTCTATCATAACGTTGAGTTGTAGTGATGCTGCTATGTCCCATAAATTTACTCACCAACAATAAGTCGTAACCTGAACGCAAAAGATTCGTTGCTACTGAATGTCGAAAATCGTGTGGTGAAACAATACGAGAAAAACCTAACTTAGTAAGTTGTTTACATAAATCATTGAGTGTTTGTGTTGTTAAACGCATTTGAGTCAATGTTTGATATCGGTTAATAGTACAAAACAGAGCGGGTAAATTAGAGTTAAAATCTTGCCGACGAATAGTTAGCCATTTTTCCATCGCATTATATAAATCGCTATTTCGTGAAAAAGGAACATAGCGCTCTTTATTACCTTTACCTACAACACGTAATTGGCAACGGTTCATATCAATATCATGCATATTTGCGCTTACAACTTCTGCACGTCGTAATCCAGCTTCATACATCAACCAAAAAATAGCGTTATCTCTTAATGCTTTATTTTCATTTTTTTGATTAAGCGTAATAGCAGAAATATGATCTAACTCATGATAGCTAAGGTATCTTCCACTCGATTGACGAGAGCCTCTTGGTAATTTAATCGCTTTAATACGTTCTAATGTCTCAACCGAAATTAGCTCAGCGAGCCAAGCATGTTGAGCAACACCACGTAACATACGTAGTAAATTATCAGCTGTTGCTGGTGCATAAGCTTTTTTACGATCACTTATCTGATTTTCGCTTCGATCACTTAAAAACGATTGCATCGTTGATTGAAGAAGAGGAGCGAATAAAATACTACGCCAATCAAAACGCTCAACACAACTTCGAATACAAAAGCAACTAAACGCCTCTAACATCACTTCAGACTGTTTCGTTAATTCAAAATCATAGCGCTGCGGTGGAATAGATTGAAGCCAACCATGATCTAGCATTGATGTTTTTACACTAGCAAGATCAAAAACTGTCATTCGTTTCTCAAATTCAATAACACGAGAAAGAGGTAGGTTATGATTACAATGAAGGAATTGAGCGACAGTCAGTAAGGCATTCAGCAATGGATTAACTTGTAAATTTTTTATTGGATCATTAACGCTGAAATAATGGTTTTTCATTTTTGCTTTTAGCTTAGCGCGGGCAATAAGAAATGACTTAACTGCATCTATCAGCTTATCTTGAATCGTAAATAATTCTTTCCAATCAATAAGTTGAAAACTATTTCCCATGATATATCGCGCAAGCCTTTCAAGAGTATAACGTGCATTTGCTTGACCACCAGTAGTATCTGTTGCTGCCAATGAGTGTATATAAGATAAAGCAGGGTTTGCAGAAGCATAATTTATATGATTAATGCGTTCAGCAAGTTGTGTCTGCTTGCGTAACGATGTTGTCCTTAAACTTGTGGAACTTGGATCTATAGGGAGGTTATTCTGCATTACAAAAGTTATTTTAGATCTGCTATAAGATATATTATATAAGACTTAAATTAAATTACTATATAAATCTGTAACTTATCAACAATTACATGATCGTTAATTATGATCCGTATAATGATCTACTGTCTATTTAATAGACATATCACTAGGGTTATATTTTAAAATCTACTTATCATTAGCCATATTACTCACCACCGAGAAAATGTTACGATGTCACGTTTTAGTTGTAAACTTGATACGATGAATGAGAAAGTAATTACTTATAATTAAAGCTAATGGGGATAAAAGGATGTAGTTATGAAATTGTTAAAGAGAGCTATTTGGCTTTGTTGCATTTGTTCTACTTCTGTCAGTGCAACGAATATCTATCTCAAACAATTTAATGAAATAGATACTAGCCTTAACAATTTAATGTTGGATGTTAATTGCGGAAATTTACCTTCAATATCTTTTTCAGGGGACGAACTCGAAAATGTAAAACTACAAGTGAATAATGCAACGCTTAAATTATATTCATCAGAAAATACTACGCCCAATATAAACATTACTGCTCATATAACAGTATCGAAGCCTTTAGCTAAAATTGATATCGCCAATCATGCAAAAGTCAATGTTGACGGATGTGCATTAGATACAAATAAATTCAGCGTCAATTTAATGAATAAAAGTTATGCCGAAATCCATGGTTCGACCACCAAACTCAATATTACAGCAACAGACAACGCTCATGCGAAGGTCAATATTATCGCTGAAAATGTCAATGTGAATGCTTATCAGTCATCATCTATTAATATGAATAAACCAGTTGGAGTTTTGAACTTGTCATTAGCAACTGATTCACTATTTGAATTATCATCAAGAGTTAATCATGTTGAAATCAATATGAAAGAGCAATCTATTGCTACAATGTGTAATACAGCAAATAGTACGATTAATGGTTCAATGGAAGATGATTCATCAATCACATTAAATAAAGCTGCAGAGTCAGCCATTGTAACTAGTGACAATAGTAAAATAACTTATTGCTATCAGAACTGACGTTTAATACTAAATGTGTAATGATAGTCTTAATTTAAAAGGGGCTAATCATGACGATAAAAACAATAACGTTTCCAATTAATAGTAATATTTCAATAGCAGAAAACATTATCGAATATGTACAAAGTCATGAAGATAATTGTGCACCTGCTTTGTTTACTAAACACGATCAACAGGATCTTCGGTACCAATTTGCAACTGGTAGTCTAAATGTTGATATGGTAGAAATGGCAACAGATCTAAAAAGCGGTGTAATTACAGTTAGCTACGGCATTCATTTCTTTTGGCCTTGTAATAACCAAGATGAAATTGATAGCTATAAAGAAACGTTAAATTTTAAAGTAGAAGAGGGGAAAGTAACCATTGAATTGATTGAGCATGAACCTTGGATTGTACTTTAAAGAAAAACAGCCACTCGAAAGAATGGCTGTTTTTAATATAAAAATTATTCGTCACTTTCGAAACCAAATACACGATCTTGGATATACACCATATCGCAATCAGTTTTGTATAAAACACTATGTATTCTATTGGCCTGAATATAACCAGTTTGACCAGCAGATAATGTTACTTCATCACCATCTTTGATCAGTTCGTCATCTTCCTTTACGTAAAACTGAATAACAATCTCGCCTTTAACAATGATCGACATATCATCATTTGGGTGATGGTGAGGCGCTTCAAACGTACCAGCTTCCCAACGTTCAAGCAATGCAGTTACACAATTTTCATTCTTTTCATCTGTATCTCGAAAGCTAAAACCTGGCATTTCAGGTTCTTTTGTAAAATCAGACCAGATATTTTTAGAAACAAAATCACTCATAATAAAACCATATAACCATTTGAATATAGAATTATTATAGGTGAACAAAATAGAATTATAGATAGCTAAAAAAGAAAGATAAAAAACCAAATTGATGTGCTACAAATTTAGGTTAAGAATCTTATCTATTAATTAGTACATATCGTGATCGTTATATAACCAATCATCTGCTTCATCAAACATATCCTGTAGTAGTGCTTCAACACGCTCTTTATCATCAGCAAAACCACCGAGAACGGTTAAATTATTTCCACCACCAAGACGAACTCGTATACTCGCATCAGGCCAGTTTATTAAAACTCGGCGGTTGAATTCATCATCGATTTTTGAAAAATGAGCATCCGATAGGTTTAATTTGTTAAGCATTAATTCAATACGCATAAAGTAATTACATCCAACTGTATATAACCACACTGATTTTATAAACAGTAGTCTAGAACATCAATTCAAGATTTAAATCGTTGCAATTAGTTGAATTAATCAACAGTACATTAAATTCACAGAAACGATATTCTTACATCTTAAATTTTACAATTGATATTTTTAAACTAGTTAATTCACACTTTAAACAATAAGTATCATTAATGATTGATAAAACTGAAATTTGACACTTAATGTTGTGTATTGTTTTTAAAAGAGTCATATTATTATTCCAACAGAGAATAATAGGACAACTAAAATGACAACTTTCACATTACACAGCCAAGACATCGCAGAAGGTCAACTAAAAGACAAACGTTTCTCATTTAATAGTTTTGGTCACGATGGTGATAATATATCTCCGCAACTATCTTGGGATAACGCGCCTGCAGGAACAAAAAGTTATGCTATAACTTGCTTTGATCCAGACGCTCCAACAGAAAGCGGTTTCTGGCATTGGCAAGTGATTAATATCCCAGTATCAACAACATCACTTGAGCAGGGCGCATCAGGTAAACTCGCAGCGGGTTTAGAAATGCGTAATGACTATGGTTTTAATGGTTACGGCGGCGCTTGTCCTCCTGAAGGTCATGGTATGCATCGTTACCAATTTACCGTATGGGCGTTGCCAGTTGAAAAGCTAGAAGTACCAGATGATGCATCGTGTGCATTAGTTAGTTTTATGCTAAATGCAACAGCATTGGGTAAATCCACAATTACTCCAACATATGTTAGATAAATAACGTTAATGTAAATAATTATTGAGATAAACCTTGTGTCTATTTATTGTGTATTATCAATAACCAGTCACAAGGTTTATAAAAAGAAAACATGTCAGGTATAATCAAACTTAATTATTACAATGGTAATCAACCGCAACACCTACGTAATGTACCTATTATTTACCCTTCAATTTTCTGGATTCAACAGGGGAATAAACAACTGCATTGGCAAAATGACTGGATCAACTTCAATAGCCATAACTGGCTTTTGGCGCACGGTCATACAGCATTAACTTTTATTAATAATCCTAATCAAACCCAATTCTTCTCAACCCAACTGAGTTTTTTGATCCGTCCAACGGATGAGCAAATCCAACAATCGCTCGAAAATCAGAAAGATGGTTTAACACCTGAATATAGCCTCGACGGTACTGCAAAATACTTATGGCAAAGTATTATAACAATGCCAAAAGATATTGAGCGCAATGTGCAAACACATATTGTTAATGCATTATTTGAGCACCTTGCTAACAGTGGTTATCTTCATCAGTTATTTTCAATGCGAAATTTGAGTTGGCGAGATAAGTTAACCCAATACTTTAATGATGATCCCAAAGCCAATCACTCAATTGAATCGGTCTGTGATCATTTCGGATTAAGTAAATCGACATTAATTAGACGCTTAAAAGAAGAGAATACTCAATTTAGAGACGTATTAGCAGAACTAAGAATGGGCTACGCATTAAGCTTATTGCAAACTAAGTCATATTCACAAATAGAGCTTGCGCATTTATGTGGCTACAAATCAGAGGCTCGATTTGCACAACGATTTCAACATCAATTTGGTTTAAGCCTAAAACAATATCAAAAAACATTTCAATATCATTAAGATAAATACCACTAACTCACTTTACGATAATGGTATTTATCTATCGATTTTTAATGAGATAACGTTTTTATCTGATAAATAGTGTTTCTAATTGCACTGCAATTGCATCAGCTAACAGGTGCGTTGAAATATTTCGTTCTACAGTATGCAGTGGCATTGTGCCTGACTCAACAACACTTAACCAATCAGAAATCATCGCATTAAAACCTTTCGTTGCTAACATTGGTATCCAATCTTCTGACGCTAAAATCCTTTCTTCATTATTAAGCCAACGTTGACCACGCATAAACGAAGTAAATTGGTAAGACTGGTTATGATAAGTAGCAGAAACACATTCATTGGTAATGCCATTTAAACGGTTCATCGAAGCATGAAGTAAGCATTGCCCTGACTGCCATTGCACATCAACACGTGAAAGCTGATCACCAAACATCTGATGGGTTACATAAACGTCATCGAGTGACGATTTAGCATTTAAATTGACACTATCGAGCGCGTGAATAAAATCATCGAAGATGAAAGTGTGAATATCACCAACAAGATTATGGCGATTTTTTTCCCAACGCAGTGAATGCAATTCACCAATGTTACCAGAAGCTAACTCCGGCAGGTGTTTGTTAAATAGAGGAATATGACGACGATTAAAACCAACATAAAGTGGAGTATTGTGCATCTCTGCAAGTTCATAAAGACGTTCAACTTGCTCTGCACTATCAACTAAAGGTTTGTCGACAAAAGTGGGAATACCTTGCTTTAAACACCAATGCGCTATGTCATAGTGAATAGAGGTTGCAGCATGGATCATCACCGCATCAATATTCTTTTTAGTTAATTGGCGGTAATCATCAAAACAACAACTTACACCATGCTGCTCTGCTAATGCATTTAAAACGGAAGGGTTGCGCGTACAAAAAATCAACTCTACATTTCTAAGTTGCGTCATAATTGGAAGATACGCTTTTTGTGCAATATCACCTAACCCAATAATCCCTATTCGCATTTTTTAACCTTAACGTATTGGTTACATCAACCGAAATGCTTTATATCTCAAAGATCCTGAAGCTAGGCTTAAGATATTCACTTTAACGATATTTATTTTCAGAACTATCTTTACTTAACGTTGGATCATCATACTTTTTCATGCGCTCATTAAATTTATCTTCTCGTTTATGATAGATAGATTGTAATGAAATTAAGCAGATAACACAGCTTGCCGTGCATTTTAAAAGGGAAAGAATAATACTATGGGGTTGCACTGCTGTTCTATGTAACGTTAGGCACAATAACTCGCAAGTATAAACAATAGTAGAAACTAACGACGCGTAAAAAAAGATCTTATTTGTAGCTATGGGCATCTTCATTCTAATAACTCTGTTTAATATGCTTCTATACCTAAAACGTAACATAATACGCCATGCGAATAACAGTCGATACCGTAATATTTTATAAATTAATTACATAAAGTGATGATTTAACACACACAGTCCGATTTTTGAACGACAGATAGAGCATTTAACAGTCAAATGATAATTAGCCGTTAGCAATAGTTTGATACTTCAGAACAAAATATAATTTAAAAATATCGCACGACTCTCTTAGATTTGTGTTATGAATATTTATTACACGGTAGGTTCAGCCATGAAAACACGTTATATCACTATTGATCTAGAAATACGCTCACATAAACCGTTTTCATCTTTAGCCACCTTTCTTAAACAGCAAGATACCTATTGCGAAGTTTATCCACCCAATGAACATGACCCATATTGGACTATAAACTTTTCTTTTGAACCACTTGATAACCCCAACTATTGTATAGAACAACATTGCCAATGGCTGAAAAGCATGCCCAACGATGCCAAACAGGAATGGGATGAAATTGAACACAAATGCGTTAACATTGGTTATGAAACATGTTCAGAACCTTGGGCTTTTACCGAGTTATTAAGCCCTAGCATCATTAAACAACTCGCTGAATTCAATCTTGGGCTTGGCTTGACACTTTATCCTGTTAACTAATTAGAATTAATGGATTATGAATAAAATGAGCAACATAGAACATTATTTAAATCGATGGGAGCATACAGATTGATAAAGTGAGATCATAGTTTCCAAAATATAGCCGTTTTATTTAGCACATTAATCATGTTCAATACACAATACTATTATTTGTAGATTATTCTATTTACACAGTTTTTGGGATAGCACATGCTTTCAGTATTCAACGCAGCAGAAATGTTCTCACTTATTCTTACTCTCGCGACCTTAATAACAGGTATTGTTTTCGCGTTAGATAAGTTCGTATGGCAACCTAAACGAGAAGGGGTGACACAGGAGAACACATCAGGTTGGGTTGCTCAAGCTCGCTCAATGTTTCCAGTATTATTTGCTATTTTAATTATTCGCTCATTCATCATCGAACCTTTTCAAATTCCAAGTGGCTCAATGCAGCCAACCTTGCTACCCGGTGATTTTATTGGCGTAGAAAAGTTTGCTTATGGGCTACGCGATCCTATTTTCCACAAAACATTAATACCAACGGGTAAGCCACAACGCGGTGATATTACAGTATTTATTGATCCATCAAACCCTAAAATTGATTTGATCAAACGTGTGGTTGGTTTACCGGGTGATACTATTATTTATCAAAACAAAACCCTTTATATCAAACCAGCTTGTAATGGGCAGAAAGTATGTCCAGTAGCACAAGAAGTACCAAAACAATATGTTGGCCTAACTAACTTCAGTGAGTTAGGTACACAGCTAAACGAATATAAAGAAGAACTGGGTAAAGTGACTCACCACATTCTGCGAGATCCAGCACTACCTGAACAAATTAACCGTTATTACCAACAGCCAGGTCAACCAATGGGTGTATGGGTAGTGCCAAAGGGTCATTACTTTGCAATGGGCGACAACCGAGATAATAGCTTAGATAGCCGTTACTGGGGCTTTATGCCAGAGCAGAACTTAGTGGGTAAAGCGACCTTTATTTGGATCAGTTTTACCTTCAACCATGATGCTGATTCTATGTGGCCTCACTGGTTACCTAATGGTGTTCGCTTCAATCGTATTGGTAGTATTCATTAGAACAACGACCGAACAATAAGATAAAACAAGAAAACCGACATGCTAATAACATGTCGGTTTTTATTAATCTGTAATATTTTGAATCAGATTATACTTATCTGACTCTTTCTTCGTTACCCAATGCTCACCGCTTGCAGGTGCTGAATCTAATGTATACATATAGAAATCGACACCTTTATCACCAAGCATAATTTTAAAATACGTCGCTTGTTTACGGTGACTCAGATCCGTAAATGGTATTTTTTTTGCGGTTTTTTCACCATCAGACCAACTATGCACACCAACTTGTTTATTAAGCTCAATAGCATCAGTTGGTGCTTTTCGTTCTAGAGTTCGTTCAATACCTGCCGTAAATAAATCAGTACCACCAGAGAATACAGAACCGTTTTTCGTAATCATAGTAGCAATCTCATGATTACGTATCATCAGACCTGTATACATGTTCACATCATCGTCAGCACTACCATTTATGACATTATCGAACATCAATAACATCTCACGACCTGTATATGCTTGAACAATATTTCCTAATTGAATAAATGTAGAAATACCCAATCTTGAGCTATTTTGATCGTGTTCTGATACGTCTTGACCAAAAATATCACGTAAAAAGTCTTTAAATACCGCTGATGTTTTAATATCAACTTGATCATATTCATCAATCGCAGTTAATGCAGTTGATCCAATATGCGACAAGTATTCAAATTCATCATTGCTATATTCTAATAGTACCGGTGTACGCTCATTAACTGATGTTGAATTAATAACCGTCGTTTCATTACTGATTGATTGCACTTCTTTCCCACAATCAAAATTATCAGAATATTTATTATCACTATAAACAATACATTTAGCTTCTTCATTACGATTGATCATAAGATCAATCGTATCACTATAATCATCCATCAATCGTACAACAGTTACATTATCGTCAAGCTCTTCTCCAAAAAGAACATGATTATAAACTTTTCCATCATAATAAAATGATACCGAATTTAAAACTTTCTCACGGTTCTTATAAATCTCAGTAATTTCATCATTATTAAATTGGTAATCAGCTGCAGGCTTTAAAGCTTTCTTAATCATTGTTGTCTTACTATCTGAGCCTGATCCCGAGTTACAACCGGCCAGTATCATAAGCGATGATGCAATTAATAGCTTTTTATAGGAAGTCATTTAATCCTCAATGTATGTTTGGTGTTTTCTGGAATGGGCTCAGCTTATGGAAATCCGCCTTTTTCGTCTAAACCATAACCACATAAAAACCAAACCAAAATATAACAACACCACAACTCATTGAAATTAAAGTTATTAATTCAAACAAAACAAAAGATAAATAAGAATAAAATCACGCTATTTACCGTATAAAACAGCGTGATCTTTTGAGAAAAAGTATTGATTAGCAGGGATAGATGGAACAAAGCCTGCATTCAACGTAATGAATTCAGGCTTATATTAAGTACAATATTGATCGTTCTTAGTTAGTAGAAATCACCTTCATATTTTTTTAACAATTCAATATCATCAATTTTAATAGCAGTTCCTGAAGTATAAGGCGCAGCCCATGAAAATAATGCGACTCTATGTCCACCATGCGTATTAATAATCGCATTGGCTCCAATACTTTTCGCTTCAGCAGCTAGCATAGGGTATAAAGTAACGACATGTTCGTAACCATATCTCGCATTGGCTTCTACTTGACCAATCACTTTATAGTGAATATTTTCAGGTAATGATTCCTGTGTTATATAAATAACACCTTTAGTTTTTTTATTATCTGATACAGCAGGTACGCTTGATGAAGAAACATTACTGCAACCACTTATAATTGTACTTAATAATAATACAGAGAAAATACGTTTTATATTCATAAGAAACACGAGTTTAAAATTAGATAGTCACGAATATAATTTCAAAATAGAGAAAAAAATAAACCTAAACCAAATGTTTTTAAAACATATCAATCGTTCATGATAGTAATTACCACCACATAGCCACATAGCTCAGACATCTAAAGATAAACGACCGTAAATAAAGCAGGGGACAAGCGTTAATTCAATGCACTAATTTGCTATATATATTCTGTGACACTCAAAATCTTCAAATCAACCACAATCAGATATTTTTATCTTTAAAATAAAAAACATTGATTTATTAATAATATGAAGATATCACAATAAAACACCGTTCAAATAGAAGTGAAGTTAACAGTTTATGAAAAAATTTATCATCCCATCTTTATTCCTTGCTCTTACTGGTTGTGCTGCTCAGACTGGTATTGTTACACCTAAAGAGAATTCTTACACAGTAGAAGCAACGGGTAGCAGTGAGCAAGAAGCAAAACAAATCGCAAACGCAACGGCAAAAAAGACATGTTCAGATTTAGGTAAATCCTTCTATGTGATTTCTGAAAACAGCAATTTCGATCATGCTATTGATGCTAAAACAACTGAACTTGCTAACACAGCAAGTAAGTTTTTCTTAGGTGGTGATGTATTAAACTCTGAACATAAAGTTATGATGGAATTTAACTGTAAGTAACTAGCTTCTATAAAATAAGGTTCCAATTGTAGTGGTACATTAAATTTGGCCACCTACTCAGAGGTGATATCATCACCTCTTA
>NZ_JADQAQ010000024.1 GCF_022129445.1 Photobacterium sp. Ph5
GACTAAACAATGGTTTTTAGAGCAAGGTTTAGTTGATCTTGGGCACGTTGCAACATGGTATGTGTTCAGTGAATATACTGAATGGAAATGTGCATGAGCCGTATACGAGACCCGTACGTACGGTTCTGTGAGAGGGATGAGGGGGCAACGCCTCACCCTACTCGATATGTGTTATTTAAAGTTTGTATTTTTACAGCGAGTAAAGAATATTGGAACCGTAGGTCAAACTGGTTAATAACAGTGAATTTTTATTAATCACATCAATCCGGCGGCTTTCTTGTGCATTCATCCTGAAAATATCTTTTACAACATTGAGTTGTTGGTCATCAAAATCAACATTTGTTCCTGATGTGACGTCTTTAAATTCGGTAGGTTCAGTCAGTAAGTAGCCACCACTGACATCCCAATGCCCTGATTCAGAAATATGAATCGTTACGGGTTTAGGTGTATTGCTGTATAGCTCTAACATCGTAATACGTGAGTATGTATGATTGGGTAAATACACCATATTACTGCTTTGTTTTACTTTACGTAGTGTGCCTAAATTATCGAGTTGTGTTGGTTCAATACGGCTAAATGTCGTACTTTGCCATTCTCGAGACATTAGCAGTTGCTCTTGCTTGTAATCAGTTGAAAAATAAACCCAACTACAAATAGTGATAGAGATAGCAAGGATCACAAAAGGCCAATACTTACGAATAATGTGAGGGAAGGTAGCCGGAGAATTTACTGACATAATTTCGCATTATCCTCATGGCTAGTTAATAAACGCAATGTAATGTTTTCCATTGGCACGCTACTACCATGTAAGTAATTTAAATACAGTTGATTATTCTGCCCACCAGTGACAATGACTTCGGTTGGTTTACCTTCATCTTGATGATTTTTCAAATAATTACTTACACAACTGCTGATCATATTGTTCCAATCTTTCATCACTGGATTACTTATAGGCGTGTAAACTTTTATACCTTCTACTTGGAGAAGAGGACGAAAAGCTGCTGACTTTGGTGGCATACTTAAATTCACCGCTACTGGTAATATCAAGGCGATCACCAATGCAATCCAACCAAGCCATGTTACTTTTGTTTTGGTTTCTGTTGATGATGGTATAGAGGATTCAAATACTAATTTTTCTTCTACGATCTCGCTATCTGGAGCATCAACACTTGGTGACTCAAGAGGAGGGGTATGCTCTTGATGTGGTAGGTTTTCAAGAGGTGTGACATTACTATCAGCCTCTTCCTCACCGACATAAGTTTCAACAGTAGCAATGATTTGATAACCGCGTTTAGGCACGGTTTTTACAAATGCGGGTGACTTAGTTGAGTCTTTTAATGCTTTACGTAATGTTGAAATCGCTTGCGTTAAACTTGAGTCATCGACTTCAAAGCCTTGTTCACGCCAGACATAATCGTGAATACGTTGGCGAGTAATAATAAGGCTTGGGTCTTCGATTAGAAGATTCAAGGCACGGCTCTCATTACTGCCCAAACGAATTAACTCATTATTTTCTAGTTTATCAATCAAACTGTTATCGTTTGGATCAAAAATGAATCGTTGTCCGATTAAAAACTTTTTTGCGTGTGTAGGCATTTATGTAACCTTAGCAATGGTCTTCTAATTATTCATTGTTCTATAAGTTTGCTGAATGGTTTCTTAATCTAAAAATATAAAACGTAATCTGAAAAAATATAAAAAATAAAAAACGTGCTATTTTAGGTTGAAATTATACCGTTTGACCATATTTATCTTAAAAATAACACCTAACAATTTTCAATGGAGTAGAGATGAGCGAGCAAGTCGTTGATAATAATAAGGAAACTCGTGGTTTTCAATCAGAAGTAAAACAATTACTTCACCTAATGATCCATTCACTTTACTCGAATAAAGAGATTTTCTTACGTGAATTGATCTCAAATGCATCTGATGCTGCAGATAAGTTACGTTTCAAAGCGTTATCGCAACCTGATCTGTACGGTAACGATTCTGACCTATGCGTTAAGTTATCAATCAATGAACAGGCGGGTACATTAACTATTAGTGATAATGGTATTGGTATGACCCGTGAGCAGGCGATTGAGCATTTAGGCACTATTGCTAAGTCCGGCACGAAAGAATTTTTCTCTCAGCTAAAAGAAGATGAAAGTAAAGACTCACAATTGATTGGTCAGTTTGGTGTCGGTTTCTACTCAGCATTCATCGTGGCAGATTCGGTAACGGTTAATACACGTGCAGCTGATGTTGCTGCTGATGATGCGGTAAGTTGGCAGTCTGCTGGTGAAGGTGATTACAGCATTGAAACCATCACTAAAGCGAATCGTGGTACTGATATTATCTTGCACTTACGTGAAGATGATAAAGAGTTCCTAAATGAGTATCGCTTACGTGAGATCGTGGGTAAGTATTCAGACCATATTGGTATTCCTGTTCTTATTCAAACCGAAGAAAAAGACGAAGAAGGTAAAGTAACAGGAACGAAGTGGGATCAGATCAATAAAGCCCAAGCATTGTGGACACGTAATAAGTCCGACATCAGTGAGGAAGAATATAAAGAATTCTACAATCACGTTGCGCATGATTACGCAGAGCCATTGGTATGGTCACATAACCGCGTTGAAGGTAAGCAAGATTACACTAGTCTGCTTTATATCCCGTCGACTGCGCCTTGGGATCTGAATAATCGTGATGGTCAGCATGGCTTAAAGCTGTATGTACAACGTGTATTTATTATGGATGATGCACAGCAGTTCATGCCGACATATCTTCGCTTCGTGCGCGGCTTAATTGATTCAAACGATCTGCCACTGAATGTATCACGCGAAATTTTACAAGATAACAAGGTAACTCAAGCGCTACGTAAAGCGTGTACCAAGCGTGTGTTGCAAATGCTTGAGCGTATGGCGAAAAATGATGCTGAGAAGTATCAGACGTTCTGGAAAGCGTTTGGTCAGGTATTAAAAGAAGGTTTAGCTGAAGATTTTGCGAATCGCGACAAAATTGCTAACTTGCTGCGTTTTAGCTCTACAGAAAATGACTCACAAGAGCAAACAGTATCGCTTGCCGATTACGTGAGCCGCATGAAAGAAAACCAAGATAAGATCTATTATCTAACCGCAGATAATTTCAATGCAGCGAAACATAGCCCACACCTAGAGCAATTCCGTGCGAAAGGGTTGGAAGTGATTTTGATGTACGATCGTATTGATGAATATCTAATGGGCCACTTGCCTGAATTTGAAGGTAAGCAGTTCCAAGCTATTACCAAATCTGATCTTGATCTTTCAAGCTTTGATGATGAAGAAGTGAAAGAGAAGCAAAAAGAGACAGAAAAAGAATTTGCTTCAGTGACTGAGCGTACAAAAGGTTACCTAGGCACACGTGTAAAAGATGTACGTGCAACGTTTAAACTTCATGACACGCCAGCCGTTGTTGTGACAGATGAAAACGAAATGGGTACCCAAATGGCGAAACTGCTAGCAGCAGCAGGCCATGATGCGCCAGAGGTTCAATACATTTTTGAATTAAACCCAGAGCATGCATTGGTTAAGAAAATGGCTGATGAAGCGGATGAAGAAGTGTTTGGTCGTTGGGTTGAATTCTTGCTGGGTGAGGCGATGTTAGCAGAACGCGGTACGATGGAAGATCCTTCTCAGTTCCTTGCTGCTATTAACAAGTTGCTGATTAAATAACCAAATAACTTACTTATATCAAATACTATTCTGATAAAGTATGTAATCCAAGCTCAGTAATTGTACTGGGCTTGCGAGTCTCGCTTAATCAGTGTATTTTCACTTTTTTGCAAAATTCCACTCTATTAAAGGGGTTCACAATGCGCATCATTCTTCTGGGCGCTCCAGGTGCAGGTAAAGGTACTCAAGCTCAATTCATTATGGAAAAGTTTGGTATTCCTCAAATTTCAACTGGTGACATGCTACGTGCTGCAATCAAAGCAGGTACTGAGCTAGGCAAACAAGCGAAATCAGTGATCGATGCAGGTCAGTTGGTATCTGACGATATCATTCTTGGTCTTGTAAAAGAGCGTATTGCTGAAGAAGACTGTGCAAAAGGCTTCTTACTAGATGGTTTCCCACGCACAATTCCTCAAGCTGATGGCCTAAAAGAAAATGGCGTTAATGTTGATTACGTTATCGAGTTTGATGTGGCTGACGATGTGATCGTTGAGCGTATGGCGGGTCGTCGTGCTCACCTTCCTTCTGGTCGTACTTACCATGCAGTTTACAACCCACCAAAGGTTGAAGGTAAAGATGACGTAACAGGTGAAGATCTTGTTATCCGTGAAGACGACAAAGAAGAAACAGTTCGTGCACGTCTAAATGTTTACCACACACAAACTGCTCCTCTTATCGAATACTACGGTAAAGAAGCAGCAGCGGGTAACACGAAATACCTTAAGTTTGACGGTACACTTCCTGTTGCTGAAGTGAGCGCTGAGCTAGAAAAAGCATTAGCTTAATATTGATATAGGCTGTTTTAGATAGCTTGTAGCAATGAAAAAAAACGGGCTTACCTATTGGTATAGTCCGTTTTTTTATGGTTTAAATAGTGGTTAATAAAGGCGGGATACGTCTTTTTCTGATCAAAGTGATCTAAAAGCAGTGGGCTTTCGTTTAGGTCCAGTTGCATGATTATTATTTTCTTGATCAGAAAGCTTGATATAGGACAGATAAGAGCGAAAACCGATGAATAAAGACAATAAAAAATACGGTGTATTGTTAGTTAACTTAGGCACTCCTGATGCGCCAACGGCTGCTGGAGTAAAACAATTTCTATCTCAATTTTTACATGATCATCGTGTCGTTGATATGACCCGTTGGTTATGGTGCCCAATTTTACACGGCGTAATTTTGCCGATTCGCTCACCGAAAGTTGCTAAATTATATCAATCTGTTTGGATGGAAGATGGCTCCCCATTGATGGTGTATTCAAAACGCCAACAAAAAGCATTAACAGAGATACTTCAAGTCCCAGTTGAACTGGGTATGACTTATGGTAACCCGAGTACTCAGGCTGGTTTGGAGCGTCTAAAGCAGCAAGGTTGTGATAAGGTTTTAGTTTTACCGTTATATCCGCAGTATTCAGGCACTACAACGGCTGCTGTATTTGATCGTATTGCGAAAGATTTAAAGTCAATATCGTATATCCCAGAGTTGCGCTTTATTAATCATTATTATGATCACCCTGATTATATTTCAGCGTTAGCCGAGTCGGCAAAAACGGTGTGGGCAGAAAAAGGCGAGCCTGATTACTTTTTATGTTCATATCACGGTATTCCTAAACGTTATGCTGATAATGGCGATCCGTATCCAGATCATTGTAATGGTACAACGGAGCTATTAGCGAAGATGCTTGAGATGCCGCGTGAAAAAATGAGTATGAGCTATCAGTCGATTTTCGGACGTGAAGAATGGTTAAAACCGTATACTGAAGGCACGATAAAATTATTGGCTGAGAAAGGGGTAAAACGTCTTGATGTGATGTGTCCTGCATTCTCTGTTGACTGTTTAGAAACCCTAGAAGAAATTGCCGAACAGTGTAAAGACGTCTTTATTGAAGCGGGTGGGGTAGAATTTAATTTGATCCCTTGCCTCAATGATAGCCAAGCCCACATCGCAATGATGGAAAACTTGGTGAAACAACACGTTCAAGGTTGGGAGTAGTCAGTTTCTTTTCTGTAAATCACATTGACGGTAACGTTTACGCTCTCATTTGTGTTGATATATCTCAAAACCAATGAGAGCTTTTGCTTTTATGTTCTATATTCTGTGATAGAATTCGCAAAATTTACAACTTGATAGCGCATAGACATGAAATTTCCAGGCCAACGAAAATCTAAGCATTACTTTCCGGTACATGCTCGCGATCCACTTTTAAGTCAAACAAAACAAGAGAAGCGTCTAGCACGTACTCATGTTGTTGGTATTGACCAGACATTGGTAGATATTGAAGCTTATGTGGATGATGAATTCCTGGAACGCTATGAGTTAAGTAAAGGCCATTCTTTGGTTATTACTGATGAAAAAGCAGAAGCGCTATATCAAGAGTTAAAAGAGAACAACCTTGTTACTCATGAGTTTGCTGGTGGCACGATTGGTAACACGCTACACAACTACTCTGTGTTGGCGGATGACAAATCTGTTCTTCTTGGTGTGATGAGTAAAGACATTGAGATCGGTAGTTACGCGTACCGTTACCTTTGTAATACATCCAGCCGTATGGACATGAACTACCTTCAGCCTGTAGATGGTCCTATTGGTCGTTGTTTTGCTCTTATTTCAAAAGATGGTGAACGTACGTTTGCTATCAACGAAGGTAAGATGAACCAACTTGAACCAGATAGTATTCCTGAATGTGTGTTTGAAAATGCTTCTGCGCTTGTGCTAACCGCTTATTTAGTGCGTTGTAAGCCTGGTGATCCTATGCCAGCAGCAACAATGCGTGCCATTGAATATGCGAAAAAATACGATGTGCCAGTGGTATTAACATTAGGTACTAAATTTGTTATTCAAGACGATCCACAATGGTGGCGTGACTTCCTTCGTGATCATGTAACGGTAGTTGCTATGAACGAAGATGAAGGTGAAGCGTTAACCGGTGAATCTGATCCGCTTGTGGCTGCTGATAAAGCATTAGAATGGGTTGACCTTGTTCTATGTACAGCCGGTCCTGTCGGTTTATATACTGCAGGTTACACCGAAGATAATGCTAAGCGTGAAACAAGCTTACCGTTACTTCCTGGTGATATTGCTGAATTTAACCGCTATGAATTTAGCCGACCAATGCTTAAAGCAGCTTGTGATAACCCAATTAAAGCATATTCACATATTGCACCATACATGGGTGGTCCTGAGCGTATTAAGAATACTAACGGTGCTGGTGATGGTGCTCTATCTGCTTTATTGCATGATATGTCTGCAAACCGTTACCATAAAGAAAACGTACCAAATTCGAGTAAACACCAATACACGTTTTTAACTTACTCATCGTTCTCACAGGTTTGTTTATATTCAAACCGTGTAAGCTACGAAGTATTGGCACAGTACTCTCCTCGTTTATCTCGTGGTCTGCCAGAGCGTGAAGATAGCTTGGAAGAAGCATACTGGGAACGTTAAGTTTCATATAGATATAAAAAAAACCGCCAACGCATTTTCATGCTTGGCGGTTTTTTATTACATGCAGTTTAGAGCAAGTTTATTTTTTATAAGCTTCGTTATGTACTGCAGCAATAGCACGACCTGATGGATCAGCAGCATTTTTAAAGCTTTCATCCCATTCAATCGCTTTTGCGCTTGAACAAGCGATAGATGGACCACCCGGAACACATTTCGCTGCACTTTCTAGCGGGAACAACTCTTCAAAGATCTCACGGTATGCGTAAGCTTCTTTGGTTGTTGGTGTGTTGTAAGGGAAGCGGTAAGCCGCCGTTTCAAGTTGTTGATCCGTTACTTTCTCTTCCGCAACTTCTTTGAGCGTATCAATCCAGCTGTAACCTACACCATCAGAGAACTGCTCTTTTTGACGCCATGCAATAGATTCTGGTAGGTAGTGTTCAAAACACTCGCGTAAGATGTGTTTTTCCATCTTACCGTTACCACACATTTTATCTTCAGGGTTCAGACGCATTGCCACATCGATGAATTCTTTATCTAGGAATGGTACTCGACCTTCAACACCCCATGCCGCTAGTGATTTGTTTGCACGTGCACAGTCAAACATGTTAAGCGCAAGTAGTTTACGTACAGTTTCTTCGTGGAACTCTTTAGCGTTTGGCGCCTTGTGGAAGTATAAGTAACCACCAAAGATCTCATCTGCACCTTCACCAGAAAGTACCATTTTGATACCCATCGCTTTGATTTTACGTCCCATTAAGAACATTGGGGTAGAGGCACGAATGGTTGTAACATCGTAAGTTTCAATGTGATAAATAACATCACGGATCGCATCAAGGCCTTCTTGAATGGTGTAAGTCATTTCATGGTGAACGGTACCAATCTTATCTGCAACTTCACGCGCAGCTTTTAAATCAGGCGCGCCTTCAAGACCCACGGCAAAAGAGTGAAGTTGTGGCCACCATGCTTCAGATTGATCATTATCTTCAATACGCATTGCAGCAAAGCGTTTTGCCACTGCTGATGTAATTGATGAATCTAAACCACCTGATAGTAGTACACCATAAGGTACATCTGTCATTAACTGACGCTTAATAGCCGCTTCTAGTGCTTCAGTTAATTCTTCTTTGCTGGTTGAGTTACCTTGTACGGCTGCGTACTCATTCCAATCACGGGTGTAATAACGCTGAGGCTCTGCGTCAGTACTACCGTAGTAACAACCAGGAGGGAATTCGCTTACTGTTTTACACACAGGCACCAGCGCTTTCATTTCTGATGCAACATAGTAGTTACCGTTTTCATCAAAGCCTTGGTACAACGGAATAATACCAATGTGATCACGACCTACAAGGTAAGTATCTTTTTCTTCGTCATAAAGAACAAAGGCGAAAATGCCGTTAAGCTCTTCAAGTAACTCTTCGCCCATATCTTGGTATAGCGCAAGAATAACTTCACAGTCTGAATCTGTTTGGAAATCGTATTTGCCTTCATAGCGAGCACGGATTTCTTTGTGATTGTAGATTTCACCGTTAACAGCAAGGATTAATTTTTTATCTGGGCTATAAATGGGCTGAGCACCACTGTTTAGACCAACGATAGCAAGACGTTCATGCGCAAGAATGGCATGTTCTGATGCATAAATACCTGACCAGTCTGGGCCGCGGTGACGAAGCTTTTTCGACATTTCTAATGCGATAGGACGCAATGCTGCTGCGTCGCTCTTAATGTCTAGGATCCCAAATACAGAACACATAGTAATACCACTCCAACGTTATCTTTTTATATCCATAAATCTTAGAAACACTGATGTAACCAAAAGGTTTTTATAATGAAAACAAATCTTTTTATTTCTGTGTGTTTCTCTTTGATTGTTAAAATTGCGTATTCTGAAGTAAATTGCAATAAAAAATCTTCAATCCATTAAAATAAAACGTCTTAGGTGAATAATATTCAGTTTAAGTATCGTTAACTGAATTAAATCTAATGTCTTTGGCTTTTTATTTAAAAAAAATAAACAGTAGTTGTTACCACTGTTTATTTTTTGCTGCGAAATAAGGAGGCGTTCCTATAGGATTATGATTTGATTGCTGTTATGTCAGGCTTTAAGTAATCACACACATTACGAGCAAAACCACTGCCAGCCTCACTGAAGATGTTGAATACAGCATCGATACCTTGTTCATACAGTAACTCTTCATCATCATTGTACTGAGCTATTGCCGCTATTTTACCTTGGAAGTGACGAGCTTTAATCTGCTCTAAGGCATAAACATTCGCCTGACTATGCGGCATTGCTAATAAAATAAGCGTGATGCGTTCTTTGCTGATCACTCGCGCCCAAAAATCAGGATCAGTCGCATCGCCTTGAATTACATTGCGTCCTTCTTTGCGTTGCTGCTCGGCAGATTCTTCTCGAGTTTCTACACCAATGATTTGCTTGCCGTAACGCGCTTGTAATTCATCATATGCGCCTGTACCTATTCGACCCATACCAAGAATTAACACTTTTGATTGTCCGAGATCGATCAGTTTATCGTCGGCATTTAACTTTTCGGGTTCAAATTCTTTTAGCCATTTTGATGCTTCCGTATAAAGTTTATGGCTCATACTATTAAGGGGGGCTGCGAGCAAAAATGAAAAAGAAACGGCGATAGCAATCGCGACTAAGAAAGTACCTGGCAATAGTCCTAGCTTATAAGCTACACCACCGACAATTAAACCAAACTCGCTGTAATTAAATAACGTTAACGTCGCAAGCATAGAGGTACGGACGCGATAACGACATAAATGGAATACACCGTAGTACAACAGACCTTTAAGCGGTAGTAAGAGTAGTAATACAAATGCCATCAGCAGCCCATTGAGGGTAGGGGTTTCTGATAAGCCAATATTTAAGAAGAAGCAAACAAGCAGCAGTTCTTTAAAGTTAAAGAGTGATTTTGCCATTTCAGAAGACTTGGCATGTCCAGCCATTAACATACCGATTAATAGGGCGCCTAAATCGGGCTTCATGCCAACCCATTTAAATAACCCAGCCCCAAGCACTAAAGCGAGAGTAATGGCATAGAGAACAAGAACTTCACCATGACCTGCTTTGTCTAATATTTTGTATAGGATCGGGCGTAATAGCGGTAGTGCAAAGAGACCAAGTGCGTACACTTCCGGCATTTTTCCACTTGAGATAGTCAAAAATATAACGGCGAATATATCTTGCATAACCAGTATACCGATAGATACGGTACCGTATTTTGCATTTAATTCGCCTTTTTCTTGTAATAGCTTAATAGCAAATACTGTACTTGAAAAAGATAGTGCAAATCCGATGAGGATTAATTGGCTTAAGTCCATATCGCCAAACATAGTTAAGCCAAGCTGTTTCAATACCAATAAACATAGGGTAAATAAGGCGGTTGATAACAGGTTATGTAAGGTAGCGCCACCCCACACTTCTTTTTTAAGTAAGGATTTTACATCCAGCTTTAAACCGATGGTAAAAAGCAGCAATGTGACACCTAAATTAGCCAAAGTTTCTAATGCAGGTGTAGAGGTAAAACCAAAACTGTTAAGGCTAAAGCCTGCGACAAGGAAACCAACCAAAGGAGGGAGTTTACAGCGTAAGGCTATAAAGCCGATGATGAAAGCAGTAAGTATGTAGATAAATTCCATATCTTGTACAACATCCTTGCAAGATAATTATTGGATAGAAATAGAATAGTGAGATAAGGGGCGTATTGAATAAATACGCCCCTTATCTATTGTTATAATCGTTTTATTGAAATCAGTCTTCGAGTAAACGCTGTAACAACACACCATTTAGCATTGCGCGTTTAATCATAGAAAACGCACCAATGGTTGGTTGGTTATAAAGTTCAGATGCAACAATCGGTAAATCATGATGAAACCTTGATAGTGATTGCGTTTCAATGCAGCGACGAATTGCTGGAAAGACAATGTCTTGAGCGTGTGTAATGTTACCCGCAAGAATGATTTTTTGAGGGTTGAACAAATTAATCGTCATCGCAAGTGCTTTACCCAATTGATTTCCAACTTTTATCAATGCTTGGGTTGCTAATTCATCACCACTATTAGCCGCATCACAAATAGCAAGCATTGTTAAATCTTCAAGCTCTTGTAATGAGCTAGGATAACCTTGGTCGAGTAACTGTTGAACATGTTTAACTATAGCGGGATCGGCTGCTACTGTTTCTAGGCAACCAAAATTACCACACTGGCATTTATCGCCTAAAGGATCGATCTGAATATGGCCGATCTCGCCCACGTTACGGTTAAAGCCTAGGAATACTTGACCATTAACAATAATGCCAGCACCAGTGCCGTGGTGAACACTGACTAAAATTGAATCTTTACAATCACGGCTGGCACCAAAGTAATGTTCAGCTAATGCTAAACCTCGAATATCATTACCAACAAAACAAATAACACCGAATTGTTTTTTAATAATGTCGGCTAATGGAAAGTTATTAACATCAATATGTGGCATATATTCCACAATACCATGTTCAGGGTTCACTAAACCGGGAAGTGCAATACCAAATGCAACCAGCTCTTTCATTACATTTTGGTTATTACTGATGAAGTTTTGGATATGCTCGAGTAAGCCATCAATTAAAGCTTGTTGATCGGTATAAGAAAATGGGTGAGCAGTACCTGTGATATGGGTACCACTTAAATCATAAAGGGTTATTTCAATATAATTTCGACCAATACGTACTGCAATCGAATGAAATGCTGCTGATTCTGTTGTTAGCGATATTGCTCGTCGTCCACCGGTTGATGCTTGTTGCGCGACTTCTTTGATTAGCCCACGCTCAAGTAGTTGGCGGGTGATTTTTGTAACACTAGCAGGTGCTAGCTGACTAACATCAGCAACCTGAATACGTGAAATAGGGCCCTGTAAGTCAATCAAGCGATAAACAGCTGCGCTATTAAGCTGTTTTACGAGATCAACATTACCAATTTGTCCGCCTGTCATAATTAGTTCTGCTCATTTTCACTGTTAATAATAACGCTTGAATACTATTGTTAATCGATAAGGTTTGTTATGACCTATTGCTAACTTCATTCAATACGTTCCCTTGTTTCAACACTGTATCTATTCATCGTTATTCGTGTTGCTTGGCTTAATATGTAGTTTTATATACATAAATGCCTTCAAGTAATATACCTGTGTGGTTGCAAAAAGAAAGTTATCGAGGTTTACGCCTGCTTGAGCTGTGGCATTGGTCACTAAAACTAAGTAGTTGCTCGTATGGTAGCGATTGATATCGTGGCTATGGAAATTATCAGTAATTAAATAGGCAAGAGGGACAAGATGGAATGGGACATGAAGTATTGCAGTTAATTTGCTTTGCATTGAAATAAAAACGCCGTCAATAATGACGGCGTAATATTACCACTTTAATGCGCGATTAAAGGTGATTGATGTTCTCAGCTTCTAGCTCTTGGAAGTACTTAACTGTCTTCACTTTAAGCTCTTGCGTTGCTGGCTCATCACAAACAATCATTGATTTAGGATGTAGCTGAAGTGCAGATACCGTCCATAGGTGATTCACACTGCCTTCAACAGCGGCTTGTAGCGCCTGTGCTTTGTTGTGGCCAGTGATCAGGATCATTACTTCTTCAGAATCAAGTAGTGTACCAACACCGATAGTTAGCGAGTACTTAGGTACTTGATTGATATCGCCATCGAAGAAACGAGAGTTAGCAATACGCGTTTCGTGCGTTAGTGTTTTGATACGCGTACGAGAAGCAAGAGATGATGCTGGCTCGTTAAATGCAATGTGACCATCGTTGCCTACGCCACCCATGAACAGGTTGATTTTACCGTAAGATTTGATCTTATCTTCGTAACGCTGACATTCTGCTGCGTGATCTTCTGCATTGCCGTCAAGAAGGTTGATGTTGTCTTCTTGAATGTCAACGTGGTTAAAGAAGTTGTTGTACATGAAGTTACGGTATGATTCTGGGTGATCAGAAGCCATGCCTACGTACTCATCCATGTTGAAAGTAACAACATGCTTAAAGCTTACTTCGCCAGCTTGGTATAGCTCGATAAGACGTTTGTAAGTTGCAAGTGGTGTACCACCTGTTGGTAGACCCAATACAAATGGACGCTCAGCTGATGGTTCGAATTTATTGATACGATCTGCGATGTAGCGAGCTGACCATAAACCAACATCTTTAGCGTTATTAAGCGGGATTAGTCTCACGTTGATACCTCGTTGAAGAAAGTTAAAACAGGAAAAATCTTAGCGACATAGCGCCTTTGTTTCGAATGATAAAATAAGTTTTATGATCGAGCTAGCAAAATCACTCACTTCTAACCTCCGTCGGTGATTGAGATCACAAATGGTGAGCTTTTAATTTGCGGGGCGAAATTAATTTCTTAAACTGCGGATAACTAAATACGGATAGCTTAAATCAGCTATTCAATCGCATCTAAGAAAACCATAGGGGGAACTAAGGGTGAATATTCTTGGATATTTTCAAAAAGTAGGTAAGGCATTAATGGTGCCAGTTGCAGTACTTCCTGCAGCGGCAATCTTAATGGGTATCGGTTACTGGATTGATCCGAACGGCTGGGGTGCAAACTCTGCATTAGCTGCTTTCTTGATCAAGGCAGGCGCTGCAATTATTGATAACATGTCTGTACTGTTTGCTGTTGGTGTTGCATACGGTATGTCTAAAGATAAAGATGGTGCAGCAGCACTATCCGGTTTTGTTGGTTTCCTTGTGGTAACAACGCTTCTTGCACCGGGTGCAGTAGCGCAAATTCAAGGTATTGACCCAAGCGCAGTTCCAGCTGCATTTGGTAAAATCAATAACCAATTCGTAGGTATCCTAGTAGGTATCGTGTCAGCTGAGTTGTACAACCGTTTCTCAAGCGTAGAACTACATAAAGCACTAGCGTTCTTTAGTGGTAAGCGTTTAGTACCAATTCTAACATCTGTTGCTGGTATCGTTATTGCTGGTATCTTGATGTTTGTTTGGCCATCAATTTACGGCGGTCTTGTACACTTTGGTGAAAGCATCCAAGGTATGGGTTCTGTAGGTGCGGGTATCTACGCATTCTTCAACCGTCTATTAATTCCTGTGGGTCTACACCACGCACTAAACTCAGTATTCTGGTTTGATGTTGCAGGTATTAACGATATTCCTAACTTCTTAGGTGGTGCGAAATCTATCGCTGAAGGTACAGCAACTCCAGGTATCACTGGTATGTACCAAGCTGGTTTCTTCCCAATTATGATGTTTGGTCTACCAGGTGCAGCACTTGCGATGTACCACACTGCGAAAGCGAAGAACAAAGAGCGTGTAGCATCACTACTTATCGCTGCTGGTTTTGCATCATTCTTCACAGGTGTTACTGAGCCGCTAGAATTTGCATTCATGTTCCTTGCACCAGTACTGTACGTAATTCACGCAGCACTAGCGGGTCTATCTGTATACATCGCAGCATCAATGCAGTGGATTGCAGGCTTTGGTTTCTCTGCAGGTCTAGTTGATATGTTCTTGTCATCACGCAACCCACTAGCTGTTCAGTGGTACATGCTGATTGTTCAAGGTATTGCATTCTTCTTCATCTACTACTTCATCTTCCGTTTCGCGATTGTTAAGTTCAATCTTAAAACGCCAGGCCGTGAAGATGACGACGAAGAGACTTCATCAGTTGCAGGTTCTGCAGAAACTGGCGAACTAGCTAAGCAGTACTTAAAAGCACTGGGTGGTCACGGTAACCTAGAGAACATCGATGCTTGTATTACACGTCTACGTCTAACGTTAAAAGACAGCAGTCTTGCTAACGAGAAAACGTTGAAAGCACTAGGTGCAATGGGTGTAGTTAAGCTAGGTTCAAATAACCTTCAGGTTATCCTTGGCCCTCTAGCTGAAATCGTTGCTGGCGAAATGAAGAAAATCCCAGCGTCAGAAGATCTATCTTCTGTAAAACTTCCATAATTACCTGAATTCTTCAGTAATTAAGTAATACCGCAAGACCTTTAATAAAACCGGCCTTATTATTTTTTAATAGAAATGATAGGGCCGGCATTTTGAGTACCCAACGTTTGGGCTCGTATTGATTTTCTCTTCACTTTTTTAGAAGAGATATCGGGAGAAAAGGAATATATCATGACTATTAAACTTACGGCGTTAGCATCTTTTATTGCACTAGCGGTGACTGGTTGTGCAACTCAGGGAAACAATGATCAAACTGTAGTTAATAATCTAGCGTCAAACCTAGATCTTAATTACGAAGTTGCTATTCAGCATGGTGCTGAAGAAGGCTTACAATGTAAAACACTGGGTGCGGAATGGGCATCGTGTGATTTGATTAATTTAACGCTGGAAAATAAAGGACCAGCGGTGACGAATAAAGACTGGAAAATTTACTTTAGCAGTATTCGTCAAATCCTAGAAGTGCAGAATGATCAATTCAAAGTTACTCACGTAACAGGTGATCTACATACACTGGAACCAACAGATAAGTTCGATGGTTTTGCTGAAGGTGAAAAGGTTGTTATCCCTTACATCGGTGAATATTGGACCTTATTTGAAAACGATTACATGCCTCGTGCATACGTAACAGCAGGTAATGCAGAACCAAAAACAATCGTTAGCACAGATACAGCTAACCCTGCTGATTACTTAACGCCATTAAAAGGCGATCAATTTAAGCGTGTTAAAGCGGATAACAACGTATTAGCGACACCAGAAACACGTTTTGAGAAAAACAGCGATGTAAACTTAGTGGCTTCTGAAGAAGTAGCTGGCACTATTTTACCTACACCGCTAAGTACTAAATTAACTGGCGATACTGTTTCTCTAGCTAACGGTATTAAGATCGACAACCTAACACTACCTGCAGATATGATGGCTGCAGTAGATGCTCGTTTAGCACAGCTTGGTGTGAACGCGCAGGGTGAGTACCCAGTAAAAGTAACAATTTTACCAGGTTCGTTTAAGAAGGATCAGCAAATTGTTGGTGCCTATAAGCTAGACGTAACTAAGAAGGGCGCAACCGTTACTGGTTTTGATAACCAAGGTGCGTTCTACGGTATGCAGTCTCTGATCTCACTGATGTCTACTGGTGCAGAGAACAGCATTCCAACATTAAATGTATTGGACGCACCACGTTTTGATTATCGTGGTGTAATGGTTGATGTGGGTCGTAACTTCCACTCTAAAGAAGCGATCCTACGTACGCTAGAACAAATGGCAGCGTACAAGATGAACAAATTTCACTTCCACCTATCAGATGATGAAGGTTGGCGTATCGAAATTCCGGGTCTTCCAGAATTGACAGAAATCGGTGGTAAGCGTTGTCATGATTTATCAGAAACAAGCTGTCTTCTTCCTCAACTAGGCTCAGGCCCAACATCTGAGAACGATGGTTCAGGTTTCTACAGCAAGCAAGATTACTTAGATATTCTAAAATATGCGAAAGCACGCGGTATTGAAGTGATCCCTGAAATTGATATGCCAGCTCACGCACGTGCAGCGGTAGTAGCAATGGAAGCACGTTACAAGCGTCTAGCGGCTGAAGGCAAGATGGATGAAGCGAATGAATATCGCTTGATGGATCCACAAGATACGTCAAACGTAACGACAGTACAGTTCTACGATAAGCGTAGTTTCATTAACCCATGTATGGATTCGTCTGCAAAGTTTGTTGATAAAGTCATTACTGAAATTCAAGCAATGCATAAAGATGCGGGTATGCCGCTAAATACATGGCACTTCGGTGGTGATGAAGCGAAGAATATTAAGTTAAATGCGGGCTTCCAAGATATTAACGCTGCAGAGCCAACAGCTTGGACGGGTTCTATTGATCAATCTAAGCAAGATAAGCCATACCAAAAGTCACCAATGTGTCAGAAATTGATCGCAGAAGGTGTGGTAAGTGATTACGATCGCCTACCAAGCTACTTTGCTGAGCGTGTAAGTGCTGTGGTGAATGGCAAAGGTATTGAGAACTTCCAAGCATGGCAAGATGGCTTGAAGTACTCGAAAGATGCGAAAGCATTTGAAACAGATAACGTACGTGTGAACTTCTGGGACGTTCTATACTGGGGTGGTGGTGCATCTGCATACGAGTGGGCTAACAAAGGCTACGATGTAGTAGTATCAAACCCAGATTACGTATACATGGATATGCCATACGAAGTAGATCCATCAGAGCGTGGTTACTACTGGGCAACACGTGCAACTGACACCCGTAAGATGTTTGGTTTTGCGCCAGAGAACTTACCTCAGAACGCAGAAACATCACTCGATCGTGATGGTAATGGTTTTGCAAGTAAAGGTACGGTTGAATCAAAAGGCTTCCACGGCCTATCTGCACAGCTTTGGAGTGAAACTGTAGGTAATGATGATCAATACGAGTACATGGTATTCCCTCGCGTACTAGCAGCCGCTGAGCGTGCATGGCACAAAGGTGAGTGGGAGAATGAGTACCAAGCAGGTATTGAATACTCACAAGATTCAAATCTTGTGAATAAGAAAGCCCTTCACAACGAGTGGGAGCGTTTTGCTAACGTTCTTGGTCAACGTGAACTGGCTAAGCTAGATGCTGCAGGAATTCAGTACCGTGTACCAGTACCAGGTGCGAAAATTGAAAATGGTAAGCTTACAATGAACGTAAGTATGCCTGGCCTAGCGCTACAATACTCAACGGATGAAGGTAAAACGTGGAACACTTACAATGCGAAAGCACAACCAAGTGTGACGGGTAACGTTGAAATCCGAGCAGTAAGTGCAGATGGTAAACGTTTCAGCCGTGTAACATCACTATAAGTTACGATGTAAACACGCTTTAACTGTTAAAATATCAGCCGATGGAGGGGAACCTTCATCGGCTTTTTTCATTAAGTTAAGTAAAAATCATGGCTATCATATTAATGGTCATGTTTTTAATGCGCCGAATTAGGGCATTAATGTATAGTGTCTGTATACAAACTCCGTTATTACGGGGCTTTTTTATCCATATCGACAAACAATGCATACTATTTGTTGAGTCATGAGCCATATTTATGGATCATATACAGTTCTCAATCCTGTAAGCACACGAGGTGTAATTGATGAGTGAATCTGAAGCTCGTCCAACTAACTTTATTCGCCAAATCATTGATGCGGATTTAGCAAGTGGCAAACATACAAGCGTACATACCCGATTCCCGCCAGAGCCGAATGGTTACCTGCACATCGGTCATGCGAAATCTATTTGTTTGAACTTCGGTATTGCTCAGGACTATCAGGGCCAATGTAATCTTCGTTTTGATGATACAAACCCTGAGAAAGAAGACATCGAATACGTTGAGTCTATTAAGAACGATGTTAACTGGTTGGGCTTTGAGTGGAGCGGTGAGATTTGTTATTCATCAAACTACTTCGATAAGCTATACGGGTTCGCAATTGAATTGATTAATAAAGGCTTAGCGTATGTTGATGAGCTAAGTCCAGAGCAGATGCGTGAGTACCGCGGCACATTAACTGAGCCGGGTAAGCATAGCCCATACCGTGATCGTAGCGTTGAAGAAAACTTAGCGCAATTCGATAAAATGAAGAACGGCGAAGTTGAAGAAGGCAAAATGTGTCTTCGTGCCAAGATCGACATGGCATCACCATTTATGGTTATGCGTGATCCTGTGATCTACCGTGTACGTTTTGCTACTCACCACCAAACCGGTGACAAGTGGTGCATTTACCCAATGTACGACTTTACGCACTGTATTTCTGATGCGTTAGAGGGCATTACGCACTCTATCTGTACGCTTGAGTTCATGGATAACCGTCGTTTGTACGATTGGGTTCTTGAAAACATTACTATCGATTGTACACCGCACCAGTACGAGTTTAGCCGCCTAAACCTTGAATACACTGTGATGTCTAAGCGTAAGCTAAATCAACTTGTGACTGAGAAATTGGTTGATGGCTGGGATGATCCACGTATGCCAACCATTTCTGGCCTACGTCGTCGTGGCTTTACACCAGCATCTATGCGTGAATTCTGTAAGCGTATTGGTGTGACTAAGCAAGACAACACCATCGAGATCAGCTCACTAGAATCTTGTATTCGTGATGATCTAAATGAAAATGCTCCACGTGCAATGGCTGTTCTTGATCCAGTTAAAGTTGTGATTGAAAACTTTGATGGCGAAACAGAAATGCTAACAGTGGCTAATCACCCGAATAAACCAGAAATGGGTTCGCGTGAAGTGCCATTTAGCCGTGAGCTGTACATTGAGCGTGAAGATTTCCGCGAAGAAGCGAATAAGAAATACAAGCGTTTAGTGTTAGGTAAAGAAGTGCGTCTACGTGGTGCATACGTTATTCAAGCTGATCGTATCGAGAAAGATACAGAAGGTAATATCACAACAATCTTCTGTTCTTACGATAAAGACACATTAGGTAAGAATCCAGCAGATGGCCGTAAAGTAAAAGGTGTTATTCACTGGGTATCAGCAGAAGCCGGTATTCCAGCTGAAATTCGTCTATATGATCGCTTATTCACAGTGCCAAACCCTGGTGCTGCAGATGATTTCGTATCAGTGATCAACCCTGAATCACTAACGGTAGTGAACGGTTTCGTAGAGCCATCGTTGGTTGCAGCTGAAGCTGAAAAAGCATTCCAGTTTGAGCGTATGGGTTACTTCTGTGCAGATAATAAAGATTCAAGCCCTGAGCATTTAGTCTTTAACCGTACAGTAGGTTTACGTGACACATGGGCTAAAATTGGCGACTAATTTAGTCTCTAGTTTTTGCTAATAAAAAGCCGCATCACTCGTGTGATGCGGCTTATTTTTTATAATTGTCCCGTACTGAATCTACGATCTCACATCGCTATTATTGCCCTGAGTTAATCACTTGCTTTGTAATATCTCCTGCAAGATCAGCATCGCTTAATTTGAAGAAAATCATTTTTCCTGATTTTTGAATCTCTTGGGTGTTGTATTTAAATTGACTAAATACATCTCCCCATTGATAGCGTACAAAAGTCTCGCCTGATTGTAGATGTCTATTTACCGAATATTCCGTTGCGTAACCTGCCATTTTACCGTTAATTGGACGGTTGGGGGCATCATGAGGAATACGGAACATCGTTGACTCAAGTTTTAAAATGCCATTGATGATACTTGTAGGTTCTTTTAAATGCTCTGAGAAGTAGGTGGCATGAATAAAACGATCTTCAGGGTTAGTGTTACCGCCTGTGCCTAAATTTGTTTGACTCCATTGTTGGGCTTGTTCCCCCCAACCACGCGCTGAGCGTTTAATATTCGCAAGGTGTTGTGCATAGCCTGGTTGATTTGTCATGACGGTATATTGTTTACCATGCCAAATGAGAGGTTTACCATCACGCCATTCAATAATAGCACTATCACCTGTTGGATCTTGGAAGGATAAATGAAGTGCAATGCGGATAGGTATACCTTCAATAAACTCTTCGTTAGGTGCTAACGCGGTAGCAGCTTTTACAACGTCATTCACTGTTTTGTATTGTGACAGCATATGACGAAGGTAAGTAATGGCCCCATTGGTTTGTTTATTATTCGCTTTGCCGAGATCCATCTCGCCGTCATATAAAATATTGCCAGATAGACCTTCAGCATTTATACCATCTATAACAATGCCATAAGCTGTGATACCGGTAACAGCATACTTTGAAGTGACAATATTTTTATCACTAAGGTGGGTTGAATATTCGGTACCAGTAGGAAAGTTTGCTAAATAAGGGTTTGTGGACTCAGACCAATCCATAGTACGAGAAACAAAGACACCATGATCTTCAGTTTGCCAAAGAATTCGGGTACAAGCATTGGCGGAAGATATCATGCTAGAACACGATAGAGTGGTAACTAACGCGAATACTAAAGGTTTTACTTTCATCTACAATATCCATATAGAAATAATTGGTATAGATATATAGTGAAAAACCATTCTTTGTAATGTGGTTATTTGTAACAATGTTTGAAAGGTGAACTAGGTATCAATAAAAAGCCAGTGAAATATCACTGGCTTAATAAATGGAATTATTTAGGATTATGTAAAGAGTCATCGGCACAACAATCGCCTTCAATGCAATGACCATACAAATAAAGGCTATGGTTTGTTAAGCGAACATTGAAACGAGTAGCAATTTCTTTTTGGCGTTGCTCAATGAAATCATCAGAAAACTCGATAACTTTACCACAATCTAGACAAACAAGATGATCATGGTGATGTTGTGTTGCTAATTCAAAGACAGACTTACCACCTTCAAAATGGTGACGAGTAACAATACCTGCATCATCAAATTGGTTTAGTACGCGATAAACGGTTGCTAGACCAATTTCTTCGCCAATATCGATAAGTTTTTTGTACAAGTCTTCAGCACTGATATGTTGGCAATCAGGTTCTTGCAGTACTTCCAAAATTTTAAGGCGTGGAAGAGTAACTTTTAAGCCTGCTTGTTTTAGCGCATGATTATTATCTGACATCAAAATTTCCTATTGGCTATCCGCAAAAATGTTGCAGTAGTCTTTCTAATTTCTATCCATTATAAGTGACGCAACGATAACAATAAACCTTAAAAGTAGTGGAAACTAGGAGATATGTATAATTTCTAGTGTTTGAATATATGTAAAAATTATGTAAACATAAACTCATCGTACCAGATGGGGCTATTCAGATTGTTTGATGTATATAAGCCAAGTGTTGTGAAGTGTGCACTTAATCTATGGCCACCCTTTTGGGGAGCCGGTATTAAGATTATTACGATTAGTGATGATTTTCGCTTTGTTCGTATAAAGTTAAAGCTACGCTGGTGGAATAAGAATGCAAATCGCACGCAATATGGTGGCAGTATTTTCTCACTTACTGATCCAGTTTATTCTTTAATGTTAATGGGAATACTCGGGCGTGAATATTTTGTATGGGATAAGCAGGCGAGTATTAATTTTATTCAACCTGGTGATAGTGATTTAACTGCAGAATTTGTGATTTCAGAGCAATACATTGAAGAAATTAAATTGGCAACTCAAGATGGAGAAAAATATTTTCCTTCTTTTACGGTGAATGTATTAAATAGCCGAGGAGAGTTAGTTTCTCAAGTTGAGCGGACTTTATATGTAAGGAAAAAGCCAGAATATCGAACCTAATTCAATGTGATATTTTGCGTGAAAAGTCTCTTCGATAATAACGAAGTATAAAAAAACGCGCTTAATAAGCGCGTTTTTTTGATGAGATCAATGTGATTAATCAGCCAGTTCAGCTAAGCACATTTCATCATAAATTTGATCAACCCATTGCTTAACACGCTGTGCTGTAAGCTCTGGTTGGCGATCTTCATCAATACATAAACCGACGAAGTGGCTGTCATCAACAAGTGCTTTTGATGCTTCAAATTCAAAGCCTTCCGTTGAGAAGTTACCAACAACAGTTGCACCACGACCTTCAACGATGTCACGTACAGTGCCCATCGCATCACAGAAGTATTCTGCGTAATCTTCTTGGTCACCACAACCAAAGATTGCTACAAGCTTAGTTGAGAAGTCAACTTGCTCTAGCTCAGGGAAAAAGTCATCCCAATCACACTGTGGTTCACCGTAGTACCAAGTAGGAATACCAAGTAGTAGTAGATCAAAATTGTCGATATCTTCTTTGCTGCTTTTTGCGATATCTTTTACTTCAACTAGCTTGTCACCAAGTTGCTTTTGAATCATTTTAGCGACAGCTTCGGTATTACCTGTGTCGCTACCAAAGAAGAGTCCAACGCTTGCCATAGTAGAGATTACCCGTATATAAATAGTTAACTGCTGCATCGCAGTTTACAGAAATCAGTAGAAACGGTGCAATGATAATTACTGTTTACTGACGTTTTGTTTGTTTTTTCGCCTAAACAGTAACATTACCCGCAAGAACCGAGAGGTTAGGTGTTGATATAATCATCATAAGTTACACAATTAACCCTAATAATTAAATCCCAGTACCTTCCCAACTTAGTTGAATAACACCTTTGGCTATAAATCCAGCACAGCCAAGGAATAAGACTAGCCAAACAATTTTTTGTCCAAAGGGAGGAACATTACCTTGTTTTAAGACATCTTTTATTGCCATACCGATAAAGAAAAAAATAGCGGCAAAAACAAGATCCAGCCCAATAGATTCAATTAAGTCCATGTATTCATAAAGCATAACAAATCCTTTTGATATATACCCAAGTAACCTCAAGATACTTGGCTTTTAAAGTCACTGAGGTATATCAATTTGTGAGACTATAGCATAGTTAAAAAAGGTATTTAACACTGTGGTTATGTAATATCTCGTTGTGAGTGAGCATGCTAACAACGAGATAAGTTATGTTGTTTATTTATCAAGAAAGTTTGTGATGATACGAGTAACCGCTTCAGGCTTTTCTGCATGGAGCCAATGCCCAGTATTTGCTACCATATGCGCTTTGGCTTGAGGGAATTGACGCATAATTTCATCCCGATGTTCGGGCATAATATAGTCAGATTCCTGACCTTTAATAAATAATGTTTTACCTTTGAACGGCTCTACAGCAGGCTGCCAATCCATAATGGTGCTGTAGTTGGCAATAATCCCATCAACATTAAATCGCCATTGATAATATTCCCCCTGTTTGGTGAGAGATTTAAGTAGAAATTGTTTAACACCAGCGTCTTCAACATATTGAGCAAGAAATTGTTCGGCTTCACTGCGCTTGGTAATGGTATGTTTATTCACTTCTTGTAAGCCGTTAAACACATTTTGATGGCGATGTGCTTGATAGCTAACCGGAGCCATATCAAGGACAACCAAATGCTCTAAGTGATTTGGTGCTAATGCAGCCAATGCCATGGCTACTTTTCCACCCATTGAGTGACCGATCACTGAAAATTGATCTATATCTAAGTGATTGATCACGTTAAGTACATCCTGTGCCATTTCCTGATAGGTGAAATGATCATTGTGCGGAGATAAACCATGATTGCGAAGATCAACGCTAATTACTTTATAGTTATTTTTCAACGATCTGGCTAAAAGCCCTAGATTAGCGGCACTGCCGAATAAGCCATGGATCAAAATGATCGTTTTTCCATCGCCTTCAACTTGATAATGAAGATTCACTGACTATTTTCTCTAATTAGTTGTGGTATTTACCGTAGAGTATAACCTCGGATCAAGCTATAATCGTAGCCAGATTTTTTAACGGAACGATAATGAATAATACGATGAAGACTATTGAAGTAGACGAAGAACTATATCGTTATATTGCTAGCCAAACTCAACATATTGGTGAAAGCGCTTCTGATATTTTGCGTCGCTTGCTTATGGTGCCTGAAGATCAACAGCAACAGCAGCCTGTTGTGGTAATGCCTGTTCGTCCGAAAGGGATCGTTGTTAGTAAAGATGCTGGCAATGTACCAACGATGGATCGTGTTAAAGAAATGCGAACAGTATTGATCTCTGATGAATTTGCAGCACAAGAAAAAGCAATTGGTCGTTTTATGATGATCTTATCTTCTTTGTATAGCATTGATGCAGATGGTTTTGCTGAAGCTGCTGCAATTAAAGGTCGTACCCGCGTTTACTTTGCTTATGATGAAGAAACACTACTAGCAAGTGGTAAAACGACAAAACCTAAGTCGATTCCATCAACACCATTCTGGGTGATTACAAATACAAATACCGAGCGTAAGCGTCAAATGATTGACCAGCTGATGACTAAGATGGGATTTGGTTCAGATATTATTGATAAGGTATGTGGCGAAATCTAATCGTCAGATATTGAGATCAAATAACAAGGATAAAACTATGGCTATTCATCCTCGTGCTGGGCAACGTGCTCAGCAAGAAGATATGCATAACATTCCAGCACTTATCGCTAATTATTTTCTTATAGAGCCGAGTGCTCAAGATGCATCGCAGCAAGTAGAGTTTGGTACTTCAGGTCATCGAGGAACAGCAGATAAAGGCACATTTAACCAGCATCACATTTGGGCTATTGCACAAGCAGTAGCCGAAGTACGAGCGGCTAATGGAGTGACAGGGCCACTTTTTTTAGGAAAAGATACCCATGCATTGTCAGAGCCTGCTTTTACTTCAACATTAGAAGTACTTGTTGCTAATAATGTTCAAGTTGTTATTCAAGAAGGTAAGGGATATACCCCGACACCTGGCATTTCTCATTCTATCCTTTGTTACAACAAAGCTCATGATGATAAAGCAGATGGTATTGTTATCACGCCATCGCATAACCCCCCTCAAGACGGCGGTATTAAATATAATCCTGTCCATGGTGGCCCAGCTGAAAGTGAATTAACAACAGCTATTGAACGTCGTGCTAATGAAATCATTGCAAATGGTTTGGTTGATGTTAAGCGTGTATCTATTGTTGACGCTTTGGCTTCTCAACTGGTTGTTGAGCAAGATTTAGTCGCGCCGTATGTCGCAGATCTTGTAAATGTTATTAATATGGAAGCGATTCAAAAGTCAGAGCTAAAGTTGGGTGTAGATCCTCTTGGTGGCTCAGGTATTGAATACTGGCGTCAAATTGCCGCATATTATGCGCTCGATCTAACACTTGTTAATGAATCTATTGATCCATCATTTCGTTTTATGTCATTAGATAAAGATGGCGTAGTACGTATGGACTGTTCATCACCATACGCAATGGCAGGGCTACTGGCGTATAAAGATAACTACGATCTAGCGTTTGGTAACGACCCTGATTACGACCGTCACGGTATCGTAACACCTGCAGGTCTAATGAATCCTAATCATTATCTTGCTGTATGTATTGATTACTTATTCCGTCATCGTAATGATTGGGCTAATCAAGTTGCAGTGGGTAAAACATTAGTATCTAGTGCGTTGATTGATCGTGTTGTTGCAGCATTAGGTCGTGAACTCGTTGAAGTACCAGTAGGTTTTAAATGGTTCGTTGATGGCTTATTTAGCGGTAAGCTCGGCTTTGGTGGCGAAGAAAGTGCGGGTGCATCTTTCTTACGTAAAGATGGTACACCTTGGTCAACGGATAAAGACGGTATTTTATTGTGTTTGTTAGCCGCTGAAATTACAGCAGTAACAGGTAAAACGCCGCAAGAGTATTACGAAGAATTAGCCGATAAGTTTGGTCGTTCAGAATATTCTCGTTTGCAAGCTGTCGCGAATAAAGAGCAGAAAGCGGTATTAAGTAAGCTTTCTCCTGAAATGGTTTCAGCTGAAACATTAGCTGGTGAGCCAATCACTGCACGTCTAACTCATGCACCAGGTAATGGTGCTGCGATTGGTGGTTTAAAAGTGACGACTGAAAATGGTTGGTTTGCTGCTCGTCCATCAGGTACAGAAGATATTTACAAGATCTATTGTGAAAGCTTTAAGGGCAAAGAACATCTAGCGCTTATTGAGCAAGAAGCACAGGAAATTGTCAGTAAAGTCTTTGCCGACGCTGGTTTATAACCCCGTTATATGCATAAAGAAAACGCCCACAATGGGCGTTTTTTTATATATGCAGGTTAAGCTATCAATTCACTATTATGCTTTGGCCAGTGATTCGGAACGATAAACCACACCCTGTCTTTTCTATCAACAGCTTGTGTTGGTACGGTAATTTGATCTGGGTCGAGGTATTCATCAAGTTCAGCAAAGGCTGGTGGCGCTATCCACTGTTTTTTCGTCAATGCTTTCAAAACCAGATGTACAGCATCAGACTGATAACACCATAATCCAGTGTTAGCGTTTGGGTTGATATTAATGGTTGAACCTTGCTGTGGGTCAGGCCAAGCATGAAATAATCGCCCCTGCATAATGAGTCGACGTTGGGTTGGTTGTTCATCAAACTTAGCATTAAAGGCATCGTGCTCGCTGAGTGTGAGTTGATGATCAATCATTCTAGCTGTTTTTTTATCCAGATTGTCTTTCGCATTTGGCCCTGGCCAATGATTTTCAAAGGCTAAATAAAATTTGATAGCGACTTCCCAATGTTCAATTTCATTACTCAGCAAGTTTTTAACGAGGAAATCAATAGAGCCAACAGTTTTTTGATTCCAATGAAGTTGAACTTCTTCTTCTAATAGTTCGTAATCCGGGTGATGAACAATCCATTGTTGCCATAGCCATTGATAATAAAAGCCTAGGCGGTGATTACCTATATAAGATTCAATAGGAGGAAGCTGCGCATGACGTTTAAACATTTCAAGCCAAGTATCATTACACACATAATCATATGATGAGATTAAATTTGGCATATTGAGTACGGCGAGATAATCCTTAGTTAATTGTTTATCCTTTTCTTTTTGTAACATTTCTACATAACTCGCTTTTATATGGGCGTATAACACAATTTTGACGGAAAATTACCCAAAAATCTGTAGTAATATTTCATAAACTCAATTAGAGTGGTAAAAGATTTACCATAAAGAGGTTCTGTTATGTACACTCAGTATTCAAAGCTCAATATTACCTTTCGTCGTGTTTTTGTTGTACTAGCAGGATTGCTTTCATTACCTGTTTTGCTTTTATTACCTGTCAATAAACGTACGCGATTGGGCAGTTTCTTACACCGTTATTGGGTACAAACTAGTGCTCAGCCTGTATGGCTAAAAAAAATAGAGCAAGGTTTAAAGTAATTTATATCTATAAATGAAAAGCTGCCATTGGCAGCTTTTTTTATACCATTAATTTGCAGTTAATACAGAGAAAACTCTTAATATAAAGATAGCTTTAGTACACTAATACCATAGTATTAATAAAGATTTTAGTTAGAAGATTAAGGACAACATCAGATGAATAATTTTTCTTTAGAGGCCGAACTCAATGCGTTTCTTTCTCCTCACTTGATCAAAGATTATTGTCCTAATGGGTTACAAGTTGAAGGCAAAGCAGACGTCAAAAAAATTATTACCGGCGTAACGGCTTGTCAGGCTCTGATTGATAGGGCCATTGAAGAAAAAGCAGATGCACTTGTTGTCCATCATGGCTTTTTTTGGAAAGGTGAGGCTGCTGAAATTCGTGGTATGAAATATCGTCGTATTAAAGCCTTGATTGAAAATGGAATTAATTTATATGCTTATCATTTGCCATTAGATGTACATACACAAGTTGGCAATAATGTACAACTTGCACAACGTTTAGATTTAGATATCACTGGTGGTTTAGAGTTAGGTAACCCTCGCTCTGTTGCGATTTATGGTGAGTTAGATCAAGCGATCTCTGGTGAGGATTTTGCTGCAAGAATTGCAATGGCGTTACAACGCGAACCATTACATATCGCACCGAGTTCATCTAATTTAATAAAAAAAGTAGGGTGGTGTACTGGCGGTGGGCAAGATTATATTGAATTAGCTTTTCAGCAAGGCTGTGATGCCTTTATTTCAGGTGAAGTATCGGAAAGAACCACGCATATTGCACGCGAACTAGGTATTCATTATTTTGCTGCAGGTCATCACGCAACAGAGCGTTATGGTGTGAAAGCATTAGGTGAATGGTTAGCACAAGAATACAACTTTGATGTGACGTTTATAGACATTGATAATCCAGTGTAGACTAGCAAGTCTTTCGGTAAATGAAACAAAAAAAAGGTTGAGTATTTAACTCAACCTTTTTATTTATCATTACTTTTTAGAAAATTTATTCGCGCTCATGAAGAGGCTTAAATTCTCTGTATGATTCACCAGTATAAAGCTGACGAGGTCGACCAATACGATTTGTTGGATCACTGTGCATTTCGTTCCAGTGAGCAATCCAACCGATGGTACGAGACATCGCAAAGATCACAGTAAACATTGATACTGGAATACCAATCGCTTTTAAAATAATACCAGAGTAGAAATCTACGTTAGGGTATAATTTCTTACTGACAAAATATTCATCAGAAAGCGCAATACGCTCTAGTTCCATTGCAACATCTAGTAATGGATCTTCAATCTTTAGTTCTTCAAGCACTTCATGACAAGCTTCACGCATAACGGTAGCACGAGGGTCGTAGTTCTTGTAAACACGGTGACCAAAGCCCATTAGGCGGAATGGATCATCTTTATCTTTTGCACGTTCAATGAATTCAGGAATGTTTTCTACATTACCTATTTCTTCAAGCATCTTCAGACAAGCTTCATTAGCGCCACCATGTGCTGGACCCCAAAGAGATGCAATACCCGCTGCAATACAAGCAAATGGATTTGCACCAGAAGAGCCCGCAAGACGGACGGTTGACGTTGAAGCGTTCTGCTCGTGATCAGCATGTAGGGTAAATATTTTATCCATAGCACGCGCAACGACAGGGCTTACTTCATACTCTTCACAAGGTGTTGCAAACATCATGTGAAGGAAGTTTTCCGCGTAATCAAGATCATTACGAGGATAAATAAAGGGTTGTCCGATAGTATACTTATGACACATTGCCGCAAGTGTAGGCATTTTAGATAATAATCTAAATGCTGCAATTTCACGGTGTGTATCGTTGTTAATATCAAGAGAGTCATGATAAAACGCAGATAAAGCACCCACAACACCACACATTACTGCCATTGGGTGTGCATCACGACGGAAGCCATGGAAAAAGCTTGCGATTTGTTCATGCACCATCGTATGGCGTGTAACTGTTGTTCTAAACTGCTCGTATTCAGCTCGGGTAGGGACCTCACCGTATAACAATACAAAACAAACTTCTAAATAGTCTGCGTTATTGGCTAATTGATCAATCGGGAAACCTCGATGAAGCAAGATTCCTTCTTCGCCATCAATGTATGTAATTTGAGATTCACACGAGGCTGTTGCTAGAAAACCTGGGTCAAATGTAAAAAAGCCGTTTGCGCCAAGTTTACGCACATCAATTACATCTTGGCCCTCAGAGCCCCCGATAATCGGCAGTTCGATAGGTGCTTTCCCTTCAATATGAAGAGTAGCTTTCTTATCTGCCATAACAATCTCCTTTGCTATTTTTATAATCCTAATCCAATGCGGATGTGCATTTGTTGTACCGCTAGGCGCAACCTTTGTCAATTATTGTGCTTCTTTGTGTGCGCTTGTTAATAACTTTTAATCAAAAAGTATGATTTTATGAGAATCGTGTTTGACATCATGTAACTGGGTTTGTTTTTGAATGTTACGGGGCGTATAGTGAGGCTAGGTCTCTGGTTATACTACCCGCCAGGATTTTACAAACATGCTGTCATTTATTTTTAAGAGTTAGGTAATGGCGTTTATAACGTCTGCTCAACATAATAATAACCTAATATTGAATTTTTGTTGCACTTGTTTGTTGGCTTGTACGTATATCTCAGAGAATTTAATAAAAAAATAAATTGCTTCAATGGAGCTGAGTGGGCAAACCGTGAAAGTAAAAAAGCCAAGACCTGTCAATCTCGACCTACAAACGATTCGCTTTCCGCTAACTGCGATAGCGTCAATCCTACACCGCGTTTCAGGTGTGATTACATTCGTATCCCTTGCCATCTTGCTATGGCTGCTAAACCTATCTCTATCTTCTCCTGAAGGTTTTACATCGGCCGCCAGTGTTACTGATGGCTTTTTTGTGAAATTTATCCTGTGGGGAGTACTGACCGCATTGTTTTATCACATTGTTTTAGGTGTCCGTCATTTATTGATGGATTTAGGTTATTTCGAAGAAATGGACACAGGCATTGCAAGTACCAAAATTAGTTTTGCAATTGTCGCTGTACTAGCAGTATTTGCAGGAGGCTTAGTATGGTAACTAACGTATCTTCCGTCGGCCGTAATGGTATACACGATTTTATTTTGATCCGCGCTACAGCGATCATTTTGACCCTTTACACCGTATATATGGTCGGTTTCTTTGCGTTTGGCCCAGAGCTAACATTTGAAACTTGGAGTGCATTCTTCAATCAAATCAGTACCAAAGTTTTTACGATGTTAGCTTTGGTTTCCATTCTTGTTCATGCTTGGATTGGTTTGTGGCAAGTGTTAACAGACTACATTAAACCTGCCGTTTTAAGAGTGGGATTGCAGTTTGTTGTTGTAGCCATTCTTTTTGTTTACCTATTTGCGGGTTTCTTCATTGTGTGGGGTGTGTAAGTGAGCATTGCAGTTCGTGAGTTTGATGCCGTTGTTATCGGTGCAGGTGGTGCGGGTATGCGCGCCGCATTACAAATTTCAGAGCAAGGACTAAAATGTGCCTTGCTATCAAAAGTGTTCCCTACGCGCTCTCATACTGTATCTGCGCAGGGCGGTATTACTGTTGCGCTGGGTAATTCACACCCAGATAATTGGCAATGGCATATGTATGACACAGTAAAAGGCTCTGATTACATTGGTGATCAGAACGCTATTGAATACATGTGTCAGAATGGCCCTAAGTCAGTTATTGAGTTAGAAAAAATGGGGCTACCGTTTTCGCGTTTTGATAACGGTACTATCTATCAACGCCCATTCGGTGGTCAATCTAAAGAGTTTGGTGGTGAACAAGCCGCGCGTACAGCCGCTGCTGCTGACCGTACTGGTCACGCCTTACTTCATACTCTTTATCAGCAAAATATTAAGCATCAAACGACGATTTTTTCGGAGTGGTATGCGTTAGATTTAGTAAAAAACCAAGATGGTGCAATTCTAGGTTGTACTGCTTTGTGCATGGAAACTGGCGAGATTTGTTACTTCAAATCTAAAGCTACTATTCTCGCAACGGGTGGTGCTGGTCGTATTTACGCTTCAACAACAAATGCTCATATTAACACTGGAGACGGTGTTGGTATGGCGCTTCGTGCAGGCGTTCCAATGCAAGATATGGAAATGTGGCAATTCCACCCAACAGGTATTGCTGGCGCGGGTGTGCTGGTAACGGAAGGTTGTCGTGGTGAAGGTGGTTATCTTTTAAATAAAGATGGCGAACGCTTCATGGAGCGTTATGCACCGAATGCTAAAGATTTAGCTGGTCGTGACGTAGTTGCGCGTTCAATGATGGTTGAGATCCGTGAAGGTCGTGGTTGCGATGGCCCATGGGGACCACACATTAAACTGAAGCTGGATCATTTAGGAAAAGATGTACTTGAATCGCGTCTACCAGGTATTTGTGAATTATCGCGAACCTTTGCCCATATTGATCCTGTTAAAGAGCCGATTCCAGTTATTCCAACTTGTCATTACATGATGGGTGGGGTGCCGACTCAGGTTTCAGGCCAAGCCCTTAAGCAAACGGCATCAGGGGTTGATCAAGAAGTACAAGGTCTGTTTGCTTGTGGTGAGATCGCCTCAGTATCTGTACATGGTGCTAATCGTTTAGGTGGTAACTCATTACTTGATCTGGTGGTCTTTGGTCGTGCAACTGGTTTACATCTGGGTGAAACTTTAGCGGCACAAGCAGAAGCACGTCCTGCAACGGATTCTGATATTGAAGCATCGCTTGCACGAGTAAACCGTTGGAACACTACGCAAAAAGGTGAAGATCCTGTTCAAATTCGTAAAGATCTTCAAAGCTGTATGCAAAACAACTTCTCGGTATTCCGTGAAGGTGATGCGATGGCAACGGGTCTTACAGAGCTAAAAGAAATTCGTGAACGTTTAAAATATGCGCGTTTAGATGACACTTCTTCTGAGTTTAATACACAACGTATTGAATGTTTAGAACTTGAAAACTTAATGGAAACAGCAATGGCAACGGCAGTAGCGGCTAACTACCGTACTGAAAGTCGTGGTGCTCATGCTCGTTTTGACTTCCCTGAGCGTGATGATGCTAATTGGTTATGTCACTCTATTTACAACCCTGAGACAGAAGCTATGTCTAAGCGTGATGTAAATATGTCGCCAGTTCATCGTGAAGCTTTCCCGCCGAAAGCACGTACTTACTAAGGGAGGATAGATAAGATGAAACTCAACTTCTCAATATATCGCTATAACCCTGATGTGGACAATGCACCACATATGAAAGGGTATACCTTAGAAGTGCCTGAAGGCTCAGACATGATGGTACTTGATGCACTTATTCTGTTAAAAGAGCAAGATTCTACGCTGTCTTTCCGTCGCTCATGTCGTGAAGGTGTGTGTGGTTCTGATGGCATTAACATGAATGGTAAAAATGGTTTAGCGTGTATTACACCATTATCGGCTTTAATGGATAAGAGCACGATTGTTATCCGCCCTTTACCGGGGTTACCAGTTGTTCGTGATCTTATTATCGACATGGAACAGTTCTATACCAATTATGCAAAAGTAAAACCTTTCTTAATTGATGATGGAGCTGTGCCACCGGCACGTGAAAACCTCCAAGCGCCTGAAGATCGTGCGCAGTTAGATGGTTTGTACGAATGCATTATGTGTGCATGTTGCTCAACATCATGCCCATCATTTTGGTGGAACCCTGATAAATTTATTGGACCAGCAGGCTTATTGGCAGCATATCGATGGTTAATTGATAGTCGTGATACAGCAACAGATGAACGATTATCAAATCTTGATGATGCATTTAGTGTTTTTCGTTGCCATGGCATAATGAACTGTGTAAATGTTTGTCCTAAAGGACTAAATCCAACAAAAGCGATTGGTCACATTAAATCTATGCTGCTAAAACGCGCAGTATAAAAATATAATATCGATATGCTGGTGATATTAATTCAATGAATGAGTGATTGAACCAGCCTTAATGCTCAGATTGTAAAATCGGTGCGAACGGCGATAACTAGTGGTTAAGGGAAAATAATGCAGAACGGCGTTATGAAGGCATGGCTTGAGTCTTCACATTTAGCTGGCGCCAATGCGACTTACGTAGAAGATCTCTACGAGTTGTATCTTAGCGACCCAGAATTAGTTGACGAGCAATGGCGTGATATTTTTGTTGAGTTACCAGTAGTCAATGAGACTGCAGTAGAGCAACCTCATTCACGTGTTCGTGATTATTTCCGACGTTTAGCGAAAGAAACCAACTTTTTAAGTGCTACCGTCAGTGATCCAGATGTAGATGCGAAACAAGTAAAGGTATTGCAGCTTATTAATGCATACCGCTTCCGTGGGCATCAAAATGCAAAACTTGATCCATTAGGATTATGGCAGCGTGATTTAGTTCCAGATCTTGATCCGGCATTCCATAATCTTACTGATGAAGATTTTAATGAAACATTTAACGTAGGCTCATTTGCTGTTGGTCAAGAGACCATGAAGCTTTCTGAAATTTATGCTGCGTTAAAGAAAACATACTGTGGCTCTATTGGTGCAGAATACATGCACATTACGGATACTGAAGAAAAGCGTTGGATCCAACAACGTCTTGAATCAGTAATGGGGCACGGTTCCTTCTCGCAAGAAGAGCAACTTTCATTTCTTGATGAATTGACTGCAGCTGAAGGTCTTGAGCGTTATTTAGGCGCGAAATTTCCTGGTGCTAAGCGATTCTCATTAGAAGGCGGTGATGCGCTTATTCCAATGATGAAAGAGCTGATCCGTCACGCTGGCTCTCAAGGTGTACGTGAAGTTGTTATTGGTATGGCTCACCGTGGTCGCCTAAACATGCTGGTTAATGTGTTAGGTAAAAAGCCACAAGACTTATTTGATGAGTTTGCCGGTAAGCACGGCGAAAGTTGGGGGACGGGTGATGTTAAATATCACCAAGGTTTCTCAGCAGACTTTGCAACACCTGGTGGCGATGTTCACCTTGCTCTTGCCTTTAACCCATCTCACCTTGAAATTGTAAATCCAGTTGTTGTGGGCTCTGTTCGCGCTCGTCAAGATCGCTTAGGTGATGATACCGGCTCTAAAGTATTACCTATTACATTACATGGTGATTCTGCTATTGCTGGACAAGGTGTCGTTGCTGAGACGTTCAATATGTCTCAAGCGCGTGGTTATGGGGTTGGCGGTACTATTCGTATTGTCGTTAATAACCAAGTAGGCTTTACTACATCGAATCCAAGTGATACTCGTTCAACAGAATACTGTACTGATATCGCCAAGATGGTGCAGTCACCGATCTTCCACGTTAATGCTGATGATCCTGAAGCGGTTGCTTTTGTAACACGACTTGCGTTTGATTTCCGAAATGAGTTTAAACGTGATGTTGTTATTGATTTGGTTTGTTATCGCCGTCATGGTCACAATGAAGCGGATGAGCCGAATGCAACTCAGCCTCTTATGTATCAGAAGATTAAAAAGCATCCTACACCACGTAAGATTTATGCAGATTATCTGACTGATACTGGCGTATTTGGTTTAGATACGGCAACAAGTTTAGTCAATGAATATCGCGATGCGTTAGATCGTGGTGAGTGTGTGGTAAAAGAATGGCGTCCAATGAATCTTCATTCTGTTGATTGGGCACCGTATTTGGGTCATGACTGGACAGCTGATTGGAATAACAAAGTTCCTGTTGAGCGTTTAAAAGAGTTAGGTGCTCGTCTTTGTCAATATCCAGATAGCCATGTTTTACAGAGTCGTGTTCAGAAGCTGTACAACGATCGCGTCGCTATGATTGCAGGTGATAAAGCGTTTGATTGGGGTATGGCTGAAACATTGGCTTATGCCACATTAGTTGACGAAGGTAATCGAATTCGTATTACAGGACAAGATTCTGGTCGTGGTACATTCTTCCATCGTCATGCTGTACTGCATAACCAAGAAGATGCAAGTACTTATGTGCCGTTAGCTAATCTTCACAATGGACAAGGTCCATTTGAAGTGATTGATTCTGTGTTATCTGAAGAAGCAGTATTAGCCTTTGAATACGGTTATGCGACAGCTGAGCCTAGTGGCTTGACGGTATGGGAAGCGCAATTTGGTGACTTTGCCAACGGTGCTCAAGTCGTTATTGATCAGTTTATCAGTTCTGGTGAGCAGAAGTGGGGACGTATGTGTGGTTTAACTATGCTGCTACCACATGGTTATGAAGGTCAAGGTCCAGAGCACTCATCCGCACGCTTAGAGCGTTATTTACAATTGTGTGCTGAGCAAAATATGCAAGTCGTTGTACCATCAACACCTGCACAGGTTTACCACATGATCCGTCGTCAAGTGGTTCGCCCAATGCGTCGACCATTAATTGTAATGTCGCCAAAATCATTGCTACGTCATCCGTTATGTACGTCTACATTAGATGATTTAGCAAACGGAACGTTCTTACCTGCGATTGCTGAAGTTGATGATTTACCACCAAATAAAGTGAAGCGTGTGGTGTTCTGTTCAGGTAAAGTTTATTACGATTTACTGGAACAACGCCGTAAAAATGAACAAGAGGATGTGGCGATTGTTCGTATCGAGCAACTGTATCCATTCCCGAAAGAAGACGTTGAAGCTGCAATTGCTGAATATAAGCACGTAACTGATTTTGTTTGGTGTCAAGAAGAGCCACAAAACCAAGGCGCGTGGTATTCAAGTCAACATAACTTCTACTCTGCGTTACCTGTCGGTGCGCGTTTAAGTTATGCCGGACGTCCAGCATCAGCCTCACCGGCGGTAGGTTACATGTCGGTGCATTTGAAACAACAAAAAGCACTTGTAGAAGATGCTTTAACAATTGCTCCTCAAGAGCAAAATAATAATTAGAACTGGAACAAAAAGGACAAAACCGATATGACAATCGAAATTCTGGTTCCCGACCTCCCGGAATCTGTGGCTGACGCAACCGTTGCCACTTGGCATAAACAACCTGGCGATGCCGTATCTCGTGATGAGGTACTGGTTGATATTGAAACAGATAAAGTAGTACTTGAAGTTCCAGCTCCTGAAGATGGTGTATTAGAAGCTATTTTTGAAGGTGAAGGTACAACGGTTCTTACTAAACAGTTAATTGGTAAAATTAAAGTTGGTGCAGTTGCTGGAGAACCAACAAAAGATGTACCAACAGAAGCTGAAGCGTCACCAAATAAGCGTAACACCGCGTCTTTAACAGAAGAAACAAGTGAAGCATTAAGCCCTGCGGTTCGTCGCTTGTTAAGTGAGCATGGCATTGATGCTGGTGCTGTTAAAGGCTCTGGTGTGGGTGGTCGTATAACCCGTGAAGATGTAGAAGCTTACTTAAAAAATCAACCAGCTCCAGTAGCGGTGAAAGCACCTGTTGTTGATGCACCATTAGCTCATCGTAGTGAAAAGCGTGTTCCTATGACACGTTTACGTAAGCGTGTAGCTGAGCGTCTACTTGAAGCGAAAAACAGCACGGCAATGCTAACCACGTTTAACGAAGTTAACATGAAGCCAATTATGGATCTGCGTAAGCAATACAAAGATATCTTCGAAGAGCGCCATGGTATTCGTTTAGGTTTTATGTCTTTCTACGTGAAAGCAGTAGTCGAAGCGCTCAAGCGTTACCCTGAAGTAAATGCATCGATTGATGGTGACGATATTGTTTATCACAACTTCTTCGATGTAAGTATTGCAGTATCAACGCCGCGTGGTTTAGTAACACCTGTTCTACGCGATTGTGATAAGTTAAGCCTTGCTGAAATTGAAAAAGGTATTCGTGATCTTGCAATTAAAGGTCGTGACGGTAAGTTAACCGTTGAAGATTTAACTGGTGGTAACTTTACTATCACGAATGGCGGTGTATTTGGTTCATTGATGTCAACGCCGATCATTAATCCACCACAAGCTGCAATTTTAGGTATGCATAAAATCCAAGATCGTCCAATGGCGGTTAATGGGCAAGTTGAAATCTTACCTATGATGTACCTTGCGCTATCTTACGATCACCGCTTAGTTGATGGTCGTGAATCAGTGGGTTATTTAGTAACGATTAAAGAACTGCTAGAAGACCCAACACGTTTACTATTAGACGTATAACTTTGGCACTTAGGCTGAATAAATGCTCATTATTCAGCCTCATTAACAACAGCTAGTTTATAGTTGCCAAACATAATGACGAAGAGGTTCCCAAGAGTACCTCGTATGGATATAACAAGTCCCAAAGGGATAATAAAACGGATAGAACATCATGAATTTGCACGAATATCAGGCAAAACAGCTATTCGCTGAATATGGTTTACCAGTTCCAGAAGGTTATGCTTGCGATACGCCACAACAGGCGGCAGAAGCTGCAGGTAAAATTGGTGGTAGTAAGTGGGTCGTTAAATGTCAGGTTCACGCTGGTGGTCGCGGTAAAGCGGGCGGTGTGGAGTTGCATGACACTAAAGATGGTATTAAACAGTTTGCTCAAAACTGGCTAGGTAAAAATCTAGTGACTTACCAAACAGATGCAAATGGACAACCGGTAACCAAAATCTTAGTTGAAGAAGCATCGAATATTGCCAATGAGTTGTACTTAGGTGCAGTGGTTGATCGTGGCTCTCGTCGTATTGTTTTCATGGCATCAACTGAAGGTGGTGTGGAAATTGAAAAAGTAGCAGAAGAGACACCTGAACTTATTCATAAAGCAGCGATTGATCCATTGGTTGGGCCTCAGCCATACCAAGGACGTGAGCTAGCATTCAAACTGGGCCTTAAAGGCGATCAGATTAAACAATTTACTAAGATCTTTATGGGCTTAGCAAATATGTTTGCTGAATATGATCTTGCACTCCTTGAAATTAACCCACTAGTTATCACAGGCGATAATAACTTATTGTGCCTAGACGGTAAGATTAATATCGATTCTAACGCAATGTACCGCCAGCCTAAGCTACGTGAAATGCATGATCCATCACAAGAAGATGAGCGTGAAGCACATGCTGCGCAGTGGGAATTAAACTACGTTGCGCTAGATGGAAACATTGGCTGTATGGTTAATGGTGCTGGCCTTGCAATGGGTACGATGGATATCGTTAACCTGCATGGTGGACAACCTGCTAACTTCCTTGATGTTGGTGGCGGTGCAACGAAAGAGCGTGTTACTGAAGCATTTAAAATTATCCTCTCTGATAGCAACGTAAAAGCCGTATTGGTTAATATCTTCGGTGGTATTGTACGTTGTGATTTGATTGCTGATGGCATCATCGGCGCTATTGCAGAAGTTGGCGTTAAAGTACCAGTTGTTGTTCGCCTTGAAGGTAACAACGCAGAAGTAGGTGCGGCGAAACTTGCAGATAGTGGTCTTAATATTATTGCTGCGACTTCGTTAACAGAAGCGGCGGAAAAAGTTGTTGCTGCAGCGGAGGGTAAATAATGTCGGTTTTAATTAATAAAGATACTAAAGTGATTTGTCAGGGCTTTACTGGCGGACAAGGTACATTCCACTCAGAGCAAGCGATTGAGTACGGAACACAAATGGTTGGTGGTGTTTCTCCAGGTAAAGGCGGAACAACACACCTAGGTCTACCTGTATTTAATACGGTACGTGAAGCGGTTGAAGTGACTGGTGCAACAGCGACAGTTATCTATGTACCCGCACCGTTTTGTAAAGATGCAATTTTAGAAGCAATTGATGCTGGTATCGAGCTTATCGTAACGATTACAGAAGGCATTCCAACACTGGATATGCTAGATGTTAAAGTTCGCCTTGATGAAGCTGGCGTTCGTATGATTGGTCCTAACTGTCCGGGTGTTATTACACCTGATGAGTGTAAGATTGGTATTATGCCGGGTCATATCCATAAAGCAGGTAAAGTAGGTATCGTATCGCGTTCAGGTACATTGACTTACGAAGCGGTTAAGCAAACAACAGATGAAGGCTTTGGTCAATCTACATGTGTAGGCATCGGTGGTGATCCAATCCCAGGTTCAAATTTTATTGATATCCTTGAGATGTTTGAAAAAGATCCAGCGACAGAAGCGATTGTAATGATTGGTGAAATCGGTGGTACTGCTGAAGAAGAAGCGGCAGCTTATATTAAAGAGAACGTGACAAAACCTGTTGTTTCTTACATTGCGGGTGTTACAGCGCCTCCTGGCAAGCGTATGGGTCATGCAGGTGCGATTATCTCTGGCGGTAAAGGTACGGCTGAAGATAAATTTTCTGCACTTGAAGAAGCGGGCGTTAAAACAGTGAAAAGCTTAGCAGATATCGGTAAAGCTTTACGTGAAGTAACTAACTGGTAATTTCTATATACTGGTTGAAAAGAAAGCCCTGCTATTTAAGCAGGGCTTTTTGTTATGGCTTAATATAGAAAATTAAACACCAATTTCACCACCATCGTCACGGCGAATAACGACTGTTGATGAACGCGGTCGAACCTCTGTGCCGCTAGGTGCTGCTTCGGCGGCATTATCACTATATGGCCAATTGTCTGGATGTTGAATATTAACAAATAGAGATTTGTAGTCAGGACTAATGGTAAAACCTGTGACTTCACAGCCATTTGGTCCGACAAAGAAACGTTTTAACTCTGCTTGATTTGAGCTTGAAATAACCGTTTGTTTATCCTCTCCATCTAACAGTTGAGATGGTACAACGGCAAGCATTTGATCATTGGTGTATTCTTCAACTTCATCTGCACCATTGTCGGTTTGAATCCACATAATTCCGCGTGTATCAAAAGCTAAGCCATCAGGACTAGCAAACTGATTTAGATCGGTTAAACCTGAGCGGTTTGTTTCTTCATCACCATTACTTGGTGAGCCGAAAACGAAAATATCCCAGTTAAACTCTGTTGGTTTTTCACCTTCATCCCAGCGAATGATATGACCAAATTTATTATTTAGGCGAGGGTTGGCAGGGTTAGTGCTGTCTTTACGTTTAGTGTTATTGGTTAGGGTGAGGTAAACAGAGCCCGTAAATGGATCAACCGCTGCCCACTCAGGACGATCCATCGGCGTAGCTCCAACTAAATCTGCTGCACCTGCAGTATTAATGATAATTTCAGCCAAAGAATTAAAGTGTGAAGCCAGTGTATCACCTGAAGTTGTGATGCTATCAAGTGTTAATGGCAGCCAAGTTCCTGTACTGCCTTCATTAAATCGAGCAACATATAGTGTGCCTTCATCCATATACTTATCACCGGTTAATAAGCGGTTTGAAGGTGAAGCATCCGCAGGATCCCATAGTGCTGCTGACTCAAATTTGTACAGGTATTCAAAGCGTGAATCATGGCCTGAATAAAAGATTACAGGCTTGCCTTCTTCTAGCTTGCCAAAGGTACAGCCTTCGTGGCGGAAACGCCCTAACGCGGTACGTTTTTTAGCTCGAGAGTTTTTTGTATATGGATCAATTTCAACAATGTAGCCATGACCATTGGCTTCATTTCGGTAATCGTCAAGCGATGAATTACCTTTTGGTGCTAGATTAAAACGGGAAAACTCATCAAGACGTTCGTCATCATGACCCGCTAATGTTTCCCACTTATAGCGACCTTGTAAATACTTACCAGTACCTGAAATACCAATACGATCTTGCTCTTCGGTACGTGTACCTGTGTTTGTAAAATAGCCCGGCCAGTTTTCTTCACAGGTGAGGTAAGTTCCCCACGGTGTATAACCGTTACCACAGTTGTTAAGTGTTCCACGTGCTTGACTACCGTCAGGTGAGAAGCGAGTGACAGTTAACTCTGAATGTGCGAGAGGGCCTGATAAATCCATTACAGTCGCACCAGTGTAGCGACGATTAAGTGGATCGTTGTCGATTAACGTCCATTGGTTATTTTCAAGTTGGATACGAACAACAGAAATACCATGAGCGTTGATCTCTTTACGGATTTCATCTATGTCAGTACGTACTGTTTTGGCTCTTTCGGCATCTTTGTCCCAGTTTGGGTGCAGGGCTTGTTGATCGATGTATTCATGGTTGATACACAGTAATCCATCAGTAGATTCTTCGTTTAATGGAAAGAAATGCATGCCGTCATGGTGCATACCTAATGCATTTAACTGATCTGTACTGTTATTTGTCCCATCATTTTTCCATGCATTAGCCGTAGCGTTTAATGGAGTCCCCCAAGGCACTAATACTTGCGCGCTGTAACCTGAAGGAATAGAAACGGCATCAGTTAATGAGCCTGGAATAGAGTCAAAATTTAAAACAGCTTGAGAACGATCAGCTACCTTAGCGGTTGTTGCTGTAGTGCTTGATGAGTTACAACCTGCAAGACCAAAGGCACCGAGTGCAGTCATTGCACTCATGCCTAAACCGCCTTTTAGGATGCTTCGGCGTTGTAAATTTGCCTGCAGTACATCATCAAATGCTTTGTTATTACTGTTGTTGTAGCGGGTAGGATCGAACGTTTCCTTACTCATAGCTTTGCTTTCCTGTGTTCAGTCATTATTGATTTAATTAGTGAGCAGGAAAAGAGTAAGGATGGGTAGTGACAGAATTTGTCTATTATTATGACATTTATATTTAATAATATTGTCAGCTACCCAATGAATGAAGGTAAGGTTAACGCGCTGTTCGTTTTAGCTGGCTAAGCATAAACATCGCAGCGGCAGATACAACAACAGAAGGGCCTGCTGGTGTGTCGTAATGCCATGACATTGCAAGACCAAGAACCACTGCTATCGCGCCAATAATTGACGCAAATACGGCCATTGATTCTGGACTGTGTGAAAAACGTCGTGCGGTTGCGGCAGGAATGATAAGTAATGATGTAATGATCAATGCGCCAACAAATTTCATAGCAACAGCGATTACCATACCTACCATTAACATCAATAATAGGCGCATTAAGTCAACATTTACGCCTTCTACTTGAGCCATCTCTTCACTAATCGTCATAGAAAGTAGCGGTCGCCATAGATAAATTAATAATGCTAAAACGACCGCACCACCACAATAAATCCACAAGATATCGGTGGTTGTGACAGCAAGTAAATCACCAAATAAGTATGACATTAGGTCAATACGGACATTATCTAAGAAGCTAACAGCAACCAGACCTAGCGATAAAGCACTATGGGCTAAAATGCCCAGTAAAGTATCTGTGGCCACATAACGCTGTTTTTGTAGTGTAACGAGTACAACTGCAAGCACTAAACAACAGATAACCAATGCTAGATTTAAGTTGATATTAAAGAGAAAACCTAAAGCAATACCAAGTAGCGATGCATGAGATAATGTATCGCCGAAATAAGCCATTTTTCGCCAAACAACAAATGAGCCTAATGGTCCAGCAAGGATTGCAATACCAATACCTGCTATCAGTGCGGGAAGAAGAAACTCAATCATGCTTTCGATTCCTGATGGTTATTACAGCATTTATGAGTTTTACCTGAATCGTCATGCTGGTGATTATGTTTATGTTCATAGACAGCAAGTTGCTCTGTCGAGGTTTGACCGAATAATGCAATGTATTTAGGGTGACTTGTCACGGTCAGTGGGCTACCAGAACAACATATGTGATGTTGCAAACAAATCACATTATCTGTTTTTGCCATTACAAGGTGTAAGTCGTGAGATACCATTAAGATGGCACAGTTAAGTAAATCACGTAATTGTTGGATCAAGCGATAAAGTTCTAATTGACCATTGACATCGACCCCTTGTACAGGCTCATCAAGTACTAGTAAATCAGGTTTTTGTAATAAAGCACGCGCAAGTAATACTCGCTGCATTTCACCACCAGATAGGCCATGCATATCACTGTTTAGTAGGCGGCGACCGTTGACCATTTCAAGTGCTTCAATACGTTGCTCTTGAGAGTAGCGTCCAGCAAGACGCATAAAACGATCAACAGAGAGTGGAAGCGTATCATTTAAACGTAATTTCTGAGGTACGTAACCAATGCGGATCCCTTTTTTACGAACCACTTTTCCTTTTGTGGGTTTACTAAGTCCTGTAATGACTTTTACAAGAGTGGATTTACCTGCGCCATTAGGACCAATTAAAGTGGTAATTTCACCACGTTTAACTTGAAGCGAAATGTTATCTAATACATCGCGCTCACCGAATGAAACGGTTACTGATTGTAGTTCGACTAGGGTTGTCATAAATGAAGCTTACTTAAATAGGCTTTGCAATAAATTAAATGTTATAATATAACATCGCTTGATTTGTTATATTATAACATTATCTCATTTGTTAGGGAATATGCGATTAGACTGTAAAAATAGGCTAGTTGCGTAATAATGTAATTACAATTATTAGGACAAAACATGCAGCGTATATCATCATTTGCTTGTGTAGCCGCGTTAGTATTATCAAGCTCTGCGATGGCAAAAGAATTTAATGTAGTGACTACAATAAAACCGTTAAACCTTATTGTGAGTGAATTAACGCAAGGTGCAGCAACCTCTACCGCTATTCTTCCACCTGGGGTTTCTCCTCATGACTATGCTTTACGTCCTTCTGATGTAAAAAAATTAAATAATGCAGATCTTGTTATTTGGGTTGGACCTCAATTAGAAACTTTTTTAACCAAATTAATGGCAACCAATCCAAATAGTTTTGCATTAACGCAACAAGCTGGGATTAACTTCCTAAATTATGGCGGTGAGAAAGCAACGCAACATGCTGAACATAGCGATCATGAAGGTCATGATGACCATGCTGATCACGATGGTCATGACGATCATGCTGGACATCATCATGATCATTCAGGCTTGAATCCACACTTTTGGATGGGGCCAAAACAGACAATTGAAGCTGCAAATGTGATCACGAAGGCATTGATTAAACATGATCCATTGCATAAAACTGTTTATCTCGATAATCTTTCAACGTTTACTTCAGAAGTGAATCAGGCTGTCACCGATTTGAATGCTGAGTTAAAACCCGTTTCAAATAAAGGTTATTATGTTTTTCATGATGGTTATGGCTATTTTGAACATCAATTTGACCTAAATAATCTTGGGCATTTTACGGTTGAACCTGATCGTCGACCTGGCGCAAAAACCTTGATAACAATTCGAAAAGCACTACAAGATAATAAAGCTTATTGTGTGTTTAGTGAGCCACAGTTTTCACCTGCAGTTGTTGATAGCGTAACAAGCGGTACTGATGTAAACATAGGAACTCTTGACCCAATGGCGACCAATGTCAAAGAGGGCAAGGGAGGATACGTTCGATTTATCAAGGAACTCGGACAGAGCTTTGCCAAGTGTTTAAAATAGAAAATGAAATTATATAAAGCGGCAGCAACTTCTATTAAAGAGCTGCCGCGTCAGCACAAAATTGCGTTAGTTTCCACCACTGTACTTATGATGGCTGCCATAATGTGGCAGCCATCAAAGCAACAAGTAACTTTCCCATCATCAAGCGTCAATAAACGCGTTGATATAGCATTACCATCTAAACTAGATTTATTATCTGAACAAGATAGTGAGCCACTAGGTGTTTCTCTTGATCAAAATGATCCTGAATTTCAAGCGCCAAAAGATGAAATAGAGCAACAACTTGTTGAAGCTAAAGCGGAAGTTGAGCATAAACACCGTGTCGCATCAGGTGAAACACTGGGGATTATTTTCTCACAGTACGGCTTACCTATTTCTGATATGTACCGTTTAATTGATGCAAACAAGTCAGTGCAGCACTTACGTGTTGGACAAACCCTTGAGTGGGAAGTCAATGATGATGGCAAATTAACAGAACTTAAAATAATCCGTAGTAAAAAAGAAACCGATGCTTTTACACTATCGAAAAAAGGTTATGTTTATAAAGAGATAGTTCAAAAAGGAGAGATAAAACCCGTTACGATTATCGGACGTGTTAATGGCAGTTTTTATAACTCAGCTCGAGCCGCTGGCCTAACACCGACTCAGATCCAAACATTAGTTAAAGCCTTACAATGGAAGTTTAACCTTGGCCGTGAAGCGCATAAAGGGGATCGTTTTGCTGTAGGCATTGATCGAGAATTTATTGATGGTAAAGCAGTGAGTAAAGGTGACGTTAACGCTTTTTACTACAAATCAGCGAATGGTAAGAACTCAACCTTTATTATTAGAGGCGATGATGATCAGTTCTATGATAGTAGTGCGCACAGTTTAAATCGCTCATTTAGACGTATACCGACACCAAAACGTTACCGTATTAGTTCGTCATTTAACCCGAATAGACTGCATCCGATAACAGGGCGTCGCTCACCACATAATGGTACTGACTTTGCCGTGCCTATTGGTACATCAGTCTTGGCTGCAGGTGATGGCATAGTTGTAAAATCACGTTATCATCCATTAGCAGGTAACTATATTGTCGTTAAGCATGGTCGAGAATACATGACACGTTATTTACATCTAAGTAAACGTGAAGTGAAAGTGGGTGATAAAGTTAAAATGGGACAACGTATTGCTAAAAGTGGCAATACAGGACGTTCAACAGGCCCACACTTACATTTTGAATTGATAAAAAATGGCCGTCCTGTGAATGCAATGAAAGTACCATTACCACAAGCTGATCCATTATATGGTAAAGAACGTAAAAACTTTATGAAACAAGTTAGCTTTTATAAGAATAAGTTTAAAGATGTAATATCGAGCTAAGCTGTTTAATCATAAAAAAAGCGCACATATTGTGCGCTTTTTTATTGCTTTGATTATTGAATTTAATTAATTAAAAAACCCATATATTCCTGTGTGGAATTAAGTTGTTGTATTGCCAGTGTTTTCGGTATTTTTTTGTCGTATTTAAAATATAAAATGGCAAAAAAGAAATATTTTTTTGATTTATAACAAGACATGAAATATATCAATATGTAAAATTCGAATCAGAAATGCTAATAATTCTTATTAAGGTAACGATTTACTATGAAGCTGTCAGAGATGTCATGCGGAAACTGTGGGACCGTCATTAATATGTCTGCGTTACCCTCAGCGACGCGCAAAAAATTAATGGTTATGGGGTTACTACCTCGAACAGAGATTACCGTTGTTCGTGTGGCACCTTTGGGTGATCCGCTTCAAGTACGTGTGCGTGGTGTTGATATCGCTTTACGTAAGCAAATTGCAGAAAATATCGAGGTTGAGGCGCTGTAATGCAATACAATATTCTGACTGTTGGTAATCCCAATAGTGGTAAAACGACTCTATTTAATGGTTTAACAGGCGCTAAACAGCAAGTAGGTAACTGGGCTGGTGTAACGGTTGAGAAGAAAACAGGTCGATACCAACATAATGGCGATGATTTCTCCCTGACCGATCTTCCAGGTATCTACAACCTTGATAGTGCAAATGATGCTAACAGCCTTGATGAGGCTATTGCTTCACGTGCAATTTTAACCACGCCTGCGGATGTGATTATCAACGTTGTTGATGCATCGAGCTTAGAGCGTAGTTTATACATGACGCTACAGCTCCGTGAGCTAGGTCGTCCAATGGTAGTCGTGCTTAATAAAATGGACGTACTTAAACGTCAGCGTCAGGTGCTAGATATTAAGGCGCTTGAAAAAGCACTGGGTTGTCCTGTATTAGCATTATCTGCTAACAACATGGAACGTATTGCAGAGTTCAAAACTAAGCTACACAAGATGTTAACGCAAGGTGTTGTGGTTAACGAGTTTGAGCTCGATTATGGTCAAGATTTTGAGCAAGCTGTGAGTCAATTAGCACCGTTGTTCAAACATAACGATAAGCTAAATGCTCGTGCACAAGGTATCCGTGTATTAGAAAATGATACTTTAGTGATCAATACGCTATCTGATGAAGATAAAGCGACAGCATGTGGTTTACGTGCGAATTTATTGAATACTGTTGATCCTGATATTCAAGTGGCTGATGTACGTTACACCTTCTTACATCAGTTATGTCAAAAAGTGCGTCGTCAAGAAGGTCGTTTAAGTAACAGCTTAACGGATAAAATTGACCGTGTATTACTGAACCGCTTTGTTGGTATCCCATTTTTCTTCTTAGTAATGTACGTGATGTTTATGTTTGCGATAAACATTGGTAGTGCATTTATTGATTTCTTTGATATTAGCTTTGGTGCGTTATTAGTTGATGGTGGCCATCATCTATTAGACGATCACTTGCCTGTATGGTTAGTAACAATTATTGCCAACGGTATCGGTGGTGGTATCCAAACAGTTGCAACCTTTATTCCTGTGATTGCATGTTTGTACTTATTCCTTGCGGTTCTTGAAAGCTCAGGTTACATGGCACGTGCTGCGTTTGTTCTTGATAAAGTGATGCAAAAAGTAGGTTTGCCGGGTAAAGCATTTGTTCCCCTAGTGCTTGGCTTTGGTTGTAACGTACCTGCGATCATGGCGACACGTACTCTAGAGCAAGAGCGTGAGCGTAAACTTGCTGCGGCAATGGCACCGTTTATGTCATGTGGCGCACGTTTACCGGTATATGCATTGTTTGCAGCAGCATTCTTCCCTGAAAATGGTCAGAATGTGGTATTTGCACTGTACCTATTAGGTATTGTGGCAGCAGTGATGACGGGTCTTATTTTACGTTCAACGCTTTACCCAGGCTCTAGTGATAGCTTTATCATGGAAATGCCAAACTACGAATTACCAACTATTCGTAACGTTGTGATCAAAACTTGGCAAAAGCTAAAGCGCTTTGTATTTGGTGCTGGTAAAACCATCGTTGTCGTTGTGGCGGTATTAAGCTTCTTTAACTCATTAGGGACTGATGGTTCATTCGGTAACGAAGATACATCTAACTCTGTGCTATCTAAAGCATCACAAGTGGTAACGCCTGTGCTTGAGCCTATTGGCGTGAAAGCGGATAACTGGCCTGCAACAGTTGGTATCATTACGGGTATTTTCGCAAAAGAAGCCGTTGTAGGTACGCTAAACAGCTTATACGCACCAGCAACAGATGATAGCAATGAAGAATACAACCTTGTTGCTAGCTTAAAAGAAGCGATTCAATCGGTTGGTGATAACCTAGCAGCATTAAGCTTTAGCGATCCACTGGGTATCGAAGTTGGTGATTTAGAAAACAAACAAGCCGTTGCTGAAGAGCAAGGTGTTAACGAATCTGTATACGGTAACATTCAAGCGCACTTCGTAAGTGGTGCAGCAGCAATGGCATATTTGATTTTCATTCTGCTTTACACACCATGTGCGGCTGCAATGGGTGCTTATGTACGTGAATTTGGTCAGAAGTTTGCTCTGTTTATTGCAGGTTGGACTATGTTAATGGCTTACTCGTTTGCTACTTGGTTCTACCAAATTGCTCACTTTGTTGATCATCCTGCAACGAGTGCATTTTGGATTGGCTTCTTCGTCTTGATTAATGGCGGTATCTTCCTGTTGTTGAAACGAGAAGGGAAAAAGCAAACTAACCTTGAAGGCTTGTTAGTAGAATGATCTTACAGCAGCTAAAACAATACATTGAACAGCATGGACGAGTGAGTCGTAAACAGCTTTCGCAACACTTCGGAATGTCGGAAGACGGGGTTGAAGCGATGCTTGAGGTTTGGATCCGTAAAGGTTCTGTTGGACGAGAGTTGGTTGGCTGCGATACTACAGATTGCTGCCAAACCGCCAAAGAGGTTTGGTATCGTTGTCTTGCTGATAACGAGCTTTCCATCACGGTGATGCGATAATCACACCATGAGATAAAACAAAGGCAGCTTACGAGCTGCCTTTTTGTTTATCTATGTTTTTAAGTTATTAACTGATTGCGTTAAAGCCTTCAATTTGACTTAGCTCTGCACGTAACTCTTCTGCTAATGCTGCTTGTAATTCATCACTACGTTGGATGCCATCAGTGTTACCCCAAATTGGGCCTGGCCATGCAATATCATCACTAAATCGTGCAATGTGGTGTAAATGCAGCTGTGGAACTAAATTACCTAATGCACCAACATTAATTTTTTCTGCTTGATAATCATTTTCTAGCAAAGTAGCAACTGCACTGGATTCACGCATTAGTTGAAATTGATCTTGTTCTGGTAGATGGTGGATCTCACGTAGTTCGTCAACACGAGGAACAAGGATAATCCACGGGCCTAAAGCTTCTTTTGATAGTAAAACACGAGAAAGAGGAAAGTCACCAAGCACTGTAGTATCTGATTCTAGACGAGGATGAAGAGTGAAATGCATGTAATTATTCCTTAATGGTACATTATGGCTCACAAGCCAGAGCAATAGTTATCATAGTATGCCTAATTCCAGCTTATTGGTATTATCCTTAACGTATTCTCTAACATTTTGTTAATTACACGAATTTATTGTGAGGCTATGTATGGCAAGCGAATATCAGTTTGTACTCGATTATTGGTTTGGCGAACTTGATGGTGAAGTGACAAGAGAAAATAAACACTCGCTTTGGTTTTTAGGCGGTGATGAGGTTGATGCTTATATCAAAGAGCATTTTCAGTCATGGGTAAGTAAAGCGGGTAAAGGAGATCTCAATCATTGGTGTGAAACAGCGAAAGGACGTTTAGCTCTGATCATCTTATTGGATCAATTTAGCCGTAATATTTATCGAGGTTTAAGTGCGGCGTTCCGTTACGATTCATTAGCTTTAGCACTATGTAAACGTGGCTTAGCGTTAAATCAAGATATGGAATTAACGGCAATTGAGCGTGTATTCTTCTATTTACCACTAGAGCATGCTGAAGATTTAGAAGATCAAGAAGAGAGCGTATTCCGTTTTAAGCAATTAACAGAATGTACTTCAGCTGAAAATAGTGAGCTTTTTGACGGCTTTTATAACTATGCGAAAAGCCACTTTGAGGTGATTAAACAGTTTGGTCGTTTTCCTTACCGTAACGCAGTACAAGGACGCTTATCAACTCAGGGCGAACTTGCTTGGCTCAACGACGGTGGTCAGCGATTTGGACAATAATTTTAGTCGTGTTACTTAATCGTCAGATATAAAAAAGCCTTCCAGATGGAAGGCTTTTCAATGTAAAGAGGAATGTGAATTACATACGCTCTAGTGTTTCGATACCAAGAAGATCTAGACCTTGTTTGATAGTTTTTGATGTTAGCAATGCAAGCTTCAAACGGCTTTGCTTGGTTGCTTCGTCAGCGTTAAGGATTGGGCATGCTTCGTAGAAGCTAGAGAACATACCTGCAAGTTCGAATAGGTAAGTACACATTAGGTGTGGCTGACCTTCACGCGCTACAGATTGAACAGCTTCTTCGAATTGAAGTAGTTTAGACAGTAGTGCTTGCTCTTTTTCGTCAGTGATAACGATAGGTTGAGTAAGATCTGCTAGCTCAACGTTCGCACGCTTAAAGATAGATGCTACACGAGTGTATGCGTACTGCATGTATGGTGCAGTGTTACCTTCGAATGCCAACATGTTGTCCCAATCGAAGATGTAGTCTGTCGTACGGTGCTTAGAAAGATCAGAGTACTTAACTGCAGCCATAGCAACAGTTTGTGCAATGTTTGCTTTCTCTTCAGCACTTAGTTCAGGGTTCTTCTCTTCGATTAGCTTGTTAGCACGCTCTTCTGCTTCATCAAGTAGATCAGCTAGACGAACTGTACCACCGGCACGAGTCTTAAATGGACGACCGTCTTTACCTAGCATCATACCGAATGCGTGGTGCTCTAGAGATACACTCTCTGGCACGTAACCCGCTTTACGTACGATTTCCCAAGCCATCATTAGGTGTTGGTGTTGACGTGAGTCGATGAAGTAAAGCACGCGATCCGCATGTAGTTGTTCGTAACGGTACTTAGCACAAGCGATGTCGGTAGTTGTGTATAGGTAACCGCCGTCACGCTTCTGGATGATCACACCCATAGGCTCGCCGTCTTTGTTTTTGTATTCGTCTAGGTAAACAACTGTTGCACCGTCGCTCTCTACTGCTAGACCTTTTTCTTTAAGATCTGCAACAACGCCAGGTAGCATGTCGTTGTACATAGATTCGCCCATTACGTTGTCATCAGTTAGCGACACGTTTAGACGATCGTAGTTACGTTGGTTCTGCTTTAGTGTGATCTCAACAAGTTGCTTCCACTTCTCTAAGCAGTACTCGTCACCGCTTTGTAGGCGAACAACGAAGTTACGCGCAGTTTCACCGAACTCAGCGTCTTCATCGTAAAGTACTTTAGATTCACGGTAGAAGCCTTCAAGATCGCTGATGTTCATAGAAACATCAGTGCCTTCTTGCTCTTTACGCTGCATGTTAGCAATAAGCATACCGAATTGCGTACCCCAGTCACCTAGGTGGTTAGCTCGGATAACATTGTGGCCTAAAAATTCAAGAGTACGTACAACAGCATCACCGATGATAGTTGAGCGTAAGTGGCCTACGTGCATCTCTTTTGCAACGTTTGGCGCTGAGTAGTCAACAACAATGTTTTGTGCTGTTTCAGTATTAACGGCTAGACGCTCATCTTTCAGTGCTTCTTCGCCACGTTCTGCTAACCATGCTTTGTTTAGGAAAATGTTGATAAAGCCTGGGCCTGCAATTTCAACTTTCTCAGCAATACCATCTAGCTCTAAGCAGTCGATAACTTTTTGTGCGAATTCGCGTGGATTAGTACCTAGTTTCTTTGCTACGCCCATAACACCGTTCGCTTGGTAATCACCAAACTGCGCTTTAGCTGATTGGCGAACTGCGGCTGGGCTGCCTGCAGGTGCGCCAGCGGCTTCTAAAGCCTGAGATACTTTATCGTTAATAAGTGCTTGAATGTTCACACGCTGATCCTTAAATCATTTGTAACGCCAATTATTAATAAAAGGCAAAAATGTCTACGTATTACAAGATCACCGTCAAAAATAATCACGAAATAAAACAAAATGACAACATAAGTAAATCAAATATTTAACGTGAGTATTTTTGACGGGGTCGCGAATATCTAAATATGCACCGAAGTCTTGAATACGTAGTAGGTATTGTCCTAATAATACCCACAGATGGAGGTACTTTGGCAACTGGAAAAACCCATTGTTTACGTTTTTTTTTAAACTTTTTTTGTTATGGGTAAATAATGTGTAACACGCTATTGTATTGAGAATGAAGTGCGTTAAATTCATGTTTCATTAAATCACGAAAAATGGATAATTATTCACTTCGTCTAATTATAGTTATAGCCATCAATAATGGGATTAATTTATGCACAAGCTTAAACAATATAATCTTCACCCAACGCAGATGCTTGCGCAGTTACCTGAGTTTATGAAAGCGATTAATGCATTGATTGATGATTTAGGGATTTCACTGGCTGATTACCAAGCCGATCACATTGCATTACGTGTCAATGATCAATACGTGGCGCAACAGTTACATCAAGCCTGGCTGAGTTATGGTGAAGAATGGTCTAACAATATGATCAATGGTCGTCCTATTGTGATTATTGGGTTTGAACAGCCATTAGCCGTCGATGGCTGGACAATCGAAGCGTTAGAGTTGCCTTATCCGAGTGATAAAGTTTATCCGCAACAGGGCTGGGAGCATATTGAGTTTGTGGTGCCATCCAGTGCAAAAACGATTGAAGAATTAAAAGCAGATTTACTAGAAAAATTACCACAATTAGATTGGGATGGGTTAGGTGCGAAGGGGATCAAAGTCAAAGCCAGTTCACCATCAGGTGAAGATGAACGTTTAGCGAATCCTACTTTTGCGTTTAAACGTGATGGGGTATGTATTAAATTACACGGACACTCGTTAAAAGCAGTATTAGAAAGTGAACAAGCATAGTTGCTGTAAATACGAATAATAAAAAGCGTAGTAATACCCAAAGATTACTACGCGAGTTTGGTTACTAGTGTATTTTTCTGATTATAAAATAACCGTGCGGTTACCATAGACAAAAATACGATCGTCTACCGCAAGACCTAATGCTTTACTGAGTACAGATTTTTCTACATCACGACCAGACTTTGCCATTTCAACTGCACTGAAACTATGATCAACAGGGATGACGTTTTGGGTAATGATAGGCCCTTCATCAAGATCGTTAGTGACAAAGTGAGCGGTTGCACCAATGATTTTCACACCACGTTCAAAGGCTTGTTGATAAGGCTTCGCGCCAATAAATGCTGGTAAGAAGCTGTGATGAATGTTGATGATTTTATTAGGGAATTGAGCAACAAAATTAGGGGTTAAAATGCGCATATATTTCGCCAGTACCACGTAATTTGGTTGATACTGTTGTACCGCTTCTAATAGTTTTGTCTCGTGCTCTTCACGGCTTAATCCTTCATGGCAAACATGATGGAACGGGATATCAAACTTTTCCGTTAGCCCTTGTAGAGTGTCGTAATTACCAACAACCGCAGCAATGTCGATATCTAATGAACCATCGAAGGCTTTAACAAGAATATCACCTAAGCAGTGTGCTTCTTTTGTCACCATGATCACTACTTTCTTGCGATCAGAACTGATTAAGCGACGTTTGCTACCTTTAGGTAAAGCATGATCAATATCTGCGAGGAAGGTTGTATCATTAAAATAGCCTTCAAGCTCGGTACGCATGAAAAATTGATTATGAGTGTTATCAACATATTCTTTATTGTTGATAATATTTAGTTGGTGCTTATGACAAATGTTGGTAATTTTGGCGATTAGTCCCATTTCATCTGGGCATTCCGTGAGGAGTGTTTTCTTTTCCATGTCGTTTCCTGACTGCGATTCACGCATATAATACATTGCGTGTTACAAAGATCTTAATTAACTATTACCTAGATTTAACCTTATGGTCAAAGTATTTATTTGTTAGGTGATGTTATTAATAAGAAAGTGATGTTGTTAATTTTCGTAATGAGAGGATAGAAGACTAGTCGAGAACTAGGATAATTGGCATAATGAATACTGTATATATAACCAATAGTGCGAAGTAGATGATAACAAAGTTTTTTGCCTCTGGTGGCGCATTAGATAAAGCCATCCCTGGTTTTCAGGCTCGTCAACCTCAAATAGATATGGCGAATGCTGTGGCTGACGCAATCAAACATGAGTCTCAGCTGGTGGTTGAAGCCGGAACGGGTACAGGCAAAACCTTTGCTTATGTGATCCCCGCTTTGCTTAGTGGTAAGAAAACTATTATCAGTACAGGCTCTAAAAACCTTCAAGAGCAATTATTTCACCGTGATTTGCCATTAATGGCTGATGCGATTGGCTTTACGGGGCGTGTCGCGTTGTTAAAAGGGCGAGCAAACTATTTATGTGTGGATCGTTTGAATCGCCAAGTGATAGAAAGCCATGATGTGGAATCCGATCCGACGTTATTAACGCAGTTGGTTAAAATTCGACAATGGTCTTCATCATCAAAAAGTGGTGATTTTGGTGAATGTGAAGATATCGCAGAAGATAGCCCCGTTATTCCGTTAATTACCTCTACCAATGATAACTGCTTAGGCCGTGAGTGTCCCTCGTATGATGATTGCTTTGTCGTTAAAGCACGTCGCAAAGCAATGGAAGCCGATGTTGTGGTGGTGAATCACCATTTATTCTTGGCTGATTTAGCCATTAAAGAAACAGGTTTTGGTGAATTAATTCCAGAAGCTGAGGTGTTTATCTTTGATGAAGCCCACCAAATGCCTGATATTGCCAGTCAGTACTTTGGCCAGAGTCTAACCAGTCGCCAATTAATTGAACTCGCGAAAGATATTGATATTGGCTATCGCACAGAAGCGCGTGATATGCGCCAACTACAAAAAACGGCAGACAGATTACAGCAAGCTGCGTTTGAAATGCGAATCATTTTAGGTGATCCCGGATTTCGGGGGAACTGGCGAGAAGCTTCGCAAACACCCACTGTTCAACGTGAATTAACTCGATTGTCAGATGCGTTAGATCTTACCTACGATGTACTCAAGCTGGCATTAGGTCGAAGCCAATTATTAGATGCAGCCTTTGAACGTGCAGCAACGCTAAAAGCCAAACTAAAACGAGTATCAGATACTGCAATTACAGGCTATTCCTATTGGTATGAATGTACGCCGCGCCAGTTTAGTTTAAATATCACGCCGCTCTCTGTAGCGGATAAATTTAAAGAGCAAATGGCTGAGCAAAAAGGGGCATGGATTTTCACTTCAGCCACTTTAGCAGTTGATGAAAATTTCACCCATTTTAGTCATCGTCTAGGGTTAGAGCCAAAGCAACAATTTTCGCTTGAAAGTCCGTTTGATTATAACGAGCAAGCGCTATTGTGTGTGCCTCGCCATTTACCTGAACCTAATAGTTATGGTCTCGCTAATAAATTGGTTGAGATGTTGGCACCTGTGATTGAAGCAAATAATGGTCGTTGTTTTTTCTTGTGTACCTCTCACCAAATGGTACGCGATCTTGCTGAAGGATTTCGTGAAAAGCTTAATTTACCCGTGTTAGCGCAAGGTGAAACAACCAAACAAAAGTTACTTAATGAGTATTTGGCTCATGGTAATGCATTATTAGTGGCAACAGGGGCGTTCTGGGAAGGGATTGATGTTAGAGGGCAAGCCCTTAGCTGTGTTATCATTGATAAATTACCGTTTACAGCACCAGATGACCCGTTATTAAAAGCACGTATTGAAGATTGTCGCATGCGTGGTGGTGATCCTTTTGCCGATGTCCAAGTACCTGATGCGGTGATCACTTTAAAGCAGGGTGTTGGGCGCTTGATCCGTGATACTAAAGACAAAGGCGCTCTGATCATTTGTGATAACCGATTAGTAACAAGGCATTATGGCGCTGTATTTTTACGAAGCTTACCGCCAATCCCTCGAACACGCAGTGTTGAAGGGGTTAGTGACTTTTTGTCTACTATTAATAACAATGATGTTATTGAAGATGACAACCAACATTCAGAGGCTTGAATGAGCACCAAAATTTTGGCAGTTGATACTGCAACTGAAAATTGTTCTGTTGCCCTATTAATGGGTAATGAAGTTATCTCTCGTTGTGAATATGCGCCACGTGAGCACACAACAAAAATTTTGCCAATGGTGGATACTGTTCTGGCTGAAGCTGGCATCAAGTTAAAGCAACTTGATGCATTAGCCTATGGTCAAGGTCCGGGGAGTTTTACTGGTGTGCGTATTGGCATCGGTATTGCGCAAGGCTTAGCATTTGGTGCTGATTTACCTATGGTTGGTGTTTCTACACTGGCTGCAATGGCGCAAGGTACATACCGTGTCCATCAGGCTGACAATGTATTATCAGCTATTGATGCTCGTATGGGTGAAATCTATTGGGGGCAGTACCAGCGTAAAACGGATGGTGATTGGCAAATTATCGGTGCAGAGCAGGTGATTGTGCCTGAGGCTTTAGTTGAATCTGTTCAGACCGAATCTGGTATTTGGTTAACAGCGGGTACAGCTTGGGAAGTGTATGCTGATACTCTAGGTAAGCTACCTTTTGAAATGCAGCAGGGCTCGGTGTTATATCCTGATTCACAAGACATGGTGCACCTAGCGAAATTTGCTTTTGCTCGTGGTGAAAGTGTTAGCGCAGAAATAGCAAGCCCTGTGTATTTACGTGATACCGTGACATGGAAAAAACTGCCAGGTCGCGAATAATTAAGTAAAAGAGTAGTAGCTGGCGCTGCTACTTTTTCTTTAGCCTAATTTTTAAATGAATGATGAGAGGGGATTATGGTTACTATCAATCATGGTGTTATATCATTACCATCAAAACCATTCAGTTCAGCTTCACAAACCTCCAGTACGAAAGCTAGTACTTCAAGTGATGCGGTTTCATCAACGTTTGCTTTATCATCGTTATCGGCAACGCAACACTCAGAGTGGGCTAGTCAAGAATATCGTCAATTACAGTATGATCGCCCTGATGGAAAACATCAGAAGGCATTATCTATGTATATGGATGTCATGCAGCATAGTAGAAAAGAACAACTTTCCGATCTTATCGGTATCAATATGGTTGTTTAAACCAACTAATACTTTCCTTATTATTCTCATCGTTAGCACGTTAATTTAACGTGTCAGTAGACTATGCGTAAATAATTACTTTTGCTGTTATATTGAACAGTTATGTAGAGGTTTTATATGTTTCGCACGCTATTTCTTGGGCTGATATTAATCTTTATGGTAGGCTGCGCCAGTGTTCCAGCCAGCTTGCAGACCAAAACGAAAAATCCTATCACGGATTTACGCGTTATCGCCGAGCATCCTACTGTAATGCAACATCAGGAAGTCAGGTTAGGAGGCATTATTGCTTCAATTAAAAATGAAGCAAAGCAAACACGCGTTGAAATTGTCGCATTGCCGTTAACCTCTGACGGTAGACCAATATTGAACAGTAAACCCCAAGGTAGATTTATTGCGAATGTACCTGGATTTCTTGATCCTATGGAGTATGCCAAAGGACGTTTACTGACAGTTGTCGGGCAATATACTGGAATGCAAAAAGGTAAAGTTGGACAGTACGATTATACTTTTCCTGTGGTAAATGTTTCAGGTGAGCAAATTTGGCAAGTACAGCAACAAATTCAAATGGAAACACCAATGCGATTTAATCGTTGTATTGGCATTAACTGTGGATTTTGGGGCGATGATTACTTTATGCCGCCGTTTGGCATTCAAGGGCGCGTGGTTGATAGAGTGATAATGTAAGTCATGGAAGCAATAACATTCAAGCTTGCTGAATTAGAACTAGCGGGACTGGCCAATTTCTCATTATCGTCGCCGTTAGAGAATAACAAACCCGTGTTGTTATTTATTCATGGTTGGCAAGATAATGCTGCGACGTTTTCATCACTTTGGCAACGACTAGAGAAAGATTTTAATATTGTTGCCATTGATTTACCTGGACATGGTTTATCACATTCTCGAAGTGGGGATAATTATTATCACTTTTTCGATTATATTGATGATTTACACCAAGTCATTATGCAGCTTCCTGCTACGCGCGTGTGTCTTGTTGGTCACTCATTAGGTGCGATTATTGCCAGTTGTTATAGCGCTGCTTATCCTCAATCAATAGATAAGTTGGTATTAATTGAAGGCTTGTCGCCATTAGTGGAAGAGGCCGAACAAACGGTTGAGCGATTAAAGAGTGGGATTAAAAGTCGACAGCAATACCGTAAAAGTTCTAAACGCCGTAAAGCAAGAGCAATGAGTTCTTTTACTGAAGCATTACGATTACGTGCCAATGTAAATGACTTACCCATGACATGTTTAGAGCCTGTTGTGAAGCGAGCAACGGTTAAGCGTAACGGGTTGTGGTACTGGCGGCATGACCATCGTCTACGTTGTGAATCGCTCTACCGGATGACACCACAACAAGCGCAAGCCATTATGTCGTCGATAGAAGCACCCATTTATTCGATTGTAGGAAGTCATGGATTTCCTCAACTGCGTGATGATTCGCTGGATAAATACAAGCTTCAACAGTTTTCACAGGTAGTGATTGTCGGGGGACATCATTGCCATTTAGAACAGCCAGATACAGTATCGAATTGTATTAAGGCTTTTATTTCCCTCGAGAGAGATTAATCTTCGCTTTTCAATGAGTAAGTTCAAAGTTTCTACTCAGCTAATTTGGCAAGATGTTAATTATAAGTTAAATGTACTGTATTGAGATATAAACGCTTGTTTGATTTATACGTACAGTATTTACCTGTATCGCTGTATAGGTATTAAAGCAGTCTAATAATAAGGAGAATGCGAGTGGATAAGGTTTGGCTTAGCCGCTATCCGAATGATGTACCGGCTGAAATTAATCCGGATGCATATTCATCATTAGTTGATATGTTTGAACAGTCAGTACGCAAATATGCTGATCAAACCGCTTTCATCAATATGGGACAAGTTATGACCTTCCGTAAATTGGAAGAGCGTAGCCGTGCCTTTGCAGCTTACCTTCAAAATGAATTGAAGCTACAAAAAGGTGACCGTGTTGCTGTAATGATGCCAAACTTACTGCAATATCCTATCGCGTTATTCGGTATTTTACGTGCAGGTTGTGTTGTGGTTAACGTAAACCCGTTATACACCCCACGAGAGTTAGAGCACCAATTAAATGATTCTGGCGCAAAAGCGATTGTTATTGTGTCTAACTTTGCTCATACCCTTGAAGCCGTTGTTAAAAATACATGTGTTAAAAATGTGATTTTAACCAGCCTTGGCGATCAGTTGTCTCGCCCTAAAGGGACTTTGGTTAATTTCGTTGTTAAATATATTAAAAAAATGGTGCCTAAGTACCATTTACCACATGCGACTTCAATGCGTATCGCACTGCGTAAAGGGCGTCGAATGCAATATGTTAAGCCGTATATTACTGGCGATGACATGGCTTTCTTACAGTACACTGGTGGTACAACAGGTGTCGCGAAAGGCGCTATCTTATCGCACCATAATATGGTGTCGAACGTCATGCAGGCGAAAGGTGCGTATGGTCCAGTACTGACCGAAGGTCGTGAGTTAATTGTTACGGCATTACCGCTTTATCATGTGTTTGCATTAACAGTAAACTGCTTGTTATTAATGGAGATGGGTGGTCAAAATTTATTGATCACGAATCCTCGTGATATTCCTACTTTTGTTAAAGAGCTTCAACGTTACCAATTCACTGCTATCACAGGTGTAAATACGTTATTCAATGCACTTATTAATAACGAAGAGTTCCAAGGATTAGATTTTAGCAACTTACGTCTTTCTGTCGGTGGCGGTATGGCTGTTCAGCGCGCTGTTGCAGAAAAATGGCAAAATATCACAGGTAACTACCTTCTTGAAGGTTACGGTCTAACAGAGTGTTCACCATTGGTGGCTGCTTATCCTTACGATCTGACAGAATACAACGGTTCTATTGGCTTACCTGTACCTTCAACAGAAGTTCGTATGGTCGATGATGAAGGTAATATTGTTGGTGTTGATGGTATTGGCGAATTACAAGTTCGTGGCCCTCAGGTAATGAAAGGCTACTGGCAACACCCTGAAGCAACCAAAGAAGTGTTAACTGATGATGGTTGGTTATCAACAGGTGATATTGTTAAATTTGATGATGACGGCTTCTTGCATATTGTTGATCGTAAGAAAGACATGATCTTAGTCTCTGGATTTAATGTTTATCCGAATGAGATTGAAGATGTCGTTGCATTACACGATAAAGTGCTTGAAGTTGCCGCTATTGGTCAAGCTCATGAAGTATCAGGTGAAGTGGTGAAGCTTTGTGTTGTTAAACGCGATCAGAGCCTAACAAAAGATGAGTTAATCGCTCATTGTCGCCAGCACTTAACAGGTTATAAGATACCAAAAGTTGTTGAATTTATGGACGACTTGCCAAAAACTAATGTCGGCAAGATCCTACGTCGTGTATTGCGTGAAGAGTCTGATAAAAAAGCACAACAATAAACGTTGTTAATCACTGTTAAGTAAAAAAACTCGTCATCACGTGATGATAAGTTTGCTTGAACAACAGAGCGCGATATTATAAATGCCGGCAACTAGCCGGCATTTTATTAACTTTATTTTTATGAGCGTGACAACCGCTCTTACCTAAAAGGTATTTTGTGAACTTCGATATAATTACAACAACAGAGCAATTACGACTGCGTTGTGAATCCGCTAGAGCGCACTCTGCTGTCATGCTAGATACGGAATTTGTCCGTACTCGCACGTTATACCCGCGTTTAGGTTTGATTCAATTATTCGATGGTGAGCAGTTATCGTTAATTGATCCATTAGAGATTGATGACATGGAGCCGTTATGGGCACTGTTACGTGATCAATCAGTGATTAAAGTACTTCATGCTTGTGGTGAAGATCTTGAAGTATTCCAGCACCATGCTGGTTGTTTACCGACGCCAATGTTTGATACTCAATTAATGGCAGCTTTCCTTGGGCATGGTATTTCAACAGGTTTTGGCGCATTAGTGAAAGAATACGTTGGTGTTGAGCTTGATAAAGGCGAAGCGCGTACTAATTGGCTTGCGCGTCCATTAACTGCAAAACAACTTGATTACGCAGCCGCAGATGTTTATTACTTAAAGCCGTTGTTTGAACGTTTGTTAGCTAAGGTGGAAGAGCGTGGCTATATGGAAGCATTACAACAAGAATGCCAATCTGTAATGCAACGTCGTATTAAGCCTGTTGATCCAGAAAAAGCATATATTGATATTAAAAACGCGTGGCAACTAAATCCACAGCAACTTGCGGTTTTGCAAAAAGTGGCAGCGTGGCGAGTACGTGAAGCGCAGAAACGTGATATTGCATTAAACTTCATTGTCAAAGAATTACATTTATGGAAACTAGCGCGTTTTAATATCAAATCACGGGCAGGGCTTGAGAAAGAAGGTTTTGAGTCAATGGAGATCCAACGTCACGGTAACCGTTTATTGAAAATGGTACATGATTGCGATCGCATTGCAGCGCAAGATTATCCCGCGAAAATAGAGCGATTAGTTGATTTTCCACACTACAAGCAGATGGTCAAATACATCAAAGATGTGGTAACGGATGTTGAAAAAGAGACGGGCTTAGCGCCTGAGTTCTTAGCCTCTAAAAAACAGATCCACCAAGTGTTATCTTGGGCATGGAAATATCAACGTCGAGATGAAAAACGTCCAGAGATGTTGAAGAACTGGCGTCGTGATTTATTTGAGCAACGGGTATTAATGTTATTAGACGAAAAATCCTAATTGCTTTATTACTACGTACTAGAAAAGAAAAAACCCGCTGTTGCGGGTTTTTCTTTCTTAACGATCTTCGTCAGGTAACGTGACGTTAAGTTCGAGTACGGATAAATCTTCCTCTTTATGATCAAGATTTACAGATACTTGATTTGGGTCAATTTGAACGTACTTACTGATCACATCTAAAATATCTTGCTTTAATTGAGGCAAGTAGGCTGGAGCCGGTTGTCCAGCACTACGACGTTCAGCGACGATAATCTGTAATCTTTCCTTTGCTACATTCGCTGTGGTTGTCTTTTTCGGGCGGAAAAACTCGAGCAGTGCCATATTACATTAGCCTCCAAATAAGCGTTTTAGGAAGCCTTTCTTCTCTTCCTCTAAGAATTTAAATGGGCGATCCTCTCCCAATAAACGAGCAACAGTATCTTCATAAGCAATACCAGCGTCAGATTCTTTATCGAAAATAACCGGTTCACCTTTGTTCGATGCGTTTAGTACTGCTTGGCTTTCAGGAATAACACCTAAAAGAGGGATGTGTAAAATTTCTTCAACATCTTGAACGCTTAGCATTTCACCTTGAGTTACACGTGTTGGGTTGTAACGTGTTAGAAGAAGGTGTTGTTTTACTGCTTCTTTACCATCTTCTGCTCGACGAGATTTAGAATCTAGAATACCTAGAATACGATCAGAGTCACGAACAGAAGAGACTTCAGGGTTCGTCGTTACAATCGCTTCATCAGCAAAGTAAAGTGCCATTAGAGCACCTGTTTCAATACCTGCCGGAGAGTCACAGATAATGAAATCAAAGTTCATTTTATCCAAGTCATTTAAAACACGCTCAACGCCTTCACGAGAGAGTGCGTCTTTATCACGAGTCTGAGATGCAGGTAAAACAAAAAGGTTATCAACACGCTTATCTTTAATTAATGCTTGGTTCAGATTTGCTTCGCCATTAATCACGTTTACGAAGTCATAAACGACACGTCGTTCACACCCCATAATGAGATCAAGGTTACGTAGACCAATATCAAAATCAATAACCGCCGTTTTTTTACCGCATAATGCTAGGCCAGATGCAATGGCTGCGCTTGAAGTTGTTTTACCAACGCCGCCTTTACCTGAAGTAACAACGATAATTCGTGCCATTTACTCAATTCCTTATTAAAACTTTATAAAGCCAGGTGCTCGATGCTAAGCGTATTATCAGCAATTGAAATTACGACACCTTTGCCCCAGAACTCATCCTGAATGTTATCACTTAGCCAGTAGTTTCCTGCAACTGAAATTAGTTCAGATTGCAAGTTCTGACAGAAAATTGTCGCTTCTGAGTCTCCGCTCGCACCCGCTAATGCACGACCACGTAACGTACCGTAAATATGAATGCAACCATCTGCAATAATTTCAGCGCCCGCACTCACATGATTGAGAATGATAAGGTCACGATTTTTAGCATAAATCTGTTGACCAGAACGAACTGGAGTGCGAACGATCAGTGCGGATTCTCGACCTTGTACAGGCTGAGACGATGGTTCTACTTCAGTAGATTCTGCTGCTGTTTTTTCTTTCACCGTGCGTGCGGCATTCATAATAGCAAACCCAGCAGATTTTGCTTGATTTTGTAACGCTTGTTCTTTACAACCGCTGATACCTACAGGAATCATGCCCGCGTCGACAATTGCTGCTTTTAATTGCTCGAAATTAATATCTTTACCTGCATTAGAAATATCGATAACAACGGGAGCTGATGCAAAGAAATTAGGTGCGAGTTCAATTTTTTCTTTTAGGTGATCAGTTGCTTTTTTGATATCACCATCAATTAAATGAAGAGCAGAGAGCGTAAATGAGCTCCCTTTAAGTTCAGTTGTCTTGGTCATGGCATTATTATGGTTAATGCTTAAATTAACCATTCTTGTTGATTATCACAAAGGTACTTGCATGGTATATTCCCTAGCAGTTAGGGGCAAGTTATCCTTGCTTTGACGTTGGAAATTCAGACAAAAGTCTCATCCTGTATGGTGAAAAATAAACCAACGAGGAATGATACGTTAAAATAGCTGTCAGAAAGAATAAGCTTTAACAAATAGGCGAATTGAAATGTTGTGTGCAATCTATAAAAGCTTAAAAAAAGATAACACGTATTTATACGTAAATAAGAAAGATGATTTCTCCGATGTGCCTGAAGTATTAATGAATACATTTGGTAAACCGCAATTTGTTATGGTAATAAAGCTTGAGGGTAGAAAGTTAGCTTTGGCTAATGTCGAAAAAGTAAAAGAGGCATTAAAGACTGTAGGTTTCTATCTTCAAGTTCCACCACCTGTGACAAATTTATTGGATCAATATAAAGCCGAGAAAGCCGGCAGAGTTAATTAAGGTTATTATGCATAAGCGTTTTATATCGGCCGTTGTGGCCTTAGGATTAGGGATTTCCTCAACAGCTTTTGCTGCTGATGAAGGATTTAACGCATATATAAATAAGCTAAAAGCAGAAGCGCGTGGTAATGGTATTTCTGAGCCTATTCTCGATTCTGCTTTTAAAGGTATTACGTTTACTCACCGCGCAGTAAAAGCGGATAAAAACCAGCCTGAGAAAAAGTTAACATTAGATCAATATATTCCACGTGCTGTACCTGATTGGAAAGTTAAACAAGCTCGACGTTTATATCAAGAGAATAAAACAACGTTAGAACGTATAGGTAAAGAATACGGCGTACAGCCACGCTTTATTGTTGCGTTGTGGGGGGTTGAAAGTAACTTTGGTAAATTACAGGGTAATTATCATGTTGTTGAAGCACTAACTACGTTAGCTTATGAGGGACGTCGTGAGGCTTTATTTCGTAAACAAGTGATGGCGGCATTACAAATACTTCAAGAAGGTCATATTACTATTGATGAGATGAAAGGATCATGGGCTGGAGCAATGGGGCAATGCCAGTTTATGCCAACATCTTATTTAACCTTTGCGGTTGATGGTAATAATGACGGCAAAGCTGATATTTGGAATACTAAAGCGGATGTTTTTGCATCTGCTGCGAATTATCTCAAAAAATCAGGTTGGAATGATAAATATACTTGGGGACGTCAAGTTAAGATCCCATCATCATTATCGGCTGATTTAAAAGGTACAGATGTAGAAAAAACCAAAACGTTAGCACAATGGCAAACATTGGGGGTTCGTACTATTAGTGGTGGGAATTTACCGAAAGAAGATATTGATGCGTGGTTGATTCAGCCCGATGATGAACATGGGCGTGCTTACCTTGTTTATGGAAATTACCAGACATTAATGAAATGGAATCGTTCTCATTATTTTGCGTTAGCTGTCAGCCATCTCGCTGATCGTATTTAATAGTTATAATCAATAACTATTGTTTAAACTATTTGTATGAAAAGTCAGGCGGTAATGTCTGACTTTTATTTTTCAGATGGTTTTTCATATTTCAAAGTGAGATAAAGTTTTTATTAGATATACCTTTATGAAATTTCAAAGCATGCTTTTTAGATGAGGGAGTTATAATTTTTTGTTTTATGAAAGTATAAAAAAAGCCCAACTAAGTTGAGCTTTCTGAATATATGGTAGTAAATTAGATTTCAAATTCTTCTAGAGATTTACCATTTTCAAGTGCTTGCTTTAATGCACTTGGTGTACGGCCTTGGCCAGTCCACGTTTTTTCTTCACCATTCTCATCGATGAATTTATATTTAGCTGGACGTGCAGCACGTTTCGCTTTTGGTGCTTTTGAAAGGCTTGCTAACAATTCTTCAGGGTCGATACCATCAGCTAATAGCATTTCACGATATTGAGCTAATTTTTCATTACGCTCATTTTCTTTTGCTTGTTCTTCTTCTTCAGCTTCAGCACGTTCTTGAACAACGGTAGTTAATTTCTCTAAAGCTTCTTCTAGTTGCTCTAAAGTATATTCACGAGAAAGCGCACGAAGACTACGAAGGTTTAAAAGTGCTTTCATTGCATCAGACATTTTTATATTTCCTGTTATTTTTAACTAACTGTAAATAATAATAGCAGTGTCGAATCATTTATTACAATAGTAATACTTTTATTCTTTATGTCAAAACACTTTAAACATTCTTTATTCTTAATTGTTAATAATAGCGATACTCGTATTTTTATAAAAATACGAATATCGGATTGTAGGTTAATAGCGGATTACATAGTTACAAAATGAAACATATCTGCTCGTAGGTTCATAATATTTAATGAATGAAGCTATAATTAGATAACTTTTATTTATAAAGCAATGGTATTTGATTTGTTGTTAAATGTTTCATGTGATGTTGTTGCAAATAATGAAACATTACGTAGAATGTTCGCAACCTTGATGTAAGGTAGAGGCGCATTATCTAATAGTAATTAACAAGAGGGTGAAACCAATGACGGTTAATGAAAGGAGCTAATGCCGAAGTAAGAGTGACGTCAAATCCTTTTTCTGGGGTTGTATTGAATAAGTGCAACACTGCCATAGTATATAATCATATTCACTATGGAGCGCTACTGTGAAAGAGAAGAACTAAGATGTTCTTCAAATATGGTTAGCTACCATGTTATCCAGTAGATCTCCAACCTAATTTGGTTGTCTTTGAGATCATGAATTTAGTAGATTACTCCCATTCATTAGTATCCATTATCCCTCCTATTGTTGCGTTAGGGTTAGCGATACTTTCTCGGCGTGTGTTAGTTTCTCTTGGTGCGGGTATCGTATTAGGAGCTCTTTATTTAAATGACTTTTCATTTAATCATTCTGCTTCTTATTTAGGTAGCACAATACAAAGCTTATTCATATCTGAGGGGGGGATTAATTCCTGGAATATGAGTATTGTTTTATTCCTCATTATATTAGGCATGACGACAGCATTGTTAACATTGTCTGGTGGTACTCGAGCTTTTGCTGAATGGGCACAGTCAAAGATTAAAACGAAAAGAGGCGCGAAGCTGCTTGCTGCATTTTTAGGCGTGTTTATTTTTGTTGATGATTACTTTAATAGTTTGGCTGTGGGTTCTATCGCTCGTCCTGTCACAGATCGCTATTATGTATCTCGATCTAAATTAGCTTATATATTGGATTCAACAGCTGCACCTATGTGCGTTCTAATGCCAGCATCAAGCTGGGGTGCTTATATTATTACTTTAATAGGTGGCATTTTAGTTACCCATGGAGTAACTGAATATACACCACTCAGCGCATTCTTAACGCTAGCGCCAATGAACTTCTATGCTATTTTTGCTTTAGCTATGGTTTTTGTTGTGTCTTGGTTCCAATGGGATATTGGGCCAATGAAAAAACATGAAATGGCAGCAATGCATTGTCGTGGATTTGATGAAGGCAGTGATGTTGATGAACAAGCAAAAGATTTAACAGATGAATTAGAAATTATTGAAAGCACGAAAGGTAAAGTTGGCGATTTAATTTGGCCGATTGTTATTTTAATATTTGCCACGTTCTTTTTTATGATTTTTACAGGCTATCAAGCATTAGCAGCAGATGGTAAATCTTTTGTTCTGCTAGGTGCGTTTGAAAATACCGATGTGGGTAAGTCACTTTGCCTTGGTGGTTTATTTGGCTTAGTTGCCGCGATTATTCCAGTCATTCGACAGCGTATTGCATTTAATGAAGTTATTCGCACGTTATGGATTGGTGCTAAATCCATGTTTGGTGCGATTTTAATTTTATTATTTGCGTGGAGTATTGGTAGCGTTATTGGTGATATGAAAACGGGTCAGTATTTATCAACCCTCGTACAAGGGAATATTAACCCTATGTTATTACCGATGATCTTATTTTTATTATCAGGAGTGATGGCATTTTCAACCGGTACCTCATGGGGCACGTTTGGCATTATGTTACCTATCGCTGGTGATTTAGCTGGGGCAACGGATATTACCTTGATGCTACCAATGTTGGCGGGTGTATTAGCAGGTTCTGTATTTGGTGATCACTGCTCACCGATTTCAGATACTACAATATTGTCTTCAACGGGGGCACGTTGTCATCATATTGATCATGTTGCAACACAACTTCCTTACGCGGTTTCTGTCGCCTTTGTTTCTACCATTGGTTTTCTTGTGCTAGGTATGACTGATTCATTACCTGTAGCCTTCATCGCGGCTATAATTACTTTTATTATAGTTTGTGTATTGTTTGCTTGGTTATCACGACGTACTTATGTTCCAACAGTAAAAAGCTGATTTTATCTTTGTTCTCTAAAGCCCATACTCTTTTTATGAAAAGGATATGGGCTTTTTTGTAACTAATGTGTACTTGTTAAGTCTATCACTTTTCATTGTGAGTGAATTTCTGTAGCATCGGCGCAGTTTTTTTAAACCAATCGTATTACTAGGGAATCCTCATGGCCCAAATGTATTTCTATTACTCTGCTATGAATGCAGGGAAATCGACCACATTATTACAATCCTCGTTTAATTATCGCGAAAGAGGAATGACCCCCGTTATTTTTACTGCTGCGATTGATGATCGTTTTGGTGTGGGTAAAGTCAGCTCTCGCATTGGTTTAGAAGAAGAGGCTGAGCTATTTAATGCAGAAGATGATTTATTCGAACGATTAAAAGCGTTATCGGATAAAGGTAAAATTGATTGCGTATTAATTGATGAATGCCAGTTCTTATCTAAAGCGCAGGTTTATCAATTAACGGAAGTGGTCGATAAACTCGATATTCCGGTGTTATGTTACGGTTTACGTACAGATTTCTTAGGTGAGCTTTTTGAAGGTAGTCGTTACTTATTATCGTGGGCGGATAAGTTAGTTGAACTAAAAACAATTTGTCACTGTGGTCGCAAGGCAAACATGGTGATCCGTCAAGATGAAACGGGTCGTGCTATTGCTGATGGTGAACAAGTTGAAATTGGTGGTAATACTCGTTACGTATCAGTATGTCGATTACATTATAAAGAGGCATTAGGTCGTTAATTATTTTATCCCGTAATACGTAATTATTGCGAAACAAAAAGCCAGCTTAGTTAGCCTGTCTCTTGATCACAAGTTATTGTGTTCAAGAGACTTAGCTAGCTCATATCCTTCAAGGATGGTTTGTAACCTA
>NZ_JADQAQ010000025.1 GCF_022129445.1 Photobacterium sp. Ph5
TCCGTTATTACTAATATTGTAGTTGCAATAACGGGGCGGACCATACATTTTTGTTTATAGCGCTAAATTCTAAATTTATCTTAATAAGATAGATGCTTTAGCTATTGTTATCTCTTTATTAGGTGATTAATATGCATCTTCATTGTGTGTAGGTGTCGTATTGTGTCGAAAATATTAGTGGTTGATGATGACGTACAATTATGTGCGTTACTAACAGAAGTTCTTGAAGATGAAGGTCATGAAGTCAGTTGCGTTCATTGTGGTGAATCAGCGTTAGCATATCTTCAATCAACGGGGGTCGATCTGGTACTGCTTGATGTAATGTTACCAACACTTGATGGTATGCAGGTTGCACGTCGTATTTGTCAGCGTTTTGCCACTCCTATCCTAATGCTAACCGCGTTGGGTGATGAAACAACGATGCTTGATGGCCTTCAAGCTGGTGCTGATCAATTTTTGGTTAAACCTTTCAAAGTTGATGAGTTACTAGCGCGTATGTCTGCTATTTTACGACGAGTAGGTTTAGAGCGTCAGCGCCATTGTTTGCCTTCATCATCAGTGGAATTAGAAAATCAGCTTTCTCGTCTACCCTTAACCGGTACTGAGCTCGATCTGCTTAAATATTTAATTAAGAATAATGATATTGTCGTCTCAAAAGCAGCATTACAAAAAGATGTTTTGAAAAAAGAACTTAGCCCGTTTGATCGTAATCTTGATATGCATATCAGTAATATACGTCGGAAAATGGTGTTAGCTGGAATGTCTAAACAGCACATAAAAACAGTACGTGGGAGAGGGTATAGCTACTCTTCATGTGTTTCGGAGTGATGGGCTTTCTTTATAGATTAAATAAGACGATCAGTGATCGTCTTATTTTTTGAGTCAGGTAAAAGATAATTATCAGTTCTTTAATACACGATTATCTTTAAAAGTGAGTAGTTCAAGATTAAAAGGTGTCGCTTGCTGTTTTGGGTATTGCTGAGAAAATAATAATTCGTCACGTTGTTGATCATAGCTATGCTGTAAATAACCATACCCACTTGGATATTCTAGATTCCAAAGTTCACTTTTCGCTATGCGGCTAACTGCAAGAAACTGTCCTATATAGCTGACTTGGTTAGCGCTAATTGAAAAGATAATATCCATCTGGCTGTTGTTTTTAGAGATAAGGGTTTTATTACCATCTGAACCTTCCAGTTGAATGCTAAAAATTTCGTATTGACCTACGGGTAACTCAATATTGAATAAATGACCGCTGATTGTTGTATCTTCAAAATGTCCATCTTCATTGTTATTGGTGATGGTAATAATATTGCTATCATCAATATTCTGTTTGTTGGTGTTTAGAGAGCGAATATTGATCGTTGTGATTAGATTTTTTCCGGTTCTGGGCCATTCGGTATTCGCACCCAAAGTACCAACAAGATAGCCTGTTGCTTGAGCATTTTCATAAAAAGAATCAGGAACATAGACTTGTAGTCCTGATGAGCAACCGACTAGTAATAGTGCCAGTAAACTAATAATGGTCTTCATCATAGAACTTCCTTTTACTGTGATGAATAGAATTGAGAAGCATAATTTTGTAATTAGTAAGAATGCTAAGTAATAAACGCGATAACTATTGTCATGCAAAATTTCAGTATCGTCTATCTCAAGCGTTTTTTTTGTGACTAGGATAGGTTGAATTACTAGTTATTATAGATAAAAAGAGAAGTCAGTGTTTAGGAGTATAAACAAGTGAGTGTTTCTAATGTGATACAAGGAAAGCATCGACTTCCTTTACATAAGCAAAGTTTAGTTTTCCGACTATTTTCCTACTTTACCATTGGATTATTGCTCATTTTAGGGCTTCAGAATTTGGCAGAGATCGCTTTAGTGAAAACCTTGCTGCATGTTCCTCAACATGTTCAACAAGATATTATGGCTATGGCGTCAGATGTAGAGCCTTTGCTCATTGAGAACGGTGATCCTCAGCGACTTGCTGAGTGGGAGAGCAAACAAAAATATTACGCTTTTGTTGTTAATAATAATAATAAAGAGCTAAGTACCAGAATAATGCACCCTCATTTTAAGTTTAAACTTAAATATGCTCGACCATTAAATACAATTTTAGATTCTCGTGTTAATCAGCCTATTTTTATGATTCCGTTAAAAAATGGGAACAAGTTAATGGTTCAATTACCACATGAACTACACCCTGCAAAGTATTTCAAATTGTACTTTGGCTTAATACAAGTAGTCATTGCCATTATGATCACTTTAATGTTTTCGTTAATTATTGCGCGTTATTTACAGCGACCATTAGACACCTTAAGGCAAGCGAGTCGCACATTGGCTAATGGTGACTTTTCCGTACGTGTTGCTCATGTTATGGGAGATAAAGTAAAAGAGTTCAATGAATTAGCGACTGATTTTGACAATATGGCAAATCAAATTCAATTATTAACTGAGAAACAACGGCGTTTAATTCGTGATGTTTCTCATGAGCTTCGGACTCCTTTGGCAAGACACAATTTATCACTGCATTTAATTCGAAAACGTACTGCACCAGAGCATTTACATTTGGTTGATCGATTAGAGCAAGAATCAGAAGAGATGAATGAACTGGTGACTGAGATACTTGAATTTAGTCAATTTGAAAATGCGAAAGCGAATATCAAACTTACTCCGGTCGATGTACAAACTTTTTGTGATTCAACCGTTGATCAATGTTTACAGCTTAAAGCGGATGGACAATCGATAATTAAAGATATTGATAGAACATTACCGATGGTTCATGCTGATGCAAGGTTATTAGTGCGCTCAATTAAGAATTTAATCGGTAATGCGATTAAATATGCCGGAAATGAAGCAACTATTACTCTTCATACAACGCTAAGAACAAATGCGGATAAATCTTATGTTGTAGTATCGGTTTCAGATAATGGTGAAGGGATTCCAGAGCAACATTTAACGCATATCTTTGACCCATTCACACGCATAGAGGGAGCACGTGATAAGCAGTCTGGTGGTTATGGCTTAGGGCTTGCCATTGTTAAGGAGGCGATGCAAGTCACTGGCGGATTGGTAGAAGCCGGTCGCTCAGTTGATGGTGGTTTAAAAATATCGTTATTATTACCGATTATAGAAACAATAAAAAAGTAATCAAAGTTTAAAAACAAAATAAAGTGATATTCGTAATGGGTATCACTTTTTTATTTATGATTTATTGATCTTAATTTTTAACATTAAAGTTAAATTCCCATTTGGAATGATTTTTTGAGTTTCTTATCTCTTGATAATTACCGCCTATTGAATCAATAGTTTTATAGTATTAGCCGTTTTTATTTAATTGCTTTAAATTTACGCCATCGAACGAGATTGTGTTTTGTAAATAATTATTTTTTGATTTAAATCAAATCGGAAATTTTGTTTTAGTGCAGTTTAATGTTCTCGTTAAAAATGAAGAATTTCTGTTAATTTTTTGAGCGTCAAATACCTTAAAAGAATGATTTCCAATTTTAAATTTCAAATTTAACGAACCTATTTAATTGTCATTTGATGCTTAGTAGCTATATTGGATAGAGTTAAAGAATTAATGACAAAAATACTAATTAAAATAATGAGGTGAACACCCAATGTCTAAATGTCCATTCCATAATACGCAAGCGGTTAATCCGTCAATTAACCCAGGTAATGGTACTTCTCCAAGTGATTGGTGGCCTAACCAACTTAAACTAGACATTCTTCACCAGCATGATCGTAAATCAAACCCAATGGGTGAAAATTTCGATTACGCTGCAGAATTTAAAAAGCTAGATCTTGAAGCTGTGAAGCAAGACTTACGTGAATTAATGACAGATTCTCAAGAGTGGTGGCCTGCAGATTTCGGTCATTACGGTCCTTTCTTTATTCGTATGGCTTGGCATAGTGCAGGTACATACCGTACTGCTGATGGCCGTGGCGGTGCAAGCACAGGTAATCAACGTTTTGCACCACTAAACAGCTGGCCTGATAACGTTAACCTTGATAAAGCACGTCGTCTAATTTGGCCTATTAAGCAAAAATACGGCAACAAGATTTCTTGGGCTGACTTGATCATTCTAACCGGTAACGTTGCATTAGAATCAATGGGCTTTAAGACATTTGGTTTCGCTGGTGGTCGTGAAGACATTTGGGCGCCAGAGCTAGATGTTTACTGGGGTAAAGAAAAAACATGGCTTGCTGATGACACTCGTTACGAAAAAGATAATGAGCAACGTGACCTTGAAAACCCACTAGCAGCAGTACAAATGGGTCTAATCTATGTTAACCCAGAAGGTCCAGACGGTAACCCAGATCCATTACTAGCAGCACACGATATTCGTGAAACATTTGCACGTATGGCAATGAATGACGAAGAAACTGTAGCACTTATTGCTGGTGGTCACACATTCGGTAAAACACACGGTGCAGCAGATGCAGCACATGTAGGTGTTGAACCTGAAGGTGCTTCAATTGAAGAGCAAGGTTTCGGTTGGACATCAAGCTATGGTAGCGGTAATGCGGCTGATACGATTTCAAGTGGTCTTGAAGTTACGTGGACAACAACACCTACGGAATGGGGTAATGGTTTCTTCCACAGCTTATTTAGCCATGAGTGGGAATTAGAAAAGAGTCCTGCAGGTGCTTATCAGTGGATTGCTAAAGATGGCAAGCTAGAATACCCAGATGCATTTGGTGATGGTATGCACCGAGGTACAATGCTAACAACTGACTTGTCTCTACGTTTTGATCCAGCATACGAGAAAATCTCTCGTCGCTTCTACGAACACCCAGAAGAGTTCGCTGATGCATTTGCACGTGCATGGTTTAAATTAACTCACCGTGATATGGGTCCTGTATCTCGTTACTTAGGTCCTGAAGTACCAGCTAAAGTGTTCACATGGCAAGATCCAATCCCAGCGGTTGATCATGAGCTAGTTAACGATGCTGATATTGCAAAACTAAAACAAGAAATCGCTGCGTCTGGTCTATCAATCAGCGAATTAGTATCAACAGCTTGGGCATCTGCTTCTACATTCCGTGGTTCAGACAAGCGTGGTGGTGCAAACGGTGCACGAATTCGTTTAGCACCTCAGAAGGATTGGGAAGTTAACCAACCTGAGCAACTAGCGAAAGTACTAAACGTACTTGAAGGCATTCAAGCAAACTTCGAGAAAACAGTATCGCTAGCTGACTTAATCGTACTTGCTGGTGGTGTAGGTGTGGAAATGGCTGCGAAAAATGCAGGCCGTGACATTACAGTACCATTTACTGCAGGTCGTATGGATGCATCACAAGAAGAGACAGATGTAGAATCATTTGCTGTTCTTGAGCCAATTGCTGATGGTTTCCGTAACTTCGAAAAAGCGAAATACACAGTAGCTGCTGAAGAGTTACTACTAGACCGCGCACAACTACTAACACTAACAGCACCTGAAATGTCAGTGCTTGTAGCAGGTATGCGTGTACTTGGTGCGAACTACGACAACAGCGAGTATGGTGTGTTCACTGAACGTAAAGAAGCATTAACTAATGACTTCTTCGTTAACCTACTAGATATGGCAACACAGTGGAAACCAACCTCTGTAGACCAAGATGTGTTCGTAGGCACAGATCGTAAGACTGGCGAGCAGAAGTGGATGGCATCACGTGTTGACTTAGTATTTGGTTCTAACTCACAACTACGTGCACTTGCAGAAGTGTACGCATGTTCTGACTCAGAAGAGAAGTTTGTCAACGACTTCGTTAATGCTTGGGTTAAAGTAATGAACGCAGACCGTTTTGATCTACACCACTAAGCAAAACGCAAGCTTCCATACTAGTCAATAGTATGAAATAGAAGCTTAGCAACGAAACCCAAAGAGGCACTCAATGAGTGCCTCTTTTTTCGTTTAAGTGTGTATAACTGTTATTATTACGACAACTTCTAGCCATTCCCGATTCTGTATGAAAAAACCTTATCCTGCTTCTACTATTCAAAATGTTATTAATAGTGCGATTTATCACTTAAACCTACGTGATCACTCAGAATTTGAATTACGCAAAAAACTTGAAGCAAAAACAGAAAATAAAGAGTGGGTCGATACCGTACTTGAACAAATGAAAGGCTATGGTTACCTCAAAAGCGACCATGCATTTTCATTACATTTCTGCGAGTTAGCCTTTAATAGCCAATATGGGCGCAAATACATCCAGCAAAAGCTTAAAACCAAAGGTATCGATGAACTTACTATAGAGCAAGCAATCACAGAAACCATGCAACGCATGAACGTCTGTGAGCAATCGATGATCAATACTCGATTAGCACGCTTCAAAGACTTCTCAACCACATCGGCAGAAAAAGTCGTTAATGATTTGCTTAAACGTGGTTTTAGTATGGATGATATTTCGCGCGGTATCTCAGAGCATAGCGCGTCAGATACCTTACTGACTAAAGCGCAGATTAAAGGTAAAAATGCAAACCTTGAAGCAGAAGTGATCAAGCTTGCTAAAAAGCTAAAAGGACGTTCGTTAATCGCTCAAGAACTAAAAATGAAGCATGTCGATATATCAGAACTCGATACCGTACTTGATGAGCTTAGTGAATCAGGTGAAATAGATTTTTACTACAACTGCCAATTAGCCCTTGCTAAGAAACGCTACGATCTCACCGATTTTAAAGAAAAGAGTAAAGCTTATGGTTATCTATCAAGCAAAGGCTTTTCTAGCGATGAAATTAAAGAAGCAATCAATGCAGTGTTAGAAGAGTAGAAGATAACTTATCTATTTCTTGTACTTATAATCACTCTAAGTCTGATCTATTTTTATACTGCTCTAAACTCTCTGGGTTGGCGATAGCACTCGTGTTTACAATATTTCGGTGGTGGATGGCATCTCTCACCGCTTTTTCTGCTATTTTCCCTGATTTTGTTCTAGGTATTGCAGAGACTTGCAATATCTTTGCTGGGATATGATGGGGAGAGCACTGACTGCGAAGTTGCGTGTTGATACGATTAATTAAGATATTATCGAGCGTTACATCTGGTTGTAATTGAACAAAGAGAACGATACGAACATCGTTTTGGTACTGCTGTCCAACAACAACAGAATCGACGACTTCATGAAACGGATTGACTTGACGATAAATTTCAGCAGTGCCAATACGAATGCCACCGGGATTTAAGATTGAATCAGAGCGTCCATAGAAGGTGAGTCCGCCATGATGAGATAAACTGACATAATCGCCGTGATGCCAAGTGTTAGGGTAGGTATTCCAATAAGCACGGAAATATTTTTCCCCCTTTGGATCTTGACTAAATGCGATGGGTTGATTGGGAAAACTATTGCAGCAGACCAGTTCACCACATGTATCAAAGATAGCTTCTCCTGTCTGGTTAAATACATTAACGTCCATCGCTAAGGCTTTTACTTGGCACTCCCCACGCCATACAGCGCCTATTGGATTGCCAATGGCAAAGCAACCGCAAATATCTGTACCACCTGCAATCGATGACAGCTGAACATCTTGTTTGATTTGTTTATAAACATAATCGAATTGTTCAGGCGCGAGTACTGAACCTGTAGAGCAAATGACATCAATTTGTGACAATGTCACGTGCTTGTTCGGTATGATTTGCATTTTTTCTATGGTCTCTAAATATTTGGCAGAAGTGCCGAATAAACGTAGGTTCTCTTTGTCTGCTATTTTCCACAATTGATAAGGATCTGGGTATAAAGGGGAGCCATCATATAATACGAGTGTTGCGCCTGACGCCAAGCCACTTACTAACCAGTTCCACATCATCCAACCGCAGGTTGTAAAATAAAAAATGGGATCGGTAGGTTTAATATTGCAGTGTAATTGGTGCTCTTTCAGGTGATTTAAAAGTGTTCCACCGACAGAGTGAATAATACACTTGGGTTTCCCCGTTGTTCCTGATGAATACAAAATATACAACGGATGATCAAAGGAAGTAGGAGTAAACGCTAAATCAAGGCGACGAACAATATCTTCCATTTCTTGCCATGCACTCACGGTGATATGAGAAGGCAAGGAAGCACTTTGTAACAGTAGTTTGTCGATAGGCTTTTGGTTTATATAAGGATAAACAATTAATTTTTTGACACTAGGAAGAGAAGATAAAGCCTCTGATAATGTGCTTAAACTGGTTATTGTTTTGTTGTTATAAATATAACCATCGGTAGTAAAAATAACTTTAGGTTCGGTCTGACTAAAGCGTTCAACGACACTTTCAGCACCGAAATCAGGTGAGGTGGATGTCCATACTGCACCTAAAGAGGTAGTCGCTAGCATAGCAATAACTGTTTGTGGAATATTAGGCATGTAAGCGGCAACCACATCGCCTTTTTGTACCCCTTGTTGTTGTAAATACTGTGCAACCATTGCTACTTGCTGGTGGAGTTGTTGCCAAGATAGTCGCTGTTGGGCGTGTTGCTTATCCTTGTCTGTAAAACTGTGTTCGTTATAAAAAACAATCGCATCTTGTTGGCTTAGCTTTGTGCTGTAAGCGAGCAAATTTTCGGCGAAATTGATTGTGGCATCAGGAAACCAACGTTGATCTTTATTGGGAATAGGGCTGTGTGTTGGACAACAGACAATGATTTCACCTTGGTTGCCAATTACATTGCAAAATTGCCATAGCTGTTGCCAGAATTGGTCGCTATGTTTTATCGACCAACGGTGTAATTGCGTATAATCATGAAATAGACGTTTGTGTTGTTCGCTGATCTGCACCATAAATTGATACAGCAAACTGTTTTGAATGCGCTTTCGACTTGGCTTCCAGAGGCATTGCTTATAATCATCAGTCATTGGTATGTTCTCCGTCTTTCTTCTAATGCTCTATTTTTTGCTGATAAAGATGAGGCGCTGCTTTGATGAAAGGCTCAAGCTGGTTACAGTGTTTTTCTATAGTGTTAATGATTGGAAATTTGGATAAATCGAGATTAAAACGTCGGGCGTTGTACACTTGAGGGATCAAACATATATCGGCTAAGGTTGGGGCAAGTCCAAAACAGAACTTTTCAGGGTTATTGTTACGGGCAAGCTGATGTTCTAATGCTGTAAAACCTTGTTCTATCCAGTGGTGATACCATTGTTGTTTTTGCTCTGTGGTAAGTGTTAATTTTTGTTCTAAATAGTTGAGTACACGTAAGTTATTTAACGGGTGGATATCACAAGCGATGGATAACGCAAAGGCTCGGCATTGCGCACTTTCTATGGTGTTACAAGGTAGTAAACTGGGTGTTGGATAACATTGCTCAAGATATTCGATAATAGCGAGAGATTGATATATATAACATTGGTTATGCTCAAGTGTAGGTAATAAACTTGTCGCATTAATGTTTTTGTATTGGCGACTGTTTTGCTGATTATCAAGCAGCGAGATCGGTACACAGGTATAATCAAGTTGCTTAATGTTTAAGGCAATTCTTACTCGATATGAGGCCGATGAGCGAAAGTAATCATATAGGGTAAATGCCATAATTCAGCTCTCTATGAGTAATGAATGTACTTGAGGTTAATGTTTAATAAAGGGAATAACTGCTTGTTCAATAGCCCCAAAAATAGAATGTTTATCAGTATCAAACATTTCTATTTTTACGCTATCACCGTATTGCATGAAGGGAGTTTGAGGCTCGCCTTGTTCTATAATTTCCAGCATTCGTTTTTCAGCAATACAACAAGAGCCAGATAATCTATCTACGTTAGAAACCGTTCCTGAACCTATGATGGTGCCAGCTGTTAATTGGCGACTTTTGGCTGCATGATGAATTAATTGGGCAAAGTTAAACGTCATATCAACACCTGCGCTGGGATTACCAAATAGTTGCTGATTTAAGTGAACATAAAGTCGATTATTGATCTTGTTCTCTTTCCATGATTCGCCCAACTCATCAGGTGTTACTGCGACAGGAGAAAAAGCCGATGAAGGTTTTGATTGAAAAAAGCCAAAGCCTTTAGCCAGTTCTGTTGGGATTAAATTTCTAAGCGATACATCGTTAACGAGCATTAACAGTTTTATGTGTTTCTCTGCATTTTTTACGCTTGTCGCCATAGGGACATCATCTGTAATAACAGCTATTTCAGCTTCAAAATCAACTCCCCAATTAAGATCTTCAACTTCGATGGGCTGTGTAGGATTTAGAAATTTATCTGACATACCTTGATATATTAAAGGATCTTGCCAAAAACTTTCTGGCATCTCTGCGCCTCTTGCTTTGCGCACCAGCTCAACATGATTAACGTAGGCACTGCCATCTGCCCATTGAAAAGCACGAGGAAGGGGAGATGCACAGTGCGTTGGCTGAAAAACAAAACGATGCTCAAGCACTTTTCTATTGAGTGCGTGATAAAGATCATTAAGAACGGGTTCAACATCTGTCCAATGGTCCAGTGCATATTGCATGGTAGGGGCGATATGTTGAGCTGATACCGCCCATTTTAGATCGCGAGAAACGACAATGAGCTTTCCATCTCTACCTTGTTGTAACGAAGCAAGTTTCATTGTTGTTATCCTTACTCTTTTATTGTTTGTCAGGATGTTCATGGTATTGCCATGATGTCACATAGTTAGGTAGTTCAACCTCATCAATATTGGGCTCAACATTGAGAGGGTTTCGAGTATCGATCATGACAGCAACCTCATCAATAAACGTTTTAGGGGCTTGTTCGCTCATTGTTAAGGCGTTAGGGTGAGGACCATGGGGAAATCCGCAGGGGTGTAAAGTGATCATGCCGGGTTTAATCTTGTCTCGGCTGAAAAAATCGCCACGGTGATAAAAAATCACTTCATCGTAATCATTATTACTGTGAAAAAAGGGCACTTTTAAAGCGTTAGGATCGCTTTCAACGGGGCGAGGTACAAAGGTGCAAACAATAAAGTTATCACTAATAAAAGTAGAATGTGCTGATGGTGGCAGGTGATATCGATGGCTCATAAGTGGGCGAATGTCACGCCAATTAAGTTTTAATACCGTTAGATTACCTTTCCAGCCGATGCTATCTAAGGGATTAAACGGGTAGCAAATGGTATTAATTTGGTTACGTGCTTTTAATAGTACCTGCCAATTATCTTCTGTTTGTTGTGCTTTAAATGCAGTATTGATTTTAGGGTATTCAAGTATTGCGGGATCAAAGACAGCATGTTCACCAACGATGCCATGATCAACGCTTTTAAAACTGTTATTCGTTGCTTCAATCATCAATAAAATAACAGTGTGGGTCGTTTCAATTCGCCATGTTGTAGAGCGAGGAATAATAAGGTAATCGCCTTCGTTAAAAGGCAGGTGACCATAATCACAATACAAATCCCCATTACCTTGATGAACAAACAGTAATTCATCACCGTCGCCATTTCGTACCAGATGATCCATACTCTTCTTGGTTTGCCATAAACGCAGTTTGATATCGTTATTTGATAGTAATAATGGAGCATCCCAAGGAGTATCGCCGATTTGAGGCAAGGCTAAGGCATCAAAAGCTCTAGGTTTGTGCTCGCCATACCATGACACCCAACTTGTAGGTGGATGTTTATGATACATATGCGTTGCAGGGCCAAAAAAACCATCTCGACCACATTCACGTTCGAAACTGCCATTGGGTAAGTCGCAATGTGCTTGCTTACTTGATAGTCCTTCAATAATTGGGAACTGAAACCATTTACGCATTCCTTGCCTCATTATTTACTATTGCTATCACTTAACTGTGGTTGAAAGTGTAGAAATCGCAATATTATTGACAAGATGAGAAATTAAAGATGTTCATTCATGTTTACATCTTTTACGTCATCAATCCGATTTAGTGTTAGCTAAATTAGGCAATAAAGCCTGTTTTTTAGTGACAAAAATGGCTGATAACGAGGATTACTTCTAATATTTATAGAGTTAATAATAAAAATAATAGTGTCGGTTGGCGGTTAGTTGATAAACGGAGGCTATTATGCAAAAAAAACAGAGTAGTAATCCGGTAAGGCATCGCTATGTCTCAAAGCCTGTTGGTCGTAATGGGGTTATTACTTGGAGCGAAGAAGAAAATGCCATATGGCATCATCTTATTACTCGCCAACTTCATTGTGTACAAGGAAAAGCTTGTGATGAGTATATAGCGGGTTTAGCCGAATTAGATTTACCTCACGATCATATCCCTCAACTAAAAGAAATAAATCGAGTCTTACTGGATACAACTGGTTGGCAATGTGTTGCAGTGCCTGCCTTGATTAGTATTGATCATTTCTTTTCTTTACTCGCACGTAAACAATTTCCCGTTGCTACCTTTATTCGTACAAAGACTGATATGGACTATTTGCAAGAGCCTGATTTTTTTCATGAAATATTTGGACACTGCGCAATGCTAACCAATCCCTATTTTGCACAATTTACGCATTTTTATGGAAAACTGGGAGTAAAAGCGACGCATGAGGAACGGGTTTATTTGGCTAGGCTATACTGGTTTACGGTTGAATTTGGTTTGTTAAATCAAAATGACAAATACCAGATTTATGGTGGGGGGATTTTATCATCACCACAAGAAACACATTACGCGACGGTCAGTACTATACCGCAACGTGTTGCTTTTGATCCTATAGAGGTAATGAGAACGCCATATAGAATAGATATTTTGCAGCCTAAATATTTTGTACTGCAAAATATGGAGCAACTATACCAAGTTACTAATCAAGATATTTTTGGATTGGTAGCAGAAGCACAGCGAAAAGGATTACGTGCTGCCATCTTTACCCAAAAGGAAACGATTCATGACGAGTTTAGATAAATTGAAATGTGAGGCGTGCCATTCAGGCTCGCCTAAATTAAGTGATGAAGTATTAGCCGAATACATGATGGGATTGCCTGAATGGCAAATTGTCTCCCCAAATGGTGTGAATCGTATAACTCGTACATTTAGATTCAGTAATTACAAACAAGCGTGGGAATTTAGCAATAAAGTCTCGCAGTTAGCTGAAGAAGAATTTCATCATCCAACTCTTATTTTAGAGTGGGGGAAAGTGACAGTCACATGGTGGACTCATGACATTAAAGGCATTCATTTAAATGACGTTATTTGTGCAAAGAACACTGAAAAACTGTTTTTGAGTTAAATCAGCATAAATTCGCCATATAAAAAACATCTTTTTTTTGTTATAATACGATGTTTTAAATGGGTATTCACATTAAAAATAAGACTTTTTCCATTTTATAAACTTAAAGTTTCTTGCTCTAAATGCAATGAAGACAGACAATACGCGCCTGTTTATATTTAGTATGTTTAGTTTTTGTCTAAACATGACGACTCTGACTGGATTTGGCTGTTTTATTTTATTCAAAATACGCAACAGTACGATATGATTTTAGTCGGAATAGCGATAAAAAGAAATTAACGATGATAACAGAAACGCCACAGCAACAAACGCCATCAGAATTGATGATCGCTTGCGAAGAATGCGGCTTGGTAGTTGATATCCCAGATATCAAAGATGGACAGAAGGCGACTTGTCCTCGCTGTGGACACACCTTAGCTAAAAGAATCACTATGCCATTTCATCGCCCCCTAGCGTACGGTATTGCATGCTTGATTATGTTAGTTCTTAGCCTTTCTTTCCCTTTTCTTTCTTTTAGCGTTAATGGAATGGGGCAACAAATCATGCTGCTAAATGCAGCAGAAACATTACAGCATTTTGAGAATAGTTTCCTAGCATTGCTGTTGATGTTAACCGTTTTAGTTTTTCCTGCGGTTTACATCATGTTGGTAATGTATCTCTATTACCGTGCAGCGCATGTTAAACGTATTGGGTATGTACGTGGTAACCCTGAAACTATAAAGCTGTTGTGCCGAATATTATTTAAAATTCAGCCTTGGCTAATGGTAGATGTGTTTCTTATTGGCGTCTTGGTAAGTTTGGTTAAAATTTCAGCATTAGCGCACATTGGTATGGGGTACTCATTTTGGGCATTCTGTATTTACAGTGTTTTGGTTGTGAAATGCGTTTCACTAGTTGATCGAACGTGGTTGTGGGATCAGTTCTTTGCAATGAAACATCTTGATGGCGTACATGATGGTGATACACATTTATCAAATAATCATGTGGGGTGTCATGTTTGTAACCAAATAAACCCTATGCCTGATAGCCATCATGCTAAATGCATTCGTTGTGAAAGCAAACTACATGGTTTCAATCCATCGCATTCACTACAGTTTTCATGGGCTTATTTATTGGCATCGATTGTTTTTTATATTCCTGCAAATTTATATCCTATGATGTATACCGTAAGCCTTGGACAAACCGAAGGTTCCACTATCATGGGCGGTGTGGTGATGTTATGGAAAATGGGATCTTGGCCAATCGCGTTAGTGATCTTTATTGCCAGTATTTTCATTCCTATGGCAAAAATGTTTGCGTTAGCATGGCTTTATTATTGTGCGGGCAAAAAACCGAATGACTCAACACGCGAGTCTGTAAAACGCTTGAAAATTTATCGTATGACAGAATTTATCGGTCGCTGGTCTATGGTTGATATTTTTGTCGTTGCGATATTAGTTGCACTTGTGCAGTTGAAAAACTTAATGGCTATTTCACCAGGACCTGCTGCAATCTGCTTTGCAACAGTGGTGGTATTTACCATGTTATCGGCAATGAGTTTCGATCCTCGGGTGTTTTGGGGTGAAAAAAGTAAAATTAATCATGGTTCAGAGTTAAACACTACTGAATCTAATCAGTAGTCACTAGCCAGTATTAACGAGAAACAGAAAATGAGTGATAACCAGCCAAATGAGGCTAAAGTACAAAACCTGAAGCAAATATCAGCAATCTGGATCATTCCAGTTGTGGCTCTGGCTATTGGTATTTGGATGTTTGTTCAATATCTGAATAGTAAAGGACCTGAAATAACGATCCGCCTTCCTAATGCTTCAGGCATTGAAGTGGGTAAAACCGCGATTAAATCTCTAAATGTAAAAGTCGGTGTTGTTACCAAAGTTCAGCTTAGTAAAGACTATAGCTATATAACAGTGACTGCGCAGATGGATAACGATACAGAGCGTATGTTGAAAAACGATACTAAGTTCTGGGTTGTTAAGCCGAGAATTGGTAAAGAGGGTGTATCTGGTTTAGATACGCTTCTTTCTGGTGCATATATTGAAATGCAACCAGGCCAAGGTCAAGATGACAAATATCATTTTGAAGCGCTAGAAGTTCCCCCTGTTGCACCTGCTGATGCGAAAGGGTTGCGTGTTGTACTGACAAGCCATGAAGCAGGTAAGCTTGGGGTTGGTGATCCAGTACTATATGACGGCTTTACTGTTGGTCGCGTTGAAAAAACGAACTTTGATATCAATAGTAAACTGGCTAATTACCAATTGTTTATTTTTGAACCTTATAATCGATTGGTACGCACAACCAGCAAGTTCATTATGCAATCGGGTATGAATGTACAAATGAGTGCTGAAGGATTTAACGTCAAGATTGGATCATTGGAATCGTTAATTACAGGTGGTGTAACATTCCAAACACCATCTGATGAGCAAGGTGTGGTTCAGAATAAACAATTAAAACATTACCGCTTATTCGATAGTGAGCAAGATTATCGTGAGAAAATGTACGATAAACGCTTAAACTTTGTCATGCTATTTAAAGAGTCCATTCGTGGTTTGAAGGCCGGTGCACCGATTGAATATCGTGGTATCCAAATCGGTACTGTCCAAAAAGTGCCGCTGCGTTTACCAACCAGTGAAGAAGGTTTTACGAGCGAACAAATTCCTGTATTGGTACGTATCGATTTAGGTCGAGTGTACAATCATTCCGATGAAGGTACATTGGATGATTTACGAGTAAATCTTGAGAAAGAATTCAAGAACGGACTGCGTGCAACATTGAAAACCGGTAATTTACTAACCGGTGCTCTATATATTGGTACTGATGTTTACAAAGGTGAAAAACCTGAAAAACCGCTTAAATATGATGGCTATGAAGTATTTCCAACAAAAGCAGGTGATCTTGCTGAAGTACAGAAACAGTTAACTAACTTACTTAATAAGTTTAATAAGCTTCCTGTAGAAGATACATTGAATTCAATGACTGCGACTTTAAAAGCATCTGAAAAAACAATGAATTCAGCAGCGCGTGTTACACAAGATCTTGATCGTATTCTTAAGCAAAAAGATACTCAGACATTACCGTCTGATATCAAAGCAAGTTTAAAAGAGATCCAAAATACCTTAAATGGCTTTAGCCCAAATGCCGCAGCGTACCAAAACCTACAAGGTGCATTATCGCAATTTGAACAAGTGATGACTGAATTACAACCAGTACTTCGTCAATTAAATGAGAAGCCAAATTCATTAGTGTTTGGTGATGAGAAAGCGAAAGATCCTATTCCAGTTGGAGGCCGTAAATAATGAAAAAGTGGTTATTAATTGCAGCGGTAGCGTTTGCTGGAACAGGATGTAGCTCAACAGAACCTGCATTAACAACATATATGTTACCGATGCCAACCAGTGCAAATACAGCACATAACATTAGTAATAAATCATTGTTAATTGTGCGTCCTGTTGAAGTAGCAGCACATCTTGCTGGTACTGGTTTAGTGTATCAAACCAGTCCAACTGAAATTGTTGAAGCACAGCAAAATCTTTGGGGTGAATCACTGAGTACGCAGTTAACGCGTCGAGTTACATTTGATTTACGCCAAAAACAAACTCAGTTTTGGGCAACACAGCTAACGCCGACGTTGTCTACTGCGGGTATACCAAGCTTACAGGTGCGTATTAATCAGTTTAATGGTGTCTATAGCGGTGTTGCTGAAGTGGCAGGTGAATGGTTATTGATTAATGGTAACGGCGATTTACAAACCGTACATCCATTTTCATTCCGTGTACCTTTAGCAAAAGATGGTTATTCAGCACAAGTGGAAGCACTGTCTAAAGGTGTGGATGAGTTAACGACTCAGTTAGCACGCTCTATCAAGTAGCTTTTTGAACAGTAGAGTAAATATTAAGCCGACGTTAAATACGTCGGCTTTTTTATTTTTTAGGATCATGAGATTCATTATTGTAATCGGCTTATTTAAATACTAGAGTTTTGTCTTTGGTTTTAGAGAGAAAGATGAAATGAAAAAACTAAATGGTTCCTGTTTATGTGGCAAGGTGCAGATAGAAGTGCCTGATGATTTTGAGTATATGGGGAATTGTCATTGTTCTGAATGTCGTAAATTTACGGGGTCAGATTACTCATCGGTGGGAGGATTAAGCTCAGAGAAATTTCGCTTTAAGGCAGGTGAAGATGCTGTGTCGATATTTCAAAAAAGTGAAGAAACGGAACTCGCTTTTTGTCGAATCTGTGGTTCAAGTTTGTTTTCAAAGAAACTAAAAACAAACAAGCATAATATTCGTTTAGGGATTTTAGATGATATTCCAACGCATAAGCCGAGTTTTCATATTTTCACGTCATCTAAAGCACCATGGAATGACATAACCGATAACTTAATACAGTTTGAGAAAGGCCCTGTTAAATAGCGTATAGATAAACAAGGAAGACAATTAACAAGGAGATAAGTGATGTATATCGGTGAAGTGTCTAAATTAACAGGAGCGTCGGCCAAAGCCATACGCTTATATGAATCGTTAGGCTTGTTGGGAACAGTAGTAAGAAAGGGGAGTTATCGTATTTATGATGATAACCATGTTAGAACCGTTATTTTGATTAAAGATGCACAATCTATCGGGGTTAGTCTTGCTGAATTTAAGAGGCTGCTAGGAGATAAAACAGTGCTAAGTTGGGATGTTGTAAGCACATTTCTTGATCAGAAAAATAAAGCAATTGAAGAACAAATTAACCTATTGCACCAGCAGCAATCGATGATCAAAACATACCAAGACAATATTAAAAAGTGTTTAGAAACTAATTGACTCTTCCCTATAGGGCAAGGTGTAAGCTGAGCTCAAAAAGGGAGAGGCATCTATGTGTAAGAAAGTATTGGTTATTAATGGAAATCCAAAGTCTAAGAGTTATTGTCATGAACTAGCACAGAGCTATATCACAGCTAGCGAGAAAAATGATGTTAGGCTGTTAAATTTAAGTAAGATGGATTTTGATATCAATTTAGTGAGTGGTTATGAAGTAGTACAACCGCTAGAGCCTGATCTACAGCATTTCCAATCATCACTTCTGTGGGCAGATCACGTGGTATTTATTTTTCCTCTGTGGTGGGGAGGGATGCCTGCAAAATTAAAAGGGTTAATTGATAGAACATTTCTTCCCAATTTTGCTTTTAAATTTGAAGCTAAAAGCTTAACACCACAGCGATTATTAAAAGGGAGAACAGCCGAGCTGATAGTTACGATGGACTCACCACCATTTTACTATCGTTGGATTTATGGTGATCCTATTTACAAGCAAATGAAGCGTACTATTTTAGGTTTTAGTGGCTTTGAAAAAGTATCTAAGACCTATATTGGCCCAATAATTAATGCGACTGAAGATAAAAAATCGAAATGGAATCAGCGGGTAGCTAAGCTTGCTAAAAAAGTAGCGTAATGACTAATTTTAATAATTTTTAGCGATAAACAGTATTTAAGGGGAGCTAACGATAAATTAAATATTTAATGAGTCGTTTACGTCAAAGATAACTTCAACTTCTTAAACATCCCCTTTGACAACAAGGCTGCTTTTACTTGTTTATATCATACTTAAGCTACATTCTTAACAGCGTATCTAATTGATAACTAATGTCGGAGGCTGATGCATTTCTATTAATACTGAATGAGGTGTATTGATCGCCTCGGGTAGACATAGAACGATCTATTTCAGCAAGACAGTGAATGACAGCGCCATCTAAAATAAAAGATAATTCAATTTCTTTGCTGCTAAAAAATCCGCTATTACGAAATTCGATTTCTTGATAACAGCCCGATTGTGAAGCAAAGTGTCCGCCTTGTAGAAAACCTTTTTCCACATCAGTTTTCATTAAATTAAAGCCTGCATTCTCAATGCTCTCAATGACACTAGCGATAGCTGGGAGAGGTTTTACCTCGATAAAATCACGATCAGAAGGATCAATGGCGAAATCAATATCTAACGTTGTTTCTAACCATACTTTCGATTGGTTATTTTGAGTGTTAAGTTGGGTGATAGGTGTTTCATCATGCAGTTTAAATTCAAAAGGCAGCGACTTCTCCTCACTGGCATGAATCGTAAACGGTTGATTAACTTTTATCGTTCCTAACACAAAGGTTTGATAGCTGTGGCCATTTTCTAGTTCTACTTTCATATCAGTACAAAGCTTTAATGAAATAGCATCAATGACTTGTTCTACATCTCCACCTTTAATATGTACATTTCCTTGTAATATCTCTCCCTGATAAAGTGAAGGATTATGCAAAATAGTATCTACTTTTGCAGAACCAATACCTAATGAGGCTTTTAATTTTTTAAACATAATTGCCTTTGTATGTATTTTTAAATGCGCGATGTGAGTAAATTATCACAATATCATTAATGATGAATTACGATTTAAGCTTTGTAAGAACATCATTCATTGATGTATATATCCCATGACCTAATGCTTTAACTTCTTCACTGGGCTGCACTAAATCAATTATCTGAAAAGTTTGCATGCCAGCTGAAACTGCAGCTTTAACGCCGTTATTTGAATCTTCGAAAGCAATACACATACTAGGCTTCACGTTTAAACGCTTTGCTGCGAGTAAGTAAATCTCAGGATCAGGTTTGCCATTTGTCACTTCATCACCAGCAGTCACTGCTGAAAAATAGTCATTTAAGCCAGCCATGGCTAATTTTTTTAATGCTAATTGCCGATTGGTTGAGGTTGCCACAACCATAGGAGTATTCTGTGTTTGTAACCAATTGAGTAAAGCAATAACGCCATCTTTTACTGGAATGGCTTCATTTTCAACAATGTTTAAGTAAACCTGCTTCCATTGCTTGCGAAATACAGGATAGTCCATGGTTTTGCCATAACTGACCCGTAACAGATCTTCAACACCAGCCTCATTGCGTCCAATAATATTTAAGTAGGTCTGTTCAAGATAGGGGAGGTTAAAGTCTTTACAGGTTTGTTTAAATATATCCATACAGACACGCTCTGTATCAAGTAATAAACCATCCATATCAAAAATAGCAGCTCTGTATGTCATTTTATTAACCAATCTGTAAATAATGACGTGATATTTTACAGATAAAAGTCCCTTATTAAAATATAATAATTTGTAAATTTAAATAAATAACTTAATGAAATAAATGTTAATTATTTTAGGGGTGATTAACAAAATTATTATTTAGAATGGGGGAGTTATTATTGTTAATATTGTTACTTCTATTAACAAAAGTAAGAGTAATAACGATGAAAAATATTAACGTAAAATCACTTCCAAACTTCATAAAAAAAAATTGACGCGCACTTAGAGGCAGATATTTACTCCCGTAAAAATAAAAAACATTTAGTATTAGGTAAAATTCCTTCGGATACTTCAATAACATTACAAAGTAATGATTATCTCGCTATCACAGGACATGAATATATTCAGCTGCAGCACTTAAAAGCTATTACAGACCATAAACATGAAGTCGTGATGTCTGCTGTCTTCCAGCATCAAACTGAAAGTGGCACTACATTTGAAGAGCAATTAGCAGCGCTAACAGGTTTTGAAAAATGTGTTCTTTCCCAATCGGGTTGGGCGGCAAATGTTGGATTAATTCAAACTCTTATTCCTCAAGGTACACCGATCTATATCGATTTCTTTGCTCATATGTCGTTATGGGATGGTGCAAAACGTGCAGAGGGGAATATTCAAACGTTTCTGCATAACAATATGCGCCATCTTGAGAAGCAAATTAAACGTGAAGGTCCTGGGTTAATCATGGTCGATTCGGTGTACAGCACAATAGGAACCGTTGCGCCATTGCATGATTTAGTTGAAATAGCTAACCGTTATGGTTGTGCCTTGTTAGTAGATGAATCTCATTCGCTAGGTACACACGGAAAAAATGGTGCAGGATTAGTGGCTGAATTAGGCTTAACCGATCAAGTTGATTTTTTAACTGCGAGTTTGGCAAAAGCCTTCGCTTATCGAGCTGGGGCGATTTTATGCAGTAAAGCTGTAGCGAAGTCGTTTCCATTCACTGCATTTCCTGCGATTTTCAGTTCTGCGCTGTTAAATCATGAGCTAGAAATCTTAAAAGCGACGTTAGATGTCATTAAAGATGCAGATGATAAGCGCAACCAGCTGTTTGTTCAGTCTGAGAAACTACGTAATGGTTTAGTTAATCTTGGCTATAAAATTAAGAGCCAGTCACAAATTATTGCTCTTGAAAGTGGTAACGATGAAGATACAGAAGTTATCCGTGATTATTTAGAATCCCGAGATGTATTTGGTTCTGTGTTCTGTTCACCAGCGACCCCTAAAAATAAAAATGTGATTCGCTTTTCTTTAAATAGTGATGTGAGTGACGAGCAAATCTCGACGTTACTTGCTGTGTGTCGAGATATGCGCGAGGAACTATCTTTGAAGTAATAGAATAAATTCTTACCCATTATTGCTTTACGTTTACGTAAACGATAGTGGGTAAGTGCACTCTAGTTAATAAAACGATCAATATTATCAAAAATTTGTTCTTTAGTGGCAGGTTTAAAAATAAAGCCATTCATACCTATTTTACTAAGTTCTTGCTGTTGTTTTTCATCAAGCGATGCTGAGAAACAAATAATGGGTGTTTTTTGATGTAATCCATATTTTTTATTAGAACGAATTTGTTTGGTGGCTTCTAAGCCTCCCATTAAAGGCATTTCTAAATCCATCATAATAAGATCAACGTTGTTTTGTTCTAGATGCTCTAGAGCATTAACGCCATTCTCGGCATGAATTACATGAAATCCACTACGTTGGAGTAGTATTCCTGTATACATGCGTAGTGATGTATTATCATCAACTAATAAAATACTTTTTTCTTCTGTCGTTTGCTGCTGTGGCGTATTGCTTTGATTATTAAAATGAATGAAGAAGAACTTACAGATACCATTTGTAATATCGTTTTTAATTTGGTGTACATTCACTAATTTATAATTAACTTTAGGATTTAAAATCAAGTGTAATGCTTTAGCTTCGCGATATAAATACAGTACTTTAGTCGTTGATAATGCGAGCTTATCTTGTAATTTAGATAGATAGTAATTATGTTCACCATAACTATCCAGATTAACCACAATCATATCGACTTGATCAAGTGGTATATCAATTAATTTAAATGGACTTGCTGTTTTAAAATTGTAGCCATGAGAAAATGAGTTTTTCTGAAGTTCAAATACATCACTATTATTATCACCTATATATAATAAGTGCTTTTTAGACATCAACTCATATTTTAACTTATTAACGGACTTTGAATTAATTTTAGGTAGAAGGATAGTAAACTCAGTCCATTCACCAAGCTTTGATTGACAAGTTATCTCACCACCAAATGCTGTGATTACTTTTTTGCAAAAAGGCAACCCTAGACCTGAGCTGTTTTTTTTACCATGTGTATAAAAATCATCAAAAATAGCGTTAATATTATTCTTCGGAATACCAATACCAGTGTCTCTTACTTTAATAATATTATTTTTTTTATTTACTTCTATATTAATATCAATGCTGAAGTTATTTTTTTCTTTGTAATAAAATGCGTTTTTCATAAGATTGAAAATGACATAACGAAATAAAATGTCACTGCCAAAATAATTTGTATCTTTATTGAAGTTAACTGAAACTAAATTTCTATCTTTTGATGATTGATAACCAAAACTGTCTATTGAGCTTTTAACTATATTAACAATAGAATATTCTTGGAATGTGTTTTTTGAAATTGCATGTTCATTAATCGAGCTTAATAATAAGTTAATTGTTTCATTACTATTATTAATAACGGTCATATTACTTCTAATTATGGTTTTTAACTCATTAATATTATTTTCTTTGTCATCATTCTTTTGATGAAGAATGTCTAGCATGAGTTCCATAGATGAGTAAAGAGAACTAAAAGGGTTTCTCATTTCATGGGCAATACCAGCACTAAAGCTACGTGCAAAAAGCAATTGATCTTCATAATGAATATGATTTCTATAATGTGAGGCAATACCAGTTATATATGAAAAACTAATAACAGCAATATAGCCCCAATGAAAATTATCGCTGTTTATTGGATGGAAGCCATAAGAGAATAATGCGCCTAATGATATTCCAACAATAGAGATAGCAGTAATAATATATGCATCGTAAATCAATAAGATAGATAGAAACAGTGCAGCCATGAAAGACATGATCCAAGGAATAGACCAATCATTCATAATCAGCATGTAACTGAAAAAGAAAGGTAATCCTATGGTAATTGTGGCAATGAAATGAATCGCCTTATAACGTAAAAACCAATTAGGAAGATGATCTTTTAACACAAATGGAATAAATAAGGTGCCACAAAACAACCTGAGTATAAAATTCTCATAAGGTTGAGGAAAAAGGTAATGCCAAACAAAGAAGTATAGTGGAAAACCGATACAACCAAGATAGCCAATAATGATTAAATTAGGCTCAAAGTAACGATAAACATTATTAATTCTATTTTTTATACTCATTGTCTATAAAGTTCTAGTTATTAGCTAGAATACTATAAACCAAAATAGCTAAATTAAAAAAACAAATTGAGTTTATGTTGTATAGCTCACCTTACTGATATTTCATTTCTTTTATTACATATTATTAATAGAATTTATAAGAGTTAATAATTGCTCATAACATTTTCGTTATATGAGTTGTTATGTGCGACCATTAACTCCACCTTATTTTGTTAACATTTTCTTACACTTTTTATTGTGTTGATAATCTAGCGATTTTCTTTGTTTCGATGGTTTTTTAAACTGTGATTTTGGTTTTATTTTGATTTAATGTTAAAAATATGTCACATTTATACTTAATTGATCGTTCAATAAAAATAAATGGGAGCATTATGCCAAAGGTTGGAATGCCTGATATTCGTAAACCACAGCTTGTAAATGCCACGATGGCAGTGATTGAACGAGTTGGCTTACATGCAGCAAGTATCTCTTTGATCAGTAAAGAAGCAGGGGTGTCAACGGGGATTATCAATCACTATTTTGGTGGCAAGCATGGTTTATTAGAAGAGACTATGCGTGAAATTTTACGTCGTTTGTCAATGAGTGTTACAACATCATTAAGCCAAATCCCCCGCAATGATCATCAAGGTCGAATTAATGCCATTATCATGAGCAATTTTGATGGTTATCAAGCTGAAAATAAAGTAGCGAAAACATGGTTAGCATTTTGGTCTTACGCTATGCATGACACACAGTTAGGTCGCCTACAGCAAGTTAATGAAAAACGTTTGCTATCACATTTAAAGATTGAACTTAAAGGGTTATTACCATCTTCTCAAGCTGAATTAGTTGCCCATGGTATAGCTTCATTAATTAATGGTATTTGGTTGCGCGGGACATTAAACCCCAAAGGTATTGATGCGAATAATGCTCGCATGATCATTAATGATTATTTAGAAAAGCAATTGGCTTTTTATTCAAAATTATAATTTCTAAGAGTTTCAAATGGATATGAAATCACTATATATAGATGGTAACTATGTTGCTGCATCTTCTGATATTCAATTTACAACGTTTAACCCTGCTAATGGTCAACCGATAGCAACCATTGGGCAAGCCTCTCAAGCGGATCTTGAGTTAGCGATTAGCGCTGCCAAAAAAGGGTTTGCTACATGGTCGGCTATGACGCCAACTGAACGTAGCCGTATTTTATTACGTGCTGTTGCGTTACTGCGAAAACGCAACGATGAATTAGCGGCATTGGAAGTCACAGATACCGGTAAACCGTTACAAGAAGCGATAGCGGTTGATATAGAAACGGGTGCTGATGTTATTGAATACTTTGCAGGGTTAGCACCTGGGCTTCAAGGTGAACAGCAACCTTTAAGTGAAAATCAGTTCTTTTATACGCGACGAGAACCATTGGGCATTTGTGCAGGTATTGGTGCGTGGAATTATCCGATCCAAATTGCGATGTGGAAATCAGCGCCTGCACTTGCTGCGGGTAATGCCATGATTTTCAAACCATCAGAAGAAACACCACTTTCAGTTCTAAAGCTTGCTGAGATTTTTACTGAAGCAGGTCTACCGGATGGCGTATTTAACGTTGTGCAAGGTGATTACCGAGTAGGGCAGATGCTAACGGCACATCCTGAGATCGCTAAAGTGTCATTTACTGGTGAAACCGGCACAGGTAAAGCGGTAATGGCTGATAGTGCACAAACCTTAAAGTCGGTCACGATGGAATTAGGTGGCAAATCGCCAATGATCATTTTTGATGATGCTAATGTCGATCATGCTGTTTCTGCAGCAATGGTGGCTAACTTCTATACCCAAGGTGAAGTATGTACACATGGTACCCGTGTTTATGTTCATGAGACTATTTACGACACGTTTATAGAGCAACTTAAGCGCCGAACTGAATTATTAATCGTTGGCGATCCGATGAATATGGAGACTCAAATTGGCGCACTGATTTCAAAATCACACTTATCAAAAGTGCTATCAGCAATTGATACCGCTAAACAAAGTGGTGCAACCTTGCTGACTGGTGGATACCAATGTACTGATAATGGGTTAGCACAAGGTAATTTCGTTCAACCTACCGTTTTTATTGATTGCGACGAATCTATGTCTCATGTTCAAAATGAAATTTTTGGGCCTGTGATGTCGGTAATTAAGTTTAGCGATGAAAATGATGTTATCGCTCGTGCTAATAATACTCACTATGGTTTAGCTGCGGGTGTGTTTACCCAAAACTTAGCGAGAGCCCACCGCGTTATCCATCAATTACAAGCAGGGATCTGTTGGGTTAATACATGGGGGGATTCTCCTGCGCAAATGCCTGTTGGCGGTTATAAGCAATCAGGGATTGGACGCGAAAACGGTATAGAAACCTTACAACATTATACCCAAACCAAAAGTGTACTTATTGAATTGGGCGATTACCAAAGTCCTTATGCTTAACGGATGGAGTCGATTTTGATGGATCAAAATAAGCAGCAAAATAAACCTCAACACTATGACTACATTATTGTTGGCGCGGGTTCGGCAGGGTGTGTATTAGCTGACCGTTTAAGTGAAAGCGGTGAATATGATGTGTTATTGCTAGAAGCTGGTGGTAGTGATCGCAGTATTTTTATTCAAATGCCAACGGCACTGTCATATCCAATGAACAGTGAAAAATATGCATGGCAGTTTGAAACTCAAGCAGAACAAGGCTTAGACGGACGTAAATTACATTGTCCACGAGGCAAGGTATTAGGCGGTAGTTCTTCTATCAACGGCATGGTGTATGTACGTGGTCACGCATGTGATTATGACGAATGGGAACAAGAAGGGGCTACAGGCTGGAATTACCAAGCATGTTTACCGTATTTTCGTCGTGCTGAAACATGGATAAAAGGCGGTGACGCTTATCGTGGTAGCAAAGGTCCTGTTGGCACGTGTAATGGTAATGACATGGAACTCAATCCACTTTACCAAGCTTTTATTGATGCAGGTAAAGAAGCCGGTTATCCCGAAACTGATGATTACAATGGTTACCAACAAGAAGGGTTTGGTGCCATGCATATGACAGTCGATAAAGGTGTGCGTGCATCGACATCGAATGCGTATTTACGTCGTGCATTAAAGCGCTCAAACCTGACGTTGAAAAAAGGCATTGTGGCACGCAAAGTCCTACTCGATGGTAAAAAAGCGGTAGGTGTTGAATTTGAACAGTCAGGTAAGCTATCTCAAGTATTTGCCACAAAAGAAGTAATATCTAGTGCTGGCTCCATTGGTTCAGTCCAGTTATTACAATTGTCTGGTATTGGGCCTGCTGAAGTATTGGAGAACGCGAAGATTAACCTTGTGCACGATCTTCCTGGGGTGGGGGCTAATTTACAAGACCACTTAGAGGTTTACTTCCAATACCACTGTAATGAAGCCATTACCTTAAACAGTAAATTAGATTTAGTCAGCAAAGGTAAAATTGGCGCGCAATGGCTACTAACTCGTACAGGTCTAGGTGCGACTAACCATTTTGAATCTTGCGCCTTTATTCGTTCGCGTAAAGGGTTAAAGTGGCCAAATATTCAATATCACTTTCTACCTGCAGCGATGCGATACGATGGTCGTGCTGCATTTGATGGTCATGGCTTCCAAGTGCATGTGGGGCCTAATAAGCCACAGAGCCGAGGTACAGTTTCTGTTGTATCGAATGATCCGCATGCGAAACCTAAAATTGAATTCAATTACATCTCTACCGAGCAAGATAAGCAGGATTGGCGAGATTGTATTCGTTTAACCCGTGAAATTATGGCGCAATCAGCACTGGATCAATATCGTGGCGATGAGATTCAACCGGGAGCGGATATCACGTCTGATCAGGCTATTGATCAGTGGGTAAAAGAAAATGTAGAGAGTGCTTATCATCCATCTTGTACCTGTAAAATGGGTGATGATAATGATGTGATGGCAGTACTCGATCCACAGTGTCGCGTTCGCGGTATTGAAAACTTGCGTGTTGTTGATTCTTCTATATTCCCGACGATTCCTAACGGTAACCTCAATGCGCCAACAATCATGGTTGCTGAGCGAGCTGCTGATTTTATTTTACAGAGAACCCCGCTTCCTGCAGGCAATGTACCTGTATGGATTGCCCCTGATTGGGAAACGACCCAACGAAACAATTCACAATAAGTACGTGGGATATACGTACTTAATAATGATAAATAAAAAGACAAAGGAATAATTATGTCTGTTACTAAAAAAACACTTCTTGCCTTAGCGTTAAGCTCAGTTGCTTTTAATAGCTATGCTAACCAATGTGATACGGTACGTTTTGCTGATGTAGGCTGGACGGATATTACAGCAACCACAGCGGTAACTTCTGAGCTTTTAAAAGGAATGGGTTACAACACGAAAACTGATTTATTGTCAGTACCCGTGACGTACTCTTCAATGGCGAATGGTGATATTGATGTCTTTTTAGGAAATTGGATGCCGACTATGGAAGGCGATATTGCGAAATATCGTGAAGCCAAAACGGTTGAAACAGTAAAAGCGAATTTAGAAGGTGCAAAATATACCTTAGCTGTGCCTAAATATGTTTATGACGCGGGTGTTAAGAGCTTTGCCGATTTGGCAAAGCATGCGGATAAATTTAAAGGTCGTATTTACGGTATTGAACCCGGTAATGATGGTAACCGTTTAATTCAATCAATGATCGACACGAATGCGTTTGGTTTGAAAGACTTTAGCCTAGTGGAGTCAAGTGAAGCGGGGATGGTTTCGCAAGTTTCTCGCGCTGTACGCCGTGATCAGTGGATTGTTTATTTAGGTTGGGCACCACACCCAATGAATAGCAATGTTGAAATGGAATACCTTGCTGGTGGTGATGACTTCTTTGGACCTAACTATGGTGGTGCCAATGTCTACACCAATGTTCGCAGTAACTATTTAACCGAGTGTCCAAACGTTGGACAACTTCTGAAAAATCTTTCATTTAGCTTAGAAATGGAAAATAGCTTAATGGAAGCGATCCTTAATCAAAAGGTTCAACCTGAAAAAGCAGCACGTCAATGGTTGAGTGAAAATCCACAACAAGTGGAAGCATGGCTCAAAGACGTTAAAACTCGCGAAGGTAAAGTGGCCAGCACTGCGGTGTTGGATTACTTAAAGCAATCTTAATCCTTTCTTAAAATACTGCGTTAATAATCACTTCTTGTTTATTAGCGCAGGTACTTCTTTGTTATTAGCTATTGTAAAACTTCATAAAAATAAGGTGGTAAGCATCGTCTTATCAAATAAAAGGCAAAAGTGTGAATTTCATTACGGATAATAAAATCCCTTTGGGTCAATGGATGGAAGCAGGTGTTGATTGGTTAACTATCAATGCTGCAGGGTTATTTGACGCCATTTCATTTTTCTTAGAAACCGTAATTCTATTTTTAGTTGATGTATTTAAGTGGATGCCGCCAGCACTGCCTATTTTAATCACCGCGGCGTTAGCATGGTACTTACACCGTAAAATTTCATTAGTGGTTTTCGTTGTTGCAGCATTATTAGTTATTTTAAATTTAGGCTACTGGCAGGAGATGTTAGAAACCTTTGTGTTAGTCTTTGCTGCCACAACTATTTCAGTGCTTATTGGTGTCCCAATCGGGATCATGTCTGCGCATCGTCCGTGGTTGTATACCTTGATACGTCCTATTTTAGATTTAATGCAAACGGTGCCAACGTTTGTTTATTTAATTCCAACGCTGGTTTTGTTCGGACTAGGTATTGTACCGGGACTTATCTCGACCATTATTTTTGCCATTGCAGCGCCAATACGACTCACGTATTTAGGGATCACGAAAGTGCCTGAAGATTTAATTGAAGCAGGCAAAGCGTTTGGTGCAAGCCGAATGAAGTTACTGTTAAAAGTCGAGTTACCCGCAGCGATGCCGAGTATTATGGCGGGTATCACCCAATGCATTATGTTGTCTTTGTCTATGGTGGTTATCGCCGCGTTAGTCGGTGCTGATGGATTAGGAAAACCTGTTGTACGAGCACTAAATACCGTGAACATTTCGCAAGGTTTTGAAGCGGGACTTGCGATTGTATTGGTTGCGATTATTTTAGACCGATTATGTAAAACACCAGCACAAAAGGAGCTGTGATCATGAATGCAATAACGATTAACAATCTGGATGTGGTGTTTGGCGATAAACAGCAACAAGCCTTAGCGTTATTAGATCAAGGAAAAAGCCGCCAACAAATTATTGATGAAACAAACCAAGTTGTTGGGGTAAATAACGTTAGCCTGCAAATCAAAGAAGGCGAGATTTGCGTACTAATGGGGTTGTCTGGTTCGGGGAAATCAAGTCTATTACGTGCAGTTAATGGATTGAATGATATAAGTCGTGGCGAACTATTGATTAAAGATGGTGAACAAACCGTAGATTTAGCGAACTGCTCAAAAGCCCAGTTACAGCATCTTCGTACTCATCGCGTCTCGATGGTGTTTCAAAAATTTGCCTTAATGCCATGGCTAACTGTATTAGATAACGTTGCTTTTGGTCTTGAAATGCAAAATGTCCCGAAGAAAGAGCGCCATCAGCGCGCTAGAGAGCAGTTAGAAATGGTGGGACTGGCTGAATGGGAAGATAAATACCCATCAGAGTTATCGGGCGGGATGCAGCAACGAGTGGGACTAGCACGTGCATTTGTTATGGATACCGATATTTTACTGATGGATGAGCCTTTTTCAGCGCTTGATCCGTTAATACGTGCGCAGCTACAAGATGAATTATTAGCATTACAAAGCAAACTAAATAAGACGATTTTGTTTGTCAGTCATGATTTAGATGAGGCACTTAAAATTGGTAATAATATCGCGATCATGGAGTCAGGAAAGCTGATTCAACACGGAAAACCTGAAGAGATTGTACTGAATCCGAAAACGGATTATGTCCGTGATTTTGTCGCACATACTAACCCGTTAAATGTATTGAAAGGGCGCTCATTGATGACGCCAGTAAACGCATTAGAGCAACGGGGAAATACTTATAAAGTGTGTGATGCTGATGAGCTTTGGATCGCTCAGAATAAGGATACGCTGTCTATCGTGAATGAAGGTCATGTTGATTGTCTTTCATGGCAAATTACAGATGCTATTCCAAGTCATGTTAATGACACGACTATAGTGATGGTCAGCCCTGATATTAGTATGCGAGATGCCATTGAGCTGAAGCGACTCAATAACAAACCATTGCTCATGGTTGAAAATAATCAATTGGTTGGGGTGTTACATAACAAAGATGTTTATAACGCGCTGTTAGGTGACTTTCAGCTAGCGTCTTAATGAAAATCGGTCAACAAAGACAGTATAAACGTCGTTGTTGACCGTAACTTTTAGTTCGCTAAAGGTGTGGCATGGTTGATAAACAATTTACGATCAACTTTATAATCTGTTGCATAGTGACGAAGTTTACAGTCGTTGCCTTCATCACAACCACAACTTAAACAACGCTTAGCTTCATCAATAGCGGCTTGCTGTGATAGCCCGGTTTCAACTTCATTGAAGCTTAAATGACGCTGTGCCAGTGTTAGCTCTGGCATTTTAGCGCGTAACACTTTAGCTAGGGCGTGATTTAACATCTGTTCGGTTTGCTTAGCGTTATCTCCAGTGGCAATACTTGCCATAACACGCTTTAACTTTTCAATATGTTCAGGCTGAATAAGATGACTTCTTTCAACATTGCGAGAACGGAATGACTCGGTATAGAGTTTTTCCATGGTGCCATCAAAGAATTCATCAATCCCTTTTGCCGCTTTTCGGCCATCGGCAATCGCTTCAATCGCTGTTGCTGGCCCTCGACGAAAATCACCAATAGCGAAGATGTTTTTAACCCCAGAGTGCATCGTCGTTTCATCAACATTGATGGTGTTCCAGCGACTAAAAGAAAGCTCGATATCTTCGTTAGCAATGAAGCTGGTATCGGTCTTTTGCGAGACAGCAGCGATAACGGTATCAAAGTCTTTAACAAAATATTCGCCAGTTGCTTTTGGTGAGCAGCGGCCAGAGGCATCAGGTTCGCCCAATGCCATCTTTTCAAGTTTTATCTGACAAACATGACCATTGTCATCAGCAATATTTTCAGCAGGATTGGTTAAAAAGTGAAATTTAACACCTTCATGCTCTGCTTCTTCAATTTCATAGGTTTCAGCTGGCATTTCATCTCGAGTACGGCGGTAAATAAGTGTGGTATCTGCGCCTAAACGTAATGCAGAGCGGGCGCAGTCAATTGCAGTGTTACCACCACCAATCACCGCGACTTTTTTACCAATAGTATATTGTTTATCGAGTGTCTGATCTTTTAAGAAATCAACACCAAGATAGCAACCTGCTAAATCACTACCGGTATACTTCATCTCACTGGCTTGTGATGCACCAATCGCTAAACAAACAGCATCAAATTCTTCACTGAGCGAAGAAAGGGTAAAGCCTTCACCTAACTTTTTATTGGTTTCGATACTCATGCCGTTACGACACATAATATCGATTTCTTTATCTAGAATATCTTTAGGTAAACGATACTCAGGGATGCCGTAACGTAGCCATCCACCGGCTTGTGGCATCGCTTCATACACAGTGACGTTGTAACCTTCATTGCTAAGGAAATAGCCACAACTTAAACCACCAGGTCCAGCACCCACAATAGCAATACGTTTACCCTTATCGTCTTTTTTGATTGGGGTATAGCTATTTAGTTTTTCAAGGTCAATGTCAGCGGCGTAACGTTTCAATTGACGGATCGCGAGTGGCTCATCGACTAAGTTACGCTGGCATTTTGCTTCACAGAAAGCAGGGCAAACCCGACCAATAGAAAGCGGCATAGGCAATGTTTTCTTTATCACTTCAATGGCTTTTAAGTGTTCATTGTTAGCGATAAAGTATAAATAGGATTGGATATCAACGTTTGCAGGGCAGGCAATCTGACAAGGCGGTACGCTACAGTTGGTATTTGCGCGTTGTAAAATTCGCTCTAAATTGCACTTTCGAATATTTGACAGTAATTGCGATGAGGTAGTGACTACCATTCCATCAGTAGGCTTAACTTTGCACGCTTTCACAATCCCTTTACCTGCGATTTCAACATCACAAAGTGCGCATTCATCTGTGAATGTGTCTATGTCGCAGAGTGACGGGATCTCAATACCGGATTGTTTTGCTGCTTCTAATAAGTTTTGATTCTTGTCGACTTGAAAGCTATTGCCATCAATATTAATAGTAACCATTAATTGCCTCTATTGTTATTTATTTACTGGGCAGCAGATTTGCTTGGTTATTTGCAGTTAATGATTATGTGAGAAAATTGAATATATTTTTGAAAAGATAAATAAGTAGGGTAAAAGTTATTTATCACTCATGTGTATTTCGAAGCAACAGCATTGAGCAGCTATTGTATTCACTTTTTATAATCACTATACAAATCCTTTTAATTATATATCATGCTTTTTACGAATAGAATATGGGTAATTAAGCGTTGTAAGGCCAATATTAGTATTTTTAAGGTAGTATTGTTCTTTTTATTTCTTTCAATCTATCTTTAATTCTAATTTGTTTTATCAAATTTTTGACGAATAAAATTAACAAATAGACTTGTACGTTGAGCAAGATGTTTACGTTTAGGATAAAGGATATATAAAGGCAAACGATTAGGTGTAAACCAATCGGGTAAGATATTAATAATATGTGTTCGTTTATCACTATCTAAGTGACTTAATGCCATCTCATCAAGCATAGCAATACCACAGCCTTTGATCATTGCCTCGGTCATGACGGTGACTAGGCTAAAACTCATGGCAGGTTTAAGGATAATATTTGTCTTTTCTTGTGTCGTTTGATGAATAAAACACCATTTATCGAGCGTGAATTCGCTATTTCGATAAATAATGTGGTTGTGATCGAGCAAATCCAATGGATGAGTAATCGCTGGATGATCTGCTAAGTAACTTTCATGAGCAAAGGGTTGGCATTGAAGGTGGCGTATATAATGACCTACATAGCCTTCTGGTGGCGTCTCTGTGAAATAAATGGCGACATCAAAACCTTGCTCTATTAGATCTAATGGGGTTTCAGTAAAAGCGACTTCTAATTCAATGTTTGGATGACTCAAATTGAAATCGGCAAGATGTTCACTTAATAGCATCGAGCCAAAAGAAGCAGACGCTGCGATACGAAGTTTGCCATAAACAGAATTAGTGACATCTAATCCTTCGTTAATGGCTTCAGCATGTGCAAACAGTGCTTTTACCTGCTTATAAAATTCAAGCCCATCATAGGTGAGGTTAAATTGGCGAGTTGTTCGCTGTATAAGCTGAGTATCGAGGAGTGCTTCGAGTTGACGCAATTGTCGACTGATATGTGCGCTTGAGCAATTTAATCTCACCGCTGCTTTTGCAATGCTTTTTTCTTCACATAACGCTAAATAAATGGGTACGTAACTTAGCCACTTTATTTCCATATGGTAATTATTAATCTCGTAATGATCGCTTCTGGTAAGAATAAAGAACAATTAGACTGACTGCAATGAATCAACAGGACGTTTAATATGCAGTTTGAAACATGGCTTGAAAGCCAAAAATTAAAAGACACCATTACTAACCCCAACATAGAAGTCGGTGACTACAGCTACTATTCTGGCTATTACCACGATAAATCTTTTGAAGATCAAGCTGTACGCTATTTGCTTGGAGATAAGCCAACCAAAGAGGTTTGGCAAAGCGGTATGTTTGGTGAAGTAGATAAGCTGATCATTGGTAAATTTTGCTCTATTGCTTCCGGGGCGACTTTCATGATGGCGGGTAATCAAGGTCATCGTATTGATTGGATTTCAACCTTTCCATTTGGTAATGATTTTGGTGAAGATGTCCCTAGTGGTTTTAAGCGAGTAGGCGATACCGTGATTGGTAATGATGTATGGATTGGCTCTGAAGCGATGATCATGCCTGGAGTAAAAATTGGTAATGGCGCTGTGATCGGAGCGAGGGCGGTGATCACCAAGGATGTTGAGCCTTATAGCGTGGTTGTTGCTAATAATCATGTAGTAAAACAGCGATTCACGGCAAAGCAAATTATGATGTTGACTGAAATGCAATGGTGGAACTGGTCAGAGCAACAACTTAAACAAGCGATGCAATTGATGTGCAGTGGTGATGTTGAACAGCTTTACAACTATTACCTTGAGTATATTAAAGAATAAAAATAGGGCAGTGAAACGTGTTCGCTGCCCTGTATCTAACTAATAACAGATTAGTTACTGTACGATTTCGCCGCTTTCAATAACGGTTTGACGCACTTTATCTGCAAACTGCAGCGCTTCTTTGCGAATGTTATCTTCATTAACCGTTAGTACGTTTCTGTTTTCCATAATCACTTTACCATCAACAATCGTATGCTTTACGTTCGTTGCGTAAGCAGAGTAAACAAGTGCTGAATATGGATTATAAACAGGTACCATATTTGGCGCTTTGGTATCAATAACGATCACATCAGCCAACTTACCGACTTCTAAAGAGCCAACTTTATCTTCCATATGGAGTGCACGAGCAGCACCGATCGTTGCCATTTCAATCACATTTTTAGGTGGCATAGCTGCACGATCTTTATTGACTAATTTATGCACTTTTGCAACTTGATTAAATTCATCAATAGTACTTAGCGTATTACCCGACATTGGACCATCGGTGCCTAAGCCTATACGTAAACCATCATTAAACATTTGTAATGCTGGTGATACGCCTTTTGCTGACTTAATGTTTGCGCTCATGTTATGTGCAATACCAACATCGTATTTTTTCAAAATAGCGATATCTTCTTTGTTCGCATCAATCACATGTGCAGCTACAAAGTTATTATTTAGTGCGCCAATCGATTCCATGTATTTTACAGGGGATAGACCACCAGAACGTTTTGCAATAACCTCACGCTCTCGATCTGATTCAGCCAAGTGCATCATCACGGGCACATCGTATTTCATCGAAAGTTTGGCAATAGTTTGCAGAGTTTCTGTTGAGTTGGTGTACGGGCCATGTGGCGCAAATGCCATCGTGATACGCGGGTGATCTTTATATTCGTTAATCAGTTTTTCTGCGTATTTAATGCCATCTTCTGGTGTTTTAGCACTTGCTACAGGGAATTGAATAATTGTTTCACCTAAAATCGCACGCATACCAATTTGGTCGACCGTTTTAGCAACTTCGTCTTCAAAGTAATACATGTCAGCGTAAGTGGTAACGCCACCCTTCACCATTTCAACGTTACCCAACTGAGCACCGATACGCACCATTTCACGCGATACCAGTTTTTTCTCTAATGGAAAAATGTATCGATGTAGACGATCGGGTACGTCATCAGCAAGAGAGCGGAAGACAGTCATCGATGCATGGGTGTGAGTATTAATAAGACCAGGCATTACAATATCGCCATCAGCATCGATTGTTTTTGCTGATTTATACTCATTAATGTCTGAGCCATCAGTAACAGCGACAATCTTATTATCTTTAATTGCAATTAGGCCTTTATCAAAAATCGTTCTATCACGGTCCATGGTTAGTATTTGACCATTCTTGATTAATAGATCAACATTTTCGATAGCAAAAGCAGAAGCGCTTGAAAGAGACAAAGTTGCTAATGATGCAGCAAGTAACGTTTTCTTTAACATCGAGTATCACCGAAGGAAGGTATTTTTCGCAGATAATACTGGGTAATTTTTTATTGAAAATAACAATTTCATTTATTGCTTTTATTTGTGATCATTATCGCTATTGGGGGTGTTACATATACCTAAAAGTGATAGTTTATAAGGTGTAATCGTTTGCTATTGGTGAGGTAGAGGATTAATTACTTTTTAGATGACAATAAAAAGTGATGTTGAAGACGGATATATTTTAGTTTAAAACTAAAGAACCATGACACAGATAATACTTGTATTAACCGATATGTAGTTTACTATATATCGAAATATTAGGAGCATCGTCATGACACGTAAATTAGCTTTCGCAACAGCAGCGTTACTCTCAACACTCTCTTTTTCATCTTTTTCTGCTGATAGCAACATCACGGTATTTGCGGCTTCGTCATTAACCAATGCGTTAAATGATATTGCGGCTAAATACCAAAAGGAGACTGGCGTTAAAACCACGCTTTCATTCGCTTCATCTTCAGCGTTAGCTCGCCAAGTTGCGCTTGGTGCACCCGCGAATATTTATTTATCGGCTAACGAAAAATGGATGGATTATGTAGAGCAGCAGGGCGCGGTAATTGATAATAGCCGTGTCGATGTTCTAAAAAACAGTCTAGTGATGGTTGCTCCTACTGATTATCCACAAAAGAATATCAAGCTGACAGCAAGCTGGGATTTATCTAAAGCCTTAGACGGTACACGTTTAGCGGTGGGTAATCCGGCAAATGTTCCAGCAGGACGTTACGCTAAGCAATCGTTAGAGTATCTAAAATTATGGCAGCAAGCAGAGCCCTTATTAGCACGGGCAAATAATGTACGCTCGGCATTAGTTTTAGTTGAACGCGGCGAAGCGAAACTTGGAATTGTATATAAAACCGATGCGGAAATTTCTAAAAAGGTAAAAATTGTTGCGACTTTCCCTGCCGATTCACATAAGCCAATTACGTATCCAATGGCATTAGTAAAAGGTAATGCGACGCCTGCGGCAAAAGCGTTTTATGAATACTTACAGCATGACGAAGCCAAGGCTATTTTTAAACAATATGGTTTTGGTCCAGTTAATTAAGACAATAAGTTAGGCAATAAATCAATCATATTATGGTTAAACGACATTATAGATAAAACTCGGCACTGAGCACTTCGCTCAGTGCTTTTTTGTTTATTTATAGAGCAACTACGAAGTTTTATACACACCGTTACTGACTATGATGCAATGATTACTTATGCTATCGCTATTATTACGAATCTCATGCAGAAAAGAGCATGGGTTTAGATTGAAACACAGGATTGTTCGCTTTGCTCACTGATTATGAATTACAAGCGTTATTGTTAAGCCTTAAAATTTCAAGTGTTGCTGTGTTATTTAGCCTTCCTTTGGGTATTGCTTGTGCTTGGTTATTGGCTCGTCGAGATTTTTGGGGTAAATCATTATTAGATGGTTTCATTCATTTACCCCTTGTTTTACCTCCTGTTGTGATTGGTTATTTATTGTTGATTTCAATGGGAAGACAAGGCGCTATAGGTAAATGGCTTTATGAGTGGTTTGGTTTTAGTTTTAGCTTTAGTTGGCGTGGGGCAGCTTTAGCGGTTGCTGTGGTATCTTTTCCATTAATGGTGCGCTCTATTCGCCTTGCTTTAGAAGGAGTCGATAAAAAGCTGGAACAAGCCGCTCGTACATTAGGCGCATCACCACTACGTGTATTTGTCACCATTACACTACCGTTAACGATCCCAGGTATTTTAACAGGCACAATCTTAGCCTTCGCTCGTGCTCTAGGTGAGTTTGGTGCAACGATTACCTTTGTTTCTAATATTCCTGGTCAAACTCAAACGATTCCATTGGCAATGTATTCATTTATTGAAACTCCAGGGGCTGAAAGTGAAGCAGCCCGTTTATGTGTGGTCGCAATTGTGATTGCCTTGTCTTCATTATTTGCTTCTGAATGGCTAACACGCCTTGCTAGAAAACGTTTGGAAGTGATGTAATGACAATCAATAAGCGTCTGAAAATAAAATTTAAACAACAGTTGGGTGATTTAGCGTTAGATGTTGATCTTGATGTGCCAATGAAAGGGATCACAGCGATTTTTGGTCGTTCAGGAGCAGGTAAAACGTCGTTAGTGAATGTTCTATCGGGTTTAACAAAGCCAGATAACGGGATTATTAAGCTTGGCGATAACACTCTTTATAATAGTGAAGAGCGGATATTTCTTTCACCGGATAAGCGCAAAATTGGTTATGTATTTCAAGATGCACGTTTATTCCCCCATTACAGTGTTAAAGGCAATCTATGCTATGGCGTCAAGAGTCCTGATCCCCAGCATTTTGATGATATTGTGCGTTTGCTTGGCATTGAAGCGTTATTAAATCGTTATCCGTCATCGTTATCCGGTGGCGAAAAACAGCGTGTCGCGATTGGACGCGCGTTATTAACTAAACCTGACATGTTGCTGATGGATGAGCCATTAGCATCATTAGATATGCCTCGTAAACAAGAATTAATGCCTTACCTTGAGCGTTTAGCCAAGAGTGTGAATACACCGATTATTTATGTTACCCATAGCCTTGATGAAATCTTACGCCTTGCCGATTCTATGGTGATGCTTAACCAAGGTAAGGTGTTAATTTCAGGACATGTGAATTCAGTATGGAGTTCACCTGAAATGCGCCCGTGGTTGCCTGTTAAAGAGCAAAGTTCATTATTAAGTGCTCGTATTAATTATAATCATCCTAAATACGCGTTAACGCAGGTAATGTTAAGTCATGATTCATTCTTGTGGGTCAGCCGATTGGAGCAGCAGCGAGGTGAATGGGTGAGGGTACGCATTTTCTCAAATGATGTTTCTATTGCTCGTGAACAACCGACTCAAACCAGTATTCGTAATATCTTAGCCGCTAGAGTGGATAAAATTCATTATGCTGAAGATGAACGTGTTGAAGTGAAATTACGCGTTGGTGAAACCCATTTATGGGCCAATATTACTGCTTGGGCGGCGGATGAATTAGCGTTAAAGATTGGCGATCAAGTTTATGCGCAAATCAAAGGCGTGAGTGTGACTAAAGATGATTTAGCATAGTGATAATCGCAAGATGATAGAGAAAAACCAGCTAAGTACTGATACTAGCTGGTTTATTTATTGTTTTAAAATTGTTCATTAGGGGCTTTGATCACCCGGACTAAAAAGTGGTGGGTGATCCAAATTACGATTGAAGTCATGATCACGGCAACAAAAATGGAACTGAAGCGATATAAAATAGAGAAAAAGGCATCTTTTTGCTCTGGTATTAATGATGTTGTTAATGGCACAGTTAATGCGGACATCGCAGAAAAAGCAATACTCGATTTTATGGTACCTTGTGCAATCCAGCGGCAGAAAAAACCTGCAGCTATCGCATAAGCCATCAGAAATAAGATGCCATTATTAACCCATGAATAAAGCCCTAACTGGATAATCATACCTGCTAAACATCCTAAAAATGTCCCCGTAATACGTATTTTAGCGACAGCCATTGAACCAATTAATGTCATTGGTGCGAGGACTATGAAAATAGATGCTTGTGCTGATAATGAATCACGTAAATCACCGAATTGGAATAAAAGAAAAGCAGCCATTGCGACTATCCAGCCCAGTGCGGTTTGGCGGATCATGCCAATATGATCAATGCGTTGCGTGTCATTATTTATACTAGGTGCTGTTTGTTCTGTTTCTGGTTCAGGGAAAATAAAATAGGCTAGTGCACAAATAGGTGCTGTTATTAATCCACTCATCCATAAGGTAATACTGAACTCTTCAAGATCAAATCCAGTATAGCTTGCAAAGTTGAGCGCGATTGAGCCAATTAACAAACCAGAGAAACCAAATAAATAGGTTTTAGGGTTCATCATCGCAGTGCATTTTGCCAGTAGCATAATACCAACAGCGATAGTCATTAAAACTGGGTACGGTTGTAATAAACCAGAAATAAAGCTCACTTGCACTGTGACCCAGATAATCCCGAATATCAGTTGTACTAGTAATGATAAATTCCAGCGATCTGCCTTCATTAATACCATTATTGGCAATAATGCAGCGAAAAACCCATAAGACCAACCAAAAATCATACTAATAGCGAGTCCTAAAACACATCCAAACCAGATCCGCATTGTTTTCATTATTAGCTCCTTTTTAAGCGATAAGAAAGGGCGATCAACCATGATATTGATCGCTCAGCGGTTAGTAGATGTAGTGCAACCAACTAGTAAGATGAATTTGAATGCTGGCTAAGGTTTGCCATAACGGGTTGTTACCTGAATAAATAACAACAGTGGCACGTGAACCAATAAACAATTGATGCGGTAAAGACGTGTCACTGGTTAAATTAACGCGCACACGCTGCGCGTCACGTACCCAGCGATTATTAACCTCAACGGCACTTAATTGCCCATTTGGCGTTTCTTGTGCAGCGGCGACACCAAAGTCGCGATTAGCGATATGGAAATTGAAAATTTGACCAGGTAGCGCATCGAAGGTGACGTAAGCAACAGAATCTTTATTAATTAATGCGGTAGACTTTTCACGATAATCAGCAGAAACCCACATAGAGCTGGTTGGAATAAAGGTAAGCATTGGTTTGTTTACTGTTGCCATTGTACCTACATCTACTTGCAGGTTAGTAATGACGCCGTTACTAGGTGCAATAATTTTAGTATGTGCTAAATCTAGTTCTGCTTGTTTTAATGCATTTTTTGCGGACATTACAGGCGTGCTTTCACTGACGTTATGTCCTAATTTAGCTTTAACGGCTAACAGTTGCTGTTGTGCTGCATGTAATGTCGATAATGCACTACGATCTTTCGCGAATGCTGAATCACGCATAGATGCAGAGACTAATTTCTTCTGCGCCAGTTTATTTATACGACCATATTCACTTTTTGCGTTGTCATAATTGGCTTGGCTGGTGGCAACATTCGCTTTTGCTGCCTCAACTTGTGCTAACAAAGATTTTTCTTGCTCATAAGATTGTTGTAATGCCAATTTTGCTCGATCAACGGCAAGCTCATACCGAGATGGATCTATAGTAAATAACACCTCACCTTTTTTTACTTTCTGATTGTTCGTGATCGAAACTGAGGTGATATTGCCAGAGACTTCTGGGGCTATTTGAACGACATAGCCACGAACACGGCTTTCTGTTGTAAGTGGAATATGCCTATCTGCAACAATGATATACCCCATGAAGAGTAAAAACAGGATGATTAATCCTTTCATCCAGCGACGGAATGTTGTGTCAGCATTTGCCATAATGTGTCTCTTTTTATAGTGATCTTTATCACATTATTATAAAGAGTGTGTATTTGATTAAATAGACTAATAAGTATTACACTTGTGTTCTATTTTTAGGACAATGGTTGTATGTGTTATGAAAGCATCGTTAGATGATATTTATTTATTTATGTTAACGGTCAGACATGGTGGGATCAGTGTGGCTGCAAAAGCACATTCATTACAACGTTCTAAAATTAGCAGGAGAATACAACAACTTGAAAAAGATCTTGGTTGTCAGTTATTGATAAGAACAACACGACAAATTGAGTTAACAGAAAATGGACGATTGTTTTATCAATATATCAACCAGCCATTAAGTGAAGTTGACCAAGCGGTAAATTTAGTGAAAAGCCAGCAACAAGCATTCAGTGGTGTGCTTAAAATGGCGATTCCTGCAGCTTTTATTTCATCCTCTGTTTTTCTTGAAATATTGGATCGATATACAGAACAATTTCCAGATGTAACATTAGATATTATTCATCGGTATGAAAGCATTGATTTAAAAAGAGAGAATATCGATTTACAGCTGTTGCCAAACATTGTTGATGTGATTAACGAAAACTATGTTCAACAAACATTACTGAGTTCAAGGAACCGTTTGTATTGTTCTCCTAAATATCTTGAGTCATACGGTTTACCTACGACGATGGAATCGCTTTATCAACATCCGATTTTAACTAGCCGATATAACTCAACGGTATTGCCAGAGAGGATGAATGTTCGTTTAATTTCAGAAGATTTTGGTTTAATTAACCGCTTAACAGAATCAGGTAGAGGAATCGCTATACTGCCAGTCGTCCTATTTGAAGATAAAGTTGCCAGTGGCGATTTAATCCCAGTACTTTCAGATACCTTTGAAATAGATATTGTTATGACATTAGTGTATCCATCCCGACGTTTTATTCCAGAAAAAACACGAGCAATGATTGAATTACTACGAGAGCAATTTTCAAAGTAATTAAGCTGGTAATGAAAGAATACGTGAGATTATAAGAAACGTTTAGCGTGCTCACAAACCCACTGTGGGTCATCAAGCGGTATATCATGACCTGCCGTGGGATGAATATTAATAGGTAAATTCCAATAGTGAGCTAAAGCGATACTGCATTGATAATTTACAAGCTTATCTTGTTGGCTTGTGAGTAAGACTATTGGCTGAGATAGCTTATTAGGTAATGTAAACTCGCGGCTAGCATTAAGCTGATTAAACATGTTTTTGCATGAGATGGGGTGTTGTTCTTTCCAGTTTGCCCATTGGTGTGATAAAGCAATGAGTTCAACGCTATCCCATTGTTTATTAGATGTTAGATGAATGATTTTTTCTTCTTGTTTTAAGTTTGGTAACCATAAAATTTGGGAAATATCAGCATAGCGCTGCCAACGCAAACGTTGATGAAAAGGAGAAAGACTTTGTGTGCTGGTATTAATCAATATTGCTTTGCGAATATCATTGGGAAACATTGCCATCCACTTTAAAGCTATCATCCCTCCCATAGAAATCGCAATAATGTCAGCTTGTTGGTGCTGAGGCCGTAATATATGGAAATGTTCATGGAGATCTTGAGCAATGCCTTTAAGGCTTGGTGGTGTTTTTTCGTCATTACGAGCGCCATTACCTGCAATATCAAGACAGACAATATCTGAGTGGGGAAAATGATTCTTCAACGTTTGACAAAACGTGCCCCAATGAAATTGATCTCGAAATAATCCTCGTAACAATATTATGGTGTGTCTTTGGGTCATATACGAAGCCATTAGTGATTTTGATACCAGCGTGTTAATGCTTGCTGTTTGTAATAAGGATTATCTGGATGATGTAACCATGCTGGGTAGTTTGCAGCTGCATTAATCATAAAATCCATCAGTACAATGTGTTTTTGTAATACGCGTTGTATACGTTGAGGTTTCATTGGGTTGAAAATCCCCAATGTTTGTTTAATTTGTAGTGGATTTTTCTTTATCCATCGCCAAGAGCCCATTTCTAATGTTAGTGGCAATATTATTTGTTGTTGTCTTAAACATTGCAGGCTGATGTGATCCCATAAATCACCATGACAGAGATAGTGTAAAGCCTGAGGTTCAAAAATATAATTTTGATTAGGGTAAGTCGTCATAAACTTATGGCGAAGGTGGTAAATATCACCAATGTAAGGGAAGGCTTGCTTTGCACTGTGAGCATAAGGAAACCAAATTCTGTCTTTTAAACCAAAGCCAGAATGGCAATCCAGTGACAGTGTTATTGGTCGCGATGTTGTTAAGCGGGTAACGTAACGGGTCAATGCTTCTGCTTCAAGCTCCATTTGTTGGTTGTTGACCCCTCTAAACCAAGGGATTCGAGGTGACAAGTGATGTCCACCAATTAAAAAAGCGGTTTTTTCTTGGCTGTTTAGAGGTGCATTTCGCATTAAATCAACATGATTACCATTTGAACGGTAGCATTTCGCCATCCCGACAGGGTTTACTAAAGGGATAAAAGCGATCTGAACCTTCTGTAAAAGGTGGTGCAACGTGGTATCCCATGACATGCGTTCGATAATTGTATGTAGATATGACAGCAGTACTTGGGTGCCAATTCGTTCAAGGCCATGTACTCCGGCGACAAAGATCATTAGTGGTACATTAGGGGCCGATGTTCCAATATGAATAGCATAGAGTGGTAAACTTTTTCGATTGTGGTGAGGGAAATGATTATTGCAAGGTATATATGCTAATACGTTACAGTGAAATGCCACGGGGGAGTGTTGTTGGCTTAAACGATCAATTAAGGTTTCAAGTTGTATTAGTTCGGGTAATAACGTTGAAATAGAGGGAGTTTTAGCGTTTAGCAAAAGAGCCTCACAAACAAAGATAAAGAAAGAAACAATATCAATGTATGTTTACAGTTACGTGTCAGGCTCTTCTACGTATCGAATGCTTATGCAGACTCTTTTTTAGCTTTTTCTAAGCGAAATTGTGCTGTTTCAGCTAACCATTGTGGTCGGCTGATGGCATAACCCAGTAACAATGCAGGAACTATAAAGACAATGTGCGTCATCGCAAGATGAAGATCTTTAGCGACTAAATCTGTTGCACCAGTCATATAGTGAATAGCCCCTACAACCGCAAAGATAATCCCAAGCGTTGCTAAGATAAACATACCGACAACACCAAGACCTAAAATGTCGCGAATATAAATTCTTATTGGATTCATAGTATGGCTCCGAATCAAACTTACCAGTGAAGTGATAAGTATGGCGATAATAATCAGAATACTATGCGCTTTAGATTTAATGTGTTTATTGATCTTGCTCACAATTAATATGAGATAGATGAATAAGTAAGCATTTAATTGCTAAGTATGGAATAACCAGTGGAAAGCGGTTGAGAATAATTGTTTGCCATTTGTCTCAATAACTTTACCTTTTGCAAAAATAATGCGGTCAAAAGGCCATGTTAGGATTTCTTGAATCGATTGGCGTAACCTTGCGTGGTCGGTGAAGCTGAGTCGTAAATAGAAAGGCATTGCAGGGTGAAGATAACAACCATTGATAAGCCCATAACCAATACTGAGTGGGTGTTTCTTATTAATCATCCATGCAAGTAAATCACCTAAAATTAGTGTTTTTGATAGGGGATCACAAAAGGCAATTTCTTCAAAGCTGTCACTGCCTTTAATTAAGGTTTGCAATAGCTGTCCTTGCCATAGCGCTGGAGTATGCTGGCGTAATACATCATCAAAGGTAAGATCTCCGCGCTTTTGTTGTAATCCAGGAGCTGCAAAGAAATAGGCGTCAGGATAAGTAAGCCACCATTCTGATAAATAGTGATGGTAGCTTTTATTCGGAGTAACAACTGCGGCAATCTCGCCAAGTTGCTTGATGTTTGATTTTAGCGCATGGTTGAGTTCAATAGGCGAGTGAATAAATAAACGATTATCGTCTAATTTTACCACTGTCATTTTACAGCCAACAGCAATACCATTAGTTTTCAAGGCGAAGTCTTGATACCAAAGTCTATTTTTATAACATTCGATCATACCGCTTCCTGCGTACTACATTGATAGATTGTGTTGTAAACGGTCATTCTTTGACCGTGAATGGTTATGAAAATTCTTCAGCCAGGTTATCATTAAGCTTTTGTTAAAAGCTATTACTGTTTATGTATCTATAATGAGTTAGTGTCTTGTGCGTTTGATTTTTTTCATTATGTTATGACCAAATAGATTCACAATAGCGCCTGCAATAATCAATACGCCACCGATATAAGTCCAAATCGAAGGGACTTCTTTAAATATGATAAAACCAAAAATAATGGATAAAACAATTTGAACATAAGAGTAGGCTGTTGCTTTACCTGCCGTTTGAGTTTGCATTGCTTTTGTTAATCCCACCTGTCCTATTTGTGTAAAAATACCAACCAAAATCAAGCAAATAGTGGTAGAAAAATCAGGGACAACAAAGTTATCAGTAATCAACAGAAGAGATAATGGTAAAGTGATCAATGGGAAGTAGAAAATAATAACAGAGCTATCTTCAGTACTACTTAGCTTTTTCACAATAATATATGAAACTGCGCTAACAAATGCACCGATTAATGCAATCATGACGCTAAATAAGGGCAGGTGAGAACTTCCAGAGGTTAGTGTCGTAGGGTTAACGATGAAAAATAAGCCTAAGATACTTAAAGCAATACATACCAGTGTTGAAAATTGAACGCGCTCTTTTAAGAAGATAACAGCAAGTAGGGCTGTAAATACGGGGTTGGTGTATTGCAAAATGGTGGCTTCAGCAAGGGGCAGCGTAGTAACCGCATAATAAACACATGAGAGCCCAATGGTGCCAACAATGCCTCTAACAACTAATAACGGCTTATTATTCCCCCACACTGAAATGCTTTTCCGTTTAATATCTAAATAACTAATGATAAGAGAAACAACAGCACGTGCCGCAACAATCTCAAAAACTGGAATGCCTATTTGACTAACGTATTTTACTGTAGAAGACATTAGGGCAAAGCCCAGGGCAGAAAGGAGCATAAAGCGTGCGCCTAGTGGAATTAAACTCTCATTGCTGGTGGTCATTGATGTATGTCTTATTTAGAGTGATTAAAATATCATAAAGGAAGTGGTTTTATTAACAATGGTTGACTGTAAATAGTGTGTTAATTATTCATAGATAATGATAAATGTAATACTTGTTCGAAATAAGTGTTGCTCATAAAAAAAGAGATAAAAAACAATGGTTATTTATCTCTTTTTCATGGTCTTTCTCTGTGTTGGTTATTCTATTTTTGCTTATAAAGCCCAATAAGGCCTGCACCGAAGGCTGCAATTAGACCAACAAATGCAATAATAATGTGGTGGTGATGGATCCAATACATGTTCTCTCCTTAGAATGGTTTATTATCAACCGCTTTTGCTTTCATAATCATTGGGGTAATGGTTGAACCTTGGACCAAAATAGAGAAGATCACAATGGCGTAAGTCATTAATACAATGATCTCTTTAATACTGACATCGGGGTGTGATGGTAGGTAAATATGGGTTGGAATTGCCATTGCCATAGCAAGTGCTAAACCACCTCGTAAACCGCCCCAAGTTAGAATTTTAATGGATTCTGGATTGTATTGACGGTAGCGTGTAAAACCAACATAAGATAGACGAACACTTAAGTAACGACTTAATAATACGAGTGGGATTGCAATAATAACAGCAATAATATCAATGGCATGGAAGCTAAATGTGATCATTACAAAACCGATAAGCAGGAATAATACCGCATTTAAGATTTCATCAACCAACTCCCATAAATGTGCCATTTGATCTGCTGATTGTTCCGAAATGTATTTACGCGTGATATTACCAATCAAGATACCTGAAACAACCATAGCGAGAGGAGCTGAAACTTCTAAATGTTCACCTAATACATAGCCAAAGGTTGGAATAAGCATGGTTAAGATTAAGCGCATCATATTGTCGCTTGAACCTTTAATTAGGTAGTGGAATATACCACCTAATACGGCACCAAAAGCAATACCGCCAAAAGCTTCACGGATGAAAAGTAATGCAGTACCCGATACCGTTGGTGCTGTCTTTCCAAAAGCAACTTCAAAAATAGTGACGAATATAACCAAACCAACGCCATCGTTAAATAATGATTCGCCTTCAATTTGAGTGGAAATACGTTGTGGAGCATTCAACTTTTTTACAATCGCTAATACTGCAATAGGATCGGTAGGGGAGATAAGTGCACCAAATAAGCAGCAATAAATAAAATTGAGTTCAATACCAATTAGACTGAATATTAACCACAATACTATCCCAATGAAAAAAGTAGAAAATAGCGTGCCAGCAAGGGCAAGAAAGGTTATTTCAAACTTTTGGTCTTTTAAATGGTTTAAATCTATATTTAGTGCACCTGCAAATAATAAGAAACCAAGTACACCTTTTAGTAAGAAATCTTCAAATTTTATATGCTGAATCAGTTCAATTAATGCGTTTTCTTTATTTAATGAAATATAACCAAAGCTAGTTAATGCTAAAAGAATGAGTGATATAGCGATAGACCAACCTGTAATCGCAATTGTTGTTTGAAAACGTCCAATTTTATGGTTAATTATTGAAATAAAGACCGCAATTGCCGCCATAATACATATAGTGTCATATACTGACATGAAGAGTTTTCTCCCAATCCTGATTATTTTCTGACAATATTATTCAGTTACGGTTATATATAATATAGAGCGATTTTCAAATAGATATAATCACGGTAAATATATTATTCATATAGTATTAATATTATCCAAACATATTGAAACATTTTATACAGATTGTTATGAGAATTATTTGTATTATTTTGGAATATAAAAATTCATAAATATTGATTGAATTATGGTATTTATTTTAAGGTAGAAGAATAAAAGCGCTTACAAATAAGCGCTTATTCTGAAAATATTAGTCGTTAAGTGTTGATATGAGTAATGCAGGATCATCGGTGATGATTGTTGATACTCCCCAACGAGTAAATTTAGCTACTTTTTTAGGATCATTCATTGTCCAAATTTGTAGTACTTTACCTGCATGGGTAATTTCTTTTGCAAGTTTTTCATTGAGAAGATGATGATCGAGATGGATACTGTATAGCTTCAGTTTTTCATCTAAACGTTCAATATCTGGTACCCAATCTTCAATTATTAACCCACGACGTACTTCAGGCCATTGCTCTAAGCATTGATTAACCGCGTTATAAGAAAAACTGGATAAAATAAGACGTTCTGGATCAAAGCCATAATTTTTTATCGCTTCAATTGTTTTTGTCACTTGTAAGGTTACTTCTTCTTCGTAATGTACCTTGATTTCGAGATTAAGATTAAGACCATATTCATCACAAGCGGAAAGTAGTTCATCTAACGTAGGGATGGTTTCTCCTGCAAACTCTGGTGAAAACCAACTACCAGCATCAAGTTGTTTCAATTCCTGTAGCGTTTTATGGCGAACACTCCCTGAACCGTTCGTACATCGACGCACGCTTTTATCATGGATAATAACAGGCACTAAATCTTCACAAAGTTGAGTATCAGTCTCAATCCATTTTGCACCAGCATCAGCTGCAGCTTTCATGGAAATCAATGTATTTTCTGGTGCAACAGCGCGTGCACCACGGTGTCCTGCAATCATATGAGTGTCCAAAATAAATAATTATGGGTGGTAAATTAACGAACTGATTTTCATCTATTTTAATGAACAATCAAGTACTATTATCGGAATATCATGATGTCATTTTGTTACATTTGTATCCATAAATTCAATGATTTTTTCTATGTTAATAAGCCATAGAAGTTACGTGGCATATCTGTGAGATGGTGGTTTTAGCAACAAACGAAAACTGATTTCATAATTGGTTTTGTATCTAGTCTCTGATTAGATTAGTATTCTGTTCGTTGTCTGATTAAAAATATTCATCGTTACTATTTACGTCGTATTTTTAATTACTAGGCCATTATAATTTGAGACAAGGAAAACGAATGAAACTGTCAGCGCTAGACCAACCTCTTTTTGATCATCTTTACCGCGATATTAGAGAGTTTCGTTCCACATTCGATCTTGATATCGAATCACCTCAAACACTTGATACTCAAGCAGACGCATTACATACATCACTTGCTGTTGAAGAAATGACAGAACTAGCAGAAGCGGATTCTTTAGTTGAGCAAGCTGATGCGATCGTTGATTCTGTTTATGTGTTAATGGGGCGCTTAGTTCACCTTGGTGATAAGCAAGTAGAAGATAATATCGGTATTAGTTATTTGATTGATATTCTTTTACAAATGTCAGCGCGCCTTGGTATTGACTTTATGGCTTGTTGGAATGAAGTCCACTCTAGCAATATGAGTAAAGTATGCCGTAATGCTGATGAGTACGCTGATACTGAAGCGTTTTATTCAAAGCAGGGTGTTGTACTAACGGCTAGCACCAAGGGTGATTATATTATTGCTAAGTGTGCTCAAGATGTAGATCTTGATGGAAAAATCATTCGTCAAGGTAAGGTATTAAAATCGGTTTATTATCGACCTGCCGATTTGGTCAAACTTGTTATCCGCTAATTGTATAATTAGCAAAATTATCCTCGCTCATGCGGGGATTTTTTGTTTTTACGTAATAACTATTTATATCAGTAAGAGAAGCGATCGATGAAACTATCTTCTAATACTCGAATTTTAACTCAAGACCTCTTTAAAATGACATGGCCGATGTTATTCGGTGTGTTATCGCTGATGAGTTTTCAACTTGTAGATAGTGCTTTTATCGCTCAGCTTGGTGTACTTCCATTGGCTGCTCAAGGCTTTACACTACCAATGCAAATGGTAGTCATTGGTCTTCAAGTTGGTTTAGGTATCGCGACCACAGCATTGATTTCACGAGTGTTAGGTGCCAATGAAGAAGTAAGAGCTCAACAACTCGGCGGTTTAGTTGTGCTTGTTGGTGGTATTGGTATTGCGTTACTTTGCGGTGTTATTTGGTTACTCCGAGATGTGATCATGCACTTGCTTGATGCGCCAGCAAATGTACTTCCTATCATTGATACTTATTGGCCTATTTGGCTAATGAGCGCATGGTGTGGTTCGATGTTGTACTTTGCCTATAGCTTATGTCGATCCAATGGTAATACTTTGTTACCGGGCACTATGATGATGGTAACAAGCTTATTGAATATTGTTTTAGATCCTTTGTTCATCTTTAAATTTGGACTGGGCATTAATGGTGCTGCTTGGGCAACGATCACTGCATTTATTATTGGTATGCTGGTAGTTTTCCCATTAGTGATGAAAAAAAAGTGGTTAAGCTTTCATTGGGTAGGCTTAAATATTGTTCAGTCGATTAAAGAGCTTGGACATATCATGGCCCCAGCTATGATGAGTCAATTATTGCCTCCTGTCTCTTCTATGTTAGCAACGAAGTTAGTCGCAGGTTTTGGCGCCGCTACAGTAGGAGCTTGGGCATTGGGTTCGAGAATTGAATTTTTCTCTATCGTCGTTGTACTGGCTTTGACAATGTCGATGCCACAGATGGTAGGAAAGCGGTTAGGTAAGCGAGATATTCAAGGGATCAAAACCTTGATAAACATTGCCGTCTGTTTTGTTCTTGCATGGCAGCTTATTATAGCAATCATTCTTTTTTTACTGTCGTCACCATTAAGTACATTATTGTCATCTGATGTAAAAGTACAGCAAGTGCTTTTAATGCACCTAACACGCGTTCCTATTAGTTTAGGCGCATTGGGTGTTTGTATGATCATGGTATCGATTTGTAATGCACTAGCGATGCCAATGCGCGCATTATTTATTTCAGCTTGGCGTTTGTTTATCTGTTTCCTGCCTATTTTATGGATAGGCTCGCAACTTGCTGGTCTTCCTGGTCTGTTTACTGGCGCAATGATAGGTAATTTTGCAGCAGGGATCAGCGCATGGATTTTTTATCGAAAGGGACTTGCCTTGATAGATAAAAAATATAAATTTGAAGTAGATGCAGTAAGATAGCGTGTGAATCACGTATAAATGATGACAAGGATATGCATGCAAAGTTTTGTAATTGAAGATCGTAAATTAACGTATTTAGATCAAGGTACAGGCCCTGTACTCGTTTTGGGTCATAGTTATTTGTGGGACAGCAAGATGTGGCAACCACAAATAGAGGCATTGAGTCAGCATTATCGTTGTATCGTGCCAGAGTTATGGTCGCATGGTCAGGCTGATGTCGCACCTGAAAAAACACGTACGTTGCGTGATTACGCTGATGATGTTATTGCACTGCTTGATCACCTTAATATAGATAACTTTTCACTTATTGGTTTATCAGTGGGAGGTATGTGGGGAGCAGAACTTGCCATAAAAGTACCTCAACGTGTGACAGCATTAGTATTGATGGATACTTTTTTAGGTTACGAGCCTGAAGTATTACACGCTAAATACTTTGCAATGCTAAATACAATTATTGAGCAGCAAGCTATTCCAAGCGCCATTATTGATAGCGTTGTACCACTATTTTTCCGTCGTCAAGCCGAGAAATATACACCAGAGCTTGTTGATGGCTTTAGACAACATTTAGCCTCTCTGAAAGGCGATAAAGCAATAGCAATTGCACAAGTGGGTAAGATGGTGTTTGGTCGTCGAGATACATTTGACGATATAGAACAACTTAAAACACCCACATTGATTTTATCAGGTATGGAAGATAATCCGCGCCCACCACTAGAAGCGCAGTTGATGCATGATGAGATCAAAGATAGCGAATACGTATTGATTCCAGAGGCAGGACATATTAGTAATTTAGAACAACCTGAATTTGTAACTAAGCAACTTGAAGCTTTCTTAGCGAAGCATATTGCATGCTAATTAATAAATAAACAGAAACAAAAATGGCATAACGTGTACTTGAAGATCTAGAAAAGATCATTAAGCAGTGTTATGCCTTTTTTATAATAAAGATGTTAAGCCGTATAACTGGTTTTATGTTGTTTAATAAAATCGATGGAGTGCTGATTAAAATCATCCGGTCGTTCAACGTTGCAAACGTGCCCGCAATCTTTTAACTCAGTCAAAAAACTAAACTTATGTCGTTGAACCATTTCTTTTACTGGTTTGATAAACATATAGTCATTTGCGCCCATCAAATACAACGTCGGTATCGACAGTTCTTTTTCTTTAAAATATTTCATGATGGGGTTTACTTCTGTTGCCAGTTTAAACCATCGCTTAAATTCTTTTTGACATAATTTTTTGGCTTCTCTGACGAATAAATGTCGAGATTCGCGTTGATTTTTTTGCGGCATAACAACATAGGCAAATAAACGATATAACCACATATAAGGGATAATGTGCTTACACATATTACCTAGTTTCACTAAAATTTGAGAACGGGTATTTAAACGTGTGACCGCACCACCCAAAATCATCGTTTTAACTCTGTCTGGGGCAATTTCTGCTAAGTTACGAATAATGATTGTGCCTAGAGATATCCCAACAAAGTGTGCTGATTGAATCTTTAAGTGATTAAGTACATGAACAATATCTTTTGTCACGCTTTTAAAAGTATAGGGATTAGCGATCATATCTTTGAACATGTTATTGGATTTACCATGGCCACGAAGATCGAGGAGTAACAAATTAAAGTGTTGTTTATACGCCTTAATCTGTTTATACCAAATTGCTGAACTGCCACCGGCACCATGCACAAACACTACCCATTCATTACTGCTTGGGTGCGGGTAGGTTTTGTAAAAAAGCATGTTGTCTGTCATCAAAAGTCCTTTATACGCAAGAATCGTGAATCATAGCATGGTGTTATTTATTAACTCACCTGACCACAAGATAGTTATCTTATAGCCAAAGGTAGCCACTTAGTAATGAATAATTGTAATAATTCTAACAAGATCGCATAACCCAACACTACTTTGAACAGAAATTAAACAACATGCTATGTTTTCTTTGCTATTTATATAAATTACTTTAAAAACATATAGATAAATTTATAAGTAAAAGAAAAGGAGAGTCTTTACTTATGGTTTAAGCTGTAAAGGTGAATAAAAAACGATGATTTAAACACTTTATGATGTTTTATTTTATCTTTTGGCTTCAATCGTCTTTAATTTACACAGGATTATTTATAAAGGAGCTTTCCTATGTTTAAAAAACTATTATTAACACTAGCATTTATTCTGCCATTTGCATCTCAGGCTGCATCAACAGATACCACTAAGCTTATCAAGAAATGTGAAACTAAATACAAGGCGGATAAGCAGAAAAAAATGGATTGTATAACTAAGGTGAAGAAGTCTGCGAAGAAAGACGCAGAAAAAGCGAAAAAGACATCTACATCTAAAGTAACAGAGACTAAAAAAGATCTTAAGGCAACATCATCAAAGCTTGATAGTAAAAAGGATGCAGTTAAAAAGTCTGCCACAGATGCTAAGAAAACGACCGCAACAAAGTCAAAAACAGCCGTTAAAAAACAGCTTAAAGCCGTAAATGTGAATACCGCATCTGCGTCAGAGCTTGCAGCATCGTTACCTGGCATTGGTGAAGCAAAAGCAAAAGCGATTGTTGATTACCGTAAAAAGCATGGCAAATTTAAAAGTACTAAAGACTTAGAAAAAGTAACAGGACTTGGCGAGAAAAGTGTTAGTTCAATGAAGAAATACTTGAAGTTCTAACATAAGTCTTTTCTGTAAACCTCTTAAACCCCTAAACTATTTATTGGTTGAAAGTGTTTAAGAGGTTTTTATTTGATGAAATAGAAACACATTAGTAAATAATTTCTTCATCTTCCTCATGAGGCATTAAATTCAATACGCCTCGTTTAATTATGTGCGGAACAATAGCATAAATAGGCATGCGTTTTAATCTACCACGAAAACGTAATGATTTAACGGCAAAACGGTAATTTGAGTTTTGGTGTTTAGGAAAAGCATTACTCATAACTTCAGTCAGTCTTTCTTTATAAAGCCAGAAAATTACACGATGAGATTGATATTGGTTTAAAAATTGCTGCATGTCGCTGGGAATAGTTAAATCGAATAAATCATGACATAAGGAAAGAGCAAGATACAAACTGCTATCTTTTCCTATTTGCTGGTGTAGTTGAATTAAGTTATGCCAGAATAATCGCTGCTGACCATAATGCTGAAATTGTAAATTCAAATCGTAGATATCACGTAAACCATGATGAAAATCAACCTGATTAAACAGCATAATAGCTTGATGAAGTACCATGGCTTCAGGGGATAAGAGCGTTGCTGGGTAAGCAAGATTTGGCGCTGTATGATGATGAAGTAAAGGCGCTTCTTGTAATTTATGTGTTAGTGTCTTAGGTAATAAATGATAATGAATAGCTAGTTCAGTGCGTCTGTCTTTGTGAACTAACGGGGTCGTTTGCTGAGACCAACGACAATAGAAGGTTTCCTCGTAGTCGGTTACATATTTATAACGCCATCCATTATTTAATAATTGTTTTAAAACCATATCAACAAATGACTCAGAAATTAAAATATCAATATTGTTTTTGATCCTGCCTGCAAATATCTCGACTTCAGAAAGTTGTAATGCGCTACCACGGATATAGCGCCATGAAGGTATTATACCGTTTAGCTGTTTGGCTAATTCGTGATGTTCAAACCTTAATGATTGCTTTTGTTTTTCAAAACTATGAAAACCTGAAATTAACTGTTGCTGAAAAAAAAGTGGTAGTTCTTGCCAAATCTCATGACGTTCACAGGTCTTTTTTAGTTGTCCTAGCAATGATAAATATCGAGCTTCAGTGATGATTTGATAAAGGGATTTTGAATCTAAGGTAAGTAAAACTGTTGGAACTCTCAACACATCAATAAGCCGTACTTGTTGAGATGTCATAATTCCCCCCCCCCGAACGATTGTTTAATTTATAGCCTAAGTATTAGTCGTTGATGATAAAAATCAAATTTAGTCATAATGAAATAGGATTTTTATTGTTCTGCAGTCTTACAATTAAGACGTTTTTGGTATTTATGGCGGTAGCCCCCAAGTCTGATGAGCGTAATTATTTTTTATTCATGTTCATAACTGTGAAATGTTTCAATACACTATGGAGTTAATAAGTTAACATACTGTATTTTAAATGATTAATAGGTTTGTTATGTATGAATATCCGTTTGAAGGTACAGAACTGATCCTTGGTGGTGCCCGTTCTGGTAAAAGTTGTTTAGCGGAACAACTCGCAGAACAATCTGGCTTGATTGTTAAATATATTGCGACAGCAACTACTTGTGATAGTGAAATGGCTGAACGTATACAAAGACACCAACAGCAACGTCCCTCGCAGTGGATGCTAATCGAAGAACCTTATGATTTGGCAACTGTTATTCGTGAGCATGGTAATAACCAGACCTGCCTACTAATTGATTGTTTAACGTTATGGTTAAATAACTGCTTATTTCAGCCCATTGGTCATTATTCATGGGAAGATGCAAAAGCAGAATTTTTGCAAGCGATTAGCCAAGCGAAAGGGCGTATCATTTTAGTGAGTAATGAAGTAGGGCAAGGAATAGTGCCACTAGGTGAGGTTTCTCGCCGATTTGTCGATGAGAGTGGTTGGCTGCATCAAGCGATTGCGAAACAATCAGCGCGGGTAATATTTGTAACCGCAGGTATACCACAAGTTTTAAAAGGTCCGACACTAAGCTTTGTATAATCAGATGAGAATCTAATGGCAAAAATAACCCAAATAGATATTCTACGACACGGTTTACCTGAAGGTGATAATTGCCTACGAGGCCACACTGATTTTGTACTAACTGAACAAGGTTTTGAGCAAATGAAGACGGCTATCGAAAATCTTAAAGAACTTGATTGTGTTGTAAGTTCCTCCTTACAACGTTGCTCTTCATTTGCTGATCAAATAGCACAAAAATTCACGATTAATGCTTTGCAGAGCGATAGCTGGCGAGAAATGGATTTTGGCGATTGGGATGGGTTAACGCGTAAGCAGTTAATAGAAGAACTCGGTGATGATGTTGATCATTATTGGCACAATCCATGGCAAGTGTGTGAAGACGGAAGTGCACCACATAATGGTGAAACACTAGATCAATTTGATATTCGAATAAAACAAGCTTGGCAAGACTTGTTGGCACAGCATAAAGGCAAAAAAATTCTACTGGTCACCCATTCTGGTGTCATGCGTCAATTACTACGACAATTGTTAGAAATGCCACGCAATACCACTTACCTTCATCGCATTCATTTACCTTATGCTGCAAGAATGCGTATTACTGTCTATCATGATGACCATCAAGATTGGCCTCAACTTCAATGGCCACCATTTTGTAATTAATTGCAATATATTTACAGGATTTAATAAAAGAAAATATGGAAAAAATAATTAAAACAACACGGACATTAATGGTTCAAGGTACGACTTCAGACGCAGGGAAAAGTGTGCTCGTTGCAGGTATTTGCCGTGTACTTGCGCGTAAAGGCATTCGTGTTGCGCCATTTAAACCACAAAATATGGCGCTTAATAGTGCTGTAACGAAAGATGGCGGCGAAATTGGTCGAGCACAAGCAGTACAAGCTTTCGCTTGTGGTATAGAGCCCACCGTTCATATGAATCCTGTGTTATTAAAACCCAATACTGACATTGGAGCACAAGTTATCGTTCAGGGTAAGGCGTTGGAAGACATGGATGCAATTGGCTATAACAGCTATAAGCAAATTGTAATGAAGCCAATATTAGAATCTTTCCAGCGGCTTACGGAAGAATATGATGCGGTGATAATAGAAGGTGCTGGTAGCCCTGCTGAAATTAACCTGCGCGAAAATGATGTTGCGAACATGGGCTTTGCTGAAGAAGCTGATATTCCTGTGATTATTGTTGCTGATATAGATAGAGGAGGGGTATTCGCTCATCTTTATGGCACATTGGCTCTATTATCTGAATCTGAGCAAGCGCGAGTAAAAGGCTTTGTTATAAATAGATTCAGAGGAGATATTAAATTATTAGAGTCAGGGCTTGATTGGCTTGAACAAAAAACAGGTAAACCAGTTATTGGTGTGTTGCCTTATCTACATGGCTTAATGTTAGAAGCAGAAGATGCCATTGATGTTCAACAAGTAGATATTAAAGACAACTCAATTACGGTTATTGTTCCTGTTTTACCACGTATTAGTAATCATACTGATTTTGATCCTTTGCGCATGCATCCACAGGTCAACTTACAATTTATTGGTAAAGGGCAAACAATACCGCCTGCTGATTTAATCATCTTACCGGGCTCTAAAAGTGTACGCAGCGATCTCGATTATCTACGGTCTCAACACTGGGATAAACAGATACAGCGTCATTTACGTTTCGGTGGCAAAGTAATGGGAATATGTGGCGGTTATCAAATGCTCGGAGAGTTAATCTCAGATCCTTATGGTATTGAAGGCGAGTGCGGAGATACACAAGGGTTGGGTTACTTACCGATAACAACAGAGATCACTAAGTATAAACAGCTCAAACAAGTATCTGGAACGCTCATTTTTCCGGCACAAAAGACAGTTGCTGTATCTGGTTATGAGATCCACGCGGGAGTCACTTCAGGTACAACAAAGCAAGATGCACCTATAAAACTCAACGATAGTGTTGATGGCATGTTGGGTGTAGAAAACCAAGTTTTTGGTACATATTTACACGGGATCTTTGAGCGGAAATCTGCTTGTGATGCGATCTTAACGTGGGCTGGTTTAACAGATATACAAACGCCTGACTTTCAACAGATGAAAGAAGCGGGAATTGATCAGGTAGCTGATGCGATAGAGCAGTATTTAGATTTAAATAAATTAGGACTTTAAAGGATCTAATATAAGAAGATAGTTACCAATATATTATATTGCAAAGTATCATCTTATCGTTGAAATAATCTACACATATCAGGGTGTATTTCTTAATTGTATTGGTAAATGTGAATTGTATTATATTTGATAAATGAGTTAATTATGTTTTGTTATTAAAATAAAAGAAATCAAAAATATAATGATACCTAAACTAACATTGAAAACGTAAAAACAATAAAAGCTATACTTTTAATAAACAAATGAAGAAGCTTGCCAGTGGCTGATGTACTTACTTTAAAAGATAGCACCATATTAGCAGGTACAGCTGTTACTGGTGATATTGTAAAATTATAACATCAGATAGCAGCTTAACGATGATGTGTACTGTTAAACCCTCATTTTATAAACTATAAGATACCGGGTTAGTAGGCGTATAAAGCTATCATAGTTAATAAATATCGTTCTAGAGAATTTAGTATTATATCTGTCAATATATTACCTGTAGTAACATGAGGTTATACGATTGGAAAAGCTGAAAAGGATTCACAATTAAGTAGGTAATTTGATTACTTAGTTGTTATTTTGTGCGGTTAATCTCTCATAAATTAAATGAAATTTAAATTGATTATTTTGCGATAAGGGACAAGATTAAGTATGTAACATGAATACTATCCGGCTTCTATAGTGATTTACTTCTCAGTTTTTTATATTTCAATGTCTATTTATAATATTAATTACCATCTGTACTGGTGAAAAAATACAGAAAGTATGTATAAAACTTACATATTTAGTTTTAGCGGGGTTACTGATTGTTTTGATGACGCATAACATTGCTGTTAAACTAATTCAAAAGGACGTTTCTTCTTTGTATTGTAGCTGTTATTGATGTTAAAGGAATAATATGAGTAAGCTGTTATGTATCGCATCTTTATTAATGATGATGTGTTCATTAAATGTGAAAGCAGAGGATTGGAACTCATCAAGTATTGACGGACATTACGTCTTATCTGCGTTGATCACACCACCAGAAACAGGTGGGAAAAAGTTATTCTTTAAACTTTATAAAGCGAAGTATAACAATAATGGTTTTGAACGTTTTTTAAGTCAATGTAATATTCAAGGGCTTAACGGCACAGTATCCATGGTTATTAATGGCAAAACAATTGAGATGGAAAAGCATTGTAAGCGAAATGAAGACAATCTAAATTATTGGGCTTATACACCTAAGAGTAATAACGATTTAACATTTGTTGTATCTCAATTTAGAAATACAGAATTTGTCGATATAGAAAAAACGTTTGTTAATGTTTATAAACAAAAGGATGATTTGTTTTTTCATATATCAACGCAACGTTTTAGCGATATCTGGATGAGTCGCTAACTATAGCCATAATGCTTATGAGGGGGTAGGTTTACTCACTATTCTCTCTCTTTCTGCTCTTCTTTATAGATAGCCCCGATTTTATTCAATCTTAATATTCTGTAAATCATTGATCTCTTCGTAATGTTGATTACACAATAGAGTTTTTTATATATTCAATTCGGTATTTAAAAGAGTGTTCAACTTGTCGTAAGGTGATAAGTGGTGTAATTTCCTTTAATCGCAAGGGGAATACAATGTCAAAAAGCATTTATCTATTACGTCATGGTCAAACAACGTTTAACGCTCAGCAACGCTTACAAGGACATTGTAACTCAGGTTTGACGGAATTAGGGAAAGCACAAGCATCTATGATTGGTGCATCGCTCTGTCAAAAAATTGGTAATAAAAAGCAATGGGCTGTTTACTGTAGTCCACTCGGTCGAGCGATTGAAACAGCGACAATAGTCTGTAAAGAATTAGGGATTGATAGCAATTGTATTGTGACCGATGAACGCTTAAAAGAGTTTAATTTAGGTGATTGGGAAACATGTTTTATTCCAGATTTAGTTCACAATAATCCGAAGTTATTAAATCATCGCGATTGGTATTTATCCGCACCAAATTGTGAATCGTATGAATCTGTTGTTCATCGGATCAAAGAATTTTTAGATGATAACTTCATTCCCGATCATCTTATTATTGTTTCGCATGGACTAACAGGTGCAGTGTTTAGAGGTGTGTATGCAAACATGAGCTACAACGAAACCTTTGAACAAGACTTACCTCAAAATGCCTATTTTTTGTTGGCAGATCATAAAATTAGCCGTATACAATGTGAAGTGTCAGTTGAGGTAGTTTAAAAGTAACGCATACTTGTTGTTTATTATTGCTTTTGTAAATTTTAAAATGTTATAGTTTTAAGGCTTTAAGCGACGGCTTGAAGCGGGGAGTGCAGAGAATAATAGTAATCAGCGACTATAATCTGGCTTATCACGGGTTGTGCCGACCTAGCTTGCGGTGACGTTAAGTTAGGACATCGCCGACATGGCGGGATTAAGGTTCGATGAGATTGGAGCTGACTCATCGTTGTAGGTATTCCAAAGTCCTACCTCCCACCTTAAATAGATACATACTCTTTATAACTTGTACTACTAACGGCCTTTTGTAAATTTCAGTTTTCCGTTAGAGAAGATGTAGATTGTGGACACCACGCTATATGTTCATCTTTGATTCATCTTTAGTCAGTTAATTTAGTTAAAAGCTAAAAATAACTGCTATGTGAAGTACAGAACAGATTAAGAAGGCGATAGTAACCAGTGTGTTAACTATTATCCTTCCAAAAATATTATAAAGAGAGGCTTAGCCATGAAAAATTTACTTACTGGTTTTGTTGCTGTAGTTATTGGACTATTTACTATTTCTTTTGCTGCAATTATGGCTCTTTTGATGGGGGTTGCGGCATTAATTGCAAAACCATTTATTAAGCGCAAATTAGCATCAGAAGGTGTTCAATTTGAAGAGCGAACTTTTAGTGAAGGTTTTGCAGGACGAGATCGAAAAGTTGATACGGATTACCGTCAGCAATCAACACATACTGTGATTGATGGTGAGTTTGAAGATGTAACTATGCGTAAATGCTAATTATTTAGCCAGCATTAATACAGAATAAGATTAAATTGAACGCTAAATGTTTATACATTTGGCGTTTTTCTTTATTTGCTGATTGTTCATTTTTAATCAATATTTTCTCTTTTTAACTACGTCTCATTTCTTGTGTGTTGATGCATATTAATTTTCCACGATGGTACAATGTTTTAACGCTTATTAGGGAGAGACGCTATGCCATATGATTCGTTAATTACAATTGCTATATTTATTTTTGTTGCGATAGTTATTATTGCATCTTGTGTTAAAACGGTTAGTCAGGGCTCTGAATGGACAGTAGAGCGCTTTGGACGCTATACCAAAACACTTCGTCCGGGTCTTAATTTGATTATTCCTTTTATTGATAAAGTCGGTAATAAAGTGAATATGATGGAGCGAGTGTTAGATATTCCCGCTCAAGAAGTTATTTCTCGTGATAATGCTTCAGTAACAATTGATGCAGTTTGTTTTATTCAAGTATTCGATGCGGCAAAAGCAGCATATGAAGTATCAGATCTTGAACTCGCTATTCGTAATTTAACGTTAACGAATATGCGTACGGTGTTGGGTTCTATGGAACTTGATGAAATGCTATCGCAACGAGATACCATTAATAGCCGTCTACTCACCATCGTCGATCAAGCGACCAATCCGTGGGGAATTAAGATCACGCGTATTGAAATAAAAGACGTACAACCGCCTACAGATTTAACCGCTGCTATGAACGCGCAGATGAAAGCAGAACGAAATAAACGTGCTGAAATTTTAGAAGCTGAAGGTGTGCGCCAAGCTCAAATTCTCCGTGCTGAAGGACAAAAGCAATCAGAAATTTTAAAAGCTGAAGGTGAAAAACAGTCAGTGATTCTGCAAGCAGAAGCGAGAGAGCGTGAAGCCGAAGCTGAAGCTAAAGCAACGAAAATGGTATCAGATGCAATAGCGAATGGTGATGTTAAAGCAATTAATTACTTTGTCGCACAAGGCTATACTGAAGCACTAAAAGCGATAGGGCAGTCTGAGAATGGTAAAGTTATAATGATGCCACTAGAAACTACAGGCTTGATGGGATCTGTTGCCGGAATTGTTGAGCTATGGGGCAATAAAAAAGATAAAGGTGGGAATGCATGATCGACTTACTAGAACAAATGAATTTCTGGCATTGGATAGCAATAGGCTTAGTGTTGTTGCTACTTGAATTGCTTGGCACTGCTGGGTATTTATTGTGGCTTGGTATTTCAGCTGTTCTAGTTGGTATTTTATTATTTATATTACCTGTTTCATGGCCTTTGCAGTGGGTTTGTTTTGCAGTGTTTGCACTCTTTACAACTTGGCTATGGTGGCGTTATCAGCATAAAAAAGATAAGACAGATGCTTCTATTTCAAAATTAAATCAACGTGGCGCTCAAATGATTGGGCAAATTATCACTGTAGAAAAAGCAATGAATGCCGGAAATGGTCGATTGCAGTTTGGTGATACTACATGGAGTGTAAAAACAGATGTTGATTTAGTTGAAGGGCAGAAGGTTGTGGTTGTTGATGTAGAAGGAATAACGTTAATTGTGACCCCTTCATAATAAAGATGCGCAGTAATAATCTTACTGCGCATTTAATTATTCCTGATTACCACCGAGACTCAGCTAAGGTTAATAACTTCTCTGGCATCGGTGG
>NZ_JADQAQ010000026.1:0-17512 GCF_022129445.1 Photobacterium sp. Ph5
TTTCAAGACCGGTGCTTTCAACCACTCAGCCATCTCTCCGTAAGTGCGGCGAATATTACCGATAGATTTAAATTCTGTAAAGCCTAATTTTAAGAAAAAACGCCACTCGATTAACAAATAATCAGAGTGTTACTAAAGGTAACAACGTCATCATTTTTTATCCATTTCAACGTTCGTTTTTCAAACAACACTACGCTTTACATACCATCTCTTCTCGCAAGGGATTAAACACAATACGCGATAACTGCTTATACTAAAATCAGTTATCGCGCTTTTAAGCGTTATTGAGATACACAAGGATGTTATATGTCATTCTATATAATACTTTTTGCTCTTATCTTCTTTTGTTCGGGCTGTGTTGCGCTCTATCCCGCTCAATGGCAAGCCATCACTGTGATTGATGAACTCACAGGTGAGCCTGTTTGTCGTGTACGCGCCATCTCTCCAATGCAAACAGATAGCAGCTATTATCCTATTGTTGATATGGTTCATGATCAGGTAAGAGTCGGCATACACAGCCCAGATCTAAATCCCTTACCCGTTGGCGACATTCAATTACAAGTAGATAGTCATTATCGTTGGCTAATCAAACACCGTGATACGCCCTATTATCTTCAACAGCAAATGGATATATCACCGCATATTCTGACCGGATACGATCATTATTTGAGTTACATGAAAAAATATCAACGGGATCAATTACAACTCAGTTTTACTACTGCAACGGCAAAAGCCTTGGCTTCGACATCTCCTTATACCGTTGCAACAGGTGATGCTGCCAAATCTTTATTTAACCAAATGCTAACGGGTAGATTTTTAGAATATCGAATACTTCAAACTCCATTACATGGATCAACAGCAGGCCGCTACCCTTTAACCACTGATTACCTTAAGGCATTACAAACTTGCGGTATCGACTGGTACCCATAACTTATCAACGTAGATCAATCACCTCAAACCTGCGTATACTATTCTCATCACATCGCTAACAGCTAAAGTTCAATGAAAAACGTATACCAACCTTTATTTGATGATAATAATCCACCCGGTGATATCTTTTTTGGTCATACGATTTTTCTCCCTAATACAGGAACGATGAAACATGCTCACCCGTGGGGACAATTGCAACTGATCAGTGGAGGGATCATTGAATTAAAGGCTGAGAGCAAACACTTTCTTGCCCCGCCTCAGTTTGCATTATGGGTACCACCAGCGATGGAGCATCAAAGCTATATTCGTCGTAGTTTAAATTATTGTTCAATGAACATTACCAAGCCACTAGCTAATGCGTTGCCGAATTATGCGTGTTTATTAGAAGTCAGCCCATTGATGCAAGCTATGGTGAGTGATTTACGAGAGCGCCGAATTGTTAGCCCTGAAACCCCGCAAGATAAACGCTTAGTGAAAGTGCTGTTTGATCAAGTATTAATGAGTAAAGAGCATCATCAATATTTACCAACAAGTGATGATAAGCTCTTACAAACAATATTGATTGAACTTGAAAAAAACCCAACCAATAATCGCAGCTTAGCTGAGTGGGCAAAATTGCTTCATACAACGGAGCGTACGCTTGCCCGTCATTTTAAAGATAAACTTGGGATGAACTTTACCGAATGGCGACAACGACGAAAGTTTATCTACTCTCTACATTTACTGCGTAGTGGTTTATCAGTAAAAGAGATTGCATTAACGCTGGGTTATCATCAGGCATCTCCCTTTATTACTGCATTTAAAAAGCAATCAGGCAGTACACCTGATCAATATCGCCAGCGCCTAGGTGATGAGGCGATGCCGCCGAAAATATAATTGACGATATTGTTACTGCTAGCATCAGTAATACGGAATTATTCACGATTCCAACGAGCAAATAGAATTTTACTACTAAGTTGGATAAACACACTACATTCACCATCGTGAATGTAATCAGATTGAAATTCAGCAATGGCATTATTGGCTAAATTTTTTACATATTGCTTGTTATCAACAATCACTATTTTAGTAAAACCACGCGAATACGGTGAGACATCGTGCTTTAAAAATTGCAGAGCGCGTTGAGGATCCCGCGTTGTGGTAATAATATCGGGGTAATGAGAAAGTCCATGCGTTATTTTTAATTTAAAAAATGCCATCACATATTGTCCGTAACTTGAATTTAGATGATGGTATTAAGATACGATTGACGCAGCAAGCACTCCTCTTTCGCTATTTATTCACTGTTACAGTTAATTACCTTCCACTCATTATTAGACATGTTTTGATACAGCTGTTTGGATAATGTTAAGAATAACGACACGCGCATAATACGAATAACAATATTACCCAACAAAAGAAAGCCTCGCTAAATAGCGAGGCTTAGAGTGTCACTCAATAAAAATTAATGACGTAATTGATCGAGTGGATAAGCATCTAACTCATCAGGGACTTGATCATCATCATCATCATCATCTTGGATGTCAGGTTTCTGATCTTTATCCGTATCTGTTAAGTGAGTACGAGTAATAATTTCATATGATACACCACCAATTTCTTGATTACTCCCCGTCGCAGTTGTACCTAACTGCATCACATCAAGATGGTAAAGTGCACTTTCTTTGTCTGTGATAGGCATAGGATCTGCGCTAAAGCGTAATTGCACATTCGCTTCATTGGCATTACCTGTTGGAGTTTGTAAATCACGAATAATAAATGGTAATTGGGTGATCTCTTGCCATTCATCGACTCCTGTAAACTCAAGCAGATTAATCGCTAATTTACCGCCATCGATTAAGAAACGTTGCTGCTCATCATGACCTATCTGAAGAATGATTTGATTATTATTAGCATCTATCCCTCTCGCAATAAACGAGACTTTATTTTGATAATTTGCTAATAAATCAACCACATTCATATTCCGCCATGCAATATTATTGTTCTGACGAGTATTATAATTAATGCTCGCTGTTTCAGGGAAGCTCATTGGATCTTGTGGATTAATCAATCTTGCCACTAAACAATAATGTCCCGTTGTTGGTGGCTCCCAAGTCACTGTCGCTTGTACATCAGCCCCCACAGGTAGAGTACCGATGGTATCAGTACCCAGCAATGTCCACCCGGTAGGCCACGTTAATCCCGTTGACGCATGTGCCCAATAAACTTCAACGGTGGTATTAAAGGCCGTTGCTGCACCACGATTTTTCACATTAACGTAAATTTCATTTTTCTGACCAAACTCTGGATTTTGATGCGGACCAGGGCTACCTGCTACCACACGGTTCCAAATCGCTTTACTGCGCCACATCGATTTACCAATCATATTGGCATCCGGCTCATTGCCCGTATCAGGTGCTGGACCAAAGTAATCATAATGGGTATCTTCAACCCACACATCAGCAGTCTCATCACATGAGCTTGGAATACCAAAGCCATTGGTAACATTTAAACTGTTACTACTTGGTGATATTGCATCAACACCGAGTCCAAAGTCTGCAAACGTACGCCAAATTAAACAAACATCTTCACCCGAATAATTATCGATAGCAGCTTGGATAATACCGTCGCGTGTATCAATAAAGCTTGGTGAACAAATGGTATTTTTCAACCCTTCGGTGAAATACAACATGGCACGTTGGTTACCGCTTCCCCCTAATGAATTATACAGATTAATATCAAAACCATGTTCATCAACCAATGCCCAGTACACTTCCCATGCCGCTTGTGCCCATACAGAGCCTATACCATGAGGCACTGACATACCGGAGATAATGCTTTCATAAGTGTAATTGTTAACAGCAGGATCGGTACTATAACGTTGCGGACGAATACCGGCACCCGAGGTTGGCTGACCTAATACATAAGTCCCCATCGCACGAGGATCGGCCCCTGTGAGCCCTGCGGGTTGAGTAATTATTAATGCATAAAGATCACTGATCCCTTCTGATGGTCGTTGGTAATTACTTAAACAACTCACATTTGCAGGGCCACCCACTAAACGATTAGAAATACCATGAGCATATTCATGGACAATAATCGCATTATCAAAATCACCATCACGTTGTGGTGAGGTGTACGACCATAAATACATTTGCATTCGAGGACGTGTACCATCCGCCGGCGTCCAGAAATTTGCATTATTCATCCCACCGCCATCTTGCGCTTCTGCCATGACATCATCACCACCCGCGCCAGGTGCTCCATATTGATTAACTTGGAAATTCCCAGATGCTTGATCAAAACCATAAAGGTAAGTGATATCGTGAATAATGTTATTCCAGTGGAATAAATTGGCCGTTGCGGCTTCACTACTGTCTTGTGGTGGTAGGGTGAAATCGAGCGGGAATACACAAGTAATGCCAACCATACAATCAGGCTCTAGTCCTGTTGGTGAACCAGAGTTATTTGAATCATTATAAGCGTGAACATTATTACCACGCATGATAGTAAACTCATCGCCAATGGTGGCATTAATATCATGCCATGCCCATGGTGAACCTGGACTTGCCGCTGGATTGACTTCAATTTGGCGAGCGTTAACAGGTGTTGCATGATTAGGTGATTCAACCGGATATTGGAACACTTCATAGCTGTGCTCATCAACCTGATCAAAGTAAGCTAGAAGTTCACCACTATTGGCATCAACCAGCATTTGATAAACATGACGTTGATCATGAGTGAAGAGTAAAAATGACCATGCTAAGCGTAGTTCATCATTTTTTACCGGCACATACACTAATTTAGCGTCAATCGGCTCTCTTGAAGCACTGGCGGCATTAACTTTGGTTGCTTGATCGTCTGCCCCCAGATCTTCACTTTCAATGGCTGGCTGGTGGCGAACCTTTATCCCCACTTTTTCAGCGGCATTAATGATCGCTTGATTGATCGAAATGGTGGGTGCTTGCTTGTTTAAGATCACTTGATCAATATGTGGCGAGAACGTATTGTTCACACTTAAAATACGGCCATCACGATTCACATTAACTTGTAGCAAAGCATTAAATACATCACGCCCATGACGCTTTTGTTGTAAGTAAAAGCGCTTTGCACCTGTTGCTGCGGTTTCGTAAACTTGTTGCTCGACATTGGCAATGTCAGTCGATGATAAATGTAATAATCGTCGATTATCTTCAAGAAAATCCATCACCACTTGCTCTGTGGTTTTACTTGGATCAGCATCAGTCAAATAACCCGTCTGATTATAAAGAACACGTGCGACACCAGTGCGTTTTTCATAGTCAATTTTAACTGGCGGTATTCTCACCATCAGGTCATTAGCAAGGTTTGTTTGCTCTGTACTGGGCGGAATATTGACATTTTCAGTTAAAGATACCCGCGTATCATAATTTCTTGGCTCAACAGCATCTGCTGGTGGTGATTCAGGGATCATTAAATATAAATCAACATTGTTGATACTGAGCGGCGCGGCATTAACGACTTTTTCAGCGACATAACCAATCGCTTTAGCACTAATATCATGCTCACCTACTGATGTATTAAACACAACCGCACCTTCACTGGTAAACGGATCTTCTCCAGTTACGCCAATAGGAGTTGTTGCGTCATCAATAAAGATTTGAGCATCTTTCACTGGGTTACCGTTTACATCATAAACATTCACCACAAAATGGGCATTAAGTGCCGTTACAACATCAATAGTTGTATCGTTAAAAGTCACCTGACAACCTAAGGTTTTATCATTGCGCTCTAAATGAAAACTTTCTGAAGTACAGCTGGCAAATGCAACAGTTGGATTATCCGCAGTATCGAAAAATTTTAATGTTAAAAACAAACCATGGGTCTGTGTTTGAGAAAAATTCAAATTCATCGGTAGCGTTGCGATATAACGATCAGGTGCATTTGGATCTTGGGTAAATATCACTTGATCATCAAACATTATCATATTGTTGGGATCCAATAACTTAAGCTCAGTATTAAGATCTGATAATTGCTGAACATGGGTAATGATCGAGTTAGGAATTTTAACCGTGATATCTGTAGTATCACCTTGCTCATTAAACGTAATGACGGTGACTCCCATCAACGGAACCACATCATAATTAACAACTGCTGTATTTTGATCAATATTTAATGCCTGATTAGGTACATCTAAATGCCCCACTTTTTCAGTATCATCATAGAAATTAATATCGACGAAATAGCTACCATATTGGATATTAAAAAAGAGATCAGATTGCGCTGAATTTTTATTAATTAAGAACTTCATCTCTTGATTATTATCAAGCCCAATACCAACAATAGGCGAACCTAAACCTAATAAATTGAGCTCACTAGGATCGACTTTAAAAAAGAGTTTAGCCATTTCAGGGTTAACGGAGACATCAGTATCAAGCTTTCCTAAAACAGGGGTTAAATTCATCGCAACAGGAGAATTACCATCGACAATATCGGTGTTCGCTTCACCATGATATTTTTGTCCATCATGTTCAATATCAAGCACAAGATCATAATTACCCGGCGCTAAGCCAACCGTTGTTTCAGATTCCACTTTAAAAGTATCAAGGTGTAGATACGCTTTCCAATCAAACTCATTAACAGTGTTCGTGGCTGTATTCGTGGCTTGTAAAGTACCGACTAATAAAATTGGCGATGATGCATTTTTTCCTATTTGTTCTGTTTTTGTGGAAGGAAGAGCCATACGAAATGCGGTGAATTCAGGCATAAAATCAACCGCCACAACTTCACTATCATTTATTGGTTCTGTTGTCTGTTCACTACCACCATTACAGCTCACAATACTTATTAGCATTGCGAGCCATATAAATACTCGGATAATTTTCATGAGCAAGCCTCTATGTCATCTCAAATTACTTTGCTGTAATACAAATTAACTTTGTGATTATAGAAACGGTTTACTTTTTATTTGTCTTGTTTAAAAGAAAGAAAATATTTAATAAATAAGTGCTATTTAATATGTAAAAACAAGATAAAAACCACATGTAATTAAATATATAATTAGGTAAAAAAAAAGCGAGCAGAATGCTCGCAAAAGTAATATACAATACAAAAGTAATTATTATTCAAGATCCTTCCTAAATAACGAATCCTCAGTATGATAAAACAAAGGTTATATCGGAAAGTATTTTTCCATACTCCTAGATATATTTGTCATAGCTATGTAAATAAGAAAAGTATTCACAACAAAAATACAGAAAGGTTAAGCAACATCACTTAACCTTCTCATCACCTATTTACCATTGACTGCCTAGTGATAGATAAAATGAGCTCTGTCCACCTTCAGCTTGACCATAACTAAAATATACCGGACCTAAGATAGAATCGACAGCAACATAAACGCTACCAGCAGTATATGCAGTGCCCCAAGACATATCAGACGATTTATCCCATACTCCACCATGTTCAATAGAGCCACCAAGATAAACCGGTAATTTAAACGCACCAAAGTTATTATCAATGACACGATAACGATAAATCATACTCGTAAATGCACTATAACGACCATTCAACTCGTAACGGTGATAACCCGATAAATTAAACAGTCCACCTAATCCTTGAGCAAAAATAGGCAACATTTCATCGGAATCTGATCCTGCCGTTTTAGCAGTTAATACCATGGTATGTCGTTCATAAGTAAATGGTTTCTTAAAAGAAAAATCATAAAAAACAGTTTCACCATGCACTTTACCACGAGATTCAAACTCACTTGTTGTCTCGTTATAACCTACTTTTAAATTGGTATATAGACCTTTAGAGGGGAAATAAAAGCTGTCTAGATCATCATAAGTCATGTTGATATAGGGGCCATGCAAAAAATAATCTTCTTTTTTCTTGTTATTAAGTAATGCAATCGAGCCTTTCTGGACGTTATAACCTAAATTTATTTCTGCCGAAGATTTTAAATTCCAACCAATAGCCGCGTAACCATTTGAATTTCTATATTCTGTTTCAATGTTATGCATAATATCTGTTTGATTGTTGTCGTAATCAAAACTAAAACGATCAAACTTACGCACTTCATTGCTTACACCACCACCAAACTCAGTAAAGAACTGTTGTTCGTAATCAAGTGGAAAATAAAACTCAGTATTAATTTTTTTCCAGCTACCTAATGAGAATTCAGTTAACCACTCACCGCCTTTATCGGTTAAATCGGTATACAAATATTGTGCACCAAAAGAGAAATTTGAACGATTGACAAAGTCATCTTCAAACGCCAGCGTAAAGTTTAAATAGCCCGGTCCCCATGATTTCTCATTGATATCCATATCAAGCACATTTTGTCCATCTTCATGTTTGATTTGATAGGTAATCCGACCATAAATATCTTCACTTTGTAAACGCTTCACGCTCTGCTCTAATTCTTCATTAGAAATGACTCGCCCCGTTTTTAAGTTAAGTTGTGAACGCAAAGTTTGATCTGGTAAACGGGTATTATTTTTTATTTTTATTTTATCAATGTAATACGCAGAGGCCGCGGTTAATTGACTCCGACGGCTTTGTTTTTCTTTCATATAAACATCGTAATCATGCTCTGATAATTGATAACGACGTAATTGCGGCAGCGCAGCCGTTGCTACTTTGATACCTGCTAAATATGCTTTTTGCATTTTATCAAAATCAGCCGCGGTCATAAATGAAACATCTGGCTGAAGATATACATCCCTTTTATTCATTAAACTTTTTTGCTGATCTGCACTCGCGTTAGTCATATAAGTGGTTAACTGAGCAACAATATTTAGCGCACTGTCGAGATCTTTACTCGGCATTAAATTATCACGTAAATCAACAGCGATAACCACATCAGCACCTAAAACCTGTGCGACATTAACAGGCATGTTGTTCACCACACCACCATCAACAAGTAACTTACCTTTCAAATGAACAGGCTTTAAAGCACCAGGGACGGTCATCGATGCTTGCATTGCTGTCGCTAAATGACCAGAGCTTAAAATCACAGGCTTCACTTTAGATATATCGGTGGCAACACTTCGATAAGGAATAGCAAGCTGATCAAAAGATTTTAAAGATGGGAGGTTATCTGTGACATTACGTAAAATTTTAGCAAACCCTTGCCCTTGAAACGCGCCTGAACGAGATTTAAATTCACCATTTAGATCGAGACCAATGTCAGTATGTAATTGATACCGATCATTTTGTTGTTTTCTACGTAACGTTAAATCATTACGACTAGCTCGATCAAGATAACCCTCTTCCCATTTTACACCAAAGGTACGACGTTTTACTTCTTTTGCACTTAACCCCATGGCATACATACCGCCAACATAAGCGCCCATACTGGTACCTGTTACGATATCAACAGGAATACGATTTTCTTCTAATACTTCCAGTACGCCGATGTGGGCAGCACCTTTTGCACCACCACCACTAAGAACAAGTCCAATCCGTTCTCGATTAAGTTTGGGACGTTCATCTGCACTCGCATACACAGTAAGAAACTGTACACTGAGTGCCATAAATAATACGGTTTTTATTATTTTATGCTTTTTCAACACCATGAAGTTCCCAATCTTTAGCGCCATCACAATGAAAATATTTTAACTAACGAGTTCCTATCATCGTTAAAATATTCACTAAAACTACTAATAACGTAATAAAATACACTAAATACTAAATATTCAGTTAATAATATGAAAAAAGAGCGTAAAAAACGCTCTTTTTCTTGCTAACACAACAGTTTTAGATACCTTTGGCAACATCATCAAGGGCTTTTAAAACTTGCTCATTAATATGGCCTTCATGGACAAGTTGACACACTTTTCGTCTCACCGCTAAACCTGAAATTAGACGTTCAATGGATAAATGACGCTCATCTTGACGACTGTTATACAACTCAACAGTACGACTTAAGGTTTCATAACTGACTTTTTCACCAGAAACATATAACCAATCAAGCTTCTCTAAGTAACCGTGGCACTCTTCAGTAATAACTGATGATGGATGACCAGTCATTGCAGATAAAGCCGTTATGCTTCGCTGGAGCGCTTCTGGTGAGGTATATTTAGATAACACAATCGTTAATTCATCAGCATTAATCTCAACAAGATGCTTACGCAACTTAATACGACGCCCTAACCGACCTTTTGGACGCGGTGCCTTTCGCTGAATCGGTTCAAACTCACCATCAATAATGGCAGATAATTGTTCCAATTCTTGCTTTGGCATGATCTCATTGCGTAACGGGTTTGGCATTGTTGGTGCCATCGTACGCTTACCTTCATTTGTCGTTTTAGCACGTGAATAACGGATCACTTCATCGGCATCACATTTAATATCGATACGATAATCTGTGTAACGTTTATCAGGCTCTTCAGCACTGATCGTTAAATGGTATCCCCATAAATTCACGGCAAAGATCGTTTCCGTTACTTTTCCTTCAGCTAACTTTTTCAATTCTCGAATAAGATCAGAAGAAAAACGTCGCCATTCAATATTTCTAGCAAGCTTTTGATTTAAATCACTTAAAAGCATGGAGTCATTGACACGGCGAGACATACGACTACGGAAAAAAGTATATAACTGAAACACAAGCGTATGCTGGCGTAAAATTTCAGGAGGAAACAAGAAAAAGTAATCACGTGTTAATAGTTCATCAAAAAATGAAGGTTCCCAAACCAAAATATACAAATTAGGCTTGATCCTGATCTCACCATCTTCCCCTTCTTGAGGCGCTTCTTCTGAAGCGGTGATCGTTCTAGCAATAAAACGAAAGCGATCACTCTTAAACCCTTCAGGCATATTTTCGCTCAGCCAACGACCTGTGAGTTCATGTAATTGAAAATCTGTAAATTCAATACGATCAATACTTTCTCGAATAGAGTCACGTGCTGGACCACTGTCTTTTTTGCCTCGTAAAGCCAGAATATCAGTGATATAGACAGGCGTTTTATTCGCCATCGATCGCGCTTGAATTTCATAATCTGCGATATGGTGATCATGATACTGGACCGTTAGGGTAAATAACGCAAACAATGTCATGAGATCATCTACCGTCATGATCGACTTTGATGATCGTGTTTCAATGATCGCTTTCGTACCACTGATCGCAACCATTGATTTTTGATAACTTTTTTTAGTTCTCGGTGGTGCTAATGCCTGATCAATGATCCCTGCCCAGCTGGTTGGGGAAACCACAATTTGATCAGCTTCATCAGGCATACTTGGTGGGGTACCTAAACCGTGTTCAGTCAGTAAACGTCGATTAACATGATTTTGTGCTAATGCTTTTGAACGTTTTTGCTTTTCTTTTTCTTTAAATTGGTCTGATTGTAAACTACCCGTGCCTAATTGAGAGATCAGCAAAGATGGATTGATGAAGTGATGCAGCATGGTTTTACCCGCTAAGCCTTCTTCGAACCTTACAGGCTGCTGATTAAATAATCCGACACTCACTGCTGCACGTAAGCGTTGTTGAATTGCTGCTCGCGTTAATTGACCTTCCGTTGCTTCAACAAGTTCAGTTGTTGATACATAACCATCTTTGCTTGATAAACCACGTAACGAAATAATATTGAGCAGTTCAATAATACTTTTGGTGACCCCTTTAAAATGTTGATACTGGGGAAGCCAATCTACAAGATTTGAATGGATCAAAAATAAATGACCATCTTTGTGCGATCTAGGGGCTTCGATCAATATTTTTTCAATTGGGGCATTTTCACTATTACGAGGTTGTTTCATTTGTCATTGACCGTAGATTCATCATCTTTCCGCAAAGATTAATAGAAAAAGATCAATAAATAAAGTTTTTTATTTAAAGAATTTTAATACTGATCTTTATGATTAATTCTGATCTATTTGATTAACTGATCTAATGATCTGGTTTCATTTTTCAATGTAACACTTTGTTTTAAAAGAATATAAAATAGAGGTATTACGGAACAATGATCATGGTTTTATCGGAAGTGTGATCAACAGTTAGTCGAAAACATGATCATAATAACATTGGAAGCATGATCATCTACATTCTGAAACGATGATCAACGTTTAATTGAAAGCATGATCATAATAGATTCAATGCTTGTTCACAGAGTTATCCACAGTAATCCTTTCTTGGTATTGATTGATCCTTAATTCCACGGTCAAAAGGTCATTTATTAAGGTTTTTTTACTCGGAACTATGATCATGTGAGTGTCGTTTGAGTCTTTTTGTTGAAATTATATTCACTTTTTAAATTATGATTCACAGTGATTACCGCAACCATAGCGATTAATGCATATTACATTGATTCGGAATATTACCAAAGAAGTGCTTATTTTATCGTTTTACATTAGGAAAAATGATCAAGTAAATGAATCTGCATTTCAAATATTTGGTCATTTCATTCAATATTGGCCTTTTGGCCTTGTTCCAAGGTAGATATTATTAGCTAAACCCTTATTGAACCTACACTCACCGTAACTTATCTCCTTTCTATCATGCTTCCGTAATTATAGTTGTAAATTGCTATTCTCCCCTTTTTACCTTGATCATTTTTCCAGAAAATAGGATCTAATATCGTCCAGAAGTTATGATTTATATTGTTCGTTAGAATGCTTGATCATCGTTTCATGATCGCCGTTATATTCTCGGAACAATGATCAAGATTTTGTTCATTCATTTAGCCTTTTTGGTGCTGTGATCTGCCTTTATCTGCTACTTATTAATTATTTGAATGAAATGGCTATGAAATTGATTGATTTCATCATACTGTTAGATCTTATGGTTATTTGTTCAATTTTAGGTTGATCTGAAATTGAAATAACATCTCCCGTAACTTAGCTTGTTTTTATCATGCTTCTGTAAATATCTATCTAAAATCAATTTACATTGTAAAGTTGTGACGTTGTAACATTTTAAATCTATCTCTTATTTCGGGTAGTTAATCACATTGTGAACGTAAAATGATGTTCAAATAATTGCCTTATATCTGCTTTTATCAAATATAAAGCTTTTTGACTTTAGATTGATATCACACTGACTGTTCAGCTTTTTATTGTTATCTTTTATATTTGCTGTACAATGTTGCTCAGTCTATCATCATGGCGAAGAGTGATAATGAATAGGGAACAGACGATCCAAAACTTGCTCAATATTGCAGAGCAAACAAAACAAGTACAAGCGGACCGAATCGAGATTGTTTTAGAAGAGCGTCGTGAGGAGTTATTCCCTCCGATGTCTAAAGCTTTAATGGAAACACGCTCAGGGTTAACAAGGCGTAAACTTGATGATGCTATTTCTCGTATGGAGGCTGATGGTCATCAATTTACGAAAAATAATGCTAATCACTACTCTATTACATTAGAAGAAGCCCATAAACTGATGAAAGCGGCAAAAAAGCCAGCTTTTCATGAGAGAGAAGGTGCAGGACGTAAGCCTTGGGTTGTCAATGTTCAGAATCAGAAAGGTGGTACGGGTAAATCAATGACAGCGGTACATATCGCTGCTTGTTTAGCATTAGATTTAGATAAACGTTATCGTATTTGTCTTATCGACCTTGATCCTCAGGGTTCATTACGCCTGTTTTTAAACCCTCTTATAAGTGTAGGCAAACAAGAAACGATCTATTCAGCTGTTGACGTTATGCTTGATAACGTACCTGATGGCGTTGAAATGGATAAAGATTTCTTAAAAGATAATGTGGTTATGCCAACCCAATATCCTAACCTTAAAACTATAGCGGCCTTCCCTGAAGATGCGATGTTTAACGCCGATGCATGGCAAGATCTTGCTGTAAATCAAGACCTTGATATTGTTCGTTTACTCAAAGAAAAAGTAATTGATCCAATTGCAGACGAGTTCGACATTATTATGATTGATACGGGTCCTCACATTGATCCGCTGGTATGGAATGCAATGTATGCATCTAATGCGTTAATCATTCCTTGTGCTGCAAAACGTCTTGACTGGGCATCTACTGTTAACTTTTTCCAGCATTTACCGACTGTTTACGAGATGTTCCCTGAAGATTGGCATGGCTTAGAGTTTATTCGTTTAATGCCTACAATGTTTGAAGACGATAATAAGAAGCAAGTTTCTGTGTTAACTGAAATGAATTACTTGCTTCGTGATCAAGTTATGATGGCCACAGTGCCACGTAGCCGTGCATTTGAAACTTGTGCTGATACCTATAGTACGGTATTTGACTTAACGGCAGCAGAGTTTGAAGGGGGGAAAAAGACCCTTTCAACCGCTCAAGAGGCTATTCAGCGTGTCGGTTTAGAACTAGAACGCGTTATGCATAGCCACTGGGCAAATCTTAATGAGGAGTAACTAACAGATGGCTATTAAAACAACTGATCTTAATGCTCGTCTGTTTGGTAAAGCGGACAAACGCCGCGCGACCAATGTAACAGAAGCACAAACAGCTGCACGTGATAAAGCAGCAGTAATAGAATTAGCTGTAGCAGGTGAAGAAACAGTTGCGTTTGAATTAATTAAAATTAATGCAGACGATGTCAGTACTAAAACCACTGTTTTTGCTGAGAATGCTCGTGAACAAGCATTTTTAAATGAGCATGCACTTGCTGATATATTATCGACATTGAAAGATCGCGGTCAGCAATATCCTGCTGTTGGCCGTTGGTTAGATGATGGTCGTATTGAAGTTTTAGACGGTAGCCGCCGTCGTATGTCTTGTATTTTAGCTCATAAAGATTTTTTAATTTATGTTGCTAAAGGCATTAATACTGAACACGCTAAATTTTTATCTGATGTCGCTAATGCTCATAAACCGCTAAGTTTATTTGAGCGTGGTAAAGAGATGCAACATCTACTTGATAGTGGAAAAGTTGCGGATCAAAAAGAGTTAGCGCGTTATTTACAATGCAGTGAAGCTCTAGTGAGTGGTGCTTTAAAAGCGGCAAGTTTACCGATGGAATTGCTGATGGCTTACCCTAGCGTTGGCGAGCTTGGTCGTCCTACGATTGTTAAACTTCACCGTGTGTTTTTTGGCTTAGACGCTGAACAACAGAAAAAAATGATTGAAGAGTTAAGTGCAGAAAATACGGCACTTTGGAAAACAATCAAAGCGCAAGGGATCAGCCGTATTACTCGCGAAGTGACGGTTAAACTTGAAGAAATGGGTGATGCACTTCAGCCAAAAGCCGTAGTTGAAAAACCAAGTTCTCAAGAACTCATTAAAGGTAAAGTAAGTTATACCCGTGATGGTGATAAGTTACAGTTACGTTTGAAAAAAATGAGCGATCGACAAGTCAGCGACATCCTTGATTATTTAAATGATTATTTGAAATAATCAATCCTTATCAAAGCCACGCACTCTAGCGTGGTTTTTTTTCATCTCAATTTTGCTTCACATGTTATGATCTCAACAATCATGTTGTTCAGGTTATTGTATGTTATCACTTCTTCCTACGTTTATTTCTCAGCTTCATGCGGACTCTCTTGCAGCTAATTGCCGCCGACTTGTTATTGTTGAAGGTGATCTTCACTGGGCGACTCAGATCACGCAACTATTTTCTGAACACTATTCAGCTATGCTTTGGGCGGGTGAAAATGCGCCTGAATCAATGCTTCAATGCCTTTTTAAAACAGCTAAAAAGTGGTTGGGACAAGAAACTGATTGTATTGCAATTAATGCTCACCATGGTATTGATGCGAATGTTATTGGTGCGTTGTCCGGCACAATAAAAGGGGGCGGGGTAATGTTATTACTCTTACCTCTTGGATGGAAAAGCGATGCTAACATTTCTCCATTTATGAAGCGGCTATCATTACTGTGTTCTGATCCGGATGTGATTATTTTATGCCAAGAGACTAGTATTCCTGTATTTAAACCTTGGATCCATCAGTCACATAAGAATGTTGATTTTACCTCTAGTGCTCCTCGGTTTTGCTTAACGCAACAACAAGAGCATGCAGTAGATGCCATTATTAAAGTCGCTGTTGGTCATAGGAAGCGCCCTTTAGTTTTATCGGCCGATAGAGGGCGAGGTAAATCATCTGCGTTAGGTATTGCTGCTGCAGAGTTAATGCTAACGCGAAAAATGAAAATTGCGGTGACGTCTCCTTCTTTTGCTTGTGCATCTACCGTTTTTTCGCAGGCCCAACAACGCTTGGTTGACGCTGATATTAGTCAACCTCATCGATTATTATGCCAAGGTAGTGAACTGCATTTTATCGCTCAAGATGTTATTTGTGATGTTGCGGATAACTATGATTTTGTCCTTGTTGATGAAGCTGCTGCTATTCCTGGTGATACCTTGATTGCGTTATTGAATCGACATAATCGTTTAGTCTTTGCCACGACGATTCATGGTTATGAAGGCACAGGTCGTGGTTTTGAAATTAAATTTAAGCAAGCCCTCAATAAAATAATGCCGCAGTGGAAAGCGCTTCATATTGAGCAACCCATTCGCTGGCAAGTAAAGGATCCTTTAGAGCAGTGGATTTTCAATGCATTACTACTTAATGCAGAGCACTCAACAATAGAGACATTATCTGATGTGACGATTTCTTATGATCTCGTAACCAAGGCTGAGCTTGTTGCAAACAAAAATTTATTGTCTCAAATTGTTGGTCTATTAATTCATGCCCACTACCAAACATCGCCTAATGATGTTCAACAACTTCTTGATGATGCTAGCCAACATATATTAGTCGCTTGCTCTGAACATCACGTGATTGGTTGCTGCTTGTTAGTCAAAGAGGGTGGGTTTGATGATGATTTAGCGCAAGCGGTTATGCTTGGGCAGCGAAGAATGAAAGGGCATTTATTAGCGCAATCTATCACAGCACATCTCGGTTTAAAAGCGGCAGCGAAACAGTCTTGTTATCGAATATTACGTATTGCTGTTTTACCTGCACTTCATCGTAAGGGGATTGGTCATCAGTTATTATCTTGTGCTGAGAAGTACGCTTTGTCGTGCGGCGTTGATTATATTGGTACAAGTTTTGGCGCTTCTGATGAGTTAGTAAATTTTTGGCATAACGCAGGATTTACTCCTATTCGTTTAGGTATAAATAAAGATGCGGCGAGTGGTCTGCATTCTTTACTCTGCGTTAAGGTATTCAATCCTCACTGCTATGACGCCTGGTTCAATGATGCGGCACTTTTATTTTCTGCGAGTTTCAGTGCTCAAAGAGTCGAACAGTTTCAACAACTAGCGCCTGAATTATTTCTTCGTTTATATAGAAATAAGAAGAGTCATTCAATTGATTATCAACTTCCTGAACCCTTTATTCAGTCGCAACTTAAAGGCTTTTGTGTGGGCGCATTAGGCTATGATTATGTGGTTGCAAGTATTGAAACAAGGTTATCATCTTATTTACTAAGTGATGATTGTACTCGAAATGCAGAATTGTTTTTTGCCATAGCAAAAGTGATGCAGCGCCAAGCTTGGACTGATGTTATATTTACCTTCAAATTTACTGGACGAAAGCAAGCTGAAAATATTCTTCGCCAATTTGTTAGCGAGAATCTTATCTAGTGTCGGTTCAAAGTGGGGGAGCACTGTTTACAGTGTAAATTGTTTCTCTCTTTTATTTACAGTGTAAATTGTATATTCACTTTACACTGTAAATTATCCGCTTATGATTTTCTTA
>NZ_JADQAQ010000026.1:17612-17995 GCF_022129445.1 Photobacterium sp. Ph5
CTTCTTACTTCTTACTTCTTACTTCTTACTTCTTACTTCTTACTTCTTACTTCTTACTTCTTGTCGCTATAATGTTGGGTTTCATGGATATTCTTTTTTACGTAGGAAGGTGCTTGTTATTGATTAACTCACAAAGCTACTTTCATACATCGATTATTGCGCTATGAAGAGGTAGCTATTACTTAGTGAGTTATTTAAAGGTAGGATAAAATCGAAATATTTAAATTTTGAAATTACGAGTTTAATAAATATTAGGATAGCTCCATATGCAATTTAATGCGTATTTTTTTGTTTGGTGATTTACAGTGTAAATGTTGAAAGCGATAACTAGTATTTACACTGTAAATAAATTGAATGATGGTTAACGGTTTATTAATATTTGC
>NZ_JADQAQ010000026.1:18095-62528 GCF_022129445.1 Photobacterium sp. Ph5
TAGATGCTAGATGCTAGATGCTAGATGCTAGATGCTAGATGCTAGATGCTAGATGCTAGATGTGAAAAATGGAAGTGTTGCATTTACACTGTAAATAAATGGCGAACCAATATTTAGAGGTTTGCTTTAACTAAAATGAGATATTTTAAAATATCTAAAAGCTCTGAAAAAAGAGTGATCAACAATTAAAATATCGATACGTACTTAGTTGAAAGTGCACTTATTTGATCTGTCCAATTCAAGCTGTGATTCGATTGATTAAAATAAGGCAGAACCTTTACCTTGCCTTATTGATATTAAAAACCATGATAGCGGCTGTGTCATATGGTGAATCAGTTAGATAATAAATAGAAATAAAAAAACCAGTACCTCTGTACTGGTTTTTCATGAAAAACAATATTTACAGTGTAAATAATCTATACCGTTTCTAACTGTGTATATTTCTCAGTGATAAAGCCTTGATAACCACTGACAAATAAATCAGATAATCGCTCAAGTTGTGTTTCTGTTTCAACTCGAGTAGCAATGGCCTTAATATCTAAGCTATGTGCGGTTCGGCATATAGAAGACAACACGGCTGATTTTGTTTGGTCGTTTAATTGATAAGTATATGCGTAGTCGATTTTGACATAATCAGGATTAATTTCTTTTAAGTAATTTAATGATTGAAAATGACGTCCATAGTTATCTATTCCCACGCCGAAGTGGTAGCGTTTAATAATACTGCACAACAAGCTTGTCGCATCTGTGTTTCTGATACAACTGATTTCTTGTAATTCAAAAAATAGTCGAGAGGCTATCTGAGTATTATTACTTAATAGTTTATCTAACCAACGGGTAAAACTGGGATCTCCAATACTGCTATTAGTGATGTTAATTGCAAATGGACCTATTGTTCTGTCGGCATTTAGTCGGTTAACTATTGTTACAATGACATGGCGATCAAACCAACTTCCGATCTTCAAATCTTCGATGGCCCCTAAAAACTGACCAGCAGAATAAAAGTCTTTATTTTTTTGTATCGCAGTAAATACTTCATAGTGGTAAACACTTTTATTTTCTAATGTTGCAGGTTGAAATTTATATTGAAATAAATCTTCATTAATTGCTTGCTCCAACAATTGTTTCCATTGTTGTTTGCCTAAGCTGTTATGACTATTAGGATCTTTTATTAAAGCAATGGATTGATGAGGAGTAAGCTTTGCTTGCGTTAATGCGTTATCTAACTGTGTTAATAATTGGCTAGGAGTGATTTGTGCCTCGTTATAGACTAAACCAATATCTGTGGTTGATGGGCTATTTATTTTTGAATTATTAACGATATCGTCAAATATTTTAAGCACGATTTTTCCGAGTAATTCTAATTTTTCTGAAGAAAGGTTAGGGATGAGAATTGCAAACTCATCGCGAGATAACCGTGCAATCGTGGTGTAATTATAGCTAATGACATCATTTAAACGTGCTGAGATTTGTTTTATCAGTTTATCACCGGCTTGATAACCTTCATGCTCATAATAATCACTAATTAAGGTTGTTTGGATTAGCGCTAGACCACCTTTATGTGATTCATCCAACCAAGAGCTAATTTGGTGGATAAAGAAACTACGATTGCCCAATCCAGATATAGGATCAAGATAAGCTTGTTCTCGCAGTTTTACTGCTTCGTTTGCTTGGCTTTTGAAATTCACATCTAATTGATAACTAAGCTTATTAAATGCTCTTACAATTGTTTTAATATCTGACTCATCAGGCAGTGATAAAGGTGCTTGGTTTAAATTATCTATATTATAAGCACGATTTGTTAGCGTGCGTAATGATGTGAAATGTTTTTTACTGATAAAATAAATCGCACTGCTACCTATAAGCATGAGTATTAAATGAGAAATAATGGTATTGCTGAATAATTGCCAATATTTTGTATATGCCCAACGTGATGAGGCACTCAGCTCTAAAATGCCAACATCTAAGCTATCATTATTGATGGTTCTTTTTTCAAAATGTTCTGGGATCGTAATTAATGATTGAAACCACTGTGGAACATTATTGATATCACGGTTATTATCTATTCTTATTAAAGGTGTTGAATCTGCAAATAACAATGATGCGTGGTTATATTGCTGTGCGGGGAACAGATAATTAAGCGTATCAATGAGCTTGATTTCTTGTTGTTGTGAAATTATTAAACTATCAAGAATGGATAATTTATCCGGTAATGTAGAAAGTGCACGGTTTATATCTTCATGTGCAACTGTTATATGCTGATCATTAATTACATGGTAGCCAGTATATAACTGCGTACCTGCAGAAATGCCAAGTACTGAACACATGAGTGTTGTAATACTTATTATTTGTCGTTTAAAGAGTGTCATAGTCTGAGCACCAAGGTAGAGTACTAGCCCAACATAAACAGTAAAAGAGAGATATCTTATGCTGACTAAATCATTGTTTTTGTATTAGTCTAATTTATCAAAAGTCGCATCATGCAACTGTACTGTTTGTCATTTATTGTTGAATTTCGATAGATGTGTCTATTTGTTTTTGCAAATAAGACCTGTATTCATAAGAAAATAGTGTTTGCTTCCAAAAGGAAGTCACAATATTGTAGAGAATAAATCATTTATACTTGTTGGAGATGAAAATGGAATTATCAGATATTCGTAGGGAGTATGCCAAAGGAGGGCTACGACGAGATGATTTACCGAGTGATCCGCTAGTTTTATTTGAACGATGGTTAAAACAAGCAGTGGAAGCACAGCTACCAGATCCAACAGCAATGACAGTTGCAACCGTTGATGGTTCTGGTCAACCTTTTCAGCGTATCGTTTTACTTAAACATTTTGATGAGCAAGGTTTTGTTTTTTATACTAATCTTGGTAGCCGTAAAGCTCAGCAACTTGCTATTAATAACAAAATCAGCTTACATTTTCCTTGGCATATGATGGAAAGACAAGTACATATTACTGGTCATGTAGAAGCGTTATCAAAGCGAGAAGTGTTAACCTATTTTTCTTCGCGTCCTAAAGAGAGCCAAGTTGCCGCATGGGCCAGTAAGCAAAGCCAACGCTTAACGGCAAGACAAGCATTAGAAGGAAAGTATTTTGAGCTGAAGCAAAAGTTTCTTGCAGGAGAGATACCAGTCCCCACGTTTTGGGGAGGCTTTCGCGTTAAATTTAATTCGATTGAATTTTGGCAAGGTGGTGAACACCGTTTACATGATCGTTTTTTATATCATGATCAAGCGGAAGAGTGGATAATTGATCGATTAGCACCATAACAATAAAAGAGTAACTGACTACTCTTTTATTGTATTAATCTTTCAAAACAATAGATAGCTGAGTTTTCAACATACTTTCAGGTATATTTGAGCCATAACCTAACTCTAATGCCAAATCTAAAAGCTCTCCTTTAGAATTGGCATTAAACTTCTCACGTAAACGTAAGACGTAATTTTCAATTGTTTTTACTGCGACTCCTAACGTATTCGCAATATATTGTGGTTTCTTACCATACAGAAGAAGAAATAATACTTCGGACTCTCGTGTATTTAATCCAATCTCTTCTTTTTTGATGTTAATTCTTAGCTGAGTAGGATCTTTTTGCTGTTGAGTTATCCCTATAGCACGACATAACCAATGACCTACTTCTAATACAGCTGTATCTTTTAACTCTATGCCTGAAAAAATAGTCCCAATGACTTGGTTATTATGATCTCGCCATGGCGTTTTGGTAAAAAGGTGAGCACGCCACTTACCATCGTGATAAGGATGAATATCAAGAACACGGATTGTTTTTTCTGTTTCAATCACTATTTGATCTTGTTCTACATACTTAGCTGCACAATCTCTTGTTGTTGCAGGCATTTGATAATCAGTTTTACCTATACAGTCTAAATGATTATCAAACCCAATCATTTTTCCATATTCAGGATTTGCATAAACAAATGTTGAATTTATATCTTTGCAACCCCAACAACCGGGCAACTGATCAAAAATTTGGGGTGAAAATGGGGCGTTTTTATAATTCATATATTGCCTAAATATACAGCCAGCAAAGACATTTTAATAACTTTATTGGCTTTGTAAATATATAGGTAACAAGGTGCTTATATATTAGGCAAAAAATTAAAAAAAAGCCGGCCATTAAGGCCGGCAAAACAAGAATTGGCTCTTAGAGCATAATTCTGTACGACGTGTAGAAGAGGTAATCAGAAAAAGAAGTGAGGGTACATCTTCGATTTTTCTGATTTATCCTTTCGGATAATGTTCATTTTCTAGATGAAACCATCTGAACAACGAACGGGTGTAACTATAACTAAGCTTCTATTTACAAAATAGGGGGGAAATCACCTATTGACAAAATGATAGTTACAAGAACTATCCCAAAAAAGGATGGTTATGGGCTTATTTATAACTAAGTTCTTTGCCAATTTAGCTTAAATCCAAATTTTATATGATTATCGGTCATTTTTATTTCATTTAGGATTATCTTCCAGATTGAAGATGACATATTTTTAGCGATAGGAAATTTTTTATAATAAAGCTCTAAGGCTTGTTGTTCATTGCTTGAGGGGATTAATTCAATAGAGCCAGAAAACTGTACACCTTGAATATCACTAATTTCATGCGGTTCAGGTGCTATTGTACCAGCAATATTGCGATTCTTTAGCATCAGGCTTCCATGTCGGCTATCTGGTGAAGTCAGAATATACAATGCCATATTGTCACTATCGGCAATATAATAGCAGTTAGCACACCAAATATTATCGTTAAAACTAGCGCATAATGTCAGTAAATGATGTTCGGTAATAAAATGTTGAATATGCATTAATTCGTTCATCGTATCAGTACCCCTATTGTTTTATTTAGTTAACTTTACCCTGCCTTGTTTGGTAAGAACAATACACATAGGAGTCTCTTTCGTGACATAAATGATTTAACTCTTTGTTTTTATAACGGAACGATGATCATGTGAACTGAGTTAACGGTCATTGTCAAATGGACTGGAAAGATGATCAAGGATGATCTTGTGAGTAAATCAGACAAAAATAAAGGAAATCAGCGAGTTTTTGATACCTATTTTGTGTATATGAATTCAGTGAACTTTTTCTGTATGGAAGCATGATCATGGAATAATCTGACATTGATCATTTATATTTTACGGCATTTTAATTCAAGAAAATAATAACTTAGACAAGGATCTATTGGGTGAACCGTGTAGGTAAAACTTGTCGTGATCCTAAGATTATTCTTAAATGCGAAGGATATATCTCATAAATGAGATCACTCAATAATGTTAATTAAATATACTCAACGTTGCTGAGTTTATTTTCATAATAAAAATAAAATGAAAGAAAATAACATTAACTTATTGATTTATAGTCTTAGTGGATTTAATTATGCGACGCATTGTAAGAGTGATTGCTGCTCTATTTCTTTTTTCAAATATACTTCTTTCATTTCTTCCTTTCGCTTATTCAGCTGAAGATGGCAGTGTTACTGGCATGGCGAGCGTGCTTGATGATAATGACAATATTTCGAATCCTTCCTCTGTAAGTGGTCATTTAACATTGACGAAAACGGTACAAAATATTACTCAAAATATACCGGCAAGTATAAGTACGGTAGCAGATCCTGGTGATATTTTAGAATACCGTATCCAATTTACGAATACTGGCGTTAGTGATATTCGAGATATGATACTGCATGATAGCACGCCAGAATTTACCAGTACTCAGCAAGCAGTCACCTGCGACGCATTATTACTCCCTTCTTCATTGAGCTGTAAAATAGCAACACCTCATGGCAATAATCGTGTCGGCTATAAAGGCGATATTCTTTGGTCTTTAGAGGGCGCGCTCTCTGGTGGTGAATCAGGTTTAGTGGTGTACCGAGTGAAAATAAACAATTGAAGTAATTGTTTATATCGCAATATTGGCAATGAAAATACTGGAACAATGATCAAGGTCTAATGCTTATAGACAGTGACTTTAGTTTATTGTGACTTAGCCGATAATCACACATATGAGTCCGCTACTTGAGTTAGTGATTATGTTTGATGTTACTTGGCTGTTTATTATTCCTATTATCGTTTTAGGCTGGTTGATTTCACGTTACTTTGTAACCAGAAATATGCAGCAGCAAGAGAAGCAGCAGCAAAGACAGAAAGACATTAAATATAAACAAGTGTTAGAGAAGGCCAAACAGGCTGAACGAGAAGAAAAAATTTATAAAGCCAGTACAGGGCATATACCGAGTCAGTTATCTTTAGCAAAAGAATGTGAAGTGACGAATCCTGTTGCGGCAATTGAATGGTATGAAAAAGCGGCGGCGCAAGATAATGAAATGGCGCAATATGCCTTGGCACGTTTGTATCGTCGAGATCCGTTGGATCAACAAGCAATGCTAAAAGCTAATTACTGGCAAGCGTTTATTGATGTAAAGCAAAAATCACCTGAATCATTGTTTCATTTTGGCTTGTTACTGATCCAAGGTAAAGGGGTCGAGGCTGATCCTACTTCGGGTATTGATTATATTCAGCAAGCTGCAATTGACGGTTTTCTTCCTGCTTTACTGTTTCTTTCTGATTGGTATGTAGTTGAAGAAACCGATCATTACTTACCACAACAAGCCTTTTATTGGCGGATACAAGCAGCCAAACACAATGATCTTGATGGTTTAATGAAAACGGCATTTTGCTATAAAGCCGGGCTAGGTGTTGCAAGGGATGTGGAGCGCGTCAAATACTGGTTAGAGCGAGCAGCGGAACATAATCATTCTGAAGCGCAATATTTAGTAGGCAAGATGCATTTAGATTCTTGTGCTAATGATGCCGCCATTGCTTATATTTGGTTTTCAATGGCATATGCTGGCGGTTATAAAAAAGCAAGGGTAGCAAGAGATGAAGCTGCTCCTCTCATTGGTATTGAATCTATCCTAAATGTTCAAAATATAGCGAAGGAAGTCTATAAAGTATTAAAGAAACAGCCAGTTATTCCTCATTCAATTATTACTTTCTTAGACGATTGCTATGGTCGAAAAGGGTATCGTCCAACTCTCGCTGATATTGAATTACTAGGTGAGACTCAAGATGACATGAATGATGATCAAGAAATATCAATAAAGGAAGATATAGCAATATCGATGACAGAGCCTAACGCTATAGAAACGGATAACGCAGAGGAAAAGCCCACAATGAAACCAGATGATTGGACGACATCATGGGGATCATCATCGTCAGATATGATGCTTCAAACAACATCGATAGCTAGCGATGAAATAAAGAAGTAAAACGCAAACAGCCCAAACCATGTTGAGCTGTCTTTATTTAATATTATGACTCAGAGGACTAATATACTTTCGGGTGTTTATGATGGTGTTTTTTGCAAGTACCATTATAAAAGGATTTCAAGCTACATTGTGTACCTTGTTTATTAAAGTGGCACTTATTACCAATAGCAGTCCCTTTATGTTTTACACAATAGTTGACCCATTTTTGCTTCTTGTCTTGTTTATGCTGTGAACAGTTACCTTCTTTGTAAGCCCATTCATCACACATTTGACCGCTAGGTAGGCGACAGTAACCTTGACCGTCTACAATAACAGATTGACCACCATGGTGTTCACAATAGACAGAAGCAGGGTTACCGTGTGGGCCGCTAGCACAAGCGGTCGCTGAAATTAATAGTCCAATCAGTAATAAAAACTTTTTCATGTTAATTTTCTCTTTTTAATAATGACTGAAATTAGAATAAAATCGGTTTGTCAGTAGATGGTTTGCACTGACCACGTAGATACTCCCATCCATCACATTGGCTACCGTTCTTGAAATGACAAACGCCAGCTTGGCTACCATCTTTATTCGTTGTTATTTGGTAATTACCACCGTGTTCAACACAGTATGTTGCTGCAGGATTTGCCATGTTTGCAGTTGGTTGAGTAGGCAGTGTTTTACAACCAACCAATGAGGCTGAAGCAATAAGAGAAAGTAATAATAGTTTCTTTTTCATGATCTAATCCTAATTTAAACGATAGCTTCGTTTTACACGCCTATTCACGTGATGAATGATTTAGGAGTATTCTGTATTTAAAACACCGTTCAAATGTCAGGGGAATGACAAAAGACAATAATCAATAAGATTGTCGATTATTCATTAAAGGTGAATAGACAGGATTGATAGCTGATATACGGTAATAAGGTAAGGGCTAAAGATTTGAATAAAAAATACAGCTTAACATTTGCTAAGCTGTATTGTTTAAAAGTGATTAATCAGGGGGAAGAGACTAATCACTTAGTAAACGCGATTACCTTTTTTACGATTACACTTGTGATTATAGAAATCTTCTAGATCACATGTTGTATTCCATTTAGCAAATTTACATACGTCACCGGTAGCAAATCCACCTTTTTTAACACAGTGGTCGACTAATTTTTGCTTATGTGTTTTACCTGATGGCTTACATTGGCCTTTCATAAATGCATATTCTTCACATGTACTACCGTCGTTAAAGACGCAATAGCCTTTTTCTCCATCGCCACCCATCGGAGTACGGATTTCAACATGACCACCATGTTGAACACAGAAATCTGATGCTGGGTTACCGAATGCAAAAACAGAGCCTGAAAGCAGTAAACCAACAACAAGTAGTAATTTTTTCATCATTAACCTTCCGATATTAATAATAGAGTAATTGGTCGATTATTTATTGTGTGCACCGTAAACGAAGGAGCATCGTTTAAATAATGACGTTGTTCAATGACGAGCCATTCATAGAGTGAATGCATTAAGCGCATTGTTAATTAAAAACACTATGTAAATGTCAGGGGGATGAAAGGGACGGGTTATTAGATTGTTAGAAGTGTGTGCCGTTTTAGAAGGCTTTATTTTTATCATCGGTTATTAGAGCAAGATTAAACTGAAATCTTGCTCTAATAATATTAGGCATATTTTTTGATAAATGTCGTCAATATATCAAGGGCATTTTTATTCCCCTGTTGCTCTGCCAGCAAATAATCGTAAATTGCATTTTCATGATCTGCGACTAACGTAAATAAAGTGAGATGTTCTGTGGCTTCATCAGCCTGTTGTTGGTAGCGCTGCTGATAGGGAGCAACCCATGGCACCATGGTATCGACTAATTCTTTCCAAGGTAATGGCAGCCACTTGTTGGCATCTTCGAGGCCTTTTTTTTCCATATCTCGGTCATAATCAGGGCAAATTTGTCCAAGTGCTTCTAATCCATCTTTTAAGCGTTGTGCTGTTAGCTTTTCAACTTTTATTAATGTTTGCCATTTGTTGTTATGGCTATCGTCACTATACTTTTCAGCAAAGGCATTAAAAAAAACAATGCCATAAAGTTCACCTAAATAAGCGTTATAGAGTTGAGCAATCATTGTTGTTGTGTCCCAAAAGATTAATACATTTTAATAATACGCTTTTTATAAAAATAAGCACAAAGAAGGTTTTATATGGAGTCCTCTATTTTTCCCTCTTGGTTAGGAGGATATGAAATTAACCGCTATCTCACTAATCCTAATATAAAAGTTGGAGATCACAGTTATTATTCAGGTTATTACCATCAACATCATTTTGAAGATCAATGTGTTCATTATCTACTAGGTGATAAATCTAGCATTGAAGTTTGGCAGTCAGGCCTTTTTGGCGATGTTGATCAATTAATTATTGGTAGGTATTGCTCAATTGCCACGGGAGTCGTGTTTATGTTGTCGGGTAATCAAGGGCACCGAACTGATTGGATCTCGACGTTCCCTTTCGATTTTCAAGAATTTGGTGATGGTGTAAAAACTGGAATCCAACGTGCTGGTGATACTGTTGTTGGTAACGATGTTTGGTTTGGGGCTGAATGCGTTATTTTACCAGGAGTAAAGATAGCGGATGGTGCCGTTATTGGAACCCGTGCCGTAGTGACGAAAGATGTAGAACCCTACTCAGTTGTTGTGGGTAATCCCTCTCGCTGTGTTAAAAAACGATTTACTGAGCAGCAGATCGCTTTGTTGTTAGAAATGCAGTGGTGGAACTGGCCTAAATCGGCATTAAAAGCAGCAATGCCATTGATGTGTAGCGCTCAAGTTGATGATCTCTATCAATATTATCTAGCCAATATCAAATAATATTACAAATATTAAATTAATTACTTAATTATTTCATTAAGGCATTGGATATTTGGTGTCAGTTATTTCTATATGCTTTTTGGTTATTAAAATTCAGCTACTATTGAAATATTACATAGATTTACAATTATTTAATGCTGAAAATCCGTATTTTATGGTTAACTCTACGGTAAATGATCAACTAAATTTGAAACACTGATGCATTTTTATGCTAAAAAAATCGATTTATAGTTAAAAAGTTGATCTAAACCAGTGAAAATTCAATTTTTGAGTTTTTTTTAAAACAAAAGTTGAGACTTTCAAATTAAATTGAGTAAGATGGTTAGGCAAGCTTGTTGAGAGATATATTTTCTGACATTTTCAGTGAGCTAGCTTCAAAGTGGATAGTGATATCCGAAATTTGCCCTTAAAAATATTGATGAGATAACCATGAGCAATTCTTTAGTTCTTGTAATCAATTCTGGTAGTTCTTCACTTAAATTTGCTTTAATTGATACTGTCAACGGTGAAGCTACGTTAAGCGGCCTTGGTGAGTGCTTCGGCCTCCCTGAAGCAGTAGTTAGCTGGAAAGTAAATGGTGAAAAGCACGAATATAAACTTGATGGTTTAGAGCATCACCATCAGCAAGCGATTGACCGTATTGTAGATTTAGTAAATGAACTTGGTCTAAAAGAAGATATCGTTGCTGTGGGTCACCGTGTTGTTCAAGGTGGTAACTTATTTGATCATACTGTTAAGATTGATGAAAAAGTTATCGCTGATATTGAATCACTAAGCGATTTAGCGCCACTACATAACCCAGCACACGTTATTGGCATGCGTGCAGCAAGTAAGGCATTCCCAACTTTGTCTCAGTATGCAATCTTTGATACTGCATTCCACCAGACAATGCCTGAAAAAGCATATACATACGCAATTTCTCAAGAAGTTAGCAAAGAGTACAACATTCGTCGTTACGGTTTCCATGGTACTAGCCACTACTTTGTAACGCGCGAAGCGGCGAAAGTGGTTAATAAGCCAGTTGACGCATCAAGCTTTATTTCTGTTCACCTAGGTAACGGCGCATCAGTATGTGTGGTTAAAAATGGTGAAAGTATTGATACATCAATGGGTTTCACACCGTTAGCTGGCTTAATGATGGGTACACGTTGTGGTGATATCGATCCAAGTGTACTTGAGTACCTATTAAAGAAAGGCTGGACTAAAGAGCGTCTAGAGAAAGAGCTAGTGACTAATTCTGGCTTCCTAGGTGTATCTGGCTTTACAAGCGATTGTCGCGGCATTATTGAAGCAATGGAAGATGAAAACCATCCTCATTATCATGGTGCTAAGCTAGCGTTTGAGCTATTTACTTACCGTGTTGCAAAATACATTGCGTCATACATGGTTGCATTAGATGAATTAGATGCAATTATTTTCACTGGTGGTATTGGTGAAAATGCAATGCCTATCCGTAGTGAAATTCTTCGCTTAATGAAGATCTTCGGTTACCAAGAAGATGTAGAAGCAAACGCGGCAGCACGTTTTGGCGCTCAAGGTATTATTACTAAGCCAAACACACCACTTGCAATGGTGATCCCAACTAATGAAGAGTGGGTGATTGCAAAAGAATCAATGGCGCTATTGCACGCATAAGTGACAATGACGTACTAGATTTCCGAGTGGAACGGCTCGGATGATACTTTGGTTTGGAACCCCAAAGTATATGGAACGGAAAGACGGCTCTTTGCTTTTGCATCGAGCCGTTTTTTCGTTGTGATTGTTACCAGAAGATGTCATATATCCCCAAGAAGCTATGTACACCCACATTCGTTCTGATTATTACAAGAAGATGTCATATATCCCCCTAGAAGCTATGTACACCCAAAGTTTTGGTTACTATCAGGTAGTGTCATAAGCTTTTATAAGTTGTTATTTTTAAATATGACTGATTGATTGTTTTTATTGCTCTAAATGTAACTATTAATTCTCTTTATTCTTTTATTTTTAAAAAATAAGTTTTCGTTAACTTGTTTTTATCTATATTTCATTTTCTCGTTAATGATAAAAATATCATGATCCCAGAGATAACGGCGATCACAGGAGAAGATGCTTGTCCATATTGTTGAACAACAGACTGTTTGTGACTTCATTTTTAAGCTTATACCTAGTTGGTATTGATAATTATTTGCATTATCATGCGCTCCGCGACAAATTATGTGAATTTTTAAGGCTGTCTCTTTAATGAATACAAAAACACTCTCAGCTGTCACTTTAGCATTAACCTTTAATGCTTCTTCCTATGCCTTGGCAGATACTTCCAATGAACAAGATGTTGAACAACTAGATACCATGGTTGTTACAGCCTCAAGAATAAAACAACAAGCAGAGAAAATACCTGGTGCGGTAACAGTAATTACGGCAAAAGAAATTGAGCAACAAAAAATCGTTTCAGATGATTTGACTTCTATCATAGCGACGATGGTGCCAAGTATGACGCCTAGTCGTCAAAAAATGTCTAATCAAGGTGAAAGTCTACGTGGTCGAAACGCATTAATATTGGTTGATGGTGTCCCTCAAAATAATCCTTTGCGTAACGGTAATCGTTATGGTTATACCATCGATCCTGCAATGGTTGAAAAAATTGAGGTGATAGCTGGTGCCAGCGCAGCTCAAGGTATGGGGGCTACGGGGGGGATCATCAATTATGTGACGAAGTCAGCCAAGTCAGGTGATCATTGGAAACAAACTATTGGCACACGTTTTACAACCAATCTTCATGATGATGGTACTGGTGGTAAAGTTTATTACGCTTTGAGCCAGTTCGATAATATTTATGACTTCTACTTATCAGGATCATGGGATAGACAAGGGTTATATTATGATGGCAATAATAATCCTATTGGTATGAATTCTATCCAAGGTGAAACTCAAGATAGCACAGCAAGTGATATTTATTTTAAAGGTGGATATAACTTTGGCGAAGATTTAGATCAACGTATAGAAATGACTGTTAACCGCTATGACATTGGTAGTAATAATCATTATGTTGCTATTAAAGGCGATTTTGACCAAGGCATTCCGGGGTCCGTGGAAAAAGGGCATCCAGTAGGAGATGCTGTTTCTAATAAAGTCGCATTATACAACTTGAAATATGAGCACAACAATTTTGCAAACGGTATTTTAACTGCTCAAGTATTCTATCAAAATTATGATGCGGTATTTGGTGACGCTAACTGGGGAGCGACAAGTGCTGTTAAAAACGATCAGGGTATTATCTCTTCTGATAAATCAGGTTTTAAGCTCTCTTACGAGCGTTATGATTTATTAGACCTTGATGACTCATGGGTGTTTGGTTTCGATGGATTACAGGATAAGACGGTTCAGAAGCTGTCACATACTGGTCTCAATGTAACACCTAATATGGAGTATCAAAGTCTTGCTCCATTTATACAGGCCGACTTCCAAGCAACAGATGATTTACGTTTATCAATGGGGGCGCGCTATGAAAGTATGCGTGTTAAGTCTGCAAATGCAAAAACATTGTGGGGCTATGGCTATAACGATGTGGTTGGCGGTACGAATAATTACAGTGAAACTGTATTCAATGTGGGTGCTATCTATTCATTAACTGATCAAGTTAATGTATTTGCAGCTTTTAACCAAGGTTTTGGTTTACCTGATTATGGTCGAGTACTACGTGGTCGATGGGGGGATGATCCAACAGTTAATCACCCTATTAACTTTAACGATCTATCATCGGCTAAACCTGTCGTAACTGATAACTATGAACTTGGTGCGAACTATACTGGAGATAAGTTAAAGCTGAGTGCTAGTACATATTTATCGCTTGCTAAAAATGGTGCAAACTTGGTACTTCGTGGTGATAATTATGATGTTGATCGTCAAAAGACACAGGTCTTCGGTTATGAGCTATCTTCTAATTATCAATTATTTAATGACACAGCATTGCAACTAATGTACTCACATGTTGAAGGCCGTGTTGATACGAATGAAGATAGTCACTTAGATTCAGATATGGATCTTAAAAACCTAACGCCTGATCGTATATTGTTTGCGGTTGATCAGCGCTTTAATGACAAGTTATCGGGTCGCATGCAATATAATTATTTGTTTGATGCTAAAAAAGATAACAATGCTGTAGGTAAAGCCCAACACTTTGATGGTTATGGCCTTACTGATTTATCGGCAAGGTATGATTTGGGTAAACAAGGACGTGTGTCTCTTGGTATTGAAAACATATTCAATAAGCAATATGTGAATTATTTTAGCCAAATACGAGCTAGTGATGCTTATTATTTCTCAGGACGAGGTCGAACATTTAGTTTAAATTATGAACTCGATTTTTAAATACAGGTAGTCTTGTATAAAAATAAAGGCTAAGACAAGGGAATATCTTCTCTGAAATAAAATAGTAATTGATGAGCTGATTGTTTCATTAAACAATTAGCTCACTTTTATATGAGAAGTGAGCAAAAGTTGGTCTTGTAATACGTTGAAAGCATCTTTCTCCTATTGGCTATGAATAGCCATCAATTCTTCAATATTATAAAGGGTTATAACTTATCGAGACGTGAGTATCATGACTATTGTTTAATTATTATCTTGTGGTGTACTAAGCTTTGCGCCAGCCGTCATGATCCCATTGCTGTCGTTATTGTTATATAGCGCACAACTTTCCATTGATAAACAGCCACATTGAATACAACTGCCTAACTGGTTTTGTAGTTGTTTTAACTCATACATTTTATCTTCAAGCTTTTGATGCCAAAGTGTAGAAAGTTGTTCCCATTGTTCTTTTTTAACGTTTTCGTTTAAGGGAATATGAGCCAAGGCTTGCTTTATTTCTTGTAATGTTAAGCCTACATTTTGTGCTGCTTTGATTACGGCAATACGGCGAAGTACAGAGCGCTTATAACGGCGCTGGTTGCTCGCGGTTCTATAACTAAGAATGAGTTCTTTTTGTTCGTAAAAATGTAACGCCGAAACACTGACTCCTGCGCGTTTTGCAACTTGTCCTACACTCAATTCCATTTGATTCTCCACATCACATATCTATTTGTTCTTGTAGCCAGTTTTTAAAGGCAAGGTATTTAGGCCGTTTTTCCATCCCTTTCATGCAGGCAATATAGTAGTTTAAATCTGATGGTATAGCTGAAAAAGGGGTCACGAGTTGCCCTGATGCTAATGGTTTTTCTATTAACTGTTGACGTCCAATAGCAATGCCTAATGAGTTTATTGCCGCTGTTATATACAAATTACTTTGATTAAAACTATAGGTTTTTTGGTAACAATCAATATCACTATTGTTTGCTGTTAGCCATCTGGGCCAAGCTTTCGATTGTGTTCGGTGTATAAATGTTGCTTCTTCTAAACCCTCAATACCTTTCTCAATTAATCCTAACTGTTGTGCATATTGAGGGCTACAAACAGGGATCAGGTTTTCATTAAATAATAATTCGGTATGTAAATCAGGATGATTAGGCTTGATGTAATAAATCGCTAAGTCGATAGGCTCATACCTAAAGTCATGGATCGAGTCTTTAACTTGAATACGGACATCAAGGTTGGGGTAGCGCTTTTGAAAAGATGTTAAACGAGGGATAAGCCATGATGCCGCAAAATTATTTGAGGTACCAATAAACAACTCACCACTTAGTTCATTATGTTTGATGTCATTAAGCTCACTGTAAATAGCATCGAATGACTGTGATACAGCCATCTTTAGCCGTATACCTTCAGGAGTCAGTTCGAGTTTGCGAGTGAGCCGAATAAATAATTTAAACCCAAGCTGTTGTTCTAAATTTTTAATTCGATGACTTACCGCACTTTGAGACATATTTAAATATGATGCCGCTTTGGTAAAACTAAGCTCTCTGGCTGCAATATTAAATACATGCATATTTGCCATTAGAATTTGTTGTTTATCCATTTATCTTTCTTATGCATGAGTAAAACTCATTTATAGGCGATAACTCTTCGTTTGTTAAGGCTATTGAAACGGTTTTTAATGAATTTATCTAAACTGTGATGTTTTGCTAAAGGAAAAGAGAATGAACAAGCCATTAAAAATTGTTGTGATTGGTGCAGGCTCTAGTTATACCCCAGAACTTATTGAAGGCTTATTAGTCCGTAAAGATGAAATGCAGATTTCAGATTTATGGCTCGTTGATATTGAAGATGGATGGGAAAAAGCGCAAATCATTGCAGCGTTAGCGAAAAGAATGGTGGATCGTGCCGGTATCGATATGACAATTCACCTAACACAGGATCGACAATTAGCATTGAAAGATGCTGACTTTATTTGTTCTCAATTTCGAGCGGGTGGACTTGAAGGGCGGATAAGAGATGAAAAAATCGCTCTTAAATACGGCATGATTGGGCAAGAAACTAATGGACTTGGTGGCTTTGCTAATGCTTGTCGCACTATCCCTATTGCTCTCGATATCTGTCGGGACATTGAAGCACTATGTCCTGATGCGTGGCTTTTAAATTTCACTAACCCATCGGGTATGGTGACAGAGGCTATTTTGAAGCATACGAATGTTAAAACGGTAGGACTATGTAATGTGCCTGTAACGATGCAAAAAGGGGCGGCAGCAATCTTAGGCTGTAAAGAACAAGATTTAATGATCCAGATTGCAGGTTTGAATCACCTAGTTTGGGCAACTCAAATATTACATCAAGGGCAAGATAAACTTTCTGAAGTACTAGAGGCGGTATTAGCGGGGAACGACAGTATGGTGCCACAGAATATTCCAGCGTTCGCTTGGCCTGAAAATTTGGTTCGCTCGCTAGGTATGATCCCTTGTGCTTATCTTCGTTACTATTATCAAAGCCAAGATATGTTGGATGAAGAAGTGAAAGAGTTGCAACACCAAGATCAAGGTTGCCGTGCTGAAGTTGTAAAATCGATAGAGAAGAAATTATTTGATATTTATCGCGATCCTCACCTTGATGTAAAACCTAAAGAGTTAGAGCAACGTGGTGGTCAATATTATTCAGAAGCTGCGTGTGAATTAATGAATGCGATTCATAATGACAAGCGTTCAGTTATGCATGTTAATACTCGTAATAATGGGGCAATTTCAGGTCTTCCTGATGACTGTGCTGTTGAAGTGAGTGCGATGATCACCAGTGCTGGCCCTATTCCTTTTAATGTTGCGCCTCTGCCGACAGATACTCTGCGCTTAATTCAATTAATGAAAGAGTTTGAGACCTTAACGGTTAAAGCAGCAGTCGAAGGGGATATGAATGCGGCTATTCGCGGATTGATTTTAAACCCTATCGTACCAACAGGACATGTACTAGAGCAGGCATTAGTTGAAACGATTGAAGCGAATCGAGCATATATGCCTCAGTTTTTTCATCTGCATTAATCGTTAGTCGTATTGTTTAAGTCTCTGTAGAGGATTGGTAAATGAAATTAATAATGAATGCCGATGATTTTGGGTTAACAGAGGGGGTTAACCAAGCGATAATTCAGTGTTTACAGGCTGGCATTGTGCAATCAACAACATTAATGGTGAATCAACCGGGGACGTTAGATGCCATTGCCAGAATGAAAAAAGGTGAATGTGGCGATGCCGATGTTGGATTACATATTACATTAACGTCGGGTAAACCTGTGCTCGAACCTGAAAAGGTAAGGAGTTTAGTTGACAACAATGGCTATTTTCTTAAAAAGCCTGAGCTATTCTCTCGCCAGTTATCAGAGGTAGATCAAGAGCAAGCTTATCAAGAAATGCATGCGCAATATGCTTGTGCGTTGGCTTTAGGTTTAGAACCTAGCCATATTGATACTCACCATTTTGCAGCAACTATCCCATCGATTAAACATGCCTTTATTCGTTTTTTAAATGATATCGGTTTGCCAGCAAGACGTGTTGATGTGATGACGGAAGGAATGAGGGATTTAACGGTCGCAACACCAGATATCTTTGATATGGGCTTTTTTGATGAGGGGGTGTCGTTATCACGGTTAAAAGGTTATTTACTTGAATACCAGGCACAGTTTACTCATACATGCGTCGAATTTATGTGTCATCCTGGTTTAGCCGACGATCCATTATTACAATCATTATCAAGTTATAGTGATAAGCGCTTTGAAGAGTTACAAATTCTAACCGATCCTCAATTTAAGCTATGGTTAAAACAGCATAAGATCACGCCGACGAATTTCTCCGCATTATATTAATAAGTGATGAGCAATGTTGAGTACCGTGATAGTTACCGTTTTAATGAGTAACTATCACGGCGACTTATTTATTGCTCAATCGTGATATTCGATGTTGGGATTGAACAACAGGCTAGTACTACACCTTGTTGTTTTTCTTCTTCACTCAATGCTGCGCTGTCTTGTTGTAATACATTCCCTTTAGTCACTTTTACTTTACAGCGTCCACATAAACCTGCACGACAACCACTTTTTATTGGTAGCTCTGCCGCTTCAATTTGATCTAACAAGCTAGTTTGGTTGTTACCAGTAAATTGTTGCTGCTTATATTGGATGTTGAGTGATTGTTCTTGTTCTGGCTTGGTCAATGTTTTATTAAATAGCTCTTGATGAAAGCGATCGGTCGGTAAGCCTTGATTGCTTAGTAGCTCTTGTGCTATTTGGTTAAAACCACTGCTGCCGCATACATAAACATGGCAGTTATCTTGTACGTCAATGTTTGCAAAGTGCTCCACGCAAATACGTCCATGATAAGCATGAGATGTATCCTTATCTTGAGTTAAACAAATATGAAGACTAATTTCTGGGTGATTGCGTTGTATTTCAGCGAGCTCAGCAGAAAAAGGAATGTCTGCTTGTGTTTTACAGTAATGATAGAAAGTTAGTCCCTGAGTATTTCTCTCAGAAATTAAGCTGCGTAGCATCGACATCATAGGTGTAACGCCACTACCAGCAGAGAGCAGCAGGGTATTTTGTTGTTTGTGTGGCTTAAGGTAAAACTGACCTGATGGTTTTTCACTCCATATCGTATCACCGACTTGTAAGTTATCGTGAAGCCAGTTTGATACTGTTCCTTGCTCAATTCGTTTAACTGAAATAGTGTATTCTTGCTCTAGTGGTGATGAAGACAGCGTATAACAACGTTCAACGATATTGCCGTTAATCGCCATACGAATAGGAAGGTACTGTCCTGGCAAGTAAGGTGCTAAAGCGGTGTCTTTTTGTGCTTTAAAAGAAAAAGAAACAAAATCTTTTGCGATGATTTCACGCTTAACGCAGGTCAGGGCAACACGTTGGTCAGGGTATGTTTCTGGAGTGCGGTGCTCTAACACTTCAACCTGATCCCCCTGACGAACAATGCCTTCTTTCACCACAATGGCATTCATGCCAAAATTCACATTGGTTGGAATGACTTTATCTGAACGAAAGGTCATGAGTGTTGCAAGGGGTTCATTATTATCTGCTTTTTTTGCGGTACTAGGATCATAGTTTACTAATACACAGCGGCTACAAGGAGCCTTAATTTCAAGTTCTACTTCACCAATACGTATTCTTTTCCAGCGATCTTCAGCAAATGCGTTCACTCCAGAAACGACTAAATTGGCACGAAACTTATCCATCGAATGGATTTCCTGAGTACGCTCATTGAGCGCATTTAGTGATGCTTCAGAGACAATCATGACGGGAAAGTTATCAGCAAAACTGACTTTAACTTGTGCTTTGCCTCCTATACGCTGGCTTTCGACACCGTTATAAAGCAGTTGTGCTGGTTGCCCAATAATCTCACTGACCCATAGGTCTGCATCGCTCGATGTTGTGTAAGCTTGGCAATTATCATTCCATACTGCCGTAGAAGTCGACATAAGTGCTAATTATCCAAAGCTCAAAGAGAGTGGCGCTTTATTCGGGTAGTTAAAAAGTAAACCGTTAGACTCAATAGTTGTAGTGATCAGTAGTAGCTGAGGATAACGACGAGAGGTGATCATAGAGCCATCAGTGAGTGCAATCATAAAGCGTCGATCAAGATCAATACCCGCTGATTTAACATAAGCCTGAGATAGAGAGATTTTCTGAGTGGATTTGATGGGAAAGATATTGATTTGAGAAAGCATTTTCTTCACTGGAATGTCATCCTATTTGATAATTACGCAATTTGTAGGATGAATAGTGAGGAAGTAATGTCAGTTAAATGTCAGCTCATAGATAGCTGTTTGTTATGATCTTAAGGGTAATATTTGTTTTGTGAATATCTTTTGGGTGCTTTAAATTCATATATAGCTCGCTGAAAGTATAAGCTAAATTCTACTTTTTTCGGGTGCTTACTTTCTGTTTTAATTAACGTTGAACTAATTTTATTTGTCCTTAGATTTGTTTTTATCTTGTTTTATACAACATCCGCCAACACTGTCTTTTTTCGCTTTAATCGAAAGTTGTATGTACAAAAAGACGATAAAAAATACAAATAATACTAAAGATATAACAACATAGAGTGGAAATAATTCGCTAATACTCATGATATTCACCTGATTAATGGAAGTGCTTATCATTTAATATACTCGATTGAAACAAGAGTGATAGGTTATTTTGCATCTCATAAACGCAAACATAATAATCAAGTTATAGGTGAAATTATCACACAAAGATGCAGTTCTTTTGCTAGTGGGATAAACGTTTGAGCTTTTGTTATTTACTTAGTGGTAAGTAAACTATTGCGATTATTTATGCGTAGTTAAAGCGAATATTTAGTTTAACAATATGAATGATAGCCTAGTATTAAGTCAGTTTTATATGGTTGGTGTTATGATAGATAGATCGTATTTGGTATAGCGTTTCAATAAATGTCTAGCATTTATCATTCAAACAAAAGCGCTTATTTTCGGAAGATAAATAATCAGATTTAGAAAATATTATAAATAATTAAAGCCGATCTTGTGATCGGCTTTAATTATATTATCTCTTTGAGTGTTGTCATATCATTTTTTGTTTTTGACTGGCGACGAAATTGAGACGGTGTAATACCATATTTCTTTTTAAAAGCGTTACTGAAATAAGAAATACTGCAGAATCCTACCCGTTCAGATATTTCATTTATAGAATAATCAGTAAATGTTAAGTAGTTAAGAACGATTCCCATACGTATATCAATGATTAATTGACTAAATTTGTACCCTTCTTTTTCTAATTGACGTCGTAATGTTGATATTGTCATGTTAAGTGCATTAGCTACATCTTCTATATTCCATGACTGATGAGGTGCTTGTACAATTAGATCTGTAACAATAGTACGAATATCATTTTTACGACGAATATTAAAAATATTGGCAATGTTAATCCCGTTGCACATCAATGTATTAAGAATATATGGTAAACATTGTTTTACTAGTAATGCTTTTAAATCATGATTGAGATAAGGATAAGCGTGATTTAGTAACGTGATATTCTCCACGATAGATGATGGTATTTTATCTAGATGAAATTGATTTGAATCTTGATGTAGTGCCGGTGTCGTTTTACATAAACTAATAGCACGTTCTATTGAGGTTGAAAGATGATTATCATCAATTTCAATTTCATTAAATTTAATTCCTTCAAGCGTATATTGCGAGATATTACACGATATATGTGAGTATTTAGGAATAACCGCAATAACTTGATTGTGACAAGGAATTGAATAACCATTGATTTCTAGTGTTCCCCACGCATTATCAAAAATTAAAATACAATGTTTTTGCAGATGGAATCTTTCTAAAATGACTTTGTTATTTATGAGACCTTGTTTGAATATCATGATAAAACCGTCTTTTTATATACTGTGTATTTATAGTAATACCCATATAGACAATAGGTAAACTACTGATATTAAAAAATATAAATGAATAGAGACTTTATACCTAATGATGAGTATGAGTGATATCTCTAGTATTTGTTATGGTGAGGATTATATATAAAACAATATCTTTTAAAAGCAATTTATATGCGTTAAAAATAAAGTTTAAAAATTCCCTATGTAAGGTGTTGTTATATATATTTATTTTGTTGTCGACTTTTAATGTACTGTTTTGATTTTATTTAATTTTAATTTTAGTTTTTTTTAATAAAAATTGTTGTTTTTTTTATGTATATCTAAGATTAATTATATAAATAATAACTGTTTTTTATTTAATAATGTATTTAACTAGACATTAAATTTTTATTGGATGTATTATTATTTTATTAATGCTATGGAGGTATCATAGTATAGCTATATTTACTTTTTGTTTTAAACATATTTACTTACCTGTTGGGTAAAAAACATAACTATAAATCATTTACAGATTGAACTGGATAATAAGTAAAAACTATGTACTTAGCTAATGATTTTATATTTCTTAACATATTAATACCTAAGATGATTATAATTGGATTCATTTCAGTTATGATTTTTTTTGTAATTAAAAAAGTCATAGAAAAAACAAATTTATTAAATGAATTATGGCATCCAAGACTAATGCTTTGGTCATTATTATGTTCCTTATATGCACTTATAGTAATTTTTTCGAGTAAATAACATGAAAATAATAAATAGTATTTTAATTATTGTTGTAACGATAGGTTTTTTTATCTTAGCCATAGATAAATATAATCAAAAACTTAGTACTCGTCATGGTGTTGTGAGAGCTAATATTATTGAGATTTCTCCTGAGGTAAGTGGAAGGATAGAGTCAGTTAAAGTTAATGATAATCAAGTTGTAAAAAAAGGTGATATTCTTTTTATCATTAATAATGACGATTATTTATTAGAGGTGAAACAAGCTAGAGATAATTATAGATTAGTTAAAAAACATCTGGATGAATTAGATTTGGAAATTATATCAGCTAAAGCTTATTTAAGAAAAGCAGAGCAACAATATGAATATGCATCCAAAAGATATAAGAGGATCCAATCGTTGCATAGTAAAGAGTATATTTCTACAGATAACTTGGATAAAATAAAAACAGAGTTTTACGATGCAAAAAATAATTTCATATCAGCTAACTCAACACTACAGAAGATATCTATTGAACGTGGTGCTATAGGGAAAAATAATATTGATTTAAAAAAAGCACAATTAGATTTAGATAAAGCATTACTTAATTTAGATAGAACCGTAATTTATGCACCTACGGATGGTCGTATTGTTTCAGTGAATATTCATACAGGAGATTATGTTAATACTGGAAAAGCTGTAGTAGCAGAAGTAGATTCTGATAGTATTTGGATTGAAGGCGTTTTCCCTGAAACTGTCATCGATAAGATCAAAGTAGGAGAATTTGCCAATATTAGTTTAATGAGTAATGAAGATGTTTCTTATACTGGTTATGTTGCAAGTATTGGGACTGCAATTAACTCAAAGGAATTACCACTATCCTCTGCTCTGATACCCGATTTACCACAAGTTTTTAAGTGGGTACGATTAGCTGAAAATATCCCTGTGCATATTAAGTTAGATAACTATGTTGATACCACGGCATTTATTGTTGGACAAACTGCAACTGTAACTATATTAAAGTGATAAAATAATGCGACTACAGATATTTAAAGCATTAAGGCTTACGCTAGCGATATTGGTATCACTTTATATAGCAATGCTATTAGGTTTTAAAGAAGCTGGTTGGGCTATTACTAGTGTTCTGATTGTATCTCTTGGTTTAATTGGTGAGATACGTCGTAAATGGTGGCAACGTATTGCTGGGCATTTTTGGGGCTGTATTAGTGGTTTCTTCTTCATATGGACTCAGGGAGAACAACATTATGGTGTATTAATAATGCTTCCTTTTATTGTTGCGGTTCTTAGCTATTTATCTTTCACTCAATTTCTATTAAAAGACTTTTTTAAATGGGGGTGTGTTGGTTTTATTATTATAGTAGCAGCAAGTATTGATAATCCTTATATTGCATTCGATGTGGCTATTGAGCGTTTTTCTTGTATTGTGATTGGGTCGACAACTGCTTACCTACTATTCACTTTGGTTCCCTTAGATAGTGAAGCTAATATAGAACAATATTATAAAAGCATAATTGTTCTTGTTTCTAATTTGGCAAATATAGCAGATGAAGAACTTTTATCTACCTATGTGATATTTTCATTGAAACAATCAGCTATTAAAATGCTAATTACAGTTAATTATAAAAGTTATATTTATGAGGATAAAGAATATAGGATGATAGCTAATCGTTTATCATCTCTTGAGCAAATAGCGCGACATATTTATGTTCTTAAATACAAAAAAGAATGTACAGAAAAAATTTCAGAATGGATAAATCAATGTTTTGACGATATAAAGATTAATAAGAAATGTAGACCTTACAACAGTAGCAATGAAAACGTACTCGTTGAACTTCTCTATAAAGATTTAGTCAAGTTTCAACAAGGTTACACCTATGATAAATTAAGCCAATATCGTTGGCGTTGGCAAAATCGTATCTTTGGTGTTGGGGCTGATTCACCACTTTTTAGTGCGATTATACAATTCATTGGATCTTTTATAGCATTATTACTATGGCAAAATGGTTGGCCTAATGGGCAATCTATATTCATATTAACTTTCGTTATTTTACTTTTATGTCAATATGGTGAACGTATAAGTCCTACTATTGTTCTGAAAGGATTTATTCTAGGAACATTTTATTCATTTCCATTATTTATATTAGTTTTTCCATATATTTTAACATCTGGTGCATTTTGGATTTTCATAATTTTACTCTATTTACCATTAAGTTATTTTTACTATGGTAATTATAAAAGTAAATTTTCAAACTTTACTATTTTTGCTGCCGTCATTATTGTGAATACAAATAGTAATAATTATATTCAAAGTAATGGAAGTTTTATTGACTATATTAACTTTTTTTTATCATTAATTGCAGTAATGTTGATAAGTTGCTTTTTGTTAAGTTCTCTTGTTATTAAAAATACAGATTATAGATTAAACCAACAGTATTCTAATTGGCATAATTTAGCTATTTCATTGTTAACAAGTTCCAAACCTGATATAAAAAATATCGCTATTTTAGAGCGACAATTAGAATTAATAATGAGTTTATATAGTAAGCTTGATTATACACAAAAAATAAAATGGAAAAATAAAGTTTCATATATTCCATTAATAATGAATAAAGTTAGATGTGAAAGATGTTATTATTAACGTTCTTGTTAAAACCACTGATTATAGTTATGTGGATAATTACATCATTTATGTTTAAAAGAAGTTTAATTATTAGAGTGTTAGTTAAAAGTGGAAATATTATAAAGCCCTAATGTTTAGGGCTTTTTTTTACTTCAATATCTTGTTTTTCACATGAATTATTTTAAATAAATAATATTTTCCATTCTCTTTAACAGTAAACTCATCTCCCACTCTGCGACCAATAAGTTCTGATCCTAATGGTGATAATATCGATAAACATCGAGATGTGTTTGTGACATAACCAGGGATGCTAAGTTGATAACAATGTTCTTGATTACTAACAAGATCTTTTACTGTAATTATTGAATCAACATAAACCATATTTGAATCAAAATATTCTTTTTCAGTTCTTTCTATTTTATTTAAAAGACTTTCAAGCATGTGTGGTCTTATTGCTAATGAAAGTGAGTTCTTAATTAAACTGAGCATAATTAATCCTTTTCGATACCCAGTTATTTCAACTTTATTGAAATTAATGGGTTGTGTTAATAATAATGAGTGCGTATTCAGTTAAATACTGGAAGAGAAGAATATAACCTTTCATAAATAATCCTAATGACTTTATGGATATAGCTTATCAAATAGATAAATATATTCAAATTTGAAGGTTTTTATATTTATTAATGTGTTTGATTAAAAGTTAAGAAGTAGGTGTTGAAGTCGTTTTAATTTACAATATTTAAAACTATTTATTATATTTTTCTAGTTTTAAATAAAAAGTAACTGGTATTTGTACTTTCTATTGTTATTTAACTTAAATAAAATGAATTGAAATCTATATTAGGTTTGAGTTTTAGATAGATAATGTTAAGAGCAGTAAAGAAGAATATATGGAATGATTAAATTAATAGACTTAATAAGGTTATCGTGCTTATTTTTTATAGGTATGATGTGTTGAAAATAAAACTAGCTGTTATTAGATAAGATAATAAGGCCAAGTACTATGTACTTAGCCTATGTTAAAAGTCAGCAATCGTCTTTTTGGGGACGATATTAATTATCTAAACGGGCTTTCAGCCACACCATACGGTGGTCGGAAGAAATATCTTTGCCTTTTCCTTTACCAATGCGTTCATCGTTCATCAGCAAGTATCCCGTTTCATTCGGTGCCGGCCAGTAAACACCAGAATCAACAATGTTTAGATTACTTGATGGGATAGCGTGATCCACTTGTAAACCAAACGTGCTGGTTATGCGCTCTGGGTGTGGATTATCTTGACGACATTCACCACTTGGGAAGCAGTATTCAGCACCAAAGCTTGTCGGAACATAAGCGCCATTAGTGGCTTCTTGATTCACACGCTGGTGCTTTAATAGGGTATCAAAATCTCAAAATTTAATGTGGCAGATTTAGAAGTAATGGAAGTTAAAACCGGAACAGTCTCTTTTTTTGTTCCGTTTTTAAATGGCTTAAAGCTCCTAAAATAGAATCATCAAATAACAGGAGCTAAATCATGAAATTTTATAATCAAATTAAAGAAATCATTAACTCATCAAAACGTTACGATAAAAAAACAGGATGGTTTGCCCGTTTGATATATATTAGTCCTGAGCAGCGATTAGAAAGGCTGAACACTATTTTTGGATCAGAGCTATTAACTCAGCCCAAACCATTAACGCTCAGCCAGCAAATGAAGTTTAACGATAGTTATCTAAAGTAATGTAAGGATCTCTCTGTATGAGCCGACGAAAACTGGAACTATATGAAAATATATTTAATCGTGTCGGTCCTGGTAAAAGTAAGGTAACCATCGTAGAGATAGCCGCTTATCTTCATTGCAGTGAGCGCCATGCAAGAACCTTATTAAATCAAATGACAACATTAGGTTGGTTAACGTGGTCACCTACTGTAGGGCGAGGTAATAAAGGGATCCTCAATTGTTTATTGGAACCGATACAGGCGTGCCACAAAGAGATTGATAAAGCGACCGACAATAGTAATTTAGATTTGGTCTATAAGCTGGTGGGCTTTAATGGGCGGGATACGGCTGCCGGCTTATGGCAATATTTATCACAAGCGGTGACAGAGAAACACAACACGATCCTTGCGCCTTTTCATCGCTGTATGAAAACGTTACATCCACATTTTGTTACTGAGCGTTCTGAGCGTCATTTTATATCGGAGATTTATCAAACCTTAGTTGAAGAAAAAACCAATAAAGTGGCTGGCAATTTAGCGCATTTTTGGGAAAGTAATAGCAACCATACCGTTTGGACCTTCTACCTTCGTCCTGAAACTCAGTTTCATGATCTATCTGTCCTGACGGCGGATGATGTTGTTGCAAGCTTTAAAGGGCTTATCCATTCAGCGCAATGGCAGCGATTGTATGATCATATAGAAAAGGTTATTGCCGTTTCTTTTGATGTGGTTGAAATTCATTTATCTACCCCAGATCCTCTTTTTATTAAATTATTGTGTCGTGCTGAAACTGTAATCATGCCAAAACAGTTCGTATTTGCTAATGAATCACATTTTAAAGCCATTGGCTCGGGACCTTTCTTGTTAGCTGTAAATTCGAACAAACTATTACGCTTACAACGCTTTTCACAATATAACCGTACATCTGCATTAATTGAGAAAATTGAATTTTGGATCCACGAGAATTGGGCAGAAAGAAAGAAGTGTTATCAGAACTTTTTCTTTTTAAATGACAGTTTAAATGTGTATGAGACAGCCTGTGATTATGTCGGTTCGTTTTATTGTTTGATCGCAAATAAACAATTACAGACACAAGACGTTAAACAAAACCTAGAATCGGCATTTTTAGGAAATAAGACTCAAACAGATGCGGAATATTCTGTATATACGATAAGTCATGAGAATAATCGAGAATGTCGAGAGTATTCTAAACAGTTATTTACCTATTTTGATAAACCTGAAACATTGCAGATGAAAGAAGTAAAGTTTGGTCAGTTTCTTGATGGACTTGATATGTCGATTTTAGGAGTAAGAAAGGAAGATAATAAGTACACCAGTTTGTTTGCTTTCTTTAAATTATACCCGCACTGGGCATCGGTATTGACCTTTACACAGCAAGATTATTTACAACAGCAGATCGCTGCGATCCGTATTGAAGTGGATGCGTTACGTCAACAAGCATTGATTAGTCAGGTTATGACGTGGTTAGAACAACAACATATTTTATTTGAAATTAAGCGTGAAGGCTTAACCCTCTCGGTACCAGAGCAAATACGAGGCGTGGAGATCAACGCGAATGGGTGGTGCGATTTTTCTAAGCTTTGGATCAAACCAATGAAAGTGAAATCGGATGTTACAGCGTCAATGGAAAGTTTGATCGCCAAATATTAATAAGACGAGGAATTAGAACTCCTCGTCTTCATATATTAACGGATATTGCTATTGGTGAGGCGTACAGTGTTTTACTTCTTGCCAAGGTGAGTTTTGATATAAGGCTGGGATTTGATGGCTTGTCCACCATTTGGCGACATAGTTTTTCTCATTAAACATCACTGAATCGCCTTTTTGATAGGTATGATGTGCTTGCCATTGCTCATCTGCACATAGTGTAAGTGGTTCAGGTTTAACCATCCAATCAATCAGTTGTTTATGATTAATGAACCTTACTTCAGGTTTACTTAAGGCATAAACAATAAACTGTTCAAGTACATAACGGCGAGATTTTACTGTGGTTTCTGGTTTATCAGTATGCTCTTCACCGTTTAAATAACCATAGAAATCAGAGTGTAAGCCTAGAACTAATGGCGCTTTATTTCCAGCGAGACGTAAATCTAGGTTGTATTTATAAATTGCCAGTACATCGTTAGCATTTAGACCTGCGGCAAAGTAGGTAGGTGTTGAGTAGAGATTCCAGTCAAAGTTATCTCCCTTACCTGATTGTGTATCAAACCAAGGCACACGCGATGAGATTTTGTCACGTAATGAATATGTTAAGCCGTAATCAGCAACAACATCGTTAGGTGGCACAATCAACGTGTGTAGTGGTATTTCCCAAAGCCCTGGATAATGATTAATAGCAGGTTTCCAGCCACCATTAACCGCAGCATTATGATCTGGGCTACCGTTATCTAAAGTGTATGGCCAAAGGTTATTGGTGCCATTTTGATCTCCTGATATGCCCGCTGGAAAGCTGACATCATAACTAATACCGTTATTGACTAGTGCGGTTAATACATTGTCGTTATAAGTTAAAAATGGCGCTCGATAGCCATAAACTCTCTCCACTCCTATACCACCATCTTGCTCAGAGGTAGTTAAAAAACGGTTACATGTTTCAATTTCGTTATTCCATTGTTCTGCAGTCATGGTGCCTGCACCATCATGTGGATGGTTTTCACTATGGTTACCAATATCATGGCCTTTATATTTCATAAGCTTCCATAGATTGGTGATTGATTCATTGTCTCTTGCGGTTGCGCAGTTAACAAAGAAACTGGCTGTTAGCGGCTTACCTGCATAACTGTCATGGCCTTGTGGGTTGTTATATGACGCCAGCATATTAACAACCCAAGCTAAACCATTTTCGGTGACATTATCGTCAAATCCAAAACTGACAAACATTGGTGTTTTATCAGTATCGATGGGGGATTGTTGTGATGGCGCAATATTGTTTGTATCAGCAAAAGAGGGAAGTGCTGTTAATAATAAAGAGCATGCAAGAGTGATTTTTCTATGGTGTTGTTTGATGTAGGTGTGAAGTGTATTTTTCATTTATATCCTTTAATTTCATAGTATTGATTTTCTAGAAAGTAAGATAGCGATGTAGTTTTATAAAAAGCGAATCAGAAAGCTTTTTTAACGTTTCTTTTATTAACGTGTAGACATTCTGCTGATCGTATTTTCAGTAGTGTTATTATTTTTGTTGAAGTCGCTCGAAAGTATTTTTAAAGGGAATAAGCCATTCTTTTTTGATGCGTTACTTAAAATAAAATCTTTCTTGACCTCAAGTTAACTTGAGGAATTAAAGTACTCACATATTTTAAAACAAGAAGGAAAAAACAATGAAAGGATATGTAGAGCACATCAATATACAAGTGGCTCAGCCAGAAAAAACGATCCATTTTTTATTAACAGCGCTACCTGAATGGACGATTCGCGGGGAGGGGAAAATTGATGACTGGTTTGGTCAGCCAATGCATTGGTATCACATTGGCGATCAGGATAGCTATGTGGCGATAGGATCAGGGGGAGAAGGTCTGGTTCCTGATTGGAAGGGAAGTGCATCAGGCATTAAGCATGTTGGTATTGTGGTTGAAAGTATTGATGATACGGTAGAAAAGCTGATGAATGCTGGTTATGAAGTGGATCATTGGAGTGGTGATCATCCTTATCGTCGCAGTGTTTATTTTATCGATGATAATAATTTCGAGATCGAGTTTATTGAATATTTTACCGATGATCGAGTACTTAGAAATGATTACAGCCAATAAAGGTGAAATGAAATAAGAAAGGAGAGCACCCTTCTCTCCTTTATGGATTGAATACAAGTAAAGCGTTATAAGTATACGTTTCCACGCAGATATAAAACCGCTGATCCGGCAATAATAATGCGATCATTATCGATCATTTTACACTGTAAAACACCACCACGTTGTGAGGCTTGGTAAGCGGTTAATTCTCGTTTACCGAGCTGTTCAGCCCAATATGGCGCTAAAGCAGTGTGGATTGAACCTGTTACGGGATCTTCGTCACCGCCATTGGCTGGCCAGAAATAACGAGACACAAAATCGTATTGTGACGATTGTGCAGTGACGACTATATCGTGAGGGGCGAGCTGTTTAAGTTGCTCTGAATCGTAAACGACATCTTGTACTGCTTGTTCACTGGGCAAAACAGCAATGTAGGCTTGGCGATTTTTTAGCACCTTGGTGGGCGTAATAGATAATCCCTTGAGTAAGGCGGCTGGTGGTTCAACTTCTTCACCGGGCTGGCAAGGGAAGTTCATTTCAATATTACCATTTGTGGCTTGTTTTACTGTTAGTGTACCGACTTGCTCCGTGGTAAAAGTGATCTCGCCTTTAAGCTGGTAAAACTGATACAGAACAAAGGCAGAGGCAAGCGTTGCATGGCCACAAAAGTCAATTTCAGTCAGAGGAGAAAACCAACGTATCGCATAGGTATTATCGCCCGTTGGTTTAATAAAAGCCGTTTCAGACAGATTATTTTCAGCAGCAATATGCTGCATTAATGAGGCTTCTGGAAAAGTGGTAACTGGCATGATTGCCGCAGAATTACCTTTGAAATGTTGGTCGGTAAAAGTATCGACAACGAAAATATCCATATTATATTTTTCCCTGAATTTGATTACGAATTGACGAGTATATCGTGTCGAATCAATTTCTTGTTAATGTTGAATAAAAGTTCGCGTTCTTCATTTGTTAGTGGAGCAAAGAAGTCTTGATTGATATTAGCAATACACACGGTGGCTTTTTGCTCAATATCTTTACCTTTCTCAGTGATGACAAGATAGCGGGCTTTTTTGTTTTGTTCTGATTTATGGACGGTGATTAATTCACGTTTAATACAGTTATCGATTAAACGTTTAGTCACTGAACGTTCGCGGTGCAGTGCATCAGAAACGGCTTGTTGCGGCACTTCGCCTAAATGACTGAGCACGCGTAGTGCACCTAACATTTCTAACGTAATATCAAATTCCGTCGCCAAAGCAGAGGTGGCAATACTACGAAATTGTTTATAGGCTAATCCCATTGTAAAAGACAAACTCTCATTAAGAGAAGGGATATCAGTGTAGTTCTGTGACATGACGTTTCTTCGCCGTAGTAATGAAATAAAACAGAGCCAATATACCTAAAGTACAGCTAAGTTCCCATCCTCGAAGGAAAGTACTACTTAATCCTAACTCACTATTGGTCATATAAAGTTGGATTGGTAGCATGGTTGCGAGCAAAATATCGGGATGTAACTCTTGGTGTGGGCCTTCATCGGTATAAATTTTGTAACTGATCGCGTAAATCAGTGCAAATAACCCCAAACTATAAACAATAATATCACTTTGATAACCGGCAATAAGCAGCATAAATATCGCCGCAATGGCACATCCGCCAACTTGAGTAATAAAGCGTGATTTAACAATTTTTAAATATGTTTCTCGGCTGGTTTGGGTTGCTGCTGCAATGACTGGCACCATACAAAATGCGCCAGAAATTAGATTTACAATCATTAAAAAACCAAGTCCTAAACCAATCAAACTCACTGATATTAAGCGTTGTTGAGCGGTGACAGGGGTTGTTTTCGGTTTGAAAAAGCCAGATGTTGTTTTCGGTGGTAGTAGCCAAAAAAACAGCTTGGTTACACAGATACTAACAACAATTGCTAACCCCACTTCGTGTAAACGCTGCGGCATATCCATATTGGTATGTAGCGCAAAAACGATATTTAAAATCCAGTTTATCGTTGGCATAAACAGCGCACCCACTTTTGCGTGAGAATCTGCCCGTTTTCTTAGTTGATCGAACAGTACAATACTGATCGTCCAAATAATAAAAGGATGATCGCTAAAAACTTCAGACACGAAAACTGCACAATAAGCGGAGAGCAACACTAAGCCTAATGTTTTGCTTAATCCTTTCCAACTGTAGTCTTTTACTTTCGTCGCAATAATTATTGGAAATAGCGCAAAATAAACGTGTGAATTTATATGAAAAATCTTACCGAACATCATACAGATGCACACAATGCATGTGGTGCGCAGTACATCTGTATTCATTGAATGTTTCATATCCTACCTGTATTGTTTTTCTGCTTAGTAGATGTAGCGGAATAAGGCAATAACATGGATCCATACTGAGCTGATCACATCTAATACGGGATTACCATTCAGCACAATGACACTTGCGCGAGAGCCTGAAATAACATCTTGTTGCGGTACATTGACAGCAATACGAGTACGGATTTTTTGTTGTTCGCGGATCCAACGTGTGTCATTGGTAACGGTTGATAGTTGTGTTAATGGGTTACTCGCATCAAAAATAGCGCGATCTTGATTTTCTATTTCGCCTTTAAATACCCGACCAGGTTGAGAATCAAAACTTATCAACACATGGTTTTTAGGTTGTAAATGGGCAATGCCTTTTTCGTTAAAGTCCGCACTTAGCCAACTGTTTTTCTCATTAACGAGGAAAAGGATCGGTGTGCCTTTATTTACATAAGTCCCTGCATCTAATTGCAAGTTACTGACCGTTCCTGCTGTGTTAGTCATCACTGTTGTATTTGCGAGATCCCACTCTGCGCGATCTAATTTTGCCTGTGCGAGTTCAACGGCAGCAGTGTTTTTTTTACCTGATAACGTCGCTTTTATTTTTAGAACATCAGCTTGTGCTGCAGCAATACCACTTTTTGCTACATCCGTGGCACTGATAGCATCATCCAGTTCTTGGCGGGTTGTTAACCCTTTACGGCTGAGTGTTTGGTAGCGCTCCAATTTATGTTGCGCATTTTTCCACAATGTTTTTTTCTGTAGCACCACTTGTTGTGCTGCTGCGAGTTGCTGCCATATTCCAGCATTGGCTTCTTTTGCTTGTTGTAACTCGGCTTGTGCTTGATCGACAGCAATTTGATAAGGCTTTGCATCAATAGAAAATAACGGTTGGTTAGCGTTAACGTGTTGACCATTAATGACATAAACATGGGCGATATTTCCCGATACTTCAGGAGCAATATTCACCACTGATTTATAGAAAGTGGCTTGTGTGGTAAATGGCGACACATTATCAGCCATTAAAAGAAAAGCTGATAATGATAAAGCGAAACCGATCACGGTATATAAGAGGACTGAATAAATGTTCGTTTTCATTTTTTTGTTACCCATACAACAAAATATCTGAGCAATCATACCTCTTATAATGTTGTATGTGCAACGTTAAATATTGTTGTGTATTGTTTGGTATGGCGTTGAAAGAGGGGGTTCGAGTGTGGAGTAACAAAAAATGGCAGCTCTAACCGATAAATTTAATTGGGTAATTTGTTTTATAAATAAGACGTTAGTAGTGTTTTAGGTTGTTTTTAAATTTTTTTCCGTGTGGAAATTTGCCTAATCGGCATTTATCTACCATATTTAACTTAACCTGTATTGAGATAGTTACTCGAGCTTACGGAGGATTGGAGCTGTTTTTAAAGACTCACGGATACAGGTATCAGTGATTATTAATAGACCTCTTTGACCCGTTATTGGTAATCACTCAGTTGCATCGCGCAACATGTGAAAAGTAGACAAAGCAATACATGTAAGAGCAACAAAGTAACACCGTAAAAATTACACAGTAAAAGCTACACATGTAAAAGCTTCTAAGTGATAACTTAGTTGTTAACAATTTGGTAAGTTACACCTTTTAAAAATTTGCTTCTTCGCCAATATATAGCGGTCCGCACAAATATTGTGGGACACGGCAAGCTCAACGTAATGAGTGGCGAAGCGTAACAATATTGGTGTGCCGAGTAAGTACACTAATAGCAACACCAAGCCGCACTGCAATAGTGCGGCTTTTTATTTTTAGAGATTTATTAATAATTCAGAAAATCACAATAATTATTAATTATTCCTATTGAAAATTTTAAGATATTGAAAATAAAGTAAAAATAAATGTTATCCACAAATTCAGTGGGTAACTCTAACCAATCATCAAATATGGTTGATGGTTTTTTGTTCATTTTTGGAATGAGAGGAGATAACCATTTGACTTGTGTTATGCGTATTGTTGTATTTGGTGGTTTAATCGACAACCACTAAATAATTTAATTTGTGATAAGTTTTATAGATTTGATAATGCCTAATAGGTATTGGTAAGTGCTGCACTTGTATTCGTGATATAGATACTTTGACTGTATACGTGCACCGCGATTATTTTTTATTTGCAATAAAGTGATGGGGTGATAGGTAGCAAGTGATCTGATGACAAGGAATAAAGGAGAATTCGATGGAACACGCAGTGACAACATTTAATATCGTAAGCCTTTCTGATTCGATGACTCATCACGCTCATAATTACCACCAAATAGTAGTCGGCCTTTCTGGTCAAAGTGAATTTGATATTAAAGGGGTGAAAAAGAGTGTACTTGCTGGTGCAGGGTGTGCAGTGAGTGCTAATGTAGAACACAGTTTTTATGGTGATCAAGATAATCAGGTATTAGTCGTTAATACATCGTCACGGTGTTCAGATAATAGTATGGCTTTATTTGCAGAATCATCACGTTCTGGCTATTTCAATCTTGATTTGCGTACTCAACAACTCATCTCTTTACTTACTGCTGAAGCACAGCAATCTAAAACAGATACAGGGTTGTGTAATAGTATAAGCCAAACAATATTTTACTTATTAAAGCGCAGTCTTATTTCACCTACTCAAGAGAGACCAACCCCAAGGTTAGATATCAGTTTAATTGATAGCTATATTCAACAACACCTCGATAAGAAAATTTCGGTTGCTGAGTTAGCCAGTTTGTCTTTTTTAGCACAAAGTCAGTTTTATTTACTCTTTAAAGAGCAGGTAGGTATTACTCCCCACCAATATGTTTTACGTAAACGGCTGGAATTCGCCAAACAACTGATCCTTGTGCAACGGATGCCTCTATCTCAAGTAGCGCAGTTATGTGGTTTCTCTAGTCAAAGTAGTTTCAGTCAGGCTTTTCGTCGTTTATATGGTCAACCTCCTGCTCGTTATCAATTTCTTATTTGATCTTATTTTTTACCAGTCTTAACTACCTGCTTTAGATCTCGTATTACTGATGTACGGAGGATAACTAAAATACCTCGTAGGAATGGATAAGACGGCATTGATGTTTAACCATAATATTCTTTTCCAATAACAGTTTAATAACATTGCTATTGGGGGACATTGTATCTCAATAGCAATGTCATAGAGGAAACCTGATGTTTAAAGCCGTTGATGTACTCGATCCTTCCTTTATAGAGCAGCCCTTAGCTCAATTATGGGCATTAATATCACCACTGTATGCTGTTGATGAGTCAGAGTGGCTGACACAGTTACTGCCATTAGCAGAACCAACCGAAAAAGAACGTTTATATAGTGCTGAGCAAGCCAGTGATCTTATTGCTCGTGTTCGTGCGGATAAAAATGCGGTGCAAATGATTGATGCACTGTTATTGGAATACAGTCTAGAGACCAAAGAAGGGATCTTATTAATGTGCTTAGCTGAAGCACTGATGCGTATTCCTGATCCTGCAACTGCCGATGCCCTTATTCGCGATAAATTAAGTGTTGCTGATTGGAAATCTCACCTGAAAAACTCTGATTCGTTGTTTGTGAATGCCTCAACATGGGGGCTCATGCTAACAGGGAAAGTGGTAACGTTAGATGCCAAACAAGACGGTACACCAACGAATGTGATTAACCGCTTGGTTAATAAAATGTCAGAGCCAATGATCAGACAAGCCATGCATCAAGCGATGAAAATCATGGGGCACCAATTTGTTCTAGGGCGAGATATATCTGAGGCGATGAAAAACGGCAAACCTAAACGAGAGCAAGGGTTTACTTATTCATTCGACATGCTAGGTGAAGCAGCGCTAACCGCTCAAGATGCCGAAAAATATTACAATGACTACCTTACGGCGATTAAAGCGGTAGGGAAGGTCAATAGTGCCATTTCGACTCAATCGGTTCGTCAATCATCAGATCCTACCGTATCCATTAAGCTATCAGCATTGCATCCTCGTTACGAAGTCGCCAATGAAACGCGTGTGTTAGAGGAAATGTACCATTCTGTACTTGAGCTACTAATTTTTGCCCGAGAGCATAACGTTGGGATCACGATTGATGCTGAAGAAGCAGACAGATTAGAATTGTCATTAAAGCTGTTTGAAAAACTGTATCGCGCAAAAGAAGTGAAAGGTTGGGGGCGTTTCGGTTTAGTTGTACAAGCGTATTCGAAACGTGCTCTACCTGTATTAGCGTGGCTTGCTGCCCTTGCAAAACAACAAGCTGATGTGATTCCACTTCGATTGGTAAAAGGCGCCTATTGGGATAGTGAACTGAAACTTTGTCAGCAAGCAGGCTTTAATGGTTATCCTGTTTTTACGCGTAAAGAAGCGACAGACAGTTCTTATTTAGCCTGTGCGAGGTTTCTACTATCTGAGCCTCTAAAAGGACTGATCTACCCACAATTTGCGACTCATAATGCTCACACGATAAGTGCTATTGTCACGATGGCGAAGCATCCTTGCTTTGAATTCCAACGCCTGCATGGTATGGGGGATGCGTTATATAACCATGTGATGGATATGCATAAAACACAGGTACGTATTTATGCTCCAGTGGGGAGCCATAAAGACTTACTGCCATACCTTGTTCGTCGTTTATTAGAAAATGGTGCGAATAGTTCGTTTGTTCATCGCTTGGTTGATGCTAATTGTCCTATTGCCGATCTCACACAACATCCTGTTGATGTGCTTAAGCAACGCAAAACACTGCACAATAGCTTGATCCCATTACCGATAGATATTTTTGGCTCTGAACGTAAAAACTCATCAAGTATCAATATTGATATCGAATCACAGTGGCAGCCATTTTATCAGGCGGTACGTGCCTTTGATAAGGTGAGGTGGAAAGCATCATCGATTTTGAATGGAAAACCGACGGCTATTTTGGCTGCCGAGCGAGTTTGCGTGACAGCACCTTATGATCGTGAGGAAGTGGTTGGTGAACTGATCTATGCCACATCATTGCAAGTGGATATAGCAATAGCATCTGCCCATGACGCTTTTGCTGATTGGTCACAACGCTCTGCAAGCGAGCGTGCGAATTACTTATTACTATTAGCCGATAAACTTGAATTACATCAAGCGGAATTAGTGGCGTTGTGTCATCTCGAAGCGGGAAAAACCATCCACGATGCGATTGATGAAATTCGTGAAGCGGTGGATTTTTGCCGTTATTACGCAGAGCAAGCTCAAACGAATTTTAACAAGCCTAAACGTATCACTAGCTTTGATGGTGTCGATCAAGAGATGACCTATCAAGGGCGGGGGGTCTTTGTTTGTATTAGTCCTTGGAATTTCCCATTAGCCATTTTCTTAGGTCAAGTGTGTGCTGCTTTAGTTGCAGGTAATACGGTAGTGGCGAAACCTGCAGAGCAAACCTCATTAATAGCTTGCCGTGCTATTGAATTGCTACTGCTTACAGGTATTCCACAAGGTGTTATTCAAGTTGTAACGGGGTTGGGACGTGAAATCGGTCATCAATTGACATCTAACGAGCGTGTTGCTGGTGTAGCCTTTACAGGTTCAACACCCACAGCCCAATTGATTAATCGTACATTAATGGCACGTGATTGTGCGCCAGTCCCATTTATTGCCGAAACTGGCGGTCAAAATGCAATGATCGTTGATAGTACAGCGCTACCTGAACAAGTTGTACGTGATGTATTACGTTCAGCGTTTGCCTCTGCAGGTCAACGTTGCTCAGCATTACGTGTACTCTTTATTCAACAAGATATTGCAGAACGTGTGATCACCTTGATCAAAGGGGCGATGGCTGAGCTTAAGGTTGGGGATCCGCAATTACATGCTACCGATGTGGGACCTGTCATTGATCTTGCTGCGAAACAAAAGCTGCTTACTCATATCGAGTCGTTAAAAAACCAAGCACGATTGATTTGCCAAACGCCGCTACCTGACAGTTGTGCGAATGGCGATTTTGTTCCGCCGACGGCCATTGAAATTCAACATATTGATCTATTAGAGCAAGAGCACTTTGGCCCAATTCTCCATATTGTGCGTTTTAAGGCGAGCGAGATCGATCAAGTCGTTAATCAAATAAATCAAACGGGATTTGGTTTAACGATGGGGATACATAGTCGAAATGAGCGTACCTATAGTGAAATAGCGTCACGTGCCAAAGTTGGCAATTGTTATATCAACCGCGATCAAGTGGGAGCCGTTGTTGGTGTTCAGCCTTTTGGTGGTCGGGGGTTATCGGGGACAGGGCCAAAAGCGGGCGGGCCTCACTATTTGTATCGTTTTATGCAGTCAACGATTACGTCAATCAACGTCACTAATCAATGCGAGATGGAAGGAGTAAACAATGAAAAATGATCCGCAGTTAATGGCGTTATCTCCACAATTACAAAAATCGCTGCAAAGTAGCATTTTTGCTTCTTCTGTATGGAATGATCTGGACTTTGAAACGCGAATCGCTATTCTACGCCGCTGGGCAAAATCGCTAGATAATTCATCTGCGATGATGGTGAATTTTCAGTGTAATAATGCACAGGAAATGGTCGCTGAGATGCAAGTAATGCCAGGACCAACAGGAGAAAGTAACACGCTTTATTGTGTTGGCCGCGGTGTGTTTGTTGTTACTGCAAGTGATGATGTGGCTAACCATGTGGTGATTGCTCAAATTGCCACAGCATTGGTGTGTGGTAACAGCGTTATGTTGTGTTTATCGCCTGATCACCCTTTAAATACTAGTGTCATTCTTAGTCAACTAGAGCAAGCAGGATGTGTTGCCAATGTACTTAGTGTTATTGACTGCGCTGACTTTGATGCATTAATTCAAGCTGAAGAGGTTACAGCAGTCGCTTATAGCGGTACAGCGGATCGTGCTTTGAGCTTAGCGCGTCAATTAGCAGCGAGAAATGGACAGTTAGCACAATTAGTAGCGGAAACCGATCTTGATGATCTACCTGTTATTGGTAGCCCAAGTTACTGTTTACGCTTTATCACCGAGCGTACCAGCACTATTAATATTACAGCCGTTGGCGGTAATGCAACGTTATTAGAGCTTGGTTGTGGAGAATCAGACTAACCAGACCTTGCTTAACATGATAATAGGCCTTTGCCATGAACAAAGGCCGTTAAAAGGAAGTACGACATATGATTGAAAATAACTTCGCGATTACAGCAACCTTTGTAGCCTATCTACTAGGGATGCTAGCGATTGGTTATATTGCCTATAAACGCACATCAAGCTCCAGTGATTACTTTCTCGGTGGGCGTTCATTAGGTCCTTGGCCTTCTGCTATATCTGCAGGAGCATCGGATATGAGTGGCTGGTTATTATTAGGGTTACCGGGATACGCATATCTAGCAGGTTTTGAGTCATTATGGCTAGCTGGTGGCCTATTACTGGGGACGTGGTTGAACTGGCTGATCTGTGCTAAACGCTTACGCACGTATAGCATAACAGCAGACAACTCACTGACTTTACCTGAGTTTTTATCACGTCGATTTGATGATAATTCAAAGCTTATCCAAACGATTTCCGCCTTCTTTATTTTGCTCTTTTTCCTTTTCTATACCAGTGCTGGTTTAGTGGCAGGCGGCAAACTGTTTGAAACCGTTTTTGGTTTAGATTACACGCTCGCGCTATTTATCGGTACTTTGTGTGTTGTAACGTATACCTTATTTGGGGGATTCCTTGCGGTATCTTGGACTGATTTAGTGCAAGGTCTATTGATGTCAGCTGCACTGCTTATTGTGCCAATCGCAGCGATGAATGCCGATCCTGTTCAGCTAATGGAAACGCTTCATAACAAGAACCCTGAATTGCTCACGTTCTGGCATGATATTAAAGGTCAGCCATTATCATTTATGGTTATCTTGTCACTATTAGGTTGGGGACTCGGTTACTTTGGTCAGCCTCATATTCTTGCGCGTTTTAAAGCGACACGCTCTAACAAAGACATTGGTACAGCACGTCGTATTGCCGTGGTGTGGACGGCTTTGTCGATGATTGGTGCGTTGTTAGTTGGCTTAACGGGTATTGTTTATGTTGATGGTAACCTTGGTGGTGAATTAGCGGATAGTGAAAAGGTATTCATGTTGCTAGTGAATGCGATTTTCCATCCAGTGATGGCCGGTATTTTATTAGCGGCAATTTTGGCGGCGATCATGAGTACTGCGGATTCTCAGTTGTTAGTCTCTTCATCGGCACTGGCTGAAGATTTCTATAAACAAGTATTTCGACCACAAGCGTCAAGTAACGAAATTGTTATGGTTGGGCGTATTGCGGTGATTGCATTATCAATTGTTGCCTTTGTTTTAGCACTAAACCCTGATAGCTCTGTATTAGGCCTAGTGTCTTATGCTTGGGCGGGATTTGGTGCGGCATTTGGCCCTGTATTGTTATTAAGTTTGTACTGGAGTGGTATGAACCGTTATGGCGCGATTGCAGGTATCGTGACGGGGGCGGTAACCGTTGTGGTATGGAAGCAACTAACAGGTGGAATGTTTGACTTATATGAGATCATTCCTGGCTTTATCTTTGCTGGTGTTGCGGTTGTGGTTGTGAGTAAAGCAACAGGTCGTCCGTCAGAAGCGGTACAACAGCAATACCTGCAATATCAAAAAAATCTGGTTGAATTCGATTAATATTATCTAATATTACGCAATAAAAAATCCCTGTATCAGCTTAGCAGTACAGGGATTTTTTTATCATAGATGGCAGTGTTCGTTGCACTGGCTATACACGTAATGTTTTAGTCAATGAGTGGATACACACCGTTTTCATCATGTGTTTCTTTGCCTGTGATTGGTGGGTTAAACACACAAGCCATCACCATTTCTTTGTCTTTATAAGCACGTAAATAATGCTCATCGTGTTTATCAAGGATATATAGTGTGCCAGGTTTAATTGGGTAAGTTTCACCACCAACAACTTCAATTTCACCTTCGCCACTCATGCAGTAAACAGACTCTAAATGATTTTGATAATGAATATGGGTTTCAGTGTTCTCAAAGATTGTCGTAATGTGAAAAGAAAAACCCATCTTGTCATCTTTAAGTAGCATACGAACACTCTCCCAAGTTTCAGAAGCTACACGGCGCTCGCTATCACGACATTCATCAAGTGTTCTAACAATCATTATTTCGTCCTTAAATTATGATGCTTGTTTAAAGTCTTCTGCTACGACTTGTTCTACCGCATTTTCAAAAATACTTAAGCCTTGTTTTAGCTCTGCTGTTGTGATCGTCAGTGGGCTGAAGAACTTGACGACTTCATCGTTAGGGCCTGCTGTTTCAATGATCAAACCATTTTCAAAACAAAGCGTTGTTATTTGATCGGCTAAATCACCATCCGAGCACTCGATACCAATCATCATACCGCGACCTTTTTTCTGTACGAAGAGATCTGGGTGATCATGCAGGCATTTATCAATAACAGTTGAGATGATGTCAGAACATTCTGCAACGTGCTTTTCTAATTGGTCATCAGCCCAATAGGTTTCTAATGCTTTTGTCGCTGTCACGAATGCATGGTTGTTGCCACGGAATGTACCGTTATGTTCACCTGGATTCCAAATATCGAGTTCCGGTTTTAATAGCACGATAGCCATGGGTAAGCCGTAACCACCAATAGATTTTGAAAGGGTAACAATATCGGGTTTAATACCTGAAGGCTCAAAGCTAAAGAAAGTACCGGTACGACCACAACCTGCTTGAATATCATCAACAATCAGTAAGATATCGTTTTGCTTACAGATTGTTTCTAAACGTTGTAACCACGAGGTCGATGCAACGTTCAACCCACCTTCGCCTTGTACTGTTTCAATCAATACAGCGGCAGGCTTGTCCATTCCTGCAGAGTTATCAGCAAGCATGGTTTCAAATAACTTTAGCCCATCAATATCGGCGTAGCCTTCAAATGGGATACGCGTAACATTATTCAAGCTCATGCCTGAACCTTGGCGATGATGTTGATTGCCCGTTGCCGCAAGCGCCCCAGCAGTACAGCCGTGGAAACCATTGGTGAAAGCAACAATAGAGCTACGTTTTTTAACTTTACGTGCAAGTTTGAGTGCGGCTTCTACAGCATTAGTACCTGTAGGGCCTGTAAATTGGGTAACGTAATTAAGTTGACGAGGTGACAGAATATTACGCTCTAATACTTCAAGGAAATCAGCCTTTGCTGTAGAGTGCATATCTAAACCATGAGTGATCCCATCTTGTTCGATATAGTCGAGCAAAGCCTGTTTAAAAATAGGGTTATTATGGCCGTAGTTCAGTGATCCAGCACCGGCTAGAAAATCTAAGTAACGATCTCCTTGTTCGGTTTCAAGCCAACTCCCTTTTGCTTTAGTAAAAACGACGGGAAAACTGTTTGAGTAAGAACGAACTTTAGATTCCTGCTTCTTAAAAATATCCATAATATGGCCGTTTATTATCCTTTTTGTTTAATTTGAGTTAAAGGGATGCGATACAACAATTCCGTATCGTGCTTACCTTTAAAATGTATATTCTTGTCTAAAAATGTGCTGACTTCGCCATTGTTACTATTACGTGCATCGAGTTTTTTAAATAACGCCCATGAGGCATCGTTTTCTTCCGTAATAGTTGTTTCTATAGCGTTAATATTATTTAGAGAATCACGGTTTAACAGGTGCTCTAACATGGTATATGCGAGCCCTTTTCCTCGAAACTGAGGAGCAACGGCAACTTGCCATATAAATAGGGTATTTGGTTGATTAGGTTTTTGATAACCAGAGATAAAACCTGCTATTTCACCATCATATTTTGTTATCACACTCGTATTACTAAAGTGAGTTGTTTGAAGAAAATTACAATAAGATGAATTGGTATCGAGAGGGGGACAGTTTGCTATCAACGTAAAAACGTCATCGCCATCTTTAGCTGTTGGTTGTAAAAATGTCCATTTTTGACTCTGGTCTTCACCTGTCTCGGAAATGATTACCGAAGGTGTTGATATGTCCATATTAAGAGTCTATTCCTTTGAGCTCTAAATAATTTGACAGGTATTATTACCTACTATGATGACGTGCGATTGATTAATTGCTAAATATCTGTGCTTTATGTGAGCGTTGTCGCGTTATCTCATGTATGTGGCATGATAATAAGTGGTTAGAGTACTAAATTAATTCGTTGTGTTAAGCGCGAAGAATAAAGAAAAAAAGCAGGATTGAATATTAATATGCAAGTTGTTTTTTATTGTTTTATAGAACGCGAAAGGTGTATTGAGTGAAAATTTTGTATTTATATTGGGGTGAAAAAATTCTGTAATTAGTGAGTTATTTTATCCAAATGTCTATTTTTATATGTCGTTATTATTAGCATTATATTTCCTGATTACCACTATTTAACAGCTACTGTTAAATTATCTCCTATACTTCAAGATATTGAAGTATAGGAGTGACGTTATGCCTAAGAATTCAATCCAATTTCAGAAAG
>NZ_JADQAQ010000027.1 GCF_022129445.1 Photobacterium sp. Ph5
TTAGTTCAAAAAAATCCCCAAGCTGCAGCTTAGGGATTTGTGTATAAGAGACAGGTGTTGAACAGCCTTTCTATAGGGTTTGTTATGCGTGATTAAGTAGATGTTTTTCTAAGTAGTGCGCTACCGCTTCATCAGCACTTGAACCGATAACCTCATTATCTGGCAGGGCTTGTTTCACTTTGTCATGAGAGGTGCCCATGATTAAGCCTTTACCTGCCATTGATAGCATTTCAACATCATTCATTCCATCACCAAAGGCAATACAATCATCTAATGTCAGCTCGAGCGCTTTGGCTACAGCGGCTAAGGCATCGCCTTTAGAGACGCCAGCATCCATCACTTCTAAGCACCAAGGTGTAGAAAACGCGATATTAGCTTTGTCTTTAAACTCTTGATTAAATGCTTGCTCCCACTTCACCATTTTCTCATGGTCAAGATCATCTCGGGTGAAGAAGACTTTTAATACGTTATCTGTCGGCGGGTTCTCAACATCAAATAACTGGTAGTTAAAGCTATCGTGGAAATCACGCAGTGCTTCATTTTCGTGATTGAGTAGCCAATGGTCGCCTTGGTACAAGTGAATGTGTAACTCAGGATCGTGCTTTGCTAGTGCAATAACGCCACGGATCACTTCAGGGCTTAAACTTTGTTGAAACACAAGATTACCGTCGGCATCATGCACACTGGCGCCATTTGATGTGATCATGTAAGCCGGAATACCCAGTTTTTCACGCATTTCAGCGACATCAATATGGTGGCGACCTGTTGCAAATACAAAATGCTTATCGTGCTGATAAAGACGCTGTAAGACATCTTGAGTAAACGGGGCGATCTTATGCTCAGGAGTAAGCAGGGTGCCATCTAGATCTGAAGCAACAATTTTAAACATGTGAACTCTCGATAGTAAAACGGGCGGTAATGGTATGTAGCATGCCAATGAGAGATTAATTCTAGAACAAGTCAATGAGGAAAAAAGAGGCTAAAGTAGGATAATTAGACTTCCGCTTTTCGATTACTTGATAAAAACGAAAGTCTGTTAGTGAAGATTAAGCAAAATGCGCCAAGAGTGCGGTGATCGCTTGATTACGGAGCGGATCACTTTCAAATAGGATCTCATGGCGAGAGCCTTCAATAATCTGAAAATCACAGTGTCCTGAGCCTTGGTTTAATTTTTGATGAAAGCGCTGCTGGCAGAGGTTATCGACAATTTTGTCTTCACTGCCTTGAAGTAACAGAACAGGGATTGTGATGGTATGGGCTTGCAGGATCGCTCGACGGGCCGCTTTAATACTTTCCCATACCCAGTGATTACTTGCACCGCCAATGCGTAATTCAGGACGAACATCATAAAGATCGCGAAACCATTGGTAACGTGTTTGGCTATGGGTCAGTAAGTTGCCATCGAACGGCTTTGCATAATAGGGCTTTTGACCAATAGCATACTGAGGTTGACGACGAAATAATTCGGTGATGCCGATCAAGGCTTCGGCAAAGGGCTTTAAGTAAGGTTTAACATAGATACCATGCATCGGCGCACTAAGCACGGCGCGGTCAAAAAGAGTGGGATAACGAGCCAGTGCTAAGCTGGTGATTGCTCCTCCCATTGAATGACCAAGGATGAAGTGCTGTTTATAACCTTGTGGTTTGACGATGTTTTGCATAAAAAGATGCAAGTCTTCAACGTAGTCATCAAAGTCTTCGACATACCCCAATTCATGATCGGCGACTAAGCGTTCAGATACGCCCTGACCACGATGGTCGAAGGAATAAACATGGTAGCCTTGTTTGACTAAATCATAGAACAGCTCTTGGTATTTCCAATAGGTTTCTACGCGCCCATTAACCACGATAATGACTTTATCACTGCGCTTTGGGGTTAAACTGACCCATCCTAATTCACATTGTTTAACACCCGTGAATTTTCCTTCGTGACGTTGTTGCCACATTTCAGTTACCGCACTCGTCATTGTGTGGTTGAAATGTTCTTCTTGAGAAAAAGGGGGAAAAGTCGAAGGTTGACAAGTCATTAAAGCGCGTCCGAAATTTATCTGTTTGAAAAGCATCACAGCAAATTATGGCGTGGCGATTACTGTGGATTAGTCAAAAAATGTATACTTGATACAGTATACCTTATTTATCTAAGACAGAATAAGTGTATCCATATTGCTTTATTTGTTCTATTCAGGGTATAAACGCATTTTATAAATGTCATAAAAATTTCACTGAGATCACATGAGTATTGATGTTTGGTTAGCATATTTGCTCGCTGCAGTTATCTTTAGTTTTGCACCTGGCTCTGGCACCGTAAATTCAATCAGTAATGGGATGGTTTATGGCTGGCGTAAGTCATTAGCCTCTATTATTGGCTTGCAGTGTGGTATGGCTGCACACATCATTCTTGTTGGCGTAGGGCTAGGAACGATAGTCGCCGGCTCTGAGTTGGCTTTTACCATTATTAAGTGGCTAGGTGCGGTGTACTTAGTGTGGCTCGGGATCCAAAAATGGCGTGAGAAGTCAGCATTAGCCTTAGATGAGCGTGATAGCTCCGTATCAGCTGCCACATTGTTTAAACGAGCAGTGTTTGTCAATTTGACCAATCCCAAAACAATCGTGTTCTTAGTTGCGTTATTTCCCCAATTTATCAATCCATTAGAACCTCAATTACCACAGTTATTAGTACTTGGTATTACGACATTAGTCGTCGATGGTTGTGTAATGTTATTTTACGTACTATTAGCATCCCGCTTTACCCGCTATATTCGCTCAACAACGGTGATGTCTCGTTTAAATCGTTTATTTGGCTCTATGTTTATCGGATGTGGTGCTTTACTTGCCTTGGCTCGAGCGTAAATTTTGATGATAGATAAAGGAAAAGTTTGATGTATTCCTATGTTGCTCGTCAGCCAATTTTTAATCGTAAGCAACAGACGATTGGCTATGAATTATTATTTCGTGACGGAGAAAGCAATGCTTTCCCGAATATCGATGCGAGTGAAGCAACATGTCGCTTAGTCATGGAAAATTACATGGCGATTGGCGACAACCGCTCTTACAAAGGTCAGCGAAACTTTATTAATTTTCCTGAGCATTGTTTGATTGAGTTGATGCCATTATTGTTGCCTAAAGATAAAGTTATTATTGAAATCCTTGAAAGTTGTCATCCAAGTGACGAACTTTTACAAGCCGTTAAACACCTCTACCAAAAAGGCTATCTCTTTGCTCTTGATGATTTTGATTGTTGTCCTGAATGGCAACGATTCTTACCTTATGTGTCGGTGATTAAATTAGATTTACTGGCACTTGGGATTGATCAAGCCTGTCAATATGCACTAGAAAATAAGCACTTAAAGGCGAAATTTTTAGCGGAAAAAGTCGAAACCTATGAAGATTATGCGCAAGCACTTGATGCTGGTTTTCATTTATTTCAAGGTTACTTCTTTAGTAAACCGGAAGTACTAAAAAGCCGCAAGGTAGCGCCGTCGGAGCTAACAACGGTACAACTACTGCATGAAATCTCCCATGATCCAGTGGATTTTTCGCGTATCGAAACCATCATTAGTCGTGATGTTTCACTGTCCTATTTATTACTTCGTTACGTCAATACTGTGACCAAGCGTTTACGCTCGCCGATCAGTTCATTTCGCCAAGCTTTAGTGTATTTAGGTGAAGATAATTTACGCTTATTCATTGGTGTTGTGGCGACCGCACATGCTGCGCTTGATAAGCCAAAAGAGCTTTATGCCTTATCGTTATTACGCGCCAAGATGTGTGAGTTACTGGTGACAAAAGGCGGCATTGTACTGCGCTCAGAACAAGCTTTTTTAGCTGGTATGTTCTCGTTACTGGATGCCTTGCTTGATAATTCATTAGAGAGCTTATTGGATATGATCCAGCTTCAGCCTGAAATTAAATCCGCACTTTTACAACGTAATGGACGATTAGGCTTAGTGCTGGATGTGGTTGATGCGTTTAGTACTGCAGATTGGACACGGGTACAGATTTGTTGTCAGGTGCTTGGGATAAAAGAAAAAGTGGTGCATGAAAGTTATTTAGCAGCGGTTGAGTGGGCAGATAAATGTACCGCAGTGAATTTAAAGCGATAAAAAATGGGGGCTATGTAGTCTCGCCCCCGAATAGGAATCGTAATATTATAGTGTGCGAGTCAGAGGGAGCAACGCCGTTGATACAGCGCTGCAAGGGCATAATATGGCCTGACTAAATCCATATCAGCTTGTTTATCTATTATTTATTGACGGTATGCGTTCAACATCCATAGCAATTTTTCTTGCTCACGAATGTAATCTCCCATCAATGCAGCGGTACCTTCATCATTAGCATCACCTGCTTTAGCTAAAATTTTACGCTCTAAACGTAGCAAGACACTAAAGCCATTCACTAAACCTTCTACACAATCTTTACCTTGCGTTGCATTGCGATGCTCTTTGATATCACTCGCATCTAGGTAACTGCTGAAGCTGTGATCTGGCGTATGACCAAGGGTTAAAATACGTTCTGCAAGTTCATCGATTTTTAGCTGAAGATCGGTGTAGATCTCTTCAAACTTCACATGAAGTTCAAAAAATTCTTGGCCTTTGATATTCCAGTGATAGCCACGGGTATTCATGTATAACACTTGGTAATCTGCTAATAATTTATTGAGGTCTGTAGCCAGAGCTTGTGCTTTATGGGTATCGAGACCGATTAAATTCATTTCGCTAGTCATGCTACTTTCCTCACATATTCGATAAATTGGATAGAAAGGTTATTGCCTTTCAGAAGATGGGATCAGTATAGGAAGAATTTAACGATAGGTATAACTGTTAGGTTCTATCGAATCAATAGGAATTAGCTATGTAAAATTAGCTAGATAGGCGAAAGCCACTCGATGTGATTCGGCAAGTATCGGGTGGCTTTCTAAAAATACTTATTAATATTTACTTTACGCTGCGATTAAATCGCCGTGGCAGTTTTCACCATAACAAGGGGTGACACCGCAAATGCGGTTACCAGCTTCTTTACCCATTGCATAACCTTGCTCTAATTTATCCAGATTGCGTGTCAGACGACCCACTTGAAAGTCATTATTGGGTGCAATCACGGTGATTTTGCAGTCTTTGGGTGGATGATTAATAAAATCGAGTGCAGTGTTATAACGCTGTGCTCGTTTGATCACCGCATCAGCAAACGCAGGGTGATCGTGGAACATGGATTTGATCAGCCATGGCACCTTAGTTTCAGCTTTATGGAAACCTAAAGGCTTAGACAGTACTACCGTAATATCACGGGCCCCGCGACGGTAAGCTTCAATCACAGGGATGGAATCTGCGACACCGCCATCACTCATTGCAACACCATTGATAGTAGGGTTATGACGATAGGCAATGGGTAAGGCACAAGTGGCTTCCATCACGGGGGTCACGTTATTGCGAGTGACTTCAATGTACTCGGCTGCACCTGTTTCTAGATTTGTTGTGGTGGCAAATAAAGGGATTTGACGTTGCTCATATTTATATAAATTAAGTGGAAGATGGCGGGTACTGGTACGCCATAGCCAATCAATGTCAGTCAGGTGGCCACCATGAGTAAATCGTGAAAAATTAATAAACTCAGGATCACGTGAATATTGGGTAATGATTTTATGGCTGCGACCGTAGTTACCACACAGGTAACCAATGAGATTGGTTGCCCCAGCTGATACCCCAATCGCAAAATCAAAGTCAACATAGTTGTTATCTAGAAAGGCATCCAACACACCGCTTGCAAAAATACCACGCATCGCGCCGCCTTCAACAACGAGTGCCCGAGAATTTTCTGCTGTGTTCATACCAAGTGCCTATAACTAGAAATAAGTGACCGATATCACAAGAATAAATCTAGCTTAGCAGTAGTAATAGTCGGTTTTTCTTATTGCTGTGATAGGAAAAACTTAACCTTTTTCTGCTTGTGTTGCGGTCACGCTTTGGCTGAGTACCTTAATACACTCAGAAAGGACTGGGTTTAAGGTTTTACTGGCGGGATAACATAGCCCTAAACGGCGGAACATCCTTGGGCCTTCTAGTGGTACTGTTACTAATTGATTGGCACTTTCTAGCACGCCTGTTGGCAAAAACGAAATGCCAAGCCCTGCTTGAACCAAGTGCATCACCTGCGTTTTATGTTCAGCTTTTGCGACGAGATTAACGGATAGGCCATCACAAGCAAGTAAACCAATGGTTTGCTGGTGGGCTTCACAAGGTGGACACTCAATAAAATCATGTTGGTGCAATTGCTCGGGTGTGACAGATGTTAAGCACGCAAGTGGGTGATTGGGCAACATACACAACACATAGTCTTCATCCCATAGTGGCAAAAAGATCTCATCTTCAGCTTTGAACATATCGAGGGTTAAGCGTGCATCCGCCGGCTTGTCATGATCAACCAATTCGAGCGATAAGTTGGCAATGTTGTGGTGTAAAGTCGCAAACACCTTCGCCAACTGGCTTTGGCTGAGATCGGGGAAGTTTGCCAAGGTCAGCGGTAATCGCTCAGTACGCTGTTGGAACAATTGCGGTAGGGTATTTACGTCATTGAGTAAACGGATCGCTAATGGGTATAAGTAATGGGCTTCATCGGTAACATCGACCCCTTTTTTATGGCGCAAAAACAGGACGGTATTAAGCTCTTGTTCTAGCTGTTTGATACCGTTGGAAATTGACGGTTGAGACACAAAACAGCGCTCAGCGGCAAGGGTAATATTTTTCTCTTCATAAACCGCAATGAAAAAGCGTAGCAGTCGTAAATCCATCGTAAGTAACCTTCTATGATGCTAAGTGAGCAGGTTATCACAGCAATAGGATTTAGCGGGAAACAGACGTAAAAAAGCCGGACATGATGTCCGGCTAAAGGGAATAATTGGTGATTAACTTGCAATGTTGTAGTAAGTATTAGCGCCAGGACCGACAGGAATACCCAGTACGAACACCCAAACATAGAACATGATGCTCCAGCCAATCACGAATACAATTGAGTATGGCAGCATGGTTGAGATCAGTGTACCTAGACCTAGGTTCTTCTGGTAACGGGTTGCTACAGCTAGGATCATACCGAAGTAGCTCATCATTGGTGTGATGATATTGGTTACTGAGTCACCGATACGGTACGCCGCTTGGATCGTTTCAGGCGCATAGCCTACCAGCATTAGCATTGGAATAAAGATAGGTGCGGTTACCGCCCACTGTGCCGATGCTGAGCCAATCATTAGGTTGATAAAACCACACATTAGAATGAAAGCGAAGAATAGCGCAGGACCCGTTAAACCAATCGATTGTAGGAAGTCTGCACCACCAACCGCGAATACTTGACCGAAGTTCGTCCACTTAAAGAACGCCACGAATTGTGCAGCGAAGAACACCAGAACAATGTACATACCCATTGATGACATTGACACTGACATCGCGTTGATCACATCACGGTCGTTCTTCATTGTGCCTACCACTTTACCGTAAACAAAGCCTGGAATAGCGAAGAACACGAAGATAAATGCCACGATACCTTTAAGGAACGGAGAGCCAGCCACTAAACCTGTTTGTGGGTTACGTAGAATACCGTCAGCAGGAACAATCGTAAGTGCAAGCAGCGCTGCAACAACTAGGGCAGCAAGACCTGCAGCTTTTAAACCTTTCTTTTCAAGCGCAGTCAGTTTGCCCATTTTATCTTGGCTTAAATCATCACTGGCTTCAGCGTCATCGTATTTACCTAGTTTAGGCTCAACGATTTTCTCAGTAACGAATGCACCCATGATGGTAATGGCAAAGGTTGAGGCAAACATGAAGTACCAGTTAACTTCTGGACCAACAATGTAATTAGGATCGATCATCTGTGCTGCGGTTTGGGTAATACCCGATAGCAGTGGATCAACGGTGCCAAGTAATAGGTTGGCACTGTAACCACCTGATACACCAGCAAAAGCGGCAGCCAGACCAGCTAATGGGTGACGACCTAACGAGTGGAATAACATGGCTGCAAGTGGAATAAGTACTACGTAGCCAAGCTCAGAGGCGGTGTTAGAGATAATACCGGCAAATACTACGACCAGCGTTACCATGCGACGAGACGCGCCCATTACCAAACCACGCATCGCAGAAGATAGTAGACCTGAGTGCTCTGCAATCGCGACACCTAACATGGCAACCAGTACGGTACCTAATGGTGCAAAGCCAGTGAAGTTTTTCACTAGATTAGCAACAATGAGTTGTAGGCCTTCAGCATTAAATAGACTGACCACGTGGATCATACCGTCAGCGGCACGACCAGCAGCGCCTTCAGGACGAGGATCGGCAACAGAAACACCAAAGTAGCCTGCAATGCCGGAGGCAACTAAGATCGCGACGCAGAAAATAGCAAAAAGAGTTATTGGATGTGGTAATAGGTTACCTAACCATTCCACAGTATCGAGAAAACGCGTAAAAAGCGTCTTTTTAGGTTGCTGTTGTTGTGAAGCCGATGAATGCATCACTACCTCCGTTATAGTTTTAATCCCATCAATGGGTACTGCTTTTGTAAACGAGATGTTATCTCGTTGTTTGCTACAAGATCAATGCTAAAGTGTTTCAGAATGTAAATACTTAACTAATAAATCTTTAATCGTCGGTAAATGTGGAGTTTTTAATCAATTGTTAACGGATTAGGTTTGAACTGGAAAATTAAAATGTCGTGTGATTGGAAAAATTAATGATGAAGGAAGGTTATCCATAGTTTTTTTTTATGATAATCCTAAGAAAACGATATTTTTCACCCATAGTAATTACACTTATAGTGGATGCATCAACAACATGTCGGCCTGTTGAATCTTTTTCGAATTCTCAAAGTAGGAAAGTCTTATGTCTAAATCTTTAGTTGTTATCACAGGTGCAAGTTCGGGTATTGGTGAAGCAACAGCACGTCAATTGTCTGCAGAAGGTTATCCATTATTATTACTTGCGCGTCGCGTTGAACGTATGGAAGCCATGAACTTACCAAATACATTATGTCGAGAAGTTGATGTTACTGATGCGCAAGCCATTCAAGTTGCCGTTGCTGAAGCGGAAGAAAAGTTTGGTCCTGTTGATTGTTTAATTAACAATGCTGGCATGATGCTACTTGGCCTTGCTGATGAACAAGATCCAGCAGAATGGCAGACGATGTTCAATGTTAATGTGATGGGGATGCTAAACGGTATTCATGTGGTACTAGCGGGCATGAAAGCGCGTAAACACGGTACAGTGATCAACATTAGCTCTATTGCTGGACGTAAAACTTTCCCTAATCATGCTGCTTATTGTGGTACTAAGTTTGCCGTTCATGCGATCACTGAAAATATCCGTGAAGAAGTGGCAGATGACAACGTTCGCTTTATTACTATTGCACCAGGTGCAGTTGAAACTGAATTACTGAGCCATACCAGTAGCGATGCAATTAAAGCTGGCTATGAAGAGTGGAAAGAAGGCATGGGTGGGGTGATTGCGCCTCAAGATATTGCTAATGCAATTAGCTACGCATACAACCAACCACAGAATTTATGTATTCGTGAAATTGTGCTGGCTGCAACGCGCCAACAGCCATAATGCGTTGGCGTTGGCGTTGGCGTTGGCGTTGAAAGGGGCAATGTCAGCGTGTTGTGAGTAATGTTAAAAAGACACGCTTATTCAATACATGTTATTGATCCCCTGTTATATTTAAAGAGAAGTTATTGGTATCAGTGATATTAATAGCTTCTCTTTTTTGTATCAGAGGGATAGGTAATGAGAGAAAAAGTTGGGTATTTCGATCTCCTGCGAGTGGTTGCAGCCATTGCTGTTGTCGTGATCCATGTTTTAGGGCCGTATCGAGAACAATTAGGGCAAATACCTAACTGGGAATGGGTAACAGCAATAACATTTAATAGTTTTAGTCGCTGGGCTGTTCCTATTTTTATAATGATCACTGGGGCATTAATGCTCAGTGATGAACGACCTTTTGAAGGACGTTACTATTTAAAACGTCGTGTTGGTAAGGTATTGATACCTTTTGTGGTTTGGTCAGTGTTCTACGCTTTCTTCTCGGCATTTTCTGCATCAGGCACAGACTTTTCGGCCAGTTGGAAGTTACTGACAGGCATGCCTTTTCACGAAACCTATTATCACCTAGGTTTCTTTTACTACTTTATTCCTCTGTATGTCATTGTGCCTTTCTATCAATGGGCGGTTCAGCGCATGGAGCCAGGCCAAGTCAAAGGTGTGGTGATGGTATGGCTGGTGATCACGGGATCGTACTTGTACCACATTGATGGTTTATGGAGTGAAACTTACCTGCTATATAGCGGCTATTTAGTCCTCGGTTACTGTCTGTACAAATATTATTGGCCTGCGATGAAGTGGCTTATTCCTTTAGCTATTGTGGCCTTGTTGGTGACAGATTTTATGGTAGTGAGTCATAGTTTAACGGCTGGCGAATATAAAATAGGTCGCTGGTTATCATACAAAACCCTGAATACAGCAATAGCGGCCGCTGGTGTCTTTGTTTTGTGTCGTTACATGTTTGATAAATTTAGTGAGAGTACGCGTTCTCGATTAGCAATGCTGAGCCGCTATAGCTTAGGTGTATATTTGTTGCATCCCATTTTCTTATGGCCATTGCGAAATTATGATTGGTATTTTGCGAATCCTCTGATTGCTGTCCCTGTTTGGACAGTGATAGCGGGGGGACTTGCGTTAGGGGCTAGCTGGCTATTAAGCCGCAGTCCGAAAACCGCTTGGCTGGTCCCATAAAATAACAAAGCCTGACACAATGTCAGGCTTTTTTATTGCATCATATAGGCGGTTTAAATAGCGTTAATCACGTTGTAAGGCAAAGTGAATAAACTGCTGTCCACGATAGGTCATCGTGCCTTTATCTCCCGGGTTTAAAGCATGGTAATAATGGATGCCTACCATAAATTCACGCTTTGGCCCTCCTGACACCGGCTCAACATAAATCCAATATTCCTCATCATCTTCACCGGGTTGAGCCCCAATGATTTTATTGCTCTGTTTATCGAGGATCATAACGTCGAGTTTTTTCTCTGGCGCGCCAAGCCCCAGCATATGTCGACGATAGCTAAAAATAAAATAGCCAAATGAGAAGATAAATAGAATGCAAATTGCCACGATGATCCCTGTTGGCATAACACTAACTCCTTGAACGATGAAAGACAGTTTCATGGCTATTATTCACACTCAGTGAAATATCACTAATCAATGGATAGAAAAGCGTGATCTATACGTGACAAAATGAAGTAAAAATTATGTTACCTATCTTGCATATTGGCACTTTAGTTGTAAGGTAAAGGTATGGCATCAACAAGGAGTGGGCTCATGATTGATATTGAGCAAGTGATTGATCGTTCTCGCCGTATTGAAGATTTATTACGTCAGCATTATCACGCAAAAGGTTCTGATCTTCAGCAATTAATTGGCAGTTGTGAAGATCGTCTACCACACGATGTGTTAATGAAGCTGGATAAGGTTGCTGAATTAAATAAACAATTCACTTCATCTGATACATTGGTTGATTCGAGTGATGAATTTATAGAGTTATGTAATTGGTGTGAGAAAGAGCTAGCACCAAGAAGTAGTCGGTTGGTATGGGGCGTGGCGATCACATTATTATGTGGCTTTACACTTGCGGCAATATGGTTTTATAGCCTTAACTGGCACCATATTAAGCTGTAAGCGCTAAATATTAGATTTTTTATTAAGCCTGGGGCAGTGATGCGTCAGGTTTTATTTTATTTAAAAATCAAAAAATTGTAGGAATTTAATACAAATATTCGTATTTGTGTGACACAGATAAAAAAATGGCGCCAATAGGCGCTATTTTTTTGAAATTGATAATTCTTTTAGTAAAGAACTGGCAATGTCATTAGGCCTACAACAACTGCAATCATCATAAGTCCTTGTTTTTGAGAGGGGGTCATTGTTTTGTTATCCTTTTTTAGTGGTTATTTTTTTCTTGACAAAAAGAATAACATTTTTTTAACCACTTTGGCAATTTAGATTGGTTAAAAACTTAGATAAAAACATTTTAAAATCAAGATAAAGCTTTTAAATGGAAGAGAAAGAGATTTTTATTGTTTTTTTTACTAAGGGTTTATTTGTTTTTGCTCGAGCTTATATTATTGATTTTTATTTGTTATTTTTATTTTTCATTGCTGGTGTTAATTGTTTGGTTGAAAAAATGACTGTTTGTGTTGTCTAGGCTTTTGTCCTTTTGTTTATTCTAACTTTTCTATCGTAATGTTTGTTTTTTTATAACTAAATCAGTCGCTTTTTGTGTTTTTTATTACCTAAACGCCTATTTGGACTGTGTTTTTATTTTTTGGTGCTTTATTCACCAAGGTGGTATGCGTAAAAAACAACGGTGATAGCATCGTGATTATTCTTATCTTTATGTTTTATTAAGGTTTTTATTGTAGCTTTTATATTATTCTTGAAGCTGAGGTGTTTTTCTTAGGTGTAAAGTGCTAAAAAATTAATAAAATAGCTTTTCATGAGAGGTAAACGGTTGCTTTTACAATTTATCAAAGGTGTATAGAGGTCTGTTATGAGGGAGTTGTACGTTGTTTCTGATTATTGAGATGGCAAATACAATAATATTTGCTCACCTTTACAAAGAGTGTATTTAAAATCGTAGTGAATGTCTGATTATGTGGTTATGTATTATATTTTTAGCGGTACTGCACATTACTGCTGCTTATCGAGGACCACGCTGGCTTTACTATGTCAGTAAACCGTTAACGGTTATGTTGATGGTAATACAATGCGTATGGAGTGGTGCCCCCAGTTTTTATTACTGGGCAATTGTTGTAGGGCTTTGCTTTTCAATCATTGGTGATATTTACTTAATGTTGCCAGCAGATCGCTTTCTCGCTGGTCTGATGAGCTTTTTTCTTGCTCATATTGCTTTTACCGTCGCATTTGCCAGTCAATGGCAAGGAACAATAAGCTGGTGGTTGCTTGCGCTTTGTCTGGCCATCGGTATTGTGGTTTTCTTACTGTTATTACCCTCTCTAGCACCATTACAAACGCCAGTTGCTTTCTATATACTCATTATTATGGCGATGACCTTTGCTGCTGGGCAGTATTGGTTGTTGTCCCATAGCCAAGCCGCACTATTTACCATCGTTGGCGCTATTTTATTTGTGCTATCAGATCTGACCTTGGCTGTTAATCGTTTTAAGGGTGAGTTCGGTGCTGCAACGGTCATCATTATGTCGACGTACTTTATTGCCCAAGGTTTATTTGTTGGCTCGGTACTCGTTCTATAGCCTGTCATTTGAGGAGTTATCTATGTCAGAGCAATGGCAGTGTATCTATAGCGCTTGTAATAGCTTGGAAGCGCATAGCGTGAAAGGGTTATTAGAAAGTGAGGGAGTTAATGCACGGTTAACGGGTGAGGCGTTAGGTGCAGCGATGGGAGAGCTTCCAGCGAATGTTGTTGAAGTGAAAGTATGGGTTGAGCAATGGCAATGGCAACGCGCACAAGGGATTGTCAGTGATTATAAACGCACTGATTACCATGATTGGCATTGTTTGCAGTGCGGTGAAGTGAATCAAGGGCAATTTGAACTGTGTTGGAATTGCCAATGCGATCGCGATCAGACTCCGTAGTCTTAAGTCTTCGATAATAAAAAAGCGAACCATAAGGTTCGCTTTTTTGTGTTCTATTTTTTACATCATATGCTTACGGCGGATATCAAGCAGGGCGAAGATACCAAAAATTAAAATGGACCATTTCTCCCAACCGGACATGTTAATTTTATCGCCAAATGCACCAATAAATATCAGCATTTGCAAACCGTGCATCATAAACAAGAACGCTGTCATGATATATAACGCCATAGCAGCAACGCCAGGGAATGGGTGAACGATATTAATCAGTAGTACCAGCCAAACAAAGGCAATGGCAAGTTTTGCGATAAGTATTAGCGCCTTCATGGTTCCTCTCTTGCAAATAAGCGGTAGCAAACCTGTCCTGCCGTTTTTTCACGGTGTAGGTGCCAATGGTTTGGCGTTATCAGGTTGCCCAATTCCTTTTCTGCTTCAATATAAATCATTGCATGGGGAGCAAGCCAGCCGTTGTTTTCCAATGCGGCGATCACGTCTTGAATAAGATCTTTTCTAAATGGAGGATCAATAAAGACTAAATCATGTGCACGTCCTTGTTGTGACAAAAACGTTAAGCTGTCACCATTAACCACAGTGGCATTTTTTGCCCCAACGGTTTTTAAGTTTTGCTCTAATTGATTCGCGGCTTTTTTGTCGAGTTCAAGCATCGTGACGCTTTCAGCACCACGAGAAAGAGCTTCAAAACTTAAACCGCCGCTACCAGCGAACAGATCAAGGCATTTAGATTGATAAATGTCTTGCGCTAACCAGTTGAAAAGTGTTTCTTTTACACGGTCAGTGGTCGGACGTAGTCCTTCGACATCATGAACGGGTAATTTGCGTCCACGCCATTGTCCGCTAATGATGCGAACGAACCCGCCAGGACGATTATTTTGTGGTTTGCGAGTTGTTTGTTGTCTACGCTGCGTCATAGATTTTTTTGACCGTTAAGAAAATGATAGTATACACCTGTTTTTAGGCTGCAAATTGTACCAATCAAGCGCTAGGATTCGCCAATGGCAGAAAAAAAGAAACGCGGTTTATTTTCATGGCTCGGATTTGGCTCTGAAGATAACGATGCTCAAAAGGAACAAACTACTGAACAGTCAGTAGTGGATGGGGCTATTGATAGCCCTGAATCAACACATTCCTCTGACGAGGCGAAGACGAAAGTTGAGCATAATGATGATGTTCAAACTGACGAAAGCGCTGTGGCAGAGCAAGAAAAGATTGCTAAGACCGATGATGTCGAATTGGCAAAGACGTTGCAAGTAGATGACGCTGAAAAAAGCAGTGTTATTGAAGAAACTGTAACGATTGAGCCTGAAGCTTCAGATGTTCTTGAGCCTTCTAATGTAATAGATAACGCTGAGATTGTAGAGCCTATCGCTTCGGCAAGCGTTGAAACAGTTGAGACTGAATCAGCGACGGAAGAAGAGATAGCAAAACCCGTAGAGCAAGAAAAACCGAAATCAGAAGGCTTTTTTGCTCGTTTGATGCGTGGATTAAAGAAAACTAAAACCAACTTTGGTGCGGGTTTCTTTGGCTTATTTAGCGGTAAGAAAATTGATGATGAGCTGTTTGAAGAGCTGGAAGAGCAGCTGTTGATTGCAGATGTCGGTATGGATACCACGCTGAAAATCATCGAAAATCTGACTGATAAAGCATCAAAAAAGGAACTTAAAGACGGTGAAGCTCTCTATGGTTTACTGAAAGATGAATTAGCAGGCATGTTAGCAAAAGTCGAACAACCTTTGGTTATCGACACCAGCAAAAAGCCTTATGTCATCTTAATGGTAGGCGTAAATGGGGTAGGTAAAACGACCACGATCGGTAAGTTAGCTAAGCAATTCCAAGCGGAAGGTAAATCTGTGATGTTAGCGGCAGGTGATACATTCCGTGCTGCTGCCGTAGAGCAGTTACAAGTTTGGGGCGAGCGAAACAACGTTCCTGTTGTTGCCCAGCACACTGGCGCTGATAGCGCATCGGTGATCTTTGATGCCATTGAATCGGCAAAAGCCAAGAACATTGATGTGGTTATTGCCGATACTGCTGGCCGTTTGCAAAACAAAGGCAATTTAATGGAAGAGCTGCGGAAGATTGTCCGTGTAATGAAGAAGGTGGATGTGGATGCACCTCATGAAATTATGCTAACTGTCGATGCAGGTACTGGTCAAAATGCCATAAGCCAAGCGAAATTGTTCAGTGATGTTGCCCCTGTATCAGGGATCACTATCACCAAATTGGACGGTACAGCAAAAGGCGGCGTGATCTTTGCGGTGGCAGATCAGTTTAATATTCCGATTCGATACATTGGTATCGGTGAAGGCATTGACGATCTCCGTCCATTTGCTGCAGAAGAATTTATTGAAGCATTATTTAGTGATGAGGAATAAAGTGTGATTCGATTTCAGCAGGTAAGTAAAGCTTATCGTGGCGGTAGGCAAGCCCTACAGAAAGTAGATTTTCATCTACGTCCAGCAGACATGGCTTTTTTAACTGGTCACTCTGGTGCCGGTAAAAGTACTCTGCTGAAATTAATTTGTGCTTTAGAACGACCAAGTGATGGTCAGATCTGGTTTAACGGTCATGACATCACGCGATTACCAAATAAGCAGATCCCTTTTCTGCGTCGAAATATCGGTATTATTTTTCAAGACCATAAATTGTTAATGGATCGCAGTGTTTACGACAATGTCGCGTTACCACTGCGGGTTGAACAAGTCTCGGAAAATGAAATTAAGCGCCGTGTTTGTGCGGCACTTGATAAAGTTGGCTTATTGGATAAGGCAAAATGTTTGCCGATCCAATTATCTGGCGGTGAGCAACAGCGTGTGGGTATTGCCCGCGCTGTTGTTAACAAACCTATGTTACTGCTGGCAGATGAGCCAACCGGTAACCTAGATGCGGATTTATCACAACAAGTATTGCGCTTGTTTGAAGAATTTAATCGTGTTGGGGTCAGTGTTTTAATGGCCACCCACGATACGTCATTATTAGCGAGTCGAAACTATCGTCGCTTTGATTTACAAAAAGGAAATCTAAGGGAGCTTACTCATGGCGCGTAAATCTACGGGTTTTTTTGCGATTCATTGCCAACAAGGAAGTGCCGCATTAAAAGATATGTTTCGTCGTCCTCTTGGTAATTTCTTAACCTTAGCGGTACTCGCATTTGCATTAACACTACCGTGCACCTTTTACCTAATGGCAAAAAACATTACGGTAGTGGCTGATTCTTGGCAAAACCCTAGCCAAATTACGGTGTATTTGAATAACGGTGTCAGTGACAGTGATGGTCAAGCTTTTGCAGATACGATCAAAACCTGGCCTGAAGTAGAAAATGTTCAATATATTTCAGCGGCACAAGGGCTCGAAGAGTTTCGTCAACATGGTGGGTTTGAAAAAGCATTGAGTTTGTTTGATAGCAAAGATAATCCATTACCGGCTGTGGTGATTGTAAAGCCTGCACCTGATTGGCAAAGTGACGTACAAGCACGTGCGTTAGCCGATAAGTTAGGTAAAGAACCACAAACCAATGAAGTACGTTTAGACAGTGATTGGCTTCAACGGTTAGCTGCAATTCAAGATCTTGCGATAACATTAGCGGCCTTGATGTCGGGTTTAATGCTCTTTGCCGTGTTCCTCATTGTTGGTAATACATTACGTTTACAAGTGTTAAGCCATAAAGACGAAATTCAAGTCATGAAAATGGTGGGAGCAACCAATAGTTATATTCTGCGCCCTTACCTTTATGTTGGCGCATGGTATGGCTTGATTGCCGCTGTGATTGCGTGGGTGTTGACGGCAGTGGTGACATTATTGCTTGATGATGCGGTGGCAAAACTCGCTAACCTCTATGGCAGCAATTTTAGAATGATCGGATTGAGCTGGGATGAAAGCTTAATTATGGTTATGCTAGCTACCTTCTTAGGATTATTAGCGGCACGCTTTTCTGCGGGGCGCCACCTTAAAGAGATCGAACCTGTATAACGTGTTGTTTCTCAGTTTCGATACCTTTTTTATTTATTAATGATGCCTGTAATTCATATTCATTTGTGCTTCGGCTTGCAATTGAACTATGTTTACAGGCATTATTGCAGGTTCACGTAACGTAAGCCGTCGTTTATTTATCGTTACGATAGAACAAAAATAGCACAAACACGCGAGGTCTTTGAATGTCACAAGAGATGTCTGCAATGGCTCTGGTATCAACGGAAAGTTTGGATAGTTATATTCAAACCGTCAATCGTTACCCAATGCTCACGCCTGAACGTGAGAAAGAGTTAGCTGAACGTCTGCATTACGATGATGATATTAACGCAGCAAAAGCACTGGTAATGTCGCATCTACGCTTCGTTGTGCATATTGCTCGTGGTTACTCAGGTTATGGCTTGCCAATTGCCGATCTTATTCAAGAGGGTAATATTGGTTTAATGAAAGCGGTGAAACGATTTAACCCTGAAGTTGGGGTTCGATTAGTATCCTTTGCCGTACATTGGATCAAAGCAGAAATTCATGAATACGTATTACGTAATTGGCGTATTGTGAAAGTGGCGACGACTAAAGCACAGCGTAAATTATTCTTTAACCTACGTAAGTCGAAAAAGCGCTTAGGTTGGTTTAATAATGATGAAGTCAACATGGTCGCAGAGCAGCTTGGAGTTGAGCCTTCCGATGTTCGAGAAATGGAATCACGTCTCGCAGCGCAAGATCCTACGTTTGAAATGCAGAATGATGATGATGAGCGTGATACTGCACCTATGGCACCGGCTTATTATCTTGAAGATAAAAGCTCTGATGTGGCATTAACGTATGAAGAAAATAATTGGGAAAATCATGCTAATAATCGATTATCCCAAGCGTTAGCCAGTCTTGATGAGCGTAGTCAGCATATCGTACGTTCACGTTGGTTAGACGATGAAAAATCAACGTTGCAAGATTTGGCAGATAACTACGGTGTCTCTGCTGAGCGTATTCGCCAGTTAGAAAAAAATGCGATGAAAAAGTTAAAAGATGCCGTGGGCGACTTTTATTGAACCGCGCTATTATAGAAATGAAAGCCGACCTAAGTGTCGGTTTTTTTGTGCCTGAGGATCCTAAATGACGTCGATAAAGCAGAGTGATCTAACGGAACTGGCGTAATTGACTATTACCTTGAATATAATGAGACAAACATCACAATTGTGAGTATCTCTGTGTACTAAAGGAAACCTTATCCACAGCTTATGATCGGATCCGATCTACATGTAGTGGATCCTTTATTGCCTAAACACATTATCAACGCAATTCACAGTGTTTTCCACAGCTGGTTACTTTATGTTCGTGTTGTGGTTATGATCAGCGGCAAGCCCTTGTCTTCATTTGAAACTTCATTGACCGATAAGATGTCGGTGTGTGGATAAACCTTGTTTTTGGCGTGGAATATATTCCCTAAAAGCTGAGGTATACTGTGCTTAATAATGATGTCGCGTAGTGAAAAGTCAGGATCTTGTGAAAAGGATCTTGGTTGGCTAATCGGATCGTATTATTTAATATTTGTAGATCACGATGCGTGATAATAATAAAAAGTCAGGTAAAGGAAAGTCATGGAACAGTTTCAACATATCTCAGTCGATCAGGCTTATCAGCTATTACAACAAACGGATAATCAGGCAGTTTTAGTTGATATTCGTGATCCCCAGTCATTTGCCTTAGCACATCCCGAGCAAGCATTTCATTTAACTAATGACACTATGGTTAGTTGGATGGATGAAGTCGATTTTGAGCAGCCGGTGATTGTGATGTGCTATCACGGTATCAGTAGTCAAGGCGCGGCACAGTATTTGATCAATCAAGGTTATGAAAATGTGTATAGCTTAGATGGAGGCTTTGAAGGTTGGCGTCGTGCAGCATTACCTGTGATTGAAGCATAAATGGTTTACAGTGGTATCGAGAGCGCGATAATGATAGATCTTAAGTAAGATTCTATTTTCGAACAGAAAGGTCATTATTATGTATCGCTTAGCGGGATTTTATAACCCACGACAGGCACAAGCTTTTATCGATTATATGGCCTATCGAGGTATCGAAATATCGATGGCGCCAGAGCCGGAAGGTAAATTTGCATTATGGTTGGCAGATGAGCAATACCTTGTTGAAGCAGAAGCTGAGCTTAATGCATTTTTACTTGACCCCAATAATAGAAAATATCAAGCGGCATCTTGGCAAGTTGCTGAAAGCCGAACTGCAAAGTTTAACTACAATAATCCAAGTTTGATCAATATGGTCAAAGCTCAAGCCGGTCCTTTTACTTTATTGGTGATGGTCGCATCACTGGTGATTTATGGCTTATGGTTACTCGGCTTTGAACAGGTCTTATTTGAGTGGCTACATTTCCCGTTTATGAATGGCGATCAATGGGAATTATGGCGCTACTTCTCCCACGCATTACTGCACTTTTCTCCTCTTCACGTGATTTTTAATTGCCTATGGTGGTGGTTGCTGGGGGGGCAAATTGAACGTCATAGTGGTTCTGCTAAATTAGTACAGATTTTTTTACTGTCCTCATTAGTTTCAGGTTTTGGTCAGTTCTGGCTTGATGGGCCTAATTTCGGCGGTTTATCTGGTGTGGTGTATGCGCTATTAGGCTACATCTGGTGGATGGGATGGCTGGCACCACAGCGAGGTTTAGTGATTGCCCGCTCTTACGTTGTGTTTATGTTGGTATGGCTAGTGATTGGATTCGTTGAACCGATGGGCATGTCGATTGCCAATATGGCGCACTTGTTTGGCCTCATTTCTGGCTGTGTGATTGCGTTATTTGACGCTAAAGTGAATCCATTAAAGCAAGCGAAATAACCCAGAGAAAATATCGTTAAAGAGGAAGTTTGCTTTAACGATATTTCACTGCCTTTTCTTTATTGATAAAGAAACTTAGTAAAGAGCAGTTCAGCGACGGGCTGTTGGCGTGTTTCTGCTAGTAGGAGTCGATTGACTTGATCTTGACAGGCTCGACGAATTTCTTCACGGCCAGCAAGTGACTTGATTTTTGCTTCTGGTTGTTTACTCACAATATCAATAATGGCATCACGAATAAGCGGGGTGTGGTGTTCAATATTGGTTAAGTAAGTTTGATTATTGATCATCAAATCGACTTGGAGACGAATATAACCCAGCCGTTTACCTTGGGTAACATAGTTGGTTGTGATGTCAGGCTCTAGTGTGTAGTAAGTGATTTGAGGGGGAGCGGTCACATCTTCACTTGATGCGAACGCCACTGGGCTTTGCAGCATGCTGACAAGCGTTAACGCTGCCGCAAAAACAGATAATTTTATCATTATACTTATCTTGTCCACGTAGTTTGTGAGAAACAGGTGTAATCTTTGCACGGTAACGATATTCGTACTGGTTACAGCTTGCTACAATAGCAGATCATTATGGTAATAAATTAACCGAATACAACCAAGTGTTATCGATCACGAGTTTGTTGATTAAGTAGTGAGAAAATGTCGGAATTCAAGCAGTTATATAGTCCGTTACTTGAAGGTGCTGTATGGTATCCAGCCTCTGAATGGGCATTAGAAGGACGTTCCGTTGGTTCTTGGTTACTCGAATCTAACTCTTTATCGCGTCGTTTAGCCGCGCATTGTCGTGTTTTCTCCGTCACAGTATTAGAGCAAAACGTACTAAAAAATAGTGAGTTATCACTATCAGAGCGTGCGTTGTTAGGACACAGCGATTGCCTTGAACGTATCGTTATGCTCAATGGCGACCAACAGCCTTGGGTCTATGCCCGAACGTTAATGCCGACTGCCATATTATGTGGTGAAGAAAGTGATTTAGCTGAATTAGGGGCTAATCCTTTAGGTTATCGAGTTTTTAATGGTAATAATTCCCGCCGTGATGCACTGGAAGTGGCAAAAATGGGTATGCCGGAACAATCGATTTGGGCACGTCGTTCACGATTATGGATTAATGAAAAACCTATGCTGGTAGCCGAGTTGTTTTTACCTCGCTCACCGGTGTATGCAAGGAATAACGAATGTTAGAAATGACAAAGGCGAGAGCGTTTTGGCAATTAGCGCGCTTTGATCGTCCAATTGGTAGCCTATTATTATTATGGCCAACGTTGTGGGCTCTGTTTCTTGCCGCAGATGGCATGCCAAATATCAATGTATTAATTGTTTTTGTTCTAGGTGTCATTTTTATGCGCGCTGCTGGATGTGTGATTAATGACTTTGCTGATCGTAATTTTGATGGTCATGTTAAACGTACCAAAGATCGTCCAATGCCATCAGGTAAAGTATCCGAGCGCGAAGCATTAGGATTATTTTTCTTATTAGTGCTGGTGTCTTTTTTACTGGTTTTAACCATGAACACCTTAACCATTATGTTATCAGTGGTGGGAGTACTATTAGCGGCATGTTATCCGTTTATGAAACGCTATACCCATTTACCTCAATTGGTTTTGGGCGTTGCATTTGGCTGGTCTATCCCAATGGCATATGCAGCACAAGCTGGTGATTTATCGCTGAGTGCATGGTTATTATTTGCAGCTAATATTTTGTGGACGATTGCTTATGATACCCAATATGCGATGGTAGATCGGGATGATGATTTAAAGGTCGGGATTAAGTCGACCGCAATTTTATTTGGGCGTTTTGATAAGCTAATTGTTGGTTTGCTTCAGCTCGCAACGTTGAGCTTATTGATTGCTGTCGGTATGGTATTGCAATTAGGCCAAGTGTATTACTGGGCGTTATTGTTAGCGTCAGGTTTGTTTGTTTATCAACAGATGTTGCTTAAAGAGCGCCAACGTGAAAGTTGTTTCCGTGCGTTTTTAAATAATAATTACTTCGGTATGATCGTCTGTTTAGGCATAGTACTAAGTGTTTGCTTTTAGTGAACAACGATTAAATGTTTGCCTTAATTGATTTCAGTTAGTGGATTGAATATATAAAAAAAGCGCCGTTCAGGCGCTTTTTTTATTTATATAATATTATTCGTGTTTGTCTTTATTATCATCTAAATGCATCACCGCTTGAATGGTAAGATTTACTTCTGGTGAGACTAATGATGTGAGTAAGTTCGCTAAGTTTTCTACTGGGCGAACGACCGCATGGCATTCATCGTTGAGATAACCTTCGCTTCGTAATGTTTTCACTAAAATACTAAAGACACCCTTATCGAAAAACTCTGGTGCATTGATCCCGTGTAAGCGACTTAGACGTTGAGCAAGAACTTGGCTGTGCTGCTCTAAATCATTTTTCGCCATTTCAGGCTCAGCACGCAGTAAGGTTAGCGCAATCGCATAACGTTGTAGTGTTTCAGAAATTGTGCGAGCCAATAACTGAAGAGGACCAATACGCGCGTTGTTAATGGAAATATTAATCCCATCATTCAGCAATAGACGCTGACGGACAAGCTCATCAATGATCTTATCAATCTCAGCATTGAGCTGTTCGTTATCAAAGCGTAAGAATAATTCAGCTTTCAAAAACGGATACAGTAACTCAACTTGTTCATGAATTTCATCATTGGTTAAACTTTGCTGCTGTACCACGATATGTGCAATCAACGACGGTAAGGCAAATAGGTGAATGATGTTATTACGGTAGTAGGTCATCAAGATTGATTGTTGACGATCAAGCGAAATAATATCGCCTAATGTGTCATGCTCAACCACGAATTTATCCATCGCAACCGCATGCTCAATCATCTGCTCGGCATTTTCTTTTGGCGTTGTACATTGGCTTGAGTATGGTGTATTACGCAAGAGTTCAAGATAGCATTCAATTTGCTGCTCTAGCACTTCACGGCTTAATGCGCGTTGTCGTGATGCTAGTAATGCAAGGGCGCATAACGTCATCGCATTGGTTGCGGCAGCGTCGTTAATATGCGTCATCATCTTAACGGCTAACTCGTTCACGACTGGTGTTAACCAACTTGGTTTCTGAGGTTCGATTGGGTTAATGTCTTTGTGCCACTCAGGTACATTGTCATTTAAGTATTGGTTAAGTGGAATAGGCTCACCAAAGTTGACATAACCTTCGCCTAAATTACGCAATTTACGTAATGTTCGAATAACTTGGCCGACATTTTCTTTCTCTTTACGCTTACCTTGTAGCTCTTTTGCGTAAGTACCCACTTCCATTACATGCTCATAGCCGATGTATACTGGTACTAATGTAACCGGACGATTTAAACCACGCAGCATGGCTTGAATCGTCATTGAAAGCATACCGGTTTTTGCTGGTAACAATCGGCCAGTACGCGAACGCCCACCTTCACTGAAGTATTCAACGGAATACCCTTTGGTAAATAGTTCAGATAAGTATTCACGGAATACTGTTGAGTACAGGCGATCACCACGGAAACTACGGCGAATAAAGAAGGCACCACCACGACGGAAAATGGGGCCAGCAGGGAAAAAGTTTAAGTTAATACCTGCCGCAATGTGTGGCGGTACTAAGCCTTCGTTATACAAAACATAAGACAGCAATAAGTAGTCCATGTGACTACGGTGACACGGTACGTAGACGATTTCATGACCATCTTGCGCTAACCGACGAACTCTTTGAGCGTTACGAATGTTAAGCCCTTGGTAGAGTTTATTCCATAGCCAACCCAGAAAACGCTCACCGTTTTTGATCAGTGGGTAAGAGAAGTCTGCCGCAATTTCTTCCATTATACAGATGGCTTCTTTACGAACTTTCTCAACGGGAACTTGGCGGCTGATCGCTTCTTCTTGTACCACTTTATCAATGGCTTTAGAGGCAAGTAGACGCTTAAACAGCTGTTGACGATCAGGTAGGCGTGGGCCTGACGTTGCAATTTGCTGGCGTGAGAAATGGATTTTTGCTACGCGTGCTAATTTTTGTGCAATCGCATCATCAGTGCCATGATGATCCGCCATATAACGTAGTGATACTGGCGTACTTAAACGTACCAAACAATCACGACCATTAGTCAAAATGGCCCAAAATTTCGCTGGACCATTTAGCGGACGTAAGGTTGCTTTACGTTTGGACTCTTTACCCGGCGCACGTCCCCATAAAATAGAAGACGGGACTAACTGAACGTTTAACTCTGGATCTTGTTTGTGTTGCTCAAGTAACTCGGTAAAGAGTTCAATCGAATCTTGAGGTAGGGCATTGTTAGTACCAAATACACTCGGACCTTCAGCAACAAAGACAAAACGTGGAAAGCTGTGACCGTTAATTTCTAATTTAGATAATGGATCAGGTAAGCCTAATGCTTTAGCACTGCTTCGTAGTGTTAACAAATCAGTATTAGAACAATACGGTAAAATGTAGGCGATTGGGCGCTCTAAATCTAATTCTAAATCAGCAACGGGATCAGATGGAATGGTTGCGGGTTTGACTAATAAAGAAAGCGGCAACTTTAATAATTGTTGATAAAATTTTTGCCAACGTGACATATTTATAACGAGCCTCAGAATCTTAATGCGCCGCAAGGATAGCAGAAAATGATTGATTTCATGCAGCTAAAAAACGGTTGATAGCATTTAAATTATCATTTTTTATGGTCTTTTATTGTTTCTTTTTTACGGTATAAGCGGTTTAAAAAACAATCTGGCATGACCAGTGTGTGAAATCTAATTGATTCTGCTGAAATTATTATACTTGTGAGTGATTCGTAATTATTCTATTTGCTCAGCTCTAATAGGTTTGAATAACTGATCAAATTGGTGTTTTCGTAAACAATTGCCTTTTAATGTCGCTGAACACTGGATATACTCACAGTGAACTGTATAAAAAGACAGGTGACTCATGAAGCCGTTGACATTACGCCAACAAGAAGTCTTTGATTTAATCAAAGCAAAAATAGACGAAACAGGTATGCCACCGACACGAGCTGAAATTGCCCGTGAACTCGGTTTTCGCTCTGCGAATGCGGCAGAAGAACATTTAAAAGCATTGGCACGTAAAGAAGTGTTGGAGATTATTCCGGGAGCTTCTCGTGGTATTCGCTTACTTGTCACACAAGAAGAGCCAGAAGAAAAGGGGCTACCGCTGATTGGTCGTGTCGCTGCAGGTGAACCGATTTTAGCGCAAGAACATGTTGAAGCGCACTATGAAGTCGATCCTATGTTATTTAAGCCCCGTGCCGATTTTTTACTACGAGTAAATGGCATGAGCATGAAAAATATCGGTATTATGGATGGTGATTTGCTCGCTGTACATAAAACTCAAGATGTTCATAACGGTCAAGTTGTTGTTGCTCGTGTTGATGATGATGTAACGGTTAAACGTCTTGATAAGCAGGGAGCCAAAGTATTACTCCATGCTGAAAACGAAGAATTTTCACCGATTGAAGTTGATCTTGAGCATCAAAGTTTAACCATTGAAGGCATTGCTGTTGGCGTGATTCGAAACGCTGATTGGATGTGATGGTTATAGAACGACGGATTGAGTGAAAAGAAAAGCGTAGCGAAAGCTGCGCTTTTTTATTGTCTGAATAAAAGAGCTGGCAAACTCATTAAATCTAACTGATAATCATTATCGTTAATTGTATTGGTTCGGTAATGATGATGACGAAATTAAAGCGCTACACCATTCCTTCTAATTTACTTCAACCGCTCTGGTATCGAAGTCGAGAAAGTTTAGCCGATGATGGTCTTATTTATGATCCCGTCGCTGCAGTGGCTTGTCGCCAGTGTTATCTCGAACCTGATTGTGTTGGGCAACAAGTTCCTCAACGCCAACTCTTACATGCGACGTTAACCTTGCAGTGTGATAAGCAAGTGAAAGATTTCTTAACTCGATATCCTTATGGTCAGATTGTTAATGTTGGTGCAGGGCTTGATACTCGCTTTTATCGATTAGATAACGGACGTTGTCGCTGGTTTGAGTTAGATACCGATGAAAATTTACTATGGCGAGAGAAATTATTTCATCGCAGTGATCGTTATATGCTTAAAACGGGTTCAGTCATCGATTTAAGTTGGATTAAGCGGTTACCTAAAAATACTCAAACACCAACCCTTTTAATTTGCGATCAAGCGCTATTAGCCTGTAATTCAGCGCAGTTAGCGACATTTATCCAGCGTATTGGTTGTAGCTTTAGTCAAATGGAAATGTGCATTGTAGTGGCGGGTGACTTATGTCATAGCCCGGCGGCTAAAAAAATGGGATGTGGCGAATATCAGCATGGTTATCGTAACCCTGCTCAACAAGTGATTAACTGGTTGCCATGGGCTGAGTTGATTGAGTGTTTTAGTCCGTTTGATAATGCTTGTCCAAGATGGCGAACATGGCAACGCTGGATGGCTAAAATGCCCAGTATGAAATATCGATTAACACCTGTTGTTGTTCATTTGAAATTATAGCAAGGTATTAATATTACTATCGTTAATCTAAAGAACGCATCTTGTGTGTGTTATAACTCATTGATATTGTGATACATGATAATTGGTAGTTTATTTATATCTATATATCAAAGTGTTATCTACTTTTTTGTTAGTTATTTTATACGCATGATTCTTTGCGTATTCTGCGATTCCTGCCTACGTTAAATATATCGAGACATTTTTATGTGTTGGTTTGTGCTATTCAATAAATGCTTTTAAATAATAAAAAACAATAATGCAGAGTCGATAGATCCGCTGCATTGTTCTTAATAGAAGCATTCCGCCACATAAAATTCGTTCAATTGTATATTTGAATGACAGGGGAGGTCAGAGCGATGATTCGTTCATTGATCGCAGGAATAGCGAGTGTACTTTTTTCAATGCCGCTGATGGCTGACACCATGCAGCTAAATATGACACCGGGTGTAACAGCGGTGAGCCAGAATGTGTATGGTCTTCATATGACCATTCTCTATATTTGTATTGCGATTGGTGTGGTGGTATTCGGGGTCATGTTTTGGGCTATTTTTCACCACCGTAAGTCAAAAGGCGCAAAGCCTGCCTCGTTCCATGAAAGTACCAAAGTAGAAATTATCTGGACAGTGATCCCGTTTATTATCTTAATTGCCATGGCTATACCTGCAACTAAGACATTGATTGCAATGGAAGACACCTCCAAATCTGATGTGACAATCCTTGTGACGGGCTCGCAATGGAAGTGGCATTACAACTATTTCAACCAAGACGTTGAATATTATTCCCACCTTGCTACAAGTGCTGAACAAATCAGTAATCAACGCCAAAAGCGTGACAACTATTTATTAGAAGTTGATTATCCCTTAGTCCTTCCTGTTGGGCAAAAAGTACGTTTTTTGATCACCTCACAAGATGTGATCCATTCCTGGTGGGTGCCTGCTTTTGCGGTGAAAAAAGATGCTAACCCTGGCTTTATTAATGAGGCGTGGACACAAATTGATAAGCCCGGTATTTACCGTGGTCAGTGTGCTGAGTTATGCGGTAAAGATCATGGCTTTATGCCGATTGTGGTTATAGCCAAACCACAAGCAGAATACGATGACTGGCTACAGCAAACCAAAATCACTCAACGTAAAGCGCGTGAAGAAGAGCAGCGTTTGTTGGACATGCAAATGTCATTAGATGAGCTTATGGCGCTGGGCGAAAAGACCTATACCGCTCGTTGTGCAATGTGTCACCAAGCTAACGGGCAAGGTATTCCTGGGGCATTTCCACCACTGGCTGGCGAAGGGGTTTCGGTTGATCCCAAACGTAAGTTAGAGCACATAAGTGTTGTTGTTCACGGCAAGACAGGTACAGCGATGCAAGCGTTCGGTCCTCAGTTGAGTTTGAAAGAATTAGCCGCTGTTATTACCTATGAGCGCAATGCATGGGGCAATAATACTGGAGAATCGGTACAGGCTGCGGAAGTACAAGCAATTAAAAACGGTCAGCAACTATAAAGGAGAGTAAGCATGACGGATATGATGCGCCAAGAAGCTGAAATTGATACTGCTGGCTGTGCTGAAACAGAACACGATCATCATTCGCATCCAGCGAGTGGTTTAAAACGTTGGCTATTTACCACTAATCATAAAGATATCGGAACCCTATATTTGCTGTTTAGTTTAACCATGTTTTTTGTTGGTGGCGCAATGGCGATGGTTATTCGGGCTGAATTATTTCAACCGGGCTTACAGTTAGTTGAGCCTAACTTCTTTAATCAGATGACTACAGTTCATGGCTTGATCATGGTGTTTGGCGCCGTGATGCCCGCTTTTACGGGACTGGCTAACTGGATGATCCCTATGATGATTGGGGCACCAGATATGGCTTTACCAAGGATGAATAACTGGAGTTTTTGGATCCTACCTTTTGCATTTAGCTTATTGTTAGCTTCTCTTTTTATGGAAGGGGGCGGGCCTAATTTTGGTTGGACATTCTATGCGCCACTTTCAACAACATATAGCCCACCGAGTACGGGATTGTTTGTGTTTGCCATTCACATCATGGGAATTAGCTCGATCATGGGAGCGATTAATGTTGTCGTGACCATAGTGAATATGCGCGCACCGGGTATGACGTATATGAAAATGCCACTCTTTGTTTGGACGTGGTTGATCACCGCATTTTTACTTATCGCGGTTATGCCTGTTTTAGCAGGTGCAGTGACTATGGTATTAACTGACAAATATTTTGGTACGAGCTTTTTTGATGCGGCGGGTGGTGGCGATCCTGTGATGTTCCAGCATATCTTCTGGTTCTTTGGTCACCCTGAAGTTTATATTATGATTTTGCCGAGTTTCGGTATTATTTCTGCCATTATCCCTGCTTTTTCGCGCAAGAAACTCTTTGGTTATAGCTCTATGGTGTACGCCACGGCATCCATTGCTGGGTTAAGCTTTGTGGTCTGGGCGCACCATATGTTCACCACGGGGATGCCTGTCGCAGCAGAGCTATTTTTCATGTATTGCACCATGTTAATTTCAGTTCCGACAGGGGTGAAAGTCTTTAACTGGGTAGCGACGATGTGGCGAGGCTCATTAACTTTTGAAGTGCCCATGTTGTTTGCTATTGCGTTTATTGTGCTATTTACCATTGGCGGCTTTTCTGGATTGATGCTCGCTATTACGCCTGCTGATTTTCAATATCATGATACCTATTTTGTGGTGGCCCATTTCCATTATGTGTTAGTCACTGGCGCTATCTTTTCGATCATGGCTGCTGCCTATTATTGGTTACCAAAGTGGACGGGGCACATGTTTGATGAGCGTTTGGCGCAATGGCACTTCTGGTGTTCGCTGATTTCGGTCAATATTTTATTTTTTCCGATGCATTTTTTAGGACTCGCTGGGATGCCACGTCGTATTCCTGACTATGCTCTGCAATTTGCAGATATTAATGCCGTGGTCAGTATTGGTGGTTTTCTGTTTGGGTTCTCTCAATTGATATTTATTGCGGTCTTGGTGAAATGTATTCGAGGGGGAGAAAAAGCAGCCGCCAAACCATGGGAAGGTGCCGAAGGATTGGAGTGGACAGTCGCATCACCTGCGCCATATCACACCTTTTCAACACCGCCCAAGATTGATCCTTAGGAGGCATGATGGATGAGCCGAAAAAACAGCGATCATTGTGGGGGTTAATTGCAGCAGCGGTTGGGATGTTTGGCTTTGCTTTTGCGTTGGTTCCCCTTTATGACGTGTTTTGTGACATTACGGGGATTAACGGAAAAACTGCATCAACGCCAACAGAAACCAGTGAGCGTATTGATATGAGCCGAGAAGTGACGGTTGAATTTGTTGCTTATATTAATCCTGGCGTAAGGTGGCAATTTACGCCGCAGGTAAAGCAAATCACTGTGCATCCTGGTGAAACGAAAATCATCAAATACGATGCGAAAAACTTAAATAAAGTCGCCACTATCGGACAAGCTGTGCCTTCGGTAACACCGGGCGTGGCGGCGAAGTACTTCAATAAAATCGAATGTTTTTGTTTTAACCATCAGCCTTTAGAGGGTGGTGAAAATGCCGAGTTACCGTTGGTGTTTTATATCGATCCTGAACTCCCTGAAGATATTCAGACGCTGACTTTAGCTTACACCCTATATAACGTTGCAATGGACAAGGATAACCCTGTGATTCAGCAACACAGTGAGGTGGATAATGTCAAAGCCCTATAGTGAACCTGTACCACCAACCACAAAGTATTATGTGCCTGATGAAAGCGCTTGGCCTATTGTTGGCGCTATTGCTTTATTTTTGATCGCGCTAGGCGGGGGTTCGACCGTTGGAGGTTTATTAGGCGGTCAAGGACCTTGGTTATTACTGGCGGGCGTTGGACTTATTTTACTAATGCTCATTGGGTGGTTTCGTGATGTGATCCGAGAATCTATGACAGGGCTTTATAGTGCTCAGATGGATCGTTCTTTTCGTCAGGGAATGAGCTGGTTTATTTTCTCGGAAGTGATGTTCTTTGCCGCTTTTTTTGGCGCGTTATTTTATGCCCGTATGATTGCAGTGCCATGGCTGGGGGGCGCGGGTAATAATGTGATGACCAATGCGGTGTTGTGGCCGGATTTTGTAGCAATGTGGCCATTAGAAAAAACGCCAGATGGTACCGAAACACAAGCAATGGGTCCTATAGGCTTACCACTTTATAACACCATTTTATTGCTGACATCATCGGTGACATTGCATTTTGCCCATACCGCATTAGAGCAAAATAATCGCCCTCGATTGAAGTTACTACTATTACTTACGGTATTGTTAGGCGCGGTGTTTGTGTACTTACAAGGGGTGGAATATATCCATGCTTATGAAGACATGAACCTACGTTTAGATGCAGGGATTTATGGTAATACCTTTTTTATGTTAACAGGGTTTCATGGTGTTCATGTCACGCTGGGTGCGATTATCTTGTTTATTGTGTGGTGTCGAATTTTAAAAGGGCACTTTACGCCTGAACATCATTTTGCATTTCAAGCAGGCGCTTGGTACTGGCACTTTGTTGATGTGGTGTGGTTAGGTTTGTTTTTGTTTGTTTATATTCTTTAGTTTTGATTTAAGAATTAAAGATTAATACGGACGAGGGTTGGGGGTGATAACCCCAGTTAATAAAGCAATGACAATCAGACTAAAAACAATGACAGATAAACCGATACGCCAGCCTAAGTAATGTGACATTGGGCGTGATGATTGACCTTTTAACATGATTGGGAGTGCTTTAAAAAGATTGATGATGATCACCAGTAATAAGCCGACAAGCAGTATTTTTATCAACATTAACTAGCCTCTTAGGAAGTGGATTTGATAAGAGATTAAGCGCTTATTTAAGGATAGCTGTTTTCAACCAATGGGATGGAGGAAACATCGATGCGAAAAGTAGCTTTTGTTATTTTTACCTTCGTCGTGGTGTGCATGTTGGGACGATTAGGTTTTTGGCAATTAAGCCGAGGGGCTGAAAAGCTGAAGTTACAACAGCAAGTTGATGAGACGATTCAATCTGCGCCTATCTCTGATATTACCCAATTACCAAGTACTCCCGTTTGGCACAATGTGGCGCTTACTGGTGTGTTTGATAATCAGCATCCGATCTTACTCGATAATCAATTAAATAATGGTCAAGCAGGCTACCATTTCTATTTACCCTTCTTAAGCCAAGGACGGTGGATATTGGTTAATTTAGGATGGATTGCAGCACCTCCATATCGTGAATTATATCCCGTCTTACCACAATTTAGCGGTGAACAAGTCATTACTGGTCTGATTGCACCGACAACATCATTATTACAACTTAAACCTGAATCCTCGGATTTGAGTTGGCCGTTACGGGTACAAAATATTGAACCGATATGGCTATCACAACAATTAAATCGCGCCCTACCGCAATGGGTGGTTCAAATTGCAGCCACTAATCCTCTCGCGCTAAAACAAAATTGGAACCCTGTAGTGATGAAAGCGGATAAGCATTATGGCTACGCCATGCAATGGTTTGTTTTAGCCTTTGCGGTATTAGGGATGGCTGGATGGTGGTTATCAAGAGGGAGCCGTGAATGAAAAAATATCAGGTTTTAATGTTATTAGGCGTGATGTTTTTACTGCCTGTCATTTTGGCAAAATTGATGCTGACACAGCAGTGGTATAGCGGTGGTGCAACCAATCAAGGTCAGCTATTAACACCACCGTTGACGGCAAGTTGGCTTGCGACAGGAAAGTGGCAACTCATTTACTGGCTGCCTCAGCAATGTGATAGCCGTTGTGAAGGTGCACTTTTTCACTTAAAGCAAGTACCGATTGCGGTTGGGGCTTATCAAGATCGAGTGAAAAGTATTGTGTTACTCGCCCCCGTTGAGCCGACAGCGGTTATTCCTGTCGATGCTGATCATTTGCCTCGTTATAGCAGTAATGCCGCAGAATATAAGCAGTTCGCACCATCTGAATATGGACTTAATGCGGTATATATTGCCGACCCGCATGGCAATGTGATGATGGCCTATACGTTAGAGGCTGAACATCAAGCCATTTTGACGCAAGGTAAAGATATCTTACGTGATTTAAAAAGGCTGCTAAAAGTATCAAAAATTGGCTAAAAGTTACTAATGGTGGGGTTAAGTATGCATAAAACGCAAAAAGATAAACCGTTCTACTTTTTAGTCACTGGTGCTTTTTTTCTCTCTTTGATTGTGGTCGGGCTGGGTGCTTATACGCGATTAACGGATGCAGGATTAGGGTGTCCCGATTGGCCTGGCTGTTATGGGTTTATATCTGTACCGCAAACGGAATCGCAATTACAAATAGCACAAGAGATTTACCCTGACTCGCCTGTAGAGCCAGTGAAAGCGTGGAATGAAATGGTACATCGCTATATTGCAGGCTCACTCGGTGTTTTCGTGTTAGTGATTACAGTGATGGCATGGGGGCGACCAGGACGTCCAACATTGTTACCTAGTTTGTTATTAGTGGTGGTTTGTTTTCAAGCACTATTAGGCATGTGGACAGTCACCATGCAACTTATGCCTGTTGTGGTGATGGCGCATTTGTTAGGTGGCTTTACTATCGTATCGCTATTGTGGTTATTACGCTTGCGGATCCAGCCTAAACCACTTTTCTATCAAGGTGGTTTTAAAACACAGTTATCATTATCACGCCGATATTTAACCGTACTTAAATGTGTAGCAATGGCTGCTTTAGTCGTTGTGATCGGCCAAATTGCATTGGGTGGCTGGACGGCGGCTAATTATGCCGCGGTTGTATGCACACAATTACCGATATGCGAAGGGGATTGGCAAGGAATATTTGATCCTCGCGCATTTGAATTACTTCAACCTCAACACAGTAGTTATGAATATGGTGTTTTAGATTATGCCCAAAGGGTGTCTATTCATGTTACTCATCGCATTGGTGCAATTATTACCACTGTTTTGGTATTAATACTGGTTGGGTTGTTGTGGCTTTCCTCTCCCTTACGCCGTTATAGCATTGGGTTAATGGGAGTATTATCCGTACAAATAATATTAGGTATCACCAATGTTCTTGCCAGCTTACCGTTACTGATTGCTGTGGCACATAACGTGGTTGGATTAGTTTTGTTACTCACTGTTGTCACCACCTGTTATCGCCTTATGTGCGATTGCCGTACCCCATTAGAAGTGAAGTATTTTGTATCGGAGGGCACCACTCATGGATAAATCACAACTGCTTCATTCCAGCCGAGTTCGTACGCCGCAGATAGCTGTTTGGCGTGATTACCTTACGATGACGAAACCAAAAGTCGTTGCCATGTTATTACTGACCGCATTGGTGGGAATGTGTTTGGCTGTGCAAGGTATTCCGCCGGCAGATGCCGTGATATTAGGTTTAACAGGGATAGGTTTACAATCGGGTGCGGCAGCTGCGTTTAATCATGTTTTAGATAGACGCTTTGATGCCAAAATGGCGCGGACCTACCATAGACCGCTTGCAAAAGGGCGAGTTGAAACGTGGAAAGCCGTTGTTTTTGCAACAACATTAATGTTGGTGGGTTTTGGGGTATTGATGATGCTTAACGCCTTAACAGCATGGCTAACAATGGCTAGTTTGGTCGGTTATGCGTTGATTTATACCGTATGGTTAAAGCATGCGACACCACAAAATATTGTGATTGGAGGGCTTGCAGGTGCCGCGCCCCCGTTATTGGGGTGGACGGCAGTAACGGGTCAGCTTGATCCTCATGCATTGTTACTCGTTATGTTGGTATTTGCATGGACACCTCCGCATTTTTGGGCATTAGCGATCCATCGTCGTGATGATTATGCCAAAGCAGGGATCCCAATGCTGCCCGTTACTCATGGGATTGAATATACCAAAACCATGGTATTGCTTTATACCGTGATTCTCTGTGCGGTCGGGTTATTACCTTGGCTAACCAGTATGAGTGGGTGGGTCTATTTAATAGGGAGTACCGCATTGAATGTGGGCTTTCTAGGCTATGCGTTGAAGTTGAAATTTTTTGATAGTGAAGGTCATGCATGGGCGACATTTAAATATTCGATCTGGCATTTATTGGCTTTATTTGTAGTACTTCTTGCCGATCATTGGTTATTACCTTGGTATGGTTAGTTTCTAGTTTCAGCAACAGATCTTATACGCTTTAATCAATAAGACTTTTGTCGCCATAATCAACTGGTTAAACTGCTCTGCTATATAACCAACATTATCGCGGCAGAGGTAGTTCGTGCTAGCAGCATTAAAAGACAAATCATTACATTATCAGGTGTTTGCATTAGCCCTGCCGATGGTACTTTCTAACATTACAGTACCGTTACTCGGGTTGGTGGATGCTGCTGTGATCGGGCATCTTGATAAGTCATGGTATCTCGGTGGTGTTGCTGTTGGCGGTACTATGATCAACGTTACATTCTGGTTGTTGGGTTTCTTACGCATGGCAACCACAGGTATTACGGCGCAAGCTTTTGGTCGAGAAGATAAACATGGGCAAGCGGCTATTTTTGTTCAAGGTATCGCATTGGCATGGTTACTCGCGTTTATTCTGATTGCCTTACACCAACCTGTCAGCAGTACTATTTTTCATTTCAGTGATGCTAGCAATGAAGTGAAAGTTTACGCAGAGCAATACTTTTCAATCCGTATTTGGGGAGCGCCTGCCGCTTTAGCAAACTTTGTCATCATGGGCTGGTTACTTGGAGCGCAAAATGCCAAGTTGCCAATGTGGCTTTTGATTGTCACTAACCTCGTTAATATTTTATTGGACGTTCTGTTTGTTTTGGGCTTTGGCTGGAAAGTTCAAGGCGCCGCTTTTGCGTCGGTATTAGCCGATTATAGTGGTATGTTATTAGGGTTATGGTTTGTTTCTCGTCAATGGTTAGCGCTAGGTTTGCCGCCGTTAAAAGAGAAAATTATGGCTGCACGACATGGTATGGGGCGACTACTTAAATTAAACCGAGATATCTTTTTACGTAGCTTGTGCTTACAAGCGACGTTTACCTTTATGACTTTCCAAGGTGCAACATTAGGCGATAACGTAGTCGCGGCAAATGCTGTCTTAATGAGCTTTTTAATGTTGGTGTCTTATGCCATGGACGGTTTTGCCTATGCGATGGAAGCATTAGTAGGAAAAGCCGTTGGTGCGAACAATCGTGATCAGTTAGGACGTTATTTAATTAACACTACATTTTGGAGTTTTATAATATCTGTCGCTCTTACATTGGCATTTTCTTTAAGCGGCGAGCGCATTGTCAGTTTGATTTCCGATCTGCCTGCGGTTCAAGCTGAAGCTGATATTTATTTGCCGTGGCTTGCTGCTGTGCCATTAGTAGCGATGTGGTGTTTTTTATTGGATGGTGTCTTTGTTGGTGCAACGCAAGGGCGAGTAATGCGCAATAGTATGTTTGTTGCAACCTGTGGGTTCTTTGTCATTTGGTGGTTAATGGATGACTATGGTAACCATGCATTATGGGCGGCGATGTTAGGTTTTATGGCATTACGCGGTGTGACTTTAGCGGTTATTTTTGGTTACCAGTGGAAGAAAAATATTTTTTTATCTCCTGCATTAAAACAGTAAGTTAGATTTAAAATACACATTTTGTATTAATTTTAAGCAAAAAAAACTATTAAAAGTGATGTTCTTTTGGTTAAAATGCGAGCACTTTTTAGCCGGGTGTTGGATATGAAAAAGAATATTCTTGCTTATTTCTTACTGACTATTGCATTACTTTTTAGCGTAAATAGCTTTGCAGCTAAGCCTAAAAAAATGCATGTGACAGCGACAGCGTATAATTCTGTTAGGGCGCAGACAAACTCAAACCCTAGCATTGCTGCATGGGGAGATAGGTTAAAACCAGGGATGAAAGCAATTGCCGTTTCACGGGATTTGTTGAAAAAAGGATTAAAACGAGGTGTAAAGGTCAAAATATCAGGATTACCCGGTGAATATGTAGTGCTAGATAAAATGCACCACCGTTGGCGTAATAAGATTGATATTTACATGGGGAAAGACATTCGTGCGGCGAAACGCTGGGGACGAAAGAAAGTCACTCTCACCGTATTATAACGAGCATCTTTGTTTCAAAACGAAAAAGCCGCATATCATATGCGGCTTTTTGATTTTCCGTTCACACTAAAAGTTAGTAGTATGAATGCTCACCACGTGCGTGATCGGTAATATCACGAACGCCAGTTAGCTCACCTTCAAACTGTGCGAGTAGTTCTTTTTCGATGCCTTCTTTTAGCGTGACATCAACCATTGAACAACCATTACAGCCACCACCGAATTGTAAGATGGCAACGCCATCTTCAGTGATTTCTGACAAAGAAACGTGACCACCGTGACCAGCAAGTTGTGGGTTAACTTGGGTTTGGATAACGTAATCAACACGCTCCATTAATGGTGCATCATCAGACACTTTACGCACTTTTGCATTTGGTGCTTTAAGCGTAAGTTGTGAGCCCATTTTGTCAGTAACAAAATCAATTTCAGCATCTTCTAAAAATGGCAGGCTTAGCTCATCAAGAAAAGCAGAAAATAACTCTAGTTTGATTTCTGTGTCGCTTGCTTCAACCGCTTCAGGTGGGCAGTAGGATACACCACACTCAGCACTTTGAGTGCCTGGGTTAACAACAAAAACACGGATATTAGTACCCTCAGGCTGCTGGGCAAGAAGCTTGCCGAAGTGCTGCTGAGCGCTTTCAGTAATAGTGATCATTGACACGACGTAATACCTGACCTATTTAGTAAGTTTTCTCTATTCTACTCTTAGATAGACGTTCTATCATCCCTAATCTTAGCATTTTTAATTTCATCACGTTTTGCAACATAATGCGCGACTTTTTTGTTATAAGTGATGACTATACGGGTTTTTCCGTATGACAAATCGTAATGATATCAACGCGCTTCACGCCTCGTCGGTGAAGTTTTTGGGTTAATAATGCCACGGTTGTTCCTGTTGTAACGACATCATCAACTAAGGCTACATGTTGCGGAAGCACACAGTCTTTAATAGTAAAAGCATTGGCTAAATTAGTTTTACGTTGTTTTTTTGTGAGAGATTTTTGTGCTTGAGTATGTCGAGTTCTCACTAATACATTGTGATCAACTCGGGTATTAAGTTCACGAGCTAAGGCTAACGCTAAGTAATGACTTTGGTTAAATCCACGTTGCCAATAACGCCAACGATGCAAGGGTACAGGAAGTAATAAAGGGGCGGGGTCGGTAATTTGTTTTGCTAATTGTTTGGCTAATGGTTTTGCAAGCCAAAACTTTTTCCCAAATTTAAATTGGCTAACTAATTGCTGTAGAGGCGGCCTGTATTCACCCAACCGATATAATCGTTGCCAAGGCGGAGGGGCGGTTAAACAGTGACCACAATATTGTTCAGCGTTGAAAGCACTGGCACCACAGCGTTGACAGTAAGGTGGTGATGGAAATTGAGAAAGACAATAATGGCACCAATAATCATCATTGGGTTCGAGTGGCAACTGACATAAGCTACAGTGGCGAAATAATAGTTTACGGCAGGTGTGCGATAGCCAAGCCGTTGTGTTTTTTGGCATCATAAACAAAACCTCAAAAAACCGAATAAGGAAGTGTAATGGCGGTAATGCTTGATTGGCACAGTAAAGGTCAAGGCTCGGATCTGGTTCTCATTCATGGCTGGGGGATGAACGGTGCGGTATGGCAAGATGTGATCCCAGCCCTCGCTGAGCATTTTACTGTGCATTGGTGTGATTTACCGGGTTACGGCTATAGCGGTGATGTTACCGCAGAGTCATTGGTCGAGATCACGCAAGCGGTATTAGCGCGAGCCCCTCAGAAAGCAGCGTGGTTAGGTTGGTCGCTGGGTGGTCTAGTGGCAACGCAAGCCGCATTACTTGCACCTGAGCGTGTAACACAATTAATGACTTTAGCCAGTTCGCCAAGTTTTATGGCGCGAGAAGAATGGCGAGGGATCAAACCTGATGTACTCAGGAATTTTCAATCACAGCTAGCCTCTGATTTTAACTTAACGGTAGAGCGATTCTTAGCGTTACAAGCGATGGGTAGCCCGACAGCACGACAGGATATTAAGAATTTAAAGCAAGCCGTTCTTGAACGGCCGACGCCACAACCTTCAGCTTTAGCATTGGGGTTAACGTTACTTGAAACTGTCGATCAGCGAGCAGAACTGTCATTGCTCACTCAACCTTGGCTGCGAATGTATGGTCGCTTAGATGGCTTGGTGCCAGTTAAAACAGAAGACGCAATTACCAAGCTCTGCCCACAGTCATTGAGTTATGTTTTTCAGTCTGCATCTCATGCACCGTTTATTTCACATCCTGATGAATTTATCGCAGCTGTACGTCAGTTTATTTTTGAAGATGCTGTTGTATCTTGAAGATTACCGTTATGATTAAATAGTAACCACTTTGGTTTGTTTACTTTGCACATGGTGAATTTGCTTTCGGTATGAATATTTCTCCTCTACAAGCTGGTGGTGTGCCATTAGCCACAACGGTCAATCCGCCAACCGATCAAGTTGCGCGGGATAACCGAGTGCGAGAAAAAATTGTCCCGTTAACTGAAAGTAGTGCAGCGGCAGATGAAAAGCCAATCACCAGTGAAGAGAAACAGCTAAAAAAGCCAAGTTGGGATCCGAGTGAGCATCCGGATTACGATAAGCAAGATGATGAAATTTTAAAAGGTTATCAAGATGATATTGCTCGTCTTGTTGATCTGTTATCTGCCAGTAATTATCTTGAGAAAGACAGTGCGCTGGGTTACAGCATGCACATTAAATTGCCGCGAGAATTGCTTGAGCAATTAGATAAAGTTAATCACAACGAGCGCACTAAAGGGGTGGTGGCATTTAAGTATGCACAAGCCAGTGTGCCGAACCCGCCAACAGAATATCTGCAAGTGATTTAATTTCTACTTGATAAAACAAAGCCAGACATCATGTCTGGCTTTTTCGTTCATGAATAAGACGTTAGCTTATTTTTTCTTGGCATTAGCAAAGGCTGCTGCAAACGCACCACCCATTGCTGCATTACCGTTATCACGTTGACGAGGTTGGCTTTGTGGCTGACTTCGTGCAGGACGTGCTGAATTATCGCGAGGTTGACGAGTCGGTTTTTCTTGCCCTGGCTCGTCAGATAAACGCATCGACATACCAATACGCTTACGCTGTAAATCCACTTCCATCACTTTCACTTTGACGATATCACCAGCTTTTACCACTTCACGCGGATCTGAAACGAATTTATCAGACAGGGCGGAGATATGGACTAAACCATCTTGGTGTACGCCAACATCAACAAAAGCACCGAAGTTAGTCACGTTAGTGATCACGCCTTCTAATACCATGCCAGGGATAAGATCTTTGACTTCATTAACGCCTTCGGCAAAGGTGGCTGTTTTAAACTCAGGACGAGGATCTCGACCGGGTTTATCCAGCTCGCTAATGATATCGGTTACCGTTGGTAAGCCGAAGTCTGCATCAGTGTAGTCAGCAGCTTTTAAGCTTCGTAGGAAATCGGTGTTACCAATAATCGCATCAACCGGTTTATTATTAGCAGCCGATATAGCTTTAACTACCGCATAAGACTCTGGGTGAACGGCAGAGCTATCAAGTGGGTTTTTACCGTTCATGATACGCAAGAATCCAGCACACTGCTCAAATGCTTTTGGCCCTAAACGTCCGACTTTTTTCAGGGCTGTACGCGCATCAAAGCGACCATTTTCATCACGGTAGTTCACGATGTTTTGTGCGATGGTAGCGTTCAAACCTGCCACGCGCGTAAGTAGTGCAGCAGATGCGGTATTGACATCCACACCCACGGCGTTTACACAGTCTTCAACTACTGCATCTAGACGTTTCGCTAGCATGCTTTGGCTAACATCGTGTTGGTATTGACCGACACCGATAGATTTCGGATCAATTTTCACTAACTCTGCCAATGGGTCTTGCAGACGACGACCAATAGACACCGCGCCACGGATTGAAACATCTAAGTTCGGGAATTCATTAGCGGCAAGCTCTGATGCTGAATACACTGATGCGCCAGCTTCACTTACCATTACGCTCTGTACTTTTAGATTATTATCTTTAAGTAGCTTGGCAACAAACGCATCTGTTTCACGTGAAGCAGTGCCATTACCAATCGCAATTAAGTTAACGTTATGCTTGTTGATCAAGGCTAAAACGACTTTGCTTGATTCGGCAATTTTGTTGTGGGGTTGGTGCGGGTAGATGGTGGCAGTATCGAGTAACTTACCCGTTTCATCAACCACTGCAATCTTACTCCCTGTACGTAAACCAGGATCAAGTGCTAATGTGACGCGAGGACCGGCAGGCGCTGCCATTAGCAAATCTTTAAGGTTGTCGGCGAACACTTGCATCGCGCCACCTTCGGCTTTTTCACGCAGTGCACTCATCAGTTCGGTTTCCATGTGCATTAAAATCTTAATGCGCCATGCCCAACTTATTACTTGCTTACGCCATGCATCAGCAGGTGCCGTACCTAGTTTTACGCCGTAGTGATCGGCAATAATCACTTCACAGTAAGAGCCTCGAACGCCTTCCTCTTGGTTGGGATCAGCATTCAATGCTAATTGTAGGAAGCCTTCATTACGACCACGAAATAGCGCGAGTGCGCGGTGAGAAGGAATAGTTTTTAATGGCTCGTTATATTCAAAGTAATCTTTAAATTTCGCACCATCGTGCTCTTTGCCATCGACAAGGCGAGAAGTCAGCTCTGCTTGACCGTTTAACTGGCGACGGATTTTATCAAGCAAGGTCGCATCTTCAGCAAAGCGCTCCATTAAGATTGCGCGAGCGCCATCCAGTACCGCTTTGGTATCAGCAAAGCCTTGCTCTGGATTTAAAAATTGTTCAGCTGCTTGCTCTGGCGTGTTGTCTGGTTGGCTCCAAAGCAGATCGGCTAAAGGCTCTATACCGGCTTCAATGGCAATTTGACCTTTAGTGCGGCGCTTAGGCTTGTAAGGCAAGTAAAGATCTTCAAGACGAGTCTTACTGTCTGCTGTCTTGATTTCAGCCTCTAGCGCAGGGGTCAATTTACCTTGCTCGGTAATCGATTTTAAAATGACCTGACGACGATCATCGAGCTCACGTAAGTAGCCTAAACGTGATTCTAAATTACGAAGTTGGGTATCATCCAAGCCGCCAGTGACTTCTTTACGGTAACGGGCAATAAAAGGCACGGTGTTACCATCATCGAGCAGTGTGACTGCTGCATTGATTTGTTCATTTCGAACATTCAGTTCGCTGGCAATCAGCTGATTAATAGAGTTGCTCATCCGTAGGTATCTCTTGTTTATCGTTAAGCTTACATTCTACGTCTCCCGATGAGGGTAGCAAGTTTACCGATGTTAAGAGTGTGTCAGTGAGCAGAAAAAAGATCGGAAAAGAAGCCGCGTACATAACGAACGGCTTCTATCGTATGCAGTAATGATGATTTAATTAGTCAATGTTAGTGTCGTAGCGGATTTCATTGATAAACCATTCTTTCTTACCAAGCGGAGTGGTAACGACAATATCATCATCGACTTCTTTGCTGAGTAGCGCCCGCGCCATAGGGGAATCAATCGAGATATAGTCGTTTCTGCCATAAATCTCATCAGGGCCAACGATACGAAAGGTCTTTGTTTCTCCCGCCTCATTTTCAATTTCCACCCAAGCACCAAAGAAGACTTTACCATCTTGTTGCGGGGAGTAATCAATCACCTTTAATACATCTAAGCGCTTACGTAGAAAGCGGACGCGACGATCAATTTCACGTAAGCGTTTTTTATTGTATTGGTAGTCGGCATTTTCCGATCTATCACCCAGACTGGCAGCCCAAGTGACTTTCTTGGTCACTTCAGGGCGATCTTCACGCCATAGGAAATCAAGTTCTTTTTTTAATTTATTGTAACCTTCACGCGTCACTAGGTTGGTTCTCATAGCTATCCTTATAACATGACGTGAACGAGGAATGGGGCGATGATCTAACGCTTAGACTGATGGGTCAATAAGCGCAATAATAAATTGTCGCGGTAAGTTTCAAATTATGTAGAAATAAAGATGAGATATGACAGGGAAGAGGTGTCTTTTCACCAAGATAAAATAGACTGCAACCCTAGTTTTCACTTCATTTTAGCTATTTTATAATTACTTAATTGACTCAGGCGCTTATCTGGCGCATAAAACGAATATACATACTCTGTTACATATTTGCCTGAAAAAAACGCAGGAAATTCTGAGTCTGTTTAGTGAGCTGACGTACACTACGGCAAAAGCTCAAGACCTCGACCGCTGAAGGTGGATTATGCAAGAAAATTACAAAATTCTGGTTGTTGATGATGACATGCGCTTACGCGCGCTATTAGAACGTTATTTATCTGAGCAAGGATTTCAGGTTCGAAGTGTGGCAAATGGCGAACAAATGGATCGTCTATTAGCCCGCGAAACGTTTCATCTAATGGTGTTAGATTTAATGCTACCAGGTGAAGATGGCTTATCAATTTGTCGTCGCTTACGTAATGCCAATAACATGTTGCCTATTTTGATGCTAACAGCAAAAGGTGATGAGGTTGATCGCATTGTGGGTCTTGAAGTGGGCGCTGATGATTATCTGCCTAAACCGTTTAACCCACGAGAGCTGTTAGCGCGTATTCGTGCGGTACTACGCCGTCAAACAATTGAAGCACCGGGCGCACCGAGTGTTGATAGCAAGATGATTGAGTTTGGCGAATTCCGTTTAAACTTAGGCACGCGTGAAATGTTCCGTGGCGACGTTCCGATGCCATTAACGTCTGGTGAGTTTGCGGTATTAAAAGCATTGGTTACTAATGCTCGTGAGCCGATGTCACGCGATAAGTTGATGAATATGGCGCGAGGTCGTGAGTATTCAGCAATGGAACGTTCTATCGACGTACAAATCTCACGTTTACGTCGTATGGTTGAAGAAGATCCAAGCCGTCCACGTTATATCCAAACGGTGTGGGGTTTAGGTTACGTCTTCGTTCCTGATGGTCGCGAGGCGTAAGCCATGCGTTTATCGCCAAAAAGCACATTTGGTCGAACGTTAATCCTATTAGCTGGCTTGCTTATCGCAAGCCAGATTTTTTCGTATCTGACCATAGTTAATTACGCCTTATTACCCAGCATTCAGCAATTCAACCGCATCTTATCTTATGAAGTAAAATTGATGCTTAACGATGAATTGGCGATGCCGGATGATCAATGTGTACATCTTGACCGTCCTCTTCGTCGTAAACTATTAGAAGAGTTAGGTCTAACCCTAGTCGCACCTGATAGTGAAGCGGCCAAACCTTTCCATGATGCTATGCATATTGGTTATCTCAGTGAGCAGATGACCAAAGATCTTGGTTCGCCAACCGATGTTCGTTTATTGCTAGGTGCTGACAGTTATGTACTGTGGCTAAAAACTGATGCGATGCCGAATTTCTTAATGCGAGTCCCGTTATCAGAACTGCAAGAAGAAGACTTTGCGCCGCTATTTCGCTATAGCCTGATCATTGCCTTTCTTGTGATTGCTGGCGGCTGGTTATTCATTCGGATCCAAAACCGTCCATTAATGGAGTTGGAACAGGCTGCACTTATGGTGGGACGTGGTGAAACGCCGCCACAACTCCCAGAGCAAGGTGCCTCTGAAATTCGTTCGGTAACCAAAGCCTTTAATCAGATGTCACAGGGTATTAAGCAACTAGAAGAAGATCGCGCGTTGTTAATGGCTGGCGTTAGCCATGACTTACGTACACCATTAACCCGAATTCGTCTGGCAACAGAAATGATGTCACCTGAAGATAGTTATTTAGCGGAATCGATGATCACTGATACTGAAGAGTGTAACGCGATCATTAGTCAGTTTATGGATTATCTAAAATCGACCAAGAAGCAGGAAGAAGAAGATATCGACCTGAACACTTTGTTGGTTGATGTTGCGCATACTGAAGGCAGTTACGGTAAAACTATTGATCAGCAACTCGGTGAGATCCCTGGAACTATTTCTGCTAATGCGGTTGCGCTTAAACGTGCGGTAGCCAATCTTGTTGTGAATGCACAACGTTATGGTAAAGGTTGGGTGAAGATCTCGAGTGGGGCTTCTGCTGATCGTAAATCTGTATGGTTCTGTGTTGAAGACGATGGACCGGGTATTGCGCCGGATCAGGTCACTAAGATGTTCCAACCTCTTACTCGAGGTGATTCCGCTCGTGGTAGTGAAGCTGAAGGGACAGGATTAGGGCTTGCGATTGTGAAGCGTATTGTTGATCAGCATGATGGGGTTATTTTAGTGCGTAACCGCAGCGAAGGTGGTTTACGCGTTGAAGTGACGTTACCACTACATAAAATGAAGTAAGTCAGCAAATGAAAAAGCCCACATTACCGCGCGGTAATGTGGGCTTTGTTGTATTTGTACTGTACCAATAACTAAGCGTTTGAGTAGTTTTCTCGTTGTCCTAGCCAACGATCAATGATTGCTTTGGCGTTATCGGGGTAGCTGTCATGAATATAGCGAGCCAGCTTCTGCACCTGTGGGATCATATATTGGTCACGGATCAGATCAGCGACTTTAAATTCAGCAATACCGGTTTGTTTAGTACCCAGTAATTCACCCGGACCACGAATTTCTAAATCTCGCTGGGCGATCACGAAACCGTCACTGCTTTCACGTAATACCCCTAAACGCTTTTGTGCGGTTTTAGACAGGGGGGCGTGATAAAGCAATACACAGTGACTCGCAACTTTTCCTCGACCGACACGCCCACGTAGCTGGTGGAGCTGCGCTAAGCCTAATCGTTCCGGGTTTTCAATCACCATTAAACTGGCATTGGGCACATCCACCCCGACTTCAATCACGGTTGTGGCAACTAACACGTTCAGCTCACCTGCTTTAAAGCTTGCCATCACCGCTTGTTTTTCTGCAGCTTTCATTCGTCCGTGTACCAAACCAATTTTTAAATCAGGCAGTAAGCCTGTCAGTTCATCGGCAGTATCTGAGGCGGCTTGGGCTTCTAATACTTCAGATTCATCAATCAAGGTACATACCCAATAGGCTTGGCGTCCTTCATTAACGCAAGCCGATCGAATACGCTCGATAATTTCAGGGCGGCGGGCATCGGGTAAGGCAACGGTTTGGATCGGTGTTCGGCCGGGTGGCAGTTCATCAATGACCGAGGTATCCATATCGGCATAAGCTGTCATGGCAAGAGTACGTGGAATGGGGGTTGCCGTCATGACTAACTGATGTGGGTAGCGACCTTCATTGGCGCCTTTCTCTCGTAGCTCTAAACGCTGATGGACACCAAATCGATGTTGTTCATCGATGATGACTAGCGCTAAATTTTCAAATTTAACGTGGTCTTGGAATAGGGCATGAGTACCGACCACCATCTTTACTTCACCGCTAGCAATACGGGCAAGTTCGGTTTCACGTGCTTTACCTTTCAGCTTACCTGCCATCCAGCCAACCTGAACCCCCATAGGATTAAGCCAGTTGGCAAAGTTGATGGCATGCTGCTCTGCCAATAATTCCGTTGGTGCCATTAAGGCGACTTGAAAGCCATGTTCAATAGCGCGTAGGGCAGCAAGAGCAGCAACTAAGGTTTTACCCGAGCCAACATCACCTTGAACTAAACGCATCATAGGCTGCGGCTTGATAAGATCGGCTTCAATGTCAGCGACAACACGTTGTTGAGCACCTGTTGGAGAGAACGGTAGACTATCGAGCAGTTGCTGCTTTAATGAATCTTTCGCGGCAAGTGGCCAAGCACTATGTTGTTGACCCTTACTACGTAGTGCCAGCATCGATAAATTTTGCGCCAACAATTCTTCTAAAATTAATCGGTGTTGAGCAGGGTGCTTACCTGCTTCTAATTGATCTAATGAGATATCAGGTGTTGGACGATGCATCGCACGTAATGCCTGTGCAAGCGTCATTTGACGGTCGTATAAACCTTCAGGCAGTAGTTCTGTCACCGCTGCCTTATCGAGCAAGTTGAGCGCTTGGTCGGTTAGGTTACGCAGGGTCAGTTGACGTAAGCCATCAGTGGTTGGATACACAGGTGTTAAGGTTTCTTCAACACTAAGCTCGGTAGGCTCTGAGAAAATACGGTAATCCGGATGAATGATCTCAAGCCCGAATTTACTGCCTTTGATTTCGCCGTAAGCCTTAACTTGTTTTCCTTCAGCAAAGCTATTTTTCATTGCCGCATTGAAATTAAAAAAGCGTAGCGTGACAGAGCCAGTGCCGTCTCCAATTTTTACTGCCAGCATTTTACGTTTACCAAAAGTAATGCTGCTATGGTGGACTTCACCTTGAACTGTTAAGTGTTGCCCCGGCATGGCTCGATTGATAGGCCAAATACGAGTGCGATCCTCATAGCGCAATGGTAAGTGAAACAGTAAATCTTGGACATTATGGAGCCCAATCTTTTCTAGTTTCTCTGCCATTTTTGCTCCAACGCCAGAGAGTTCAGCTAGCGAAATGGTATTGAGGAGTTGTCCGCTCATTACTCGTTATTCTCCATCACGGGTTGGCGTCTTTTCATTTTCTTCGCTTGCATAGCTGCCCACCATGCTTCATCAGCGACAATCTGACCTTCATCATCTAATTGTGGGTAAGGTAAGCCCTTTTGTTGTGCGACTTTGGCAAGCACAGGATGCCCGCGTTCAAATAGGATTCGGTTAACGACATCATCTGGCAGTAAGGTTTTTTCACGCTCATACATACTCGCATTTTGACGTTGGCGTTGTGCTTCGTACAAAATCAACGCGCTTGCGACTGACACGTTTAATGACTGCACCATGCCGACCATTGGAATGATGATATCTTGATCTGCCATTGCTAGTGCTTCAGCAGTGATCCCGTTTTTCTCTCCGCCTAAAATAATCGCTGTTGGCTTGGTGTAATCAACATCACGAAAATCAATCGCAGTATCAGATAGGTTGGTAGCCAGTACCTGCATGCCTTGATCTTTTAATGTTTGCACGGCTTCAACCATAGAATCATGGGTATCTAATTCAACCCAGTTACGCGCTCCAGCTGAAGTATGGCTTAAGACTTTCATCCCTTCTTTGGGCCAAACGGCATGGACTTTATGTACACCGACAGCATCAGCAGTGCGGATTATCGCTGAGACATTATTTGGTTTGTGGACTTCTTCCATACATACCGTCAGATCGGGCTGACGCGTTGCCAATACTTGGTGGATACGTTGAAAACGATCTGGGGTCATGGATGTTACCTAATGAAAACAAATGAGATAGGTTAATGATAATAAGGCTTTATTGCCAAATACACAAAACGCCCAATAAAGGGCGTTTTTATGATGAAAAATGTAGCGTATCTTAACGCTTAGTTTTTCTGGCGTGCGACACGTACGACATTTGGCATAATACGAATTCGACGCATAATGTTGGCTAAATGAATACGGCTACGAGTGGTTAACTTAACAGTGATGGTGTATAAACGACCATCTTTTTCTTCCGTCGCTAAGCCTTGAATATTCGAGCCTGTCGCAGCAATAGTATTAGTGAGATCGGCTAATGCACCTTGGTGGTTTTGCATATCAACTTTCAAGCTGGTAACAAATTCCTGATCGAAGTCTTCACTCCATTCTACCGCCATGTACTTATCCGGCTCTTTACGATAACCACGGACATTGGCACATTCCTCACGGTGGATCACTAAGCCTTTACCAGGACTAACGTGTGCGATGATCGGATCGCCATGGATCGGATGACAGCAGTTAGCAAAGGTCAATAAAATACCATCAGCCCCTTGAATCGGTAAGCGACGATCATTTTCTTTTGGCGTGAGTTCATCGACATTGCCTAAGAAACGACGAGCTATTACCACACTCATCACTTCACCTAAGCCAATTTCAGCGAGAAGATCATCCATTGAACTGAGTTTGAGATCAGACAATACTTTGGTGACATTTTCGCTAGCGATATTATCAATATTGGTGCCATCAAGTGCATGGTTTAGCAAGCGACGACCTAAAGTAATCGACTCATCACGACGCATGGTTTTCAGCACTTGGCGGATCTTAGTACGGGCACGGGATGTCACCACGTAGTTTAGCCATGCAGCGTTAGGTCTAGCGCCAGGAGCACTGATGATATCAACCGTTTGACCGTTTTTAAGTGGTTTGCTAAGTGGATAAGGTTGGCGATCAACGCGAGAGCCAACACATGCATTACCGACATCGGTATGCACGGCGTAAGCGAAATCCACCGCAGTTGCGCCAACTGGCAATTCAACAATACGGCCTTTCGGGGTGAAAACGTAAATCTCGTCAGGGAAAAGATCCGATTTTACATTTTCAATGAATTCAAATGAGCTACCTGCACTTTGTTGAAGTTCAAGTAAGCTTTGCATCCAACGCTGGGCTTTAACTTGCGCGGTGGTACCTGAGCTTTCACCATCTTTGTAGGTCCAGTGCGCAGCGACGCCTTTGTCTGCCATTTGGTCCATATCTTCGGTACGAATTTGTACTTCAACGGGAACACCATGAGGGCCAACAAGCGAGGTATGCAGCGATTGATAGCCATTGGCTTTCGGGATCGCAATGTAGTCTTTCATGCGGCTAGGACGCGGCTTGTACAAGTTATGTACTTGTCCTAATACGCGGTAGCAGGTATCTAAATCATTCACCAGTACACGGAAAGCATAGATATCCATGATGGAGTGGAAACGCTGCTCTTTGTTCTTCATCTTGTTATAGATGGAGAACAAGTTTTTCTCGCGACCTAATACGGTTGCGTGAATTCCCGCATCACTGAGGCGACCCTCAATTTCAGCGTGAATTTTATTGATCATCTCTTTACGGTTACCACGTGCCGCAGCCACCACTTGTTTTAATACACGGTAGCGATTTGGGTATAACGCTTCAAAGCCAAGCTCTTCAAGTTCAGATTTGATGTTATGGATACCCAGACGGTGGGCAAGAGGAGAGAATATTTCAAGGGTTTCGCGGGCAATACGACGACGTTTATCGGGGCGAAGAGCGCCAAGTGTTCGCATATTGTGGGTACGGTCAGCCAGCTTAATCAAAATTACGCGAATATCATGAGCCATTGCCATGATCATTTTGCGGAAGTTTTCAGCTTGTGCTTCTTTTCGATCGCGAAACTTTAATTTATCGAGTTTCGATACGCCATCGACCAGTTCAGCAACAGTGTCGCCAAAACGGCTGGCGAGATCTTCCTTGGTGACCTCGGTATCTTCGATAACGTCATGAAGCAATGCCGCCATGAGCGTTTCAATATCGAGACGCATTTCCGCCAAGATGCGAGCAACCGCAACGGGGTGGATAATATAAGGCTCGCCAGTGGAGCGAGTTTGCCCTTCGTGTGCGTCGCGAGCAACGAGGAAAGCCTGCCGAAGAGCCTCTAGCTGAGGCTCTGGCAGGTACTCGATTGCGACTTCTTTCAGGCTATCAAAAAGATACAATTCGCCCGGTTCCCTGATTAACGGTGGTCGCCAGCAATAGCACTAACTGCTGCTAATTCAGCAGCTTCTTGCTCTTGCAGTTCCTGACGCTCACGAGCATCAAGGATATCTTTAGTAATTAGGCCTTCTTCGATTTCACGAAGTGCAATTACTGTGTACTTGTCGTTTTCTTCAGGAACCAATGGATCCTTACCGCCGGTTTGCATTTGACGTGCGCGGCGAGCAGCAATTTGGATCAGATCGAAACGGTTGCCAATTTTATCAACAGCGTCTTGAACGGTTACGCGTGCCATGGAGGACTCCAGTGGTTATTAAATTAGGAATAGAAAATTGTACAAAATAACTTACTGATCTGCTAGTAGTGCAGACAACATGCTCTTATATTTAGCAGCTTGTTTGTCTTGCTTCAATCGTTCAGCACGAATAATTGCTTTAAAGTCGATTAAAGCAACATCAAAATCATCATTTACGATAACATAATCATACTCATCGTAGTGTGAGATCTCTGAACGAGCTTCTTGCATACGACGCTCAATAACAGCTTCGCTATCTTGACCGCGCGTATTTAGACGACGCTCTAATTCCTCTTTTGAAGGAGGAAGGATGAATAAGCTCTTAGCCGCAGGCATTTGTGTGCGAATTTGACGCGCACCTTGCCAGTCGATATCAAGGAATACATCAATTCCTTTATTTAATTGCTCTTCGATCCATGGGCGTGAAGTGCCATAGTAGTTGCCGAATACTTCTGCATGTTCAAGGAATGCACCTTGTTCTACCAAGTCAGTAAATTCTTCTACGCTAACGAAATTGTAATGAACACCGTGTTCTTCACCCGGGCGCATGCCACGAGTTGTGTGGGACACGGATACTTTCATGTCATAGGTCGGGTTTGTTTCAAGAAGGGCATTAATCAGACTTGATTTACCAGCACCGCTTGGGGCCGACACGATGTATAGAGTACCTTTGCTCATTGCCTATTTTCACTCAGTGATAGAAGGGCGCGAAGATTATCATGATCTGCGCATAATTGAAATTAGCTAGTTGCTGGAAAATTCATCTTTTTGTGTGATATAGCTTAAGCCTAGTTGGCTTTAATGCGTTTTTCATAATTGCAGAAGCTAATCAACGACAATCAAGGAAGCCATGGCTTCCTTGATTGAGCGATTATCGGGTTATTCGATATTCTGGATTTGTTCGCGCATTTGTTCAATCAAGACCTTAAGTTCAACTGCAGAAGCTGTGACTTCAGTATTGATTGATTTTGATGCGAGGGTGTTAGATTCACGGTTGAACTCTTGCATCATGAAGTCTAAACGACGGCCACATGCGCCACCTTTAGCAATGATTTTTTGGGTTTCTTTAACGTGAGAATCTAGACGATCAAGCTCTTCTGCGACATCGCTCTTTTGCGCGAGCATGATCAGCTCTTGTTCAATGCGGTTAGCATCAAGATCAACTTTTGCTTCTTCAAGGCGAGACATAATGCGCTCACGCTGCCAGTTGATGATTTCTGGCATCATCGTGCGAACCTTGGTCGCTTCAACCGAAATAGCATCCAGACGTTGGTCGATAAGCTGTTTCATGTTATCGCCTTCGCTTGCACGTGCAGCAATGAAGTCATCCATAGCGAGTTCAAAACCCGTCAGTAGATCTTTGTTAATCGCATCTAAATCTTGCTCTGGCGCTTCCATCACACCCGGCCAATTAAGGACTTGGAATGGACCGATATTACCTTCACCCGCGGTTTCTTTTACCCATTTAGCAGCAGTAATAACTTGCTTTGCTAACGCTTCATTGATAGTTAGCTCTGTGTTTGCGGCAATATTGGCTTCAAAACGTAGATTACATTCCACTTTACCGCGAGCAAGACGTTTACGGAAACGCTCACGTAGTACAGGCTCTAAGCTACGAAATTGCTCAGGCATACGAATGTAGGTTTCAAGATAGCGTTGATTTACTGAGCGGATCTCCCACACAGCAGTACCCCAATCGCCTTTAATTTCGCGACGGGCATAAGCAGTCATACTATGGATCATGGCTTGTGGCCTTTTAGTTGAGAATGGTGCGACGACTAACTTACCGTTACCCACGATAAGTCTTAATTATTCATAACAGGGTGCGTCGTTACCGGGTGCTGAGATTATATGCGATATTGGCCTCAAGGGGCTACTGTTTGTCAGCTAACGTTATCGTTTTCTCGTGCACTGAGATTGAGTTATCGCTATAATCGCCGGTTAATATCATCCAGCCAAAGGGAAATCCCGATGCGTCCAAGCGGAAGAAGTGCGACTCAAGTTCGTCCAATCACTATTACTCGTCAATATACAGCTCACGCTGAAGGTTCAGTACTGGTTGAGTTTGGTAATACCAAGGTTATTTGTACCGCGAGTGTAGAAGAAAATGTTCCGCGCTGGTTAAAAGGCAAAGGCCAAGGTTGGGTGACGGCTGAATACGGCATGTTACCTCGTGCTACGCATACTCGTAATCGTCGTGAAGCTGCGAGTGGCAAGCAAGGTGGACGTACGATGGAAATCCAACGTCTTATTGCACGTAGCTTGCGTGCTGCGGTTGATTTAAAAGTATTGGGCGAGCAGATGATCACCGTTGACTGTGATGTTATTCAGGCTGATGGTGGTACACGTACCGCATCTATTACCGGTGCGATGGTGGCACTGGTTGATGCAATTAATTACATGCTAGAAAAAGGCATGATTAAGAAAAGCCCATTGAAAGGTATGGTAGCTGCGGTATCTGTGGGTATCTATAAAGGCGAACCTATTTGCGATCTGGAATATCTTGAAGATTCTGCTGCTGAAACCGACATGAATGTGGTGATGACAGAAGAAGGCAAGATGATTGAAATCCAAGGTACTGCTGAGGGTGAAGCCTTTAGCCATGAAGAATTACTGGCAATGCTGGCTCTGGCGAAAGACGGTATAACCGATATTATTTCGATGCAGAAGCAAGCGTTAGAAAATTGATATTAAGCGGTTCCTATTGGGAGCCGCTTTTTTTTAGCTAAAACTGAATATCAAGTGGAGTACTTGGTGGTTTTAGTTGTTACCTGATGACTGTTAGGTAACGGGTACATTGTTAAAACACAGAGAAGTAGTTTAAGGAGACACAATGAAAGCATATCAGCGTCAGTTTATTGAATTTGCCCTAGAGAAAGGTGTATTAAAATTTGGTGAGTTCACATTGAAGTCAGGTCGTAAGAGTCCGTACTTCTTTAATGCTGGCTTATTTAATACCGGTCGTGACTTAGCACGTCTTGGTCGTTTTTATGCTGAAGCTTTGGTTGATGCCAAGATTGAATTTGATGTGTTGTTTGGCCCAGCATACAAAGGGATCCCGATTGCAACAACAACGGCGGTTGCGCTTGCAGATCACCATGATGTCGATACGCCATATTGCTTTAACCGTAAAGAAGCAAAAAATCACGGTGAAGGCGGCAACTTAGTCGGTAGTGCACTAGACGGTCGTATCATGTTAGTTGATGACGTGATCACGGCAGGCACGGCGATTCGTGAGTCAATGGAAATCATTAAAGCGAATGGCGCAGATTTAGCTGGCGTATTAGTGGCGATTGATCGCCAAGAAAAAGGTCAAGGCGAATTATCTGCGATTCAAGAAGTTGAACGTGACTTTGGTTGTGCTGTCATTTCAATTGTATCGCTAGGTGATGTAGTGACGTACCTTTCTGAGCAAGATGGCATGGAACAACATCTTGAAGCGGTAAAAGCGTACCGTGCCGAGTATGGTGTATAAGTACCGCTTAAGAAAAAATAGATAATAAAAAAGCGAGGGCAGAGGCTCTCGCTTTTTTGTGTCCGTCAATTAAGCCTTATCCTAATTGCGCACTTAATAGCTCCCAGTACTCATCAAAGTTTGCCGTTGGCTTGTATTTGAAGTTAGAGCGAACATAGCGGTTTAAACTGCCTTCTACTTGACCTAGAAGTTGTGCTGCTAAAACTGACTCATCAACAGGAAAGCCTTTACCCTCACGAATTTTACGCTCTTTTAAGATCTGGCGAAGTTGCGATTCAACACGTTCGAACAGTTGATTAATACGAGATTGAAGACGATCTTGTTCAAACATCAGAGCATGGCCGGTCATGATACGAGTTAAACCAGGGTTACGCTCAGCAAACATGAGGATGAACTGCATCACCATACGTAAGCGGTTCAGTGTATCTTTTTCGTCATCTAAAATGCGGTTAATACGAGTGGTAATTGAATCTTCAATAAATTCAATTAACCCTTCAAACATACGCGCTTTGCTTGGGAAGTGGCGGTAGAGTGCAGCTTCTGAAACTCCAACATTCGCGGCTAGCATTTTGGTCGTGATACGTTGACTGCCTTGGTTAGACTCCAGCATATGCGCTAAGCACTGAAGTATTTCCTCGCGGCGATTGTTCTTTTTGGTGCCTGCCATGAATTATCGTTCCTTTACAAAATGAGACTGTCCATGGACAGTATGAAACCCGCCTATCTTAGCGATGCCTTGGCGTTGTGAAAAGTAGCGCAATCGAAATGTACGTATTTTTATTCGCAAAAAAAAGCGCAAGCTGAAGAGGTTGCGCTTTGCTTTAATATGTTGCCTTTATTTTATCATCAAAATTGATAATACAAGGCTAATTAGATCACGCTTTTTTAACATCAATATCGACTAGCTACGGCCTGAATGACCAAATCCACCTTCACCACGATCTGTGCTATCGAAATCATCAACAATATTAAACTGCGCTTGTACCACAGGTAAGAAAACCAGCTGAGCAATACGATCACCCGGTTCAATAGTAAATGTGGTTTCACCTCGGTTCCACACCGACACCATTAATTGACCTTGGTAATCAGAGTCAATAAGGCCAACAAGGTTTCCTAAAACAATGCCGTGTTTATGACCAAGGCCTGAGCGAGGCAGGATGGTTGCCGCAAGATTTGAATCGCCAATATGGATCGCAAGACCTGTGGGTACAAGATGGGTCTCACCCGGTGCAACGGTTAATACTTCATCTAAACAAGCGCGTAAATCTAAACCTGCAGAACCTTCGGTTGCATACGCTGGTAGTGGGAATTCATTGCCGACGCGTGGGTCAAGAATTTTCAGATCAATACTATTCATATTTCGCTCTATTGTTTCGCTTGTTGGTAAAGATTAATAATTTCATTGATCAATTGCAGACCAAGCTCTGATTTGGCTGCAAGAGGTAGTGCTTTATCACCGTTAGACCAGTAAAGGTGTAGCGCGTTGTTATCACTATTAAAGCCTTGGTCTTGTACCGAGACATCGTTAGCACAAATCATATCAAGGTTTTTCTTTGTCAGCTTACCACGTGCATATTGCTCAACATCTTGTGTTTCCGCAGCAAACCCAACCGTAAATGGGCGGTTTTCTGTTAAGGCCGCTACGCTGGCAACAATATCTGGATTTTTCACTAACTGGATCACCATGTCATCATTGCCGTCTTGTTTTTTCATCTTTTGAGTTGCGAGATGAGCTGGACGGAAATCTGCAACGGCGGCACAAGCAATAAAAATGTGGTGATTAACGGCATGTTCAAGTGCCGCTTGATGCATCTCTTGGGCACTACTGACATTAATACGCGTCACCCCATCGGGCGTGGTTAAATTTACTGGGCCGCTGATTAGGGTGACGTTTGCGCCACGCTTTGCTGCTGCTTGAGCAATGGCATAGCCCATTTTTCCTGAGCTGTAGTTACTTAGATAACGTACTGGATCAATCGCTTCTCGCGTAGGGCCTGCCGTTACCACAATGTTTAGACCACTAAGGTCTTGTGGTTGAAAAAAGTCTTCGCAGCAATGTACCAGTTGCATCGGTTCTAGCATACGACCTGGGCCTACATCGCCACAGGCTTGCTCACCACTTGCTGGTCCCCAAATATGGCAGCCGCGACGTTGTAAGGTGGCAATATTCTCTTGTGTTGCGATATTGCGGTACATTTGTTGATTCATCGCAGGGCTAACAGCGATTGGTGCATCCGTTGCGAGACACAGCGTTGTCAGTAAGTCATTGCCCATCCCCGCACTCATTCGTGCAATCAGATCCGCTGTCGCAGGCGCTAAAAGGACTAAATCTGCCCATTTTGCTAACTCAATATGGCCCATAGAGGCTTCTGCGGAAGGATCTAGCAGGCTATCTGAAATGGGGTGGCCTGACACGGCTTGCATGGTGAGTGGGGTTATAAACTCTTTTGCAGCTGTGGTCATGACAATGCGCACTTGTGCCCCTCGTTCAATAAGTCGTCGGGTGAGCTCTGCACATTTGTAAGCAGCGATACCGCCGCTAATGCCGAGAAGAATTTTTTTTCCTGCCAGTGTTTGCATTAGTCTGCCTGTGTCTTGGGCTATAAAATTGGCAACAAGATACCACCAAAGTAATTTCTGATCATCGATTCGGATCAACTCTGAATTGAATGGGAAGTTGTGTGTCTCGCATTTTGAGTACTGAAGATTTTATTGATTACTTTTTCGCTGTGACTGTTTTCTAAAAAAGCGTCTTGTTAGGTTGTGATAATAGCGTCGACTGTTTTGCTAGTGGCATATCAATGGGAGGGGTTATGTCATTAAAGCAATTACCAGCCGCATCACGACCGCGAGAAAAATTATTATCTCATGGCTCTGATGCATTAACCGATGCTGAATTATTAGCCATTTTTTTACGCACCGGCACTCAAGGAATGAATGCGCTGGAATTGGCGACCCATTTACTGGATGAATTTGGATCTCTTCGAGCACTGCTTGGCGCTGAAAAACAGATATTTTGTCAGGTTAAAGGTTTGGGACCGGCAAAATTTGCACAATTGCAGGCAGTTTTAGCGCTGAATGAACGGTATTTAGAAGAAATTTTAAAAAAAGATGATGTCCTCACAAGCCCGCAAAATACCCGTCGATATTTAGCGCGAAAATTACGTGATAAACAGCGTGAAGCCTTTTATATCCTGTTTTTAGATAACCAGCACCGAGTGATCACAGGAGAGGTTTTATTTGAAGGAACGATCGATTGTGCGAGCGTTTATCCACGTGAAGTTGTAAAAAGATCACTAGAACTTAATGCAGCAGCGCTCATTTTAGCGCATAATCACCCATCAGGCGTCGCTGAACCTAGTCAGGCTGACCGTCGAATAACGCGCAAAATCAGCGATTCGCTGGCTTTGGTCGATATTCGTGTTCTGGATCATTTTGTTGTTGGTGATGGGGAGATTATTTCTTTCACCGAGCGTGGTTGGCTATAAAATAGCCGATTTTTCGATAAAAAAGTGAGAAAGGATCTGCTCGGGACTTGAGCAACTGGTTTTGACTTAGTATAATGCGCGACCTTTGATAGCTGTGGTTATCTGTGAAAATTATTTTTACAGTGAATTTCTACAGTAGATATCGAGCTGAAACGATTTGGAGAAGACAGTAATGTCCCGAGTATGCCAAGTAACTGGTAAGCGTCCTGTAACGGGTAACAACCGTTCACACGCACGTAATGCCACCAAGCGTCGTTTTCTGCCGAACCTGCAAACTCATCGTTTCTGGGTAGAAAGCGAAAAACGCTTCGTTAAACTACGCCTTTCTGCGAAAGGCATGCGTATCATCGATAAGAAAGGCATTGATGTCGTTCTTGGTGAAATGCGTGCTCGCGGCGAGAACGTTTAAGAGGATTTGAAGAATGGCTAAAGGCATTCGTGAGAAGATCCGTCTAGTATCATCTGCTGGTACAGGCCACTTCTACACTACCGACAAGAACAAGCGCAACATGCCAGGCAAATTTGAGATCAAGAAATTTGATCCAGTAGTTCGCCAGCACGTGCTTTACAAAGAAGCTAAAATCAAGTAATTGGTTTTATCAATCTTTGATAAAAACCCAGCCTAGCTGGGTTTTTTTATATCTATTACTTTTCAATTTAACCTCACTGATTTCTTTTTTGTTACTTATTTATCAGCCAATGGTGCAATGAGCTCACCAGTGTTATCTTTATTCTCATTAAGATAAGACAGGAATGGATGAATGCGCTTAACTCGACGCGGCTGGAATAACATCATCATTATTGGTGTGCTGTGTTTTATCGCGATAATTAAATTGCCAGATTTACTTCGCGAACGATTTGCACCTAAAGAAGCGGTGACACAAACTGTTACCGAGCAAGTAAATAATATTCCCAATACTGTTTTTGTCCTCTCGCCAGATCTTTTGATTCAGCAGGTTGTTTTTCCACATTTTACGCTTAAGCAAAGTAACGGACAGTGGCAAAGCTCGCCTAACTTATCGATTTCAGCCAGTGAGTTAGTACAACGTTGGCAACATCTACAAGGCACAGTGGTGGATGAAGCAACAATATCAAAGTTGAGCTTACAGCTACCACCTCCACAAACGATAGAAGTTTGGGGGGAGCAACAAGTAGAACCTATTCGATTAACGGTTTATGCCTTGCCTAAATTTTGGTTGTTCAATAATGGTCAACAATGGGTTGCTGTGTCTGTTGCTGCGGATTATCTGTTTCCGACGTCTTTATCAAATAACTAATAAAAACGAGATTGAGTCATGCCTGAATTACCAGAAGTAGAAGTGAGCCGGATGGGGATATCTCCTCATGTCATCGATCAAACGGTGAAACAAATCATTATCCGTAACCCTCGACTGCGGTGGCCTATTCCTGAAGCGATTAAAGCGATAGAAGGGCAAGTGATTCGTGGGGTGACACGTCGCGCTAAATACTTGCTGTTAGAAACCGATGTTGGCTATGCGATTGTGCATTTAGGGATGTCTGGCAGTTTACGCGTTTTACCCGTAGGTACTCCTGTCGAAAAACACGATCACGTTGATTTGGTGCTCACAAGTGGTGAAGTGCTGCGTTATAACGATCCTAGACGCTTTGGCGCGTGGTTATGGGAAGAGAAAGGGGTAACACACCCTGTGCTTGATAAAATGGGCCCAGAGCCTCTGAGCGACGATTTTAACGTAGAATATCTACATGAAAAAGCACAGGGAAAACGGACAGCGATAAAACAATTTATTATGGATAATCATGTGGTTGTTGGCGTGGGTAATATTTATGCTAATGAATCTTTGTTCGCGGCAGGTATTCACCCTAAACGTGCAGCGGGTAAAATCTCACTCGCACGGATGACGAAGCTGGTGGCACAGATCAAATCTGTTCTAGCATTCGCCATTAAACAGGGCGGTACAACATTAAAAGATTTTAAAAATGCAGACGGTAAACCAGGCTATTTTGCGCAAGAGTTGCAGGTATATGGCAAGGCAGGTAAACCTTGTCCTAAATGCGGTAAGGCTTTAAGTGAAGCTAAAATCGGTCAACGCGCAACAGTGTTCTGCAGTGCTTGCCAGAAGTAGGTTCGATAATAATTAACCTAGGTATCATAATTATTGAGTCAGTTGGCTTGGGATTAACCTTTGTTGATTGATCTAAAATGGTATTATGCCCACAGTATTTAGGTTGAGTAGCGCATAATGAAGCGTTATTGAGGATAGAAAAATGAAATATCTCATCACTGGTGTTGCTGGTTTTATTGGTAGCGCAATCACCGAACGTTTATGTGCTCAAGGCCATCAAGTCATTGGTATCGATAATCTTAATGATTACTACGATGTATCACTCAAACAAGCGCGTTTAGCTCGTATTGCTCATCCAAGTTTTACTTTTATTGAATTAGATTTAGCGGATCGTGACGGTATTGCTAACTTATTTGCCGAGCAGCAATTTAACCGTGTTATCCATCTAGCGGCACAAGCGGGTGTGCGTTACTCGATTGATAACCCATTAGCCTATGCTGATAGTAACTTAGTTGGACATCTCACGATTTTAGAAGGTTGTCGCCACAATAAGGTGGAACATCTGGTTTATGCGTCTTCAAGCTCAGTGTATGGCTTAAATCATAAGACACCATTTAATACAGCAGATAGCGTTGATCATCCTATTTCACTTTATGCCGCAACAAAAAAATCTAATGAGCTGATGGCACATACCTATTCGCACCTTTATGGTGTTCCGACGACCGGCCTACGTTTCTTTACGGTTTATGGGCCATGGGGCCGTCCAGATATGGCATTGTTTAAATTCACCAATGCGATCATGGAAGGTAAAGAGATCGATGTGTATAACCATGGCGATATGCGTCGTGATTTCACTTATATCGATGATATCGTTGAAGGTGTGATGCGTATTCAAGATGTGATCCCACAGCCAAATGCTGATTGGACAGTAGAAACTGGCTCACCAGCAACCAGTTCAGCCCCATACCGAGTGTATAACATCGGTCACGGGAGTCCTGTAAAGCTGATGGATTACATTGAAGCACTAGAAGAAGCGTTAGGTATTGAGGCGAAGAAAAACTTCATGGACATGCAACCGGGCGATGTTTACATGACGTACGCAGATACAGAAGATTTATTTAAAGCGACAGGTTATAAGCCTGAAGTGAAAGTTAAAGAAGGTGTAAAAGCCTTTGTTGATTGGTATCGCGAGTTTTATCAAAAGTAATTTTAAAAGGCCTAAAATTAGGCCTTTTTAATGTCTATTTTACAAACTTTTCTAATAATGCTTCAGTAATTAGTGGATCAACAAACTGACTTACATCACCTTTGTGTAATGCGACTTCTTTAACAATTGTCGATGAGATGAACGAGTTTTCTTCCGCTGGAGTTAAGAAAACTGTTTCTAGCTCTGGCATCAAGCGACGGTTCATATTGGCGAGCTGAAATTCGTACTCGAAATCGGATACCGCGCGCAGACCTCTAACAAGAATATTGGCATTGTGCTCTTTAGCGAAATTAACCAATAGCCCTGAAAAACCAACAATCTCTACATTATCCAAGTGTTTGGTAATTTTTCCTGCTAGCTCTACGCGTTCATTAAGATCAAACAGCGGTTTTTTACTTGGGTTAAAAGCCACGCCAACAATCACATGATCAAACATTGCCGCCGCACGCTCAATTAAGTCTAAATGACCGTTAGTGATAGGATCGAAAGTGCCAGGATAAATTACGCGTGTGGTCATGTGATTTTCCAAATAATGTCTAAATAAATTTA
>NZ_JADQAQ010000028.1 GCF_022129445.1 Photobacterium sp. Ph5
AAAGCCTACCCTAAGCCTAACGGCTTAGGATGAGGCGGACCATATAATTAAGCGAAGCCTAGTAACCTAGTCTTCGCTTTTTCTGTCTTATTTATTCGTAGCTAACTTAAGCTGATTTCTTACCGAAGAACTGAGCGATAACCATCACTGCCCAAACAATAAGATTTCCAGCAAAAATAACAACCAACCATTGTGGCATCGTTAGTGTTAAGAAATGCCAAACAATTTTGGCACAATCACCGTATGCTTCAAACATCCATGGTGCCCAATGGTTTATTGGTGCCCAGCTTGGAAATTGGACGAATAGATCGCAAGTTGCAAATGGTGACGGGTTCAACTGAAAACCAACATGTTGATAAGCCAATACAACACCGCGATAGGCACAATACCCCCAACCAGCTAATCCCATCCAACGGAAAAAGGCATTTTGGGGAGCGATAAGACCAATAATAGCGGCAAAACCGATCCCCATCATCGCGACACGTTCATAAACACACATTACACACGGTGCAAGGTTCATTACATGTTGGAAGAATAGGGCACAACCTTCAAATACAACAATAGAAAGAAGTAATAGCAGCCATGCTAAACGTGATTTTGAAAAGGTATTGAGGTGTTGCATCATTGATACTCTACGCACTAATTGAGATAAAAGAAAACCCTGAACTATCAGGGTTTTCATATACGTTATGACACTAATCTAACAGCAATATTCAATCATAGCTTCATAGAGAAGTAAATCATCTGTCAATTTAGCCGTTGTAAATTAGTGAGCAAGCGCCGGTATAGTTGCCGCAGCTGATGACGCATCAGTTATCCAACCCATGGTATAGAACCACTCTGTCATTGGTACTAGCATTAGCTCAATGCCTGCTAAACCTACGCACGCAAGTACAATAGTATAAGGTAGCGCCATGTATACCATTCGGCCGTAAGAAAGACGGATAAGTGGTGCAATAGCCGAAGTTAAAGCAAACAAGAATGCCGCTTGACCATTTGGTGTTGCTACAGACGGTAAGTTAGTACCTGTATTGATAGCAACGGCTAACATGTCAAACTGACTACGGTTGATAACACCGTTTGTTAGCGCTGTTTTTACTTCGTTAATATATACCGTACCAACAAATACGTTATCAGATACCATAGATAACAAGCCATTCGCAATGTAGAACATAGTTAGCTGTGAACTACCTTCAAGGCTTAATACCCAATGAATAATCGGTGCAAATAATTGTTGATCAATAATTACCGCAACAATTGAGAAGAACACCGCAAGTAGTGCAGTAAAGGGTAGTGCTTCTTCAAACGCTTTACCCAGCGCATGCTCTTCGGTGATACCAGTAAACGAGGTCGCTAAAATAATAACGGTTAAACCGATTAAACCAACGGCTGCTAAGTGCATTGCAAGACCGATGATTAGCCATACTGCAATAGCGGCTTGAATAATTAATTTTGCGTAATCAAGATTAGTACGTGATTTACGTTCTTCATTATCAAAGTCGACTAAGATTTGGCGAACATTTTCAGGTAATTCTGCACCATAGCCACAGATTTTAAACTTCTCAACTAGTGCACAGGTTAACAAGCCACAGAAAAAGACAGGAACAGTAACAGGCGCCATACGAATAATGAATTCACCAAAATCCCAACCTGCTTGATCGGCAATGATTAAGTTTTGTGGTTCACCTACCATTGTCATTACACCACCTAACGCGGTACCCACACCAGCATGCATTAACAAGCTACGTAGGAATGCGCGGTAGTTTTCTAAGTCATCACGACTTAGCTCTGGAACGTGATTATCATTGGTATGATCATGATTAGAGTGAGGATCTTGCCCTGAAGCAACCTTATGATAAATGCTGTAGAAACCTACCGTTACACTGATAACAACCGCAATCACGGTTAGTGCATCAAGGAAAGCAGAAAGAAAAGCGGCCATCACACAAAATGCGAGTGAAAGTAAAATTTTAGAGCGGATGCCGATTAGTATTTTTGTAAACATGAACAACAATAGTTGCTTCATGAAGTAGATGCCCGCGACCATAAAAACCAGTAAGAGCAGTACTTCAATATTGGCAACAAGTTCATGTTTCACTTGATCTGGGCTTGTCATCCCGATGGCAACAGCTTCTATCGCCAATAAGCCGCCGGGCTGCAACGGATAACATTTTAATGCCATTGCCAACGTAAAGATGAATTCGATTACTAACAACCAGCCAGCAACAAACGGATCAATAAGAAAAAAGACAATAGGGTTAATGATCAAAAAAGTAATGATTGCAATTTTGTACCAGTCAGGTGCCTTACCCAAAAAATTTTTGATAAAGGCATTCCCTAGCGATATAGCCATGTGTTGGATCTCTTTATTATTAGCGCAAAATAGTATGGATTTGATGTCGGCTAAATGCCTTGATTGATCAATCAGCAGGGTAATCAGTTGCTTCTTGCAAAAGATTATTGGTCGAGATTGAGGTATCAAAGTTAAACAAGAGTATGGTTCTTGGATGTTTTAACTTTCTTAGGCAGCAGCTTCCATTCGCTCCCAGTTCATCTTTATATAACTTTACCGTTTGAGAGGTATTAGTCAATAATTTAAACAAAAATGCAATTATTTCGTTACATTTTCATCGTGAAATGGGAGTTGAATATGTCAGTGTTATAAACCGCACAGTATACAGAAAATGTGACTAGAATTGTTAGATTGCATTCAAAAACCCTTTTTTTTAGTGAGCAGTTTAACAATATCGTTGTATTTTTATACTTCTCTTTCATGTTCATGTCAGAGTTAGTGGCTAGGTTTCTTCTCAGAAGAAACTAGTGGTATGATGAGTACTATTATAAAAATGCATGAAGCGAACTGGATTTTACTTAGATGGTCATTAAGGCAGATAGCCCAGCGACATTTGCTGAGAAATATATTATTGAAAGCATATGGAATAATCACTTTCCTCAGGGGTCGATTCTTCCTGCTGAGCGTGAACTTTCAGAGTTAATTGGAGTAACTCGAACAACATTACGTGAAGTATTGCAGCGTTTAGCGCGTGATGGATGGTTAACCATTCAACATGGTAAACCAACGCGTGTTAATAACTACATGGATACTTCAGGTCTAAATATCCTTGATACCTTAGTGACATTAGATGGGCAGGATGTCCAACGAGTGCTAACCGATCTTCTTGCTGCACGTACTGATATTAGTAGCGTATTTATGCGTTACGCAGTCAGAGGTAATGCAGAAGAGTCGAGTATTTTAATTCAGCATGTCATTGATTCAGTTGAAAGGCTTCGTAAAGCATCAAGCTTTGCTGAGTTTATTGAAAACAGTGATGATCGCATTGATCTTATTCAAGAAGTTAAAAAAATCGTAGATAAGTACGGTAAAGATGATCCTCAGCTTTGCGAAGAAATTTGTTTAGCTCGTGCGTTCAACTATTATGATTATCGTCTATTCCAAGGTATGGCGGGTAAATCTGGTAATACACTTTATGTACTAACTATTAATGGTTTACGCAAAATATATACACGTGTTGGTGGCTATTACTTTATGAAGCCAGAAGCATGTGAATTAGCATTAAGTTTCTACCGCGATATGAAATCATATTGTGACGAAAATAAGCCAGAGCTAGTCGCTGATCGCATTCGTTTATATGGACGTGAAAGTGGTGCGATTTGGTATAGTCACCGTGTTGAAATTTCAAAATACATGTACGAAGAAGAGCAATAATTTAAAATTACTGCGGCGAATATTAGACCAAGTGTTAAGCACTTGGTTTTTTTATGCCTGTATTTCTGTTGGTTAAATCAGCATATTGATGTAAATAGAAATGCTTGAAGGTGAATAACTCGATTGTAAGTTGATTGTATGGTTAGCATAACTAATAATTAAGGATTAATTATGTTAATAAAATGGTCAGTATGACAAGCAGTGAAGTGTACCGAATTGGTTCCGTAACCTACGACAGTTCCACACGAACTCTTACTCATGACAATGGACAGACAGAGTATTTTACGCCCCGTGTGAGTGATGTATTTTTACTTTTACTGGCACACCAAGGAAAATGTGTAGAAAAAGAGTTTTTATTATCTCAATGTTGGGGAGATACGATTGTATCTGAGCAAGCCTTAACAAATGTGATTTCTAAACTTAGAAAAGTATTAGCTAAGCATGCTTTAGAGATGATTACGATCACAACAGTCAGTAAGTCTGGTTATTTACTTGAAGTGAAAGAAGAAAGTTTCAGTTTTGAATACCAACAAGAGAGTTGCGATATTATACCAGAACACGTTTCTGAGGATGTCGTTGTAGAGAAAGGCAACGTAAAGATAAAAGAAACGCCACTGTCATTCTATTCCCATAAGCGCTTTTTCTATTTGCTACTTGTTATAGCTATTATGCTAGTAAGCATATTTAGTTACATGAATAATAAAATAAATACATTACCGTATTTTATTGATACTGAAAATTATAGTAATGAACTCAGTATTGGTAGTAATAATATATATTTTAATAATATCGATAAATATAAAGTTGATAAAGTTTTCTTTATTAAAGATATAAAGAAAGGTGTTTCATCAATATGTGACTCTAAGGTTTTTATACAATTTTACTATAATACAAGAATAGCTAACAATACGGCAGTCGTAGTGTTTATAATTACATCAGATGGTGGAACATTTAATTTTAGAATGTCTAAATATATTAATGGTGGATTTTCTAAACAGTTAAATGATTATTTGAAGAGCAAAAAAGTAGTATGTTGAAGTATATTAACGCAGTATTAATGGTTATTGTTTTCCTCCTTCTATTAGGTCTTTTTTACTTATTTACAAATAAAGATAATTTAGTGTCAACGACATGGGTATGCGACCAAATAAAATCGGGGTTTATATCAAAATCTTATACTAAATATAGCCATATATCTGAAAGTATGATCTTAACATTTAGCTCTAAAAGTAGCTTTTTGATTAATGAATTTATACAAGCTCAGGAAGGGGATGATGAGTATAAGCTGATGGAGCTTTATTATGAAGGTGATTATATACAAACGAGAGAACATTTAACCTTGAATTTTAATCGTGTTCGAATTTTAAAAAAACATGATGATCCTAATTTAAATAAAGCCTATAAAGATTATGAAGGTTACAGCATCTATTATCGCTATAAAAGAATAGATAATAGATTGTACTTTTTCACCGATAGCAAAAATGAAGCGTTTGATATGGTTTGTTACACTGACAAGTAGTAATAAAGTAAGATATATCATCATGATTTTGTTTGTTTTTTATGTTTATTTATTTTTGGTGTAGTTAAGGTTTGGTTTTCGTTTGTTTTTTTTAGACATGCTTTACTAAACTACGCTTCTCTTTTGTAAAGCAGTTTAAAAAGTAAAAACATGAAAAAATTATTATTAGTGACACTTATTGGTACGCTAGCTTCATCTTATGCTTCAGCGTCTGAAAACCCATCTAATAAATATAATGGATTTTATATTGGTGCTGGTGTAGGTACTACTGATTTTCATTATGATAAATCACTTGCAAGTAGTATTGAAAATAACCATGAAGTTGGCTATTCAAATAAAGCTGATGGTGAAAGTTATAAACTAATTGCGGGTTATCAGTTCAACCGCATTGTTGCTTTAGAAGCGCAATACACGACCTATGGCGATATTAAAAACACCTTAGAAGTAAAAGGTCACAAGTTCACAGGTAAAACAGAGCATCAATCTTTCAGCCTAGCTGCAAACTTGGGTTATACTTTTGATAATGGTCTACGACCTTTTGCTCTTGTTGGTTTAGGTCAAATTTCTGTTAAAGAGCCTGGATTTAAAGATGATGGTGGTTTAATTCGTTTAGGTGCTGGCTTAGAGTATCAAATTAAACAAGTACCAGGTTTAGGTATTCGAACAGCTTATGAAGCAGACTTCTATACACTTGAAGCGACGAATAAAGATTATGATATGTCTGTTGGCTCTTGGTACTTAGGCGCAACATATAAGTTCTAATGATTAATTTAATCTAATAAATAAAACGCCACTGAAGTTAAAAATTTCAGTGGCGTTATTTTTAAGTAGAGATTAAAAGTTAAATCTCAGTATTATATTGTGTCTTAATTGGACAAGTCGCAATGATTTGGGTACGTCCGTCTGGTAATTCTTCTTCCAATGTGACATCAAATCCCCAGAGTCGATGAAGATGTTTGATCACTTCTTTATGGCTATCAGCAAGTGGGATCCGATTATGGGGAATATAGCGTAGTGTTAATGAGCGATCACCGCGCAAAGCAACATTCCATACTTGAATATTGGGTTCATTATTACTGAGGTTATATTGTGAAGAGAGCTTTTCTCTTATAGCGCGATAACCTTCTTCATTATGTATAGCGCTCACTTCAACATAGTTATGACGATCATCGTCGTTAACAGCAAACAGCTTAAAATCTCGCATGAGTTTGGGCGACAAGAATTGGCTAATAAAGCTTTCATCTTTAAAATTTTCCATCGCAAAATGTAGGGTATCAAGCCAATTAGATCCTGCAATGTCAGGAAACCAATGCTTATCCTCTTCTGTAGGATCTTCACATATCCGACGTATATCTTGAAACATAGCAAACCCTAAAGCATAAGGGTTAATACCGCTGTAATAAGGACTGTTATATTCAGGTTGAGCAACAACATTAGTATGACTATGCAGAAATTCCATAATGAATCGCTCTGTCACCAAGCCTTCGTCATAGAGGTGGTTAAGAATCGTGTAGTGCCAAAATGTCGCCCAGCCTTCATTCATGACTTGAGTTTGTTTTTGGGGATAAAAATATTGACTGATCTTGCGCACTATCCGAACTAACTCACGTTGCCAAGGTTCAAGCAGTGGGGCGTGTTTTTCGAAGAAATAAAGAATATTTTCTTGTGGCTCAGAAGGAAAGCGTTCTTCTTCAATAACGGTTTCTTTTTCTGCTTGAACGGGGATGGTACGCCAAAGTGCATTAACTTGGGATTGAAGATAATCTTCACGGGCTTTTTGACGAGCTTTTTCTTCGACTAATGATATTTTTTGCGGACGTTTGTAACGATCAACACCATAGTTCATTAACGCATGGCAGGAATCAATGAGCTTTTCGACGTCATTGACTCCGTATTTTTCTTCACATTCAGAAATGTATTTTCGAGCAAAGAGAAGGTAATCGATGATAGAACTTGCATCGGTCCATGTTTTAAACAGGTAATTACCTTTAAAAAACGAATTATGACCATAGCAGGCATGCGCCATCACGAGCGCTTGCATAGTGATGGTATTTTCTTCCATTAAGTAGGCGATACAGGGATTCGAGTTAATGACAATCTCATAAGCGAGTCCCATTTGCCCGTGCTTATAACCGCGTTCTGTTTCAATAAAACGTTTACCAAAAGACCAGTGATGATAATTTATTGGCATTCCGATACTTGAATAGGCGTCCATCATTTGTTCGGCAGTAATGATCTCAATTTGGTTTGGATAGGCATCTAGGCGATAGTGCTCTGCAACTCGCTTGATCTCAACATGGTACTGTTCTAGTAGGTCAAAGGTCCAATCCGGCCCATCGCTGAGTGTTTTTGTTTTTGTCTTTGTATTCATGACTAAGATCCCCTTAAAGCGCGTGATACCAGCCAGAAAGAGTAGCGATATTGTTTCAATATCGCTGACTATCGATTAGTAAGTTTTCAAACATTAACTCACTTGTTTTTTAAATAGCTCTCTAAATACTGGGAAAATATCATCTACAGTCCGTATGTTTTGCATCGCAAAATTATCATGGCTGTTGTGTAGCGCTTCATACTCACGCCATAATGTCTGATGTGCTCGTCGTGTAATTTCTATGTATGAGTAATAACGTGAAAATGGTAAAATATGCTTATCTAATAGCTCTCGACAACCGGGAGAGTCATCAGCCCAGTTATCGCCATCAGAAGCCTGAGCCGCATAAATATTCCACTCTTCAGGACGATAGCGGTCTTTCACTATGTCATTCATCATACGTAGTGCACTTGAAACAATAGTTCCCCCAGTTTCTTGCGAATAGAAAAACTCGTGTTCATCCACTTCTTTTGCTTGGGTATGGTGACGAATAAAAACCACATCCACGTTTTTATAGGTACGGTTTAAAAAGAGATAAAGCAAAATATAAAAACGTTTAGCAATATCTTTTGTGGCTTGATCCATCGAGCCTGATACATCCATCAAACAAAACATCACCGCTTGGCTTGATGGTTGCGGTCGGCGTTCATAATTTTTATAGCGAAGATCAAACGTATCAATAAATGGTGTTCTATTTATTTTTTGTTTCAATGACTCGATTTCTTGCTTTATCCTTTCTTCTTCAAAAGGTTGCGCAGGTTCGGTGTTAAATAATAACGTGAGCGCTTGTTCTAAATCACGCAGTTTTCTTCTTTTTCCTGCGGTCATTGCGGTACGTCTTGCTAATGAATTTTGCAAGGTTTTTACAATGGCAATATTTGCGGGAACACCTTGTGATTTATAGCCTGAACGGAAGGTTTTCCACTCGACTATTTTGTTCATCTGGTTTTTTTGTAAATTAGGTAATTCAAGATCTTCAAATAAAAGGTCAAGATATTCATCTTTAGATATTTGGAAAACAAATTCATCATTGCCTTCGCCATCAGGACTTGCATCTCCTTTACCAGCCCCACCTTGACCAGCGCCACCCGGCGGTCGTTCGATACGATCGCCTGGTGTGAATTGGTCGTTGCCAGGGTGGACAACATCACGTTGTCCACCTTTACCTTGATGAAAGCTAGGTTCTCGGATATCACGTGATGGGATAGTGATATCTTCACCACTATCAACATCCGTGATCGAGCGTTTATTTACCGCATCAGCAATAGATTCTTTAATTTGCTGCTTATGGCGGCGTAAAAAGCGCTGGCGATTAACCGTACTTTTATTTTTACCATTGAGCCTGCGGTCGATAAAATATGCCATAGCTCCCCCTTATCTCATTTGCAGCTGGTTTACGACGATTTACGTACGCGTAAATACCATTCAGACAATAAACGTACTTGCTTGCGGGTATAGCCTTTTTCCATCATACGAGCGACGAAATCATCATGTTTCTTTTGCTCATCTGTTGATGTTTTTGCATTAAATGAAATAACAGGAAGTAGCTCTTCAGTATTAGAGAACATCTTCTTCTCTATTACTGTTCTCAGTTTTTCATAGCTGGTCCAGTTGGGGTTTTTGCCTGCATTGTTTGCTCTAGCACGTAACACGAAGTTAACAATTTCATTTCGGAAATCTTTAGGGTTACTGATCCCCGCTGGTTTCTCTATTTTCTCTAATTCGTTATTAAGTGCTTCGCGATTAAAGAGTTGTCCAGTTTCAGGATCACGGTACTCTTGGTCTTGAATCCAGAAGTCGGCGTAGCTGACATAGCGGTCAAAAATGTTTTGACCATATTCGGAGTAAGACTCGAGATAAGCGGTTTGGATCTCTTTACCAATGAACTCGACATACTTCGGTGTAAGGAAACCTTTTAAATGTTCAAGGTATTTTTCAGCAATGTCTTGTGGGAATTGTTCACGTTCAATTTGTTGCTCAAGCACATAGAACAAGTGAACAGGGTTTGCAGCAACTTCTGAATGATCGAAGTTAAATACTCGCGATAAAATTTTAAAGGCGAAACGAGTTGATAGCCCATTCATACCTTCATCGACACCGGCATAGTCGCGATATTCTTGGTAAGATTTTGCTTTTGGATCTGTATCTTTTAGTGTTTCACCGTCATAGACTCGCATTTTTGAGTACACACTTGAGTTCTCTGGCTCTTTTAAGCGAGAAAGAACGGTGAATCGAGCAAGAATCTCAAGCGTACTTGGTGAGCAAGGTGCAGCTGATAGCTCACTGTTTTCAAGTAGTTTTTGGTAGATTTTTATTTCTTCAGAAACCCGTAAACAATAAGGGACTTTGACGATATAAACACGATCTAAGAAAGCCTCATTTGTCTTGTTATTTCTAAAGGTTTGCCATTCTGACTCGTTAGAGTGAGCAAGGATCATTCCATCGAAAGGTAATGCGGATAGCCCTTCAGTACCGTTGTAGTTACCCTCTTGCGTTGCGGTAAGAAGTGGGTGAAGTACTTTTAACGGCGCTTTAAACATCTCGACAAACTCCATTAAGCCTTGGTTAGCTTTACAAAGTGCACCGGAATAACTATAAGCATCAGGATCGTCTTGAGAATAATGTTCAAGTTGACGTATATCGACCTTACCAACTAGCGATGAAATATCTTGGTTATTCTCATCTCCTGGCTCAGTTTTGGCTATACCAACTTGGTCAAGGATGGATGGGCGAACTTTCACCACCTTAAATTGTGTAATATCACCACCAAATTCATGGAGTCGTTTTGCCGCCCATGGTGACATGATGGTGTTTAAGTAGCGTGATGGAATATTGTATTCATTGGCAAGCAGTTCGCCGTCTTCTGACTTATCAAATAAACTGAAAGGGTGATCATTAACAGGGCTACGTTCACCGTTTGCCGTCAGAATATAAATCGGCACTTTCTGCATTAAACTTTTTAACTTTTCTGCCAGTGATGATTTACCACCGCCAACAGGGCCTAATAAATAAAGAATTTGCTTACGTTCTTCAAGCCCTTGGGCGGCATGTTTTAGGTAAGAGACGATTTGTTCTATCGCATCTTCCATACCATAAAAGTCTTCAAACGTTTTATAACGAGAGATGACACGGTTAGAGAATAGGCGACTAAGATATGGGTCTTGCGCGGTATCAATCATTTCTGGTTCGCCAATCGCCATCAATAGACGCTCTGCGGCGTTAACGTAGGCGCTGCGATCGTTACGACAAATATCAAGGAATTCTTGTAATGAAAGCTCTTCGTCCTTGGATTCTTCATAGCGATGACGATAGTGGTCAAAAATACTCATGGTATGCCCCCTGAATCGTTCTTTGATCATTTAGACAGGACGAAAATTAACCTCTTTTGCATCCCTTACTGTAAGCCTAGACCGAACTAATCAATTTGCTGTACTGAGTTAATGATTTCTAAATAAAAATACCGTGTGATAACGGTTTTAAACTGAGTGTTTTTTAACCGTGTATTTTTACTATCCTCTTATGGGATGGGTTCTGCAAGCGCTTTTTAAGGAAAAACGCTTTTGTTTTTGATTGTTGCAATATGAATTTATTGTTAATTGTATTAACTAATGAAGAATCTTGTTTTTCATGCTCTAGGTGAATTAAATATCTGTAAAACTTTTTTATGTTGAATTATTGTTTTGCTTAAATATCTTTGTTTGGTTTTATTTGTTTTTTTTTAATTATTATTCAGTGGTGGACAATAATTGAGAATTTTTTTGTGTATTTGAGTCTAAGATATTTTTTTTCCACGAAAGTGTCTTCTCTGACATAAGCTGAAATGAGTCCTAAAAATTGTATAGGTAGGTGGCTTTATGGCAATTTCACGTGTCGATACTGTTTCTATTCCGGTTTCAGATCAAAATCAGGCTTTAAAGTTTTATCGAGATGCTCTTGGTTTTGAATTGATCCGAGATCATTGCTCAAAGAATGAAAAACGCTGGTTGCAATTAGCACCAAGAGGTGCGGAAACCACAATCAGTTTAGTGATGCCGTTTGGTGGAATGAAAGCGGGCACAGTGCAAGGATTAGTTGTACAAACAGATGACATACAGTTAACGCATAAAGAACTTAAGCAGCGTGGCGTATTATTATCAAGTATTGTCAACTTAGTGGGTGGTAAGTTTGCTACGTTTAGTGATCCTGATGGTAATGGCTGGGTATTGATTGAAGCGTCAGCAAAAATGTATGCTTAAACCACGAGCAATAACATTGCTCGTGGTTAGTTTCTAATTAACGGCTATAAATTGTTGTCGCTAAAGTATGAGACTGTCCTGGTGCTAGTTCAATACTTGGCTGGTGGATTGTTGATTCCACACATACCATAGTTTCAAAACTATTATCAGCCATGTCGCCCATACTAATGGATAGATCTTGCCAAGGGTTCCAAATTACAACGGCATTATGACCTTCATTCGTGACTAAAATTTCACGATGATTGTTTTTATCATTAATTGTGATAGTCGCGTCTGGCTGAGTATATACACGATCAGTTTCGCTGGTGAATGTTAGTGTAGTACCACCTTCACACGCTTTACCTTGCTGTGTACTATCAAGGTAGTTTGGCCCCATTCCTGTAATATCAATATCTTTAATATTGTCAATATCGAAGTAAGTATGTAATGCACCACTGTATGACCATGCCTGATTGCCGGTATTCGTTGATGTCAGGCTTACTTTGAGTTCTTGACCGATTTCAAACGTTAGGACGTTTTTAAACTTATGTGGCCAAATAGCGTAAGTTTCTTCATTATCTTCCAGTGCTAGACTGACAATAACGCCGTTTTCATTTTCACGGTGTTCCAATAATGACCACTGTGATGTACGTGCAAAGCCATGTGAAGGTGTACCTGCTTGACCAAACCAAGGCCAACAAATTGGAATACCACCGCGTACTGCTTTTGACTGATCAAAAATGGCTTTTTCACTCAACCAAATAATGTCTTTTTCACCTTGTGGTTTAAACCATAACAGGTGACCACCATGGAGTGAAATTCCAGCTTCAGCAAGCGGGTGGATCACTCTAATGATATTAATCCCTTGATATTCACAAGCGGTGACGTAGTCGGATAAAGCGTTAACAGTAGAAAGTTGACGTAGATTCATCTTCATTCCTTAAAAGTTAAAAGCAGAAAGTGCCTATTTGTTTAACTCTTATTATGCTGATAGAGAGATAAACAAAAAGGTACTTATTTTTTGTCTTAAAATATCAAAAAATATGAAAATTAATTTGTTAAATTTGTGAGAAGATAGTAATGATAGCGAAGAGCTTTGCTTCATCATACGCTTATCCTCAGAAATGGCATCTTAATTAACTCGATGACATGTATCGGATTTTTATTAATTTAGCTGTGCTTATCTTGTCATACATTCAGATACAAAAAAGGCGCCGCTCAATGCGTCGCCTTTTAAATTGCTTTCAAAGAAAGCTAGCTAATGCTTACATTACTTAGAGATGTGAGCGATTAGGTCTAGAACTTTGTTTGAGTAGCCGATTTCGTTATCGTACCAAGATACAACTTTAACGAAGTTATCGTTAAGTGCGATACCAGCAGCAGCATCAAAGATTGAAGTGCGAGTGTCGCCGTTGAAGTCAGTAGAAACAACTGCATCTTCAGTGTAACCAAGAATGCCTTTTAGTTCGCCTTCTGATGCAGCTTTCATTGCAGCACAGATAGCTTCGTAAGATGCACCTTTTTCTAGGTTAACTGTTAGGTCAACTACAGAAACGTTAGCAGTTGGTACGCGGAAAGCCATACCAGTTAGTTTGCCGTTGATTTCTGGAAGAACAACGCCAACAGCTTTAGCTGCACCAGTTGATGATGGGATGATGTTTTGAGCAGCACCACGACCACCACGCCAGTCTTTAGCAGAAGGACCATCTACAGTTTTTTGAGTAGCTGTAGTTGCGTGTACAGTTGTCATAAGGCCAGAAACGATACCGAAGTTATCGTTAAGAACTTTAGCGATAGGCGCTAGACAGTTAGTAGTACAAGAAGCGTTAGAAACGATATCTTGACCTGCGTAAGTGTCTTGGTTAACACCCATAACGAACATTGGAGTTGTGTCTTTAGATGGACCAGTAAGAACAACTTTCTTAGCACCAGCAGTGATGTGCTTACGTGCAGTCTCGTCAGTTAGGAAAAGACCAGTTGCTTCAGCAACAACGTCAACGTTGATTGCATCCCACTTAAGATCTTCTGGGTTACGTTCAGCTGTTACACGAACAGTTTTACCGTTAACGATTAGGTTACCGCCTTCAACTTCAACAGTACCGTTGAAACGGCCGTGAGTTGAATCGTACTTAAGCATGTATGCCATGTACTCAACATCGATAAGGTCGTTGATACCAACAACTTCAATGTCGTTGCGCTCTTGCGCTGCACGGAAAACAAAACGACCGATACGGCCGAAACCGTTAATACCTACTTTAATTGTCATTACAGTTGCTCCACAACTTAATTTCTAATGAAAGATAACTGGTAGTAAAATTACATAATCCTACGTGACCCTGCAAGCAAAAAAATCGTTTAAATTGCTTAAAATCAAAAAAAAGATCGGATTTAATTTACATTTCGACTACAACGGCGGTAAATCATACAAATATTGTGTAATTTAACAGCGCAATAATTTTCAAATTTTATATCGCTGATAAATACATTAGACGCTTTTTTTTTAAACTGTGAATTTTTAAAACATGCTTATATGTTAAAGTTACTATAAATAAAAAATAGGTTTTTAAATTTAATATTGAGGGAAATAAGGGACGACGGTAATGAAAAATAAATCTGATGTTTATTGGCGAGAGAAATTATCTGAAATGGCTTATCAAGTTTGTCGGCAACAAGCGACTGAGCCACCTTATAGCGGCAAGCTACTTCATAACCATAAAACAGGTATTTATTCATGTGCCTGTTGTGAGTCGCCATTATTTTCCTCTAGCAATAAATATGATTCAGGCTGCGGCTGGCCTAGCTTTGATGCGCCGATTAATGATGATTGTATCCGTTACATAGAAGATCATAGTCATGGCATGCAACGAATAGAAATTCGCTGTAAGTATTGTGATAGTCATCTTGGACATGTTTTTAATGATGGCCCGAAAACAACCGGTGAGCGTTATTGTGTGAATTCAATATCTTTAATATTTGAAGATAAATAAATAGTATGAGTGACGGTAATATATAATTTTCACCGTCACTGTGATAAATATCGAAAATCATACTTTTTCAAACAAAATAATTTTAACGATTAAATCTTGTATGTATTAATTATGAAAATATTTGATATTTACAATTAAATTTTAATTAATCATATTTCGCTCGTAGCTGCCATTTTGTAAATTATCTAAAATATTGACTGCTTTTTTATTTAAAACCTTCTGTTCATCTTCTGTTAACAAAAATAGGTTGGCAATATTTTTTGCTTTGGCTACAGGCATATTCATATCATTAGCAATTAATACCCAGATATAGGCTTCTTGCAGTTTTTTTTGCTGCTGAGATAAGGTTGCCAATGACTTTATAATATCTTGGTTTACTGTTTCATTTTTCTTATAAAGTGAAAGTGCATGATGTAGTAATTGATAGGTTTTGTCTTTATCTTTGCTGATGTAGTAGCTGGCAAGCGCAAGTTGAAGATCTGGGGTTTCTAACTCTTTCTTACCTTCGAGTGCCAGAAATTGTTGTTGTGCTTGTTCATCACCTTGACTCCAACGATAGTAAATAATCTCTGGATCGGTCGACAATGACAGCTCTTTGTTTAAGCGAGTTATATTATTATAACTGTCGTACAGGGCATTCATACGAACGGTCTTTCGATCTTTTAGCTCTGTTGGCTCAATACGTGCAGCATATTCTAAGCAAAAAATATATTTTTGCGTTGCTTCAAGCTCTTTAAATTTTTCTTGGTCGGTTGGGTTTTTCAGTACATCGTAACGTTGCCAAATTAACCCTGTACGTTGAATACGGCATTGACCATCATTGACGTTGAGCTGGGTACACAATTCAGGGTAACTTTCACATAAGCTATCTGTGGTACGGTGGCGTTCAAAACACCCTGTTAATAATAAGCTCATACTGATCGTTGTGAGGATACGTTTGATATTGCTTAAGAATAATCCTGTTGGTATTACTCTTTTTGATGTTTGTATGATTGATGAGTAATACATCTTAATGACCTACATGTTAGTTACGAGTAATGATAAATATAACGATGTCATTCATTGTTATCGACGGATGCTTCCAAAAATGTTGAATTTATTTTGATAGACCTATCAAGCTGTGATCATGATTGCAGTTTAAGGGGAAAGCATTGACTGTTATTACGTATTTTATAAGCTACAGCGAATGTAGTTAAACATGCTGTTTAGTTTCAAAATGAGGAATAGATATGGATGTATCGCCATTATTAAAGGCAATGACGCCAGAAGTCTTTGAGCGGATATCAGCTGCTGTAGAAACGGGAAAATGGCCTGATGGTACAGCATTAACACCTAATCAAAGAGATTCTGCTATGCAGGCTGTGATGCTTTATCAATCGCGGCATAATAGTGATGCGCAGCATATGACGGTTGCTGCGGGGGGCGAAATAAAATTTAAGAGTAAAGCTGAATTAAAACGTGATTTTACTTCTCAAGGCCCTCTTGAAGAGTCGCCAGAGATTGCTCGCTTTGAACATGATGATATCTAACGTTAGACCTTCTCATGTAGGTTAGGCCATATCATAGCTTCGCAATAGAAACTTTGTAATTGATGATCTTCTTCTGCCACAATATTGGCTATCCATGGCTCTTGCTCTATACGCTGTAGATAGTGATGTAGAATAGGATAATGGGGTTGCAACCGTAGCCCTGCCATCCATCCTGTTCTAAAAACACTCCAGAGACTTATTTCAGCCATTGATAAATGATCGCCAACATACCCTTGCTCGGGAAGTTGTTCTTCGAGGTATTTCAACACATTGGGCAGGTGGTGAGAAAGGCATTGTTCCACAGCCTCTTCATCACATGGCTTATTTTGCATTTTATCGCGTAATACTTTTTGATAAAACAAAACGCCACCGAGTAATGACGTCACACGTGTCGCAGCATAAGCTTCAAACCAACGAATTTGCGACCGTTGTTTGGCATCGCCCGGATAAAGTGGGGGAACAGGATAGGTATCGTCAAGATAATGGGCAATAACGGTTGAATCGATGATGGTTGTATCATTATGTTCAAGTACGGGGACTTTTCCCATTGGATGGCGTTTGTGGGCAAGTTCTTTTTCTAAAAAAGGATTGAGAGGCTGGAGCTCATAACGTATCCCTTTGTAATTAAGTGCCAACATGATTTTTCTGACGAAGGGTGAAATAGAGGCACCGTGTAAAATCATCATTGTTCCAACCCATGAAGGTAGAGTGCTATTAGCTGTAATTGTAGTTCGATTGGAAAATCTTGGGAGAAGGATGTTTTTATTTATATCTACCATAAAATAAAAAAGAGCCAGCTCGGCTCTTTTCTTTATAAAACAATTACGGTTTATTATAGGGTTAATTCACCGCGGAGATCTTGCTGCATTAGTGTACGCATGGTCTCAATGGGTAAATCTTGGCTAAGTAAATAATGCAATTTAGCCAGTGCCGCTTCAGGTGTCATATCATAACCACTTAATACGCCAGCATCAGCCAGTGCACAACCCGTTGCGTAACCACCCATATTAACTTTACCAGATAAGCATTGGGTTAAGTTCATAACAATAACCCCACGATTTGATGCTTCTTTTAACTGGTCAAGTAACTCTTTATTTTGAGGTGCATTGCCCACGCCAAATGTCAGTAAGATCATAGCATTTACAGGTTGGCGTAAGGTATTACGAATGACCTCTGGTGAGATCCCTGGGTACATGGTGATCACACCAATAGGCTGTGGTGTAATGGTATGAACTTTAAATTCACCATTGGGCTTTTTGTTTAATTCAGTTCCGCTATTAACGGTAATGTTAATGCCTGCTTCTAATAATGGTGGCAAGTTTGGTGAGATAAATGCGCCAAAACCATCGGCATGGGCTTTAGTACTGCGGTTGCCTCGGATCAATTGGTTGTTGAAAAATACTGTTACTTCATTGATCGGATAATTAGCTGCAATGTGTAACGCATTAAGCAAGTTACTTTGACCATCTGAACGTAATTCGACTAATGGGATTTGCGAGCCAGTTACGATCACGGGCTTATCTAAATTTTCAAACATAAAAGACAAAGCAGAAGCGGTGTACGCCATGGTATCTGTACCATGAAGGATCACAAAGCCATCATACTTATCGTAGTTGTCTTTAATATCGTCAGCAATACGTTGCCAATCCGCTGGTGTCATATCTGATGAGTCAATTAAAGGCGAATACTCATGGATGGTGAACTCAGGCATTTCTGGGCGATGGAATTCTGGCATGCTAGCTAATTGCTTTTGCATAAAGCCTGATACCGGAATATAACCATGATCAGATTTTTGCATACCAATGGTGCCGCCAGTGTAGGCGATATAAATATGTTTTCTTTCCATTTTTCAGCACAGAGTTAACGGGTTGGTGTGCGCATTATACGCAAACTGTATGAAGATGCGAGTTAAGCGATTTTTAGAGTGATAGTTATTGCGTTGAAATGTGAACTGAGATTGATATGCTTATATTTTGAGTTATTGTAGTTTTTATCACTAATGTTAATTGGCTGGTTTATTAAAGCGTTTTTGTATAATAAAAAGCTCGGCATTATAGCCGAGCTTTTAAACTGTATTTACTGATAACGTGCTAGTTAACTGTGCTGCAGTTTAAACAAAACGCATAACGACCATTCGGATCGTTAAAGTTACTAAGAGATGTCAGATCTTTTGCAACCTTAGTTACTGGAGCCAATGCGTTAGGTGTCTCGCCTAAGACCATCGCCATTACTTGTGTTTTTACTTCCCCTGACATTTCTTTGAAGAATTGTTGGATAGGAGAAAGAGGCTGTTGCATCCACACCAATTGGTAATCATCAACTTTAGCAAGTGATACCGCTTCAGTAATAGCGGTATCAAAATCACCGAGTTCATCAACTAAACCGCGCTCTTTAGCGTCTTTACCTGTCCATACTCGGCCTTGAGCAATTTTATCCGCTTGCTCAAGTGACATATGACGGTATTTGCTGACTAAACCAATGAAGCGTTGGTAGCCATTATCAACCCCAAGTTGGAAAACTTTACCGATATTTTCAGGAAGCGCACGTGTTACACCGACACCTGTAAAAGGAGTGGTGCCTACGCCATCACTATAAACGCCAAGTTTTTCTAGACTTTTCTCAAATGTGGTTAAAATAGCAAAAATACCAATAGAGCCTGTGATGGTTGTTGGTTGTGCGATAATTTTATCTGCACTTGAAGAGATCCAGTAACCACCAGATGCGGCAACACTCGACATCGAAACAACAACAGGTTTACCCGCCGCTTTTAAGGCATCGACTTCATTACGGATCACTTCAGAAGCAAAGGCACTGCCTCCTGGGCTATCGACACGTAAGATCACAGATTTTACATCGTTATCAAAGCGAGCTTTGCGAAGTAGTGCTGCAATCGTGTCACCACCTGCTGTACCTTGGCTACTCTTACCATCAACAATGGCGCCACTTGCAACAACGACAGCTACTTTGTTATCTGATGGTTGTTGATCATCAACCAGCATAGATAAGTAATCGTAGTAGCTGATCTGCTTAAAGCTGTGCTCACCGTTATCACCAAATTCTTTGATTAAGATTTGGCTTAATTGAGGACGGGTTACCAACTCATCAACAAGACCCATTTTTTTACTCAGTTGAGCAAAGTCTCCCTTAACCGCAGTGAGTTGTTCAATAAAGCTGTCCATTTCTGGTGTCAGTGTTTTAGCATCAATATTACGATTTTTCGCCACATCAGATGTATAAGCATGCCACAGTTGATCTAACCAAACCGTATTGGCTTCTTTCGCTGCGGCAGACATACCATCACGAATATAAGGTTCGACAAATGATTTGTAAGTACCGACACGGAAAACATGGGTGGTGACATCCAGCTTTTCTAATAGTGTTTTATAATAAAGCGTATAAGTGCCGTAGCCTGTTAGCATGATACCGCCATCTGGCGACATGAAGATCTTGTCGGCATAACTCGCGAGATAGTATTGGCTTTGGCTGTAATGGCCACCATAAGCATAAACAGGTTTACCGGATGCTTTAAACTCTTGAATGGCTTTTGCAATATAACGCAGCTTAGTCAGGCTTGTTTCTGGCATGTTTTTAAGGTTTAACACCAGGCCAGTGATAGAGCTATCGGTAGTTGCAGTACGGATGGCTTCGACAATATCGAATAAAACGTTTTGCTCAACGGGTGGTTGCCCCATCACATCACTAATAACGCTATCTAACGGATTGTCATAGTTTTTCTGCTCAACAATCGGACCTGATAGGTTAAGTACAAGTGCCGATGCCTCTGGTTTTTCAGCGCTGTCATCATTGTCACTAAAAGCAAAAATAATGGCACCGACAATCAGTAGGAAAATTAAGTTAAGAATAAACTTACGGGTAAAGTTGACTAACTTCCAGATTGTTCTGAAAAACGCTCCAATCCCTGTGAATATGGCTTTCATGAATGATCTCTTTAATGATTCTTGAGGCATATCGTATCGTACTCATTAACTAATTTCAGTAAATTTACTATTAGAAGACATATCAAAACAAGGCATTGAGTAAATAGTCGTGTTGTTAGTCATCGAAGGGATAGGAAAAGTGCGCGAAAGCACAAATGTTAACTTAATGTAAACAAATGTTTGAAATGGCATCGCAGGGTTAATATACTGGTCAGACCATAATAAAAAGAGAAGCAAAAGCCATGGACAATAAAGCATACCCTCATTTATTAGCGCCATTGGATCTTGGTTTTACTACCCTACGAAACCGTGTGTTAATGGGCTCTATGCACACAGGGCTTGAAGAATCACGTGATGGATTTAAAAAATTATCTGCGTTCTATGCTGCACGTGCGCGTGGTGGAGTAGGATTAATTGTCACTGGCGGTTTCTCTCCTAATTTTCGTGGACGATTACATCCGTTAAGTGCCGAGTTTAGTTCATCACGTGCAGCACGAGCACATAAGAACATTACAGAGGCTGTGCATAATGAAGGTGGAAAAATAGCGCTTCAGTTACTGCATGCAGGGCGTTATGCAATGTCGCCTTTTGCGGTGAGTGCTTCTGCAATTCGTTCACCTATCTCTAAATTCACCCCCAGCAAAATGTCTGAACGTCAGATATTAAAGACCATTGATGCTTTTGCGAAAAGTGCCGAGCTTGCAAGAGAAGCTGGGTATGACGGCGTTGAATTAATGGGATCTGAAGGTTATCTGATTAATCAGTTCATCTGCCAGCGTTCTAATTGTCGTTATGATGATTGGGGCGGGAGTTATAAAAATCGTATTCGTTTTCCGCTTGAGATTGTGAAAGCGGTTCGCGCGCGCGTTGGACGTGACTTTATTATTATCTTCCGTCTTTCCATGTTGGATTTAGTTGAACAAGGCAGTACCCATGAAGAAGTTGTAATGTTAGCTAAAGCACTTGAAAAAGCCGGTGTGACAATTTTAAACACAGGTATTGGTTGGCATGAAGCGCGTGTTCCGACTATTGCCACGCAAGTGCCACGCGCTGCATTTGCTTGGGTGACAGAGAAATTAAAAAGTGAAGTTTCTATTCCATTGGTGACCTGTAACCGTATCAATACCCCACAGGTAGCTGAAGATATTCTCTCGTCAGGTCAAGCTGATATGGTGTCGATGGCAAGGCCGTTCCTTGCTGATCCTGAATTTGTAAATAAAGCAGAGCAAGATCGCGCTAATGACATTAATACCTGCATTGGTTGTAATCAGGCTTGTTTAGATCATGCTTTTTTTGGTAAGCGAGCCAGTTGCTTAGTGAATCCTCAAGCCTGCTATGAGACCGAGCTGGTATTAACACCAACAACGCATAATAGGAAAGTAGCGATCGTTGGAGCTGGTCCTGCAGGTATGGCATGTGCGGTAGCTGCCGCAGAGCGAGGATTTAGTGTTGATCTGTTTGATAAAAATGATCACGTAGGCGGACAGTTTAACCTAGCGATGCAAATTCCAGGTAAAGAAGAGTTTAAAGAAACCATTCGCTATTTTACTCGTCGTTTAGTGCAAACAGGCGTTAATGTAAAACTCGGATATACCGTTACTGAAAATGATTTAACTGGTTATGATGAAGTGATCATCGCAACAGGTGTAAAACCGCGTATACCACCCATTCCAGGTGTTGATAATCCAAAGGTTATCGATTATCAAACCTTGATCAGAGATAAAGTACAGCTAGGACAAAAAGTTGCTGTTATTGGTGCTGGTGGTATTGGGGTGGATGTATCTACCATGCTAACAGAGCCTAAAAATCAAAATCTCGATCAATGGCTGCAAGAGTGGGGAATCGATCAATCCCTTGAAAATGAAGGGGGATTATTACCTCAAGATGACTTCATTAGCCCTCGTCAAGTATGGTTAATGCAACGTAAACCAGGCAAAGTTGGTAAAGGCCCGGGCAGAACAACGGGCTGGATCCATCGTCGTACACTTGAAAAACGTGGGGTAGAGTTACTCGGTGGTGTGAGTTACGACAAGATTGATGATCAAGGGCTACATATTACGGTTAAAGGGCAATCTCGCTTATTAGCTGCTGATAATATCGTACTATGTGCAGGACAAACATCGGTTGAAGAGTTGTCGGAAAAACTGATCGAGCAAGGGATTAATGTTCATGTGATTGGTGGGGCAGATGTTGCCGGAGAAGTGGATGCCAAGCGAGTCATTCGCCAAGGTGTAGAATTGGCTGTGAAGCTGTAGCTATCCATAAACGCGAGATATAGAAACGACAGCTTTTGCTGTCGTTTCTAGTATTAAAGATTGTTACTGAGTGATAGAAACATAACGAATATAAGCATTGCGTAAACGTTGTGTATTCGCTTTGAAGTAAGCACTCGTTAAACGGCTTTGTCCTTGATATTGTCGAGCTAAATTATGTTGAATATCATTAGAACCGCCAAGTCCTGTATTTAAGTTATTGTGCCCATCTTCATTACCAACACGCGTCTGTAATGAGTAGGTAAATTGGTCAATACCTCTAACTTGAAGATATCCTGGATTCATATCACGCCATGGTGTTAAAGGTAATGAAATACTTAAGGTTAAGAAATCTTCATATTGATTTGCTCCTTGAGCTTTTGAGGTTAGGTAACTCGCACTTAAACGTGTATCACCTAACCAGTGGCTAGAGGTTGCTTTAATGCCTCGATCACCTTTCCAAAACTCACCACCTTGTAACTCTAATTGCCAATTCCAATCAGGATAAGAAAACTGATATTTTGCTAAACGTACACCTTTATCTGATGTGTGTTTACCGTTTTTATATTCATCTTCTGGACGGAATTGACTCACTTTAAAGCCAAGATCATGAAAACCATTAGGTGATATCCAATTTGTTTCATTCATCCCTCCCCAATAGTCACCATACATATAACCAGCAGTGAATTGGGTCATAATATTTTGTGGTAATTTAAATGCTTGATGGAGGAATAGACGATTGATTTCGTTATCGTAAGCTGAATTACCCCAAATTTCGCCCTCTTTAAAATCATCACTTTCGGCAACCGGTAAGGTATGGCGAATATCAATAGCAGCACCTTGCCATAAAGGGGTATACAGGTTAGTCACCAATGCTAACGAGTAATCAAAAAAGCCGTATTCTGTTGCTGTTCGATGAGCAAGTTCTGGAGAAATGATGACTTGGCTGCGACCAAAACCATTATTGATTTTATTGATCAGCCATGTGGTATTGTTAAATGCTGTTTTTGCATTGTAACTATTAAAAGTCAGCGATTGACATGAAGAGCCATTTTTTAAGAAATCACGATAACAGGTCATTTCTGTATTTACAGTAAACATAGGAATACCGTTAGTTAGCATAATGAGCTCAACATTTTGTTGGGTATCATTTTTGCCTAATTTAGCCATTTTTGAAAAATCAGAAAATGTGTCACTGCCTGCGTGTTCAGCAATAATTCCAAGTGCAACACCTACACCATCCATTGGATTGTGGTTATAACGTCTATTTTCTAGTGCGATAACTAGATTATCTTGATGTTTACCTATTTGAAGATTAATGAATCCATCATTTCGTAAGGCTGTAATTAAACGTTGTAAGCTGCTGTTTTGATTCTGGGCTAATTGTTGGTCGACCGTTTTTTGTAAATCAATTGCTTGAGTATTCGATAAATCTTTACGGACATTGTTGTTGTAACCAAGTAAAGGCACGGCAGCGTTGATCCCCCACACGGTTTGATCACTATTTTTGTGGCCAGTATAAAGCTCATAATCAAGGCTTAGTTGTACGCCATAGGGAAGCAGGTTTTCTGGCGTAAAAAGTTTTGCGTTGGCATTAAATTCGGCAGCATCATATTCTCCTGTTATTTGTAAAAAGGATAAAGGTTGCCATTCAGCGCCACCAAAAGGACCATTCATAATGCCTGAGGCGAGACTTGATTGACCATAACCAGCGCTTAATCGAAGATTTAAGGTGTCAAAGGTGGTATCTGCAACAATATATTTGGTATCAAAGTTATTTGCTTCTCCACCAATATCTTGCGCACCGACCGCAAGATGTACCCCTGTATAATCATAAATAAAAGGGAGCTGGTATTTTAGGGATGCTGATAGATCTCGAATACCGCAACCGTCGGTATAACAGTTACTGTCATAGTCTCGAGTAACAATTCGCCCGCCAGCTTCTAAACCTTTAAATATACCAGCTGCAAAAAACCAATCATCAAGCTTTGCAATACTGTTTTGATAAGGAACACCTTGATGAAAAGATAAATTAAAGTCACCAGTGTCAATAACTTGTGCGTTAGGAGTAAACATCAAGCCAGTATAGCTTTGGCTTGATGGTAGGTTATCAACACTTTTCGCTATAGCGATATGGCTTGAAAAAAAAGCGGATAGAGAAAGTGTGAGTAATGAATAAGGAAAATTAAACGGTAAACGCATGAAAGACATCCGTGTATAGATTAATAGAAACGACGAAAGGCATCGTAAATGCGATGCCTTTTTAGGTATTAATTAATTAATATTGATAGAGGTTTAACCGTTAGGGTTATCGCCATCACTACCACCAGTACCACCTGTTGGTGGTTTAGTTGGGTCTTCTGGCCTTGTTGGTGGCTTAACGTCAAGCACTGGAATAGATGGAGCCGACTCTATATCTTCTTTTGTTATATCTTCTGTTTTTTGAGCATCAAATGTAGCTGGTGGTAATGTGTCTGCTGTTATTGCAATTGGTGTTGCTGCATCAAAGTTAGGATATTGATGAAGAATAATAGCGGCTTGGTTTTTACTTACTTGAGCTATTTCGGATGGTGAAGCGTCAGGGTAAAGTGCTTGAACATCAGAAACAGCAACGGTTGTCGCAAGTACTTTTTTATGAAGAGCTTTATTTTCATCATTGTTAAGTTTGCTAATTGCAGATTCAACATCTTGTAGGTAAGTACTAAAACTATCGCAAATGCCATTATTAACAACATCACTTAGTCCTAATGAAGCAAAGATTGTTTGTGCTGTTGCTTCATCATAAATATTATCTTCACCTAATTCATTCGCAATTAACGTCGAAATAGGAGAAGCAGTAGCCTTCTTACCTGACTCAAGTAGTCCTTGTGGGATTTTATAAGTAACGCTTGATAAGTCTTTACCGTTTGAAATATCAATAGCTTTATAGTTAGGATTATTAGCTTGAGGTGAGAAAGTCACTGAGCATTTTTCTGGAGAGTTAATAAAAGTTTCATTTTGAGTTTCGATGTTGCCATCAAAATCAGTTGTGCCAACGAGTACGGTATCTTCACCTTCACACTTGAAAGACCCTTCAATCCCCCAAACTGCACCATCAAAAGCTTGAATTTTTTTTGATTTAACTTCAGGTGTAACACTGTTGTCATTGTCACTACCACAACCAGCAATAACTAAGCTTGCAATGATTGTCGATAATAATTTGATCTTCATATCTATTCCTTATTTATGAAGCGATACATTTAAATAAATGAGTAATGGGATTATTCAGCAATAACTTGCGTTATCGTTTCAATATCAAGTGATGGTGAGATAATGTCGACACGACGGTTCTGTGCACGACCTTCTTCGGTTTGATTTGATGCAACAGGGTCAGATTCACCACGACCTTGAGCAACAATGCGTGTGTTATCCATATTTAGATGTTGACGAAGTGCATCTGCAACCGCTTCGGCACGTTTAACAGATAACGTTTGGTTATAAGCTTCAGAACCACGGCTATCGGTATGACCAACAACATAAATTTTTGCAGCATCTTGTTCTTTTAGGCGTTGCTCAAAAGGTGCAAGTTTTGCGGCATCACCAGTTGTGATGGTGCTGCTATCAAAAGCGAAAGGGACGGTAAGTTTAAGCTCTTCAAGCGTAGCGACAGTAACTTGATCAACATAAACGGGTTCTTCAATAACAACAGGTGCTGGCGCGCCCCAATGAAAAGCTAAACCTAAACCTGCAAAGTGGATATCAGGGCCGGCAACATCGTTGTAGTATTGGTACTCCAAACGGGTAGAAACATTTTTATTAATGAAATACTCAAGGCCTGCACCTGCTGTAGGCGACCAACCATTGTCGCTATTGGTTACACCAGAACCAATTGCATTCCAGTCGTAATAAAAAGCACCCGCTTTAGCGAAGATGTCAACGCTATCTGAAATAGCATAAGAAAACTTAGTAACAAGGTCAGCACCTTGCGCTTCGTAGCTGCCTTGTCCGTTATCGAGCTTAGCATTGCCTAAATGGGTGTAACCTGTTTCTAAAGCAAACCAAGGTGTGACTTGGTAGCCCGCGAACACACCACCGGCAAAATTAGTATCTTCTAATTCAGTTACAGAAGTAACAGCATTATCCATGTTAGTAATGTGGCTTGCACCTACACGAGCACCAACGTACCAAGGATTATCGGTTGATGCTTGTACGGAATTAGATACAGCTAGAGCAAGAGGAATCATTAAAATGACTTTGTTCATTATTGCCACCGTATTTTAAATAAAGGTTAATAGATATTTGAATATTAAACGAGGAGTATATATTTTGTTGCATATGCTGGGGAATGTATTTTTTTGCTGTGTCAGTTGTTTTACTAAAAAGTGATAACAGCATCACAGTGATGAATAGTATTTAATATCTTTGAAACAAAAATAAAACATATTTTATTTTGTTTATTGTCAATATGTTAGGTATGTTTTTATGTTTTTGCTGTAAAAAACTGCGATCTGCAACTAGTTTTAATAAATTGATAGAGTATATAGGTGTGTTAATGCATTATCATGCGAAAAAATTCATATTAGATTGGTGGCATTTAACTGCCTCTACCTATCTTACTTTAAAGCAAATGAGGGGCTGTAACCTTAGGGCGGTAGCTTACTTTTTTGTTGGTTAAATTAGACATTTCTGTTTTTATTCACTCTTCGCTGTGAGCTAACCATGACGTTATCAAGAAAAATCATATCTACAGTTTCAGTTACCTTATTGCTAACTGGATGTAGTATTCCAGGTTCGAATATCAATATTGATAATAAACAAGTGATCGCAACTAGCTCTGAAGATACTGCGTTAGATAATATAAATGTCTATCCATTAACCGCTACAACGGTAAGCCAATATAAACTTACTCCAATTTCAGCGCGAACCAATAGCACACTTGAAAATGAATTAAAGCATTATGAATATCATATTGGTCCAGGAGATATTTTAAATGTCACTATTTGGGATCATCCTGAACTAACCATACCAGCGGGCTCTTATCGAAGTGCGAGTGAAGCAGGTAACTGGGTACATGCTGATGGTACTATCTTTTATCCTTATATTGGTAAAGTAAAAGTTGCAGGCAAAACCGTTACTCAAGTACGTAAGGAAATTGCCCGTCGATTAGCCGCTTATATTGAAGCGCCACAAGTTGATGTAAATGTTGCTTCTTTCCGATCTAAAAAAACCTATATCACGGGCGAAGTAAAGAATCCTGGACCGCAAGCAATAACTAATATTCCGTTAACACTGCTTGATGCAGTGAATAAATCGGGTGGTTTAGCGAAAGATTCTGATTGGCGTAATGTAACCTTGACGCGAAATGGTAAAGATCAACAAGTTTCCTTATACGCATTAATGCAACGTGGTGATTTAACTCAAAATAGGTTACTACAAGATGGTGATATTGTGCATATTCCTCGAGATGATGCACAAAAAGTCTTTGTGATGGGCGAAGTAAATAAGCCGCAGTTATTAAAAATTGATCGTGCTGGTATGAGCTTAACAGAAGCACTTAGTAATGTTGGTGGTATTAACGAACTAGAAGCTGATGCGACTGGGGTATTTGTTATTCGCTCAAAAGAAACAACGAAGCCTAATGATCCTATCGCAGATATTTATCAATTAAACATTAAAGATGCGACAGCATTGGTGATAGGTACTGAATTTGATTTAAAACCTTACGATATTGTTTACGTCACCGCTGCGCCAATTACGCGTTGGAATCGTGTTATTAAACAATTATTGCCTACTATTACCGGGTTTAATAGCTTAACTGAAGGTGTTAATCGTTTTGTCGATTTGAAATAGATAAAACGTCGAATTTAAAGAAAGCAGTTAAATAAACCTATATTGACTCGAATGGAAAATGATTCATGAGTTTAGCTCAAAATTTAACGAACAAAGCGACACCTAATCAGAGTGATGAAATAGATCTTGGTAAGCTATTTGGCATATTAGTTGATAACCGTTGGAATATTATTGTTATCACCTTACTTTTTACTTTTATTGGTATTGCTTATGCGCTACTCGCAACACCAATTTATAAAGCCGATGCTCTAATTCAAGTCGAGCAGAAGAGTACTGGTATGCCAGCCCTTGGTGGTGACATGGCTGATCTTTTCTCTTCTGAATCAACCGCCACTACTGAAATCGAAATTATTAAGTCTCGTATGGTATTAGGCGAAACAGTCGATAAACTGAATTTAACGATTGTTGCCACACCTAATTACATGCCCGTTATTGGAAAAGGCTTAGCAAGACTTGCTGGAGATAGCGAATCGATCGCCGTTTCTCGATTCCTATTACCTGATTCAGCCCTACAAAGTGGTTATGTGCTAACTGTTACTAACAGTAAAGACAGTGATTACACGTTAGGGAATGCAGATGGCCGAGAAGTACTAAAAGGGCAAGTCGGTAAACTGGCTGAAAATAAAGGTATTAGCTTATTAGTCACCGACCTGAATGCAAAGAATGATGCGACATTTACCTTAAGTAAAATTAGTCGACTGGATGCAATTCAAGGTTTACAGCGTGGTTTGTCAGTGAGCGAGCGAGGGAAGCAAACAGGTATTCTTCAGCTTTCAATGACGGGTGAGAATCGTACTAAAATAAAAGATATTTTAAATGATATCAGTCAGAATTACTTTTTACAAAATGTAGAACGTAATTCTGCCGAAGCTGAAAAAAGTTTAGTGTTTCTTAAAAAACATTTACCTGAAATTAAAAGCCAATTAAATAATGCAGAAGACAAACTTAATCACTATCGTCAATTAAACGAGTCAGTTGATCTTAATTTAGAAGCAAAATCCGCATTAGAAGTGATGGTGAATGTTGAATCACAGTTAAATGAACTAACCTTTAAAGAAAGTGATATTTCACAGCGATTTACGAAAGAGCACCCAGCATATATTGCTTTATTAGATAAGCGCAAAACCTTGTTATCAGAAAAAGCACGTTTAAATAAACGTGTAGAGAAACTGCCGAAAACACAGCAAGAAATTTTACGTTTAACCCGTAACGTTGAAGTGAATCAGCAAATTTATGTTGAATTGCTAAACAAAGTCCAAGAGCTAAGCATTGTAAAAGCCAGTACTGTGGGTAATGTGCGCATTTTAGATTCAGCGCAAAGCTATTCACAGGCAGTGAAACCGAAAAAAGCCTTAATTGTTGTTCTTACAACACTGATAGGTGGCATGCTGTCGGTTGCGATTGCTTTACTTCGTGCAGCGTTCCATAAAGGGGTTGAAACGCCAGATCAAATTGAAGGAATTGGCTTACCTGTTTATGCTTCAATTCCTTTATCTGACTCACAAACCGAGCTACTGAAAAAACAAAAAGGTAAAAACTTAACAGTAGAGCAAACCTTGTTAAGTGTTTATAACCCAGCGGATCTATCAGTTGAAGCGCTGCGTAGCTTACGTACAAGCTTGCACTTTGCGATGATGGAAGCAAAAAATAATGTGCTAATGGTATCAGGCCCTAGTCCTGGCATTGGTAAATCGTTTGTATCTGTAAACCTAGCATCAGTGATTGCAAAAGCGGGTCAAAAAGTATTAGTGATTGATGCTGATATGCGAAAAGGTCGCATGGAAACACAATTATGTACAGATAATAAACCTGGTTTATCTGATTACTTATGTGGCAAACAAGATTTTGGCAGTATTGTCCGTGAAACAGGTGTGAATGGCTTAGAATTTATACCTCGTGGTGACACACCACCAAACCCGTCAGAGTTGTTAATGCATCCGCGTTTTAAAGCATTAATCGAGTGGGCAGGACAGCATTACGATATGGTGATTGTAGATACTCCCCCTATATTAGCGGTAACTGATGCTGCGATTGTGGGTGCCCATGTAGGAACCACATTATTAGTAGGGCGATTTGAGCAAAATACCGTTAAAGAAATTGAGGTTGCTAAACAACGCTTTGAACAAAATGGCATTGAAGTGAAAGGCTTTATTCTTAACGCCATTGTTCGTAAAGCAAGCAGTACCTACGGCGGAAATTATGGTTACTATAATTACAGTTATGACAGTAAGTAATTATTAAGCGTTTTAATTATAAAGAAATACGGTCTTAGGCTTCAGTCGTAGGACCTATTCCCTCAACACCTTAAATAACAATTAAACTTGTTTCATAACAAAGCATTAGCTGTGACGGCTAGTGCTTTTTTATGGCTCAAATTTCAGGTTTTGTGTCTCAGGTCCCTAAAAACACTGAGTTGGCCTGATGAAAATATTCAATCAATTGCATTTCTCTTTCATATAAAAAACAATTCAAATGGAATTAATCATGGAAAAAAAACGTGTGTTAACCGTTTTTGGTACGCGTCCAGAAGCAATAAAAATGGCGCCTTTAGTGCATGCATTAGCAAACGATGAACGCTTTGACGCTAAGGTTTGTGTGACAGCACAACATCGTGAAATGTTAGATCAAGTATTAGAGTTATTTGAAATAACGCCAGATTATGATTTGAATTTAATGAAAGCGGGGCAGACATTAAATGATGTGACCGCAGGGATTCTATTAAAACTAAAGCCAGTATTAGAAGAATTTAAACCCGATGTGGTATTGGTTCATGGTGATACAGCAACCACATTTGCGGCAAGCTTAGCGGCATATTATGAGCAGATTGCGGTTGGTCATGTGGAAGCAGGATTACGAACGGGTAATATTTATTCGCCGTGGCCAGAAGAAGCCAATCGACGCTTAACTGGAACATTATCTAACTATCATTTTGCACCGACAGAGACGTCAAAAGAAAATTTATTAAAAGAAAATTTTTCAGCTGACGATATCTATGTCACCGGAAATACTGTGATAGATGCCTTGCTGATGATCAAAGATAAGATAGAGAATGATGCCGATCTAAATGCAACATTAGCATCTTTATTTCCATTCATAGATGAGAATAAAAAATTAATATTAGTGACGGGTCATCGACGTGAAAGTTTTGGTGGTGGTTTTGAGCGTATTTGTGAAGCATTAGCGATCACGGCAAAAAAACATCCTGAAACGCAAATTATTTATCCGATGCATTTAAATCCCAATGTCCGTGAGCCTGTTAATCGTATTTTGGCAGGTATCGATAATATTTTCTTAATTGAGCCTCAGCAATATTTACCCTTTATTTATCTAATGAGCCGCTCTCATATTATTTTAACCGACTCGGGTGGTATTCAAGAAGAAGCACCGTCATTAGGTAAACCTGTATTAGTAATGCGAGATACAACTGAACGACCTGAAGCTGTTGCTGCTGGCACCGTTAAATTAGTCGGTACGGATATTAATGTTATTACTTCAAGCTTAGATGAACTACTGACGAATGATGATATTTACCATGCGATGAGTAAAGCACATAACCCTTATGGTGATGGTCAAGCGTGTCAAAGAATTTTAGATAATTTAGCGAAATAAAAAGAACTAAATAAGGATATAAAAATGTCATTCGAAAGAATCTCGGTTATTGGTCTTGGTTATATCGGTTTACCGACGGCAGCAATGTTTGCATCACGTAAGAAAAACGTTATTGGTGTTGATGTTTGCCCCAAAGCGGTTGAGACCATTAATGCGGGTAAAATTCACATTGTTGAGCCTGAGCTTGATATGGTGGTTAGTGCAGCGGTAACGGAAGGTTATTTAAAAGCGGTATTAACACCAGAGCCGGCAGATGCGTTTTTAATTGCAGTACCAACACCGTTTAAACCTTGTAATGATGGTGATGTACCTGAGCCTGATTTAAGTTATATCGAATCAGCGATTAAAGCTATTTCACCAGTATTAAAAAAAGGTGATTTAGTTATTCTGGAGTCTACATCACCTGTAGGTACAACAGAGCAAATGGCTGAATGGTTAGCGATTCAACGTCCAGACTTGTCATTTCCACAACAAGTGGGTGAAAGTGCTGATGTAAACCTTGCGCATTGCCCTGAGCGAGTATTGCCAGGTAAAGTTATTTGTGAGTTAGTACAAAACGACCGCGTTATTGGTGGTATGTCAGCGCGTTGTTCAGAGCGTTCAGTTGAATTGTATAAAACATTTGTTGAAGGTGAGTGTGTTATTACTAATGCACGCACTGCAGAAATGGCAAAATTAACAGAAAATAGTTCTCGTGATGTACAAATTGCTTTTGCGAATGAGCTATCTATTATCTGTGACAAGTTAGATATTAATGTTTGGGAATTAATTGCCCTTGCAAATCGTCACCCTCGAGTAAATATTCTTCAACCAGGTCCTGGTGTTGGCGGACATTGTATTGCTGTTGATCCTTGGTTTATTGTGTCAAAAACACCGGAAGAAGCAAAAATTATTCATACAGCACGTTTAGTGAATGACAGTAAGCCAGAGTGGGTAGTGAATAAAGTTAAGTTAGCGATTGCTGATTTTTTACAAGCCAATCCAGACAAAACAGCCCGTGAAATAACGATAGCTTGTTATGGATTAGCATTTAAACCTGATATTGATGATTTACGTGAAAGTCCAGCTATGGGTATTACTCAGAAAATTGCTGAAATGCATGCCGGTCGTACTATCGCGATTGAGCCTAATATCCAAGAGATCCCTAAAAAATTAACAAGTGTTGAATTAGTTGATATTGAATTAGCTTTGGTTGAAGCGGATATTCAAGTAATGCTTGTTGATCATAAAGAATTTAAAGATATATCTATAAGATCAGGAATTGTTATTGATACGAAAGGAATAATAAGCTAATAATGTATCGGCTTCTTTTGAAAGTGATATCAAGTAGTGGAGGCGGAGTAATTGTTAATATATTACTCTATCCTTTTATTATTAATATATTTTCACCTATGGAGTATGGAGAGTTTTCATTATTTTTGGTTCCACTAACTATTGTTGTTGTCTTCGCTAATTTTAAAATGGACTTAGTTATAGTTTCTGCAAATAAGCAAGATTTAACACGAATGTTTAGGTTGTCAATAATATTTGCATTATATGTAAGCATTGTTGGTGCCGCACTTTCTGTCATTTATTATAAGATGATTGGAGTGGATGATTTATTTAAGATATATTTACTGTCAAATGTATATGTGTTTTCATATGTTGTTATACAATTAGCGACAGCATTTTATATTCGAGCTGATAAAATAGGTATAGCTAGTCTTTTATTATTTTATCAATCATCAGCAATTGGTGTTTTTCAATTGATTTTGTCTATGACAAGTTTAAGAACGGATGCTTTAGTTTATGGTTCTGTATTAGCACCATTTAGTGCCTTAATTATTATACTAATATTTGAGCGTGATATTCGAGGATGCTTTAAAGTTAAATTTTCTGATGCAATTAAAGAAGTAAGATATAATAAAGATATTACATATTACGCGACAGGGCAAAATATAATTAATTCACTATCTGTTTCTTTGGTACTAATTATTATCAATTATATTGGTGGAACGAATATTGCGGGTGTATATAGTTTAGCATCAAAAATACTTGTTATTCCCTGTAGGGTTGTTTCTAGTGCGGTACGTCAAACATTCACTAGTTACTTAAGTGGTTTTGACATAAAAATACAAATTAAAAAAGTATACAAATTGTCAATTTTTATATTCTTAATTTCAACGTTAATTTATCTAGCAGTATTGTTAAGTTTAAATTTTGGCATTCTTGAGTATTTAAATGTTGATCCAAAATGGTTAAAAATTAATGAGTTCTCAATCTATATTTCGATATGGTTAGTTGCCGTTGTTGGGTGTTCTCCATTTATTAGTTTGATGACAGTCTATAAGAATAACAAACAATATATGAAGTTTGAAATTGTAAATTTATTTACACGAATATTAATAGGTATGATGATTATTTTTTTGGGGTTTGGATATAATGATTACATTATAGTTGTTAATATTCTAGGTGCTATATTTTATATGTTATTGTCAATTGCCATCGTAAGGAAGATAGAAAATGAAAATAGTTAAATACTCACCTATTTATGGTAATAATATAGGTGATTTAATGATCTCTAAATGTATTGAAAACCTTTTTTTAAGGCATGGTATAATAATTGAATCTCGTGATTTTTTGATGAGAGATGTAAATTCATTTGAGGAAAGAAATATTAAAGACAACTTAAGAATGTCTGCTTCTTTTTTTTTACAAAATAGATTGCCTTGGTTGTTTTACCAAATAAAAAAAACAAAATTTGAATTAAGTAGTTCATCTAAAAAATATATTTCTTCATTAGATGGTGTTGATGGGGTTATTTTTGGTGGTGGGAATATATTAATGTCAAATAAAGGATGTGATTATGCTTATAGGGTAGTTAGAATGCTAAAAAGCACACCAGATAATATAAGTAAAAATTTAGTATTTTGTGGTGCTGGACCATTTGAATTTGAAGAAAAGAAACTTATTAAATCTTTGATTAAATTATCAGATTCTATTTTTGTTAGAGATGAAGTGTCATATGAATATTTTGACAATAATGAAAAAGTCAAAAAAATTGCAGACCCTGTTTTTACCTTAAGTGATATCTCCGTGGCAAGAAATAAAAGTTCAAAATATATTGGTGTTAATATAATAGCTAATTATTTCAGTCAAAGTGAGATATTGGAATTTGCAAAACAGTTATGTGAAATATCTGAAAAGTTAAATATGCCAATAAAAATAATTAACACAGCTTTCCCTCAAGACAGTATAGCTGCTGTTAAATTGAAAAACAGTGTAAAATTAATAAATAAAAATATTTTAATCAAAATCGAAGATGCAAAATCATCACCTCAAGAATTAGCAGATATTTATTCTGATGTTGGTGTTTTTATTGGTTGTCGTATGCATAGTATTATATTTGCACTTACATATGGTATTCCTTCTATTGGATTTATGTGGGATGATAAAGTTTCTTCTATGTTTGATGAATTTTATAAAGATAAAAAGATAGTAAATAAAATAGTTTTATCAAAAAATAAGTTTAAATTAGATAATGCTGTTCTTTTTGCTATGGATATAGATCAAATGTCGTATTTAAATGAGATAAAATCCTCAATATATTTAGGTGTTGAAAAAATAGTTTGTAATTTAAATCGCTCACTAAAATAGGATGTATTCCTAGCATGATTGAAGTAAATATTTTTACATACTATATAATATGTTTAGTCATTTTTTTTATTGCAATATTTAATACGCGACTCGGATTGATATTGTTATTTTTGAATGTTCCCATTGTTCTATATTGTATTCAATCGAATGGTGCAGATTATGAACATTATAAAGCTGATTATGAAACTGCAAGACAAATAGCCACATATCCATATTTTTATACGTTTTCTAGTCTAACTGCTGAGCCTTTTTATAAGATTTATAGTGCATTTATAAAAGTAATTACTGATATTAATTATAGTGGGTTTTTAGCTGTAAATTTTATATTTTGTTTTTCAATATACTATATTTTTACGCCGTTCAATAAAAAATCTTGTATTATTAATCATTTATTTTGGTTGATGACATTACCTGTAATAATACCGACAATATTTTATGCTTCTCCTCGATCTTCATTATCGTATATTTTAATATTGGCTGGTTTTTTTTGTTTATTAAGAGATAAAAAAATATTTTCTGGTATTTTATTTTTTGCTGGAGGAATGTTACACTCACAATATTTGGCAATTTCTTTTATATTATTTTTTGCTGGGTATTTTAATTTAGGGGCGATACCATACGTTAAGAATAGATTTATTTTATTTTATATTCTAGTGTCATTGTCTTTTGTTGTTGTTTTGAAATCTATAAGTATTATTTTACCAAATATATCGTCATTACTATCTTTTCTTCCTAGTGCTGAAGTTGCAACTGGTAAATTACATTATTTGACATCTAATAATACAGGTTTTAGATTGACATCAATACTATCTATTATTATTTTTCCTATATTTAGCTTGTTGCTTTATAAACGATATATTAAATTATCCGAAGTTTTTAATATTGATATAAACATTGCTTGGCGTTTGTGTTTTTTATTTCTATTAATTACAGCTTTTGGTTTAGCTATTAATGTGGCTTTTTTTTCTAATCCACATTTGTCAGGAAGGTTGTCGAGATTCTCAGATTACACCTCATTGGCTTTACTTATTCCGTTAGTACTTATTTGCTATTTTAATCGAATTAAGGCCGTAATGATATTATCTATATTTTTATTACTGGCACCTCTATTATATCCAACTGTTTATCCTATATGATATAAGGAAAGTGATGTTTATATATAAAATCTTAAGAAGTATTTTAATTAATATATATAAGAGTTTTTTTTTATCTTGTGGGGAAAATGTTAATTTTTATCCTATCAGGTCACATTTTTCTTATAGAACTATTAAATTAGGTAAAAATGTATTCATTGCACCAAAAGCATGGTTTAGCTCTGATAGGGGATATATAATAATTGGTAACGATGTTATGTTTGGACCTAACGTACAAATATATGGTGGAAATCATATATATGATGTTATTGGATATCGTATGAATGAAAATCATAAGTCAGAAGTTCATATTGATAAAAATGTAATCATAAATGATGATGTTTGGATTGGGGCTAATACTATTATTCTATCAGGTGTTACTATAGGTAGTGGGTGTATTATAGGTGCAGGTTCTATTGTTACAAAAGATATACCAGAGTACTGTATTGCTGCAGGTAATCCTTGTAAAGTAATAAAAAAAAGATTTACAGATAAAAGCATTTTAGAACATAAAGCTATTTTGAAAAAACGTGGAGTTTGTTAATTTTGAAATTATTTTTTTTTGGTCGTTTTCCTGCAGATAAAGAGGTTGGAGGAGTAACTACATTTACCTTTAACTTTGCAAAAAAATATAAAAATAAAAACCTAATAGTTGTGGACTTATACCCATCAAAAAAAAAAAGGTACCAAATGGAGTCAATAGCATATTTTTATCAGGAGGGGTTTTAAGGCGTTTTGTTTCATTTTTAAAAATAAACTTATTAAATAATGGTATATTCTTATTTAATTTTTCAACGATAAACTCTTTACTATTATTATTTTTCATACCAAAAAGAAAAATATCTAAATGGGGGCTAATTCTTCATAATGGTGAACAAGAAAATAAATATAATAGTTTAAATCCGTTATTTAAACATTTGGTTTTCAAAGCACTCGATAAATTCAATGCTATTGGCTATTTGTCTGAAAAACAGAAGTCTTTTTATGAAAGTTTGGGAGCAAAAAGGTTATACAAAATCAGCCCTTACATTCCTGATGAAAATGAAAATAAAAATAAAAATAACGTTATTGGTAATGAGAAGGTTAGATTTTTAATATCAGGTTTTCCAATATCAATTTATAGATTGAAAGAAAGTATATATATATTTTCTAGACTATCTAAAGCTGGTAAAATATTTCACTTAGATATATGTTTATATGGATTTGATTATGAGGGATTGCAAAGTGAAATTATTTCTTTAGCATCAACGCTTCCATCTTATACTATATTTACTCATCTAAATGAAAAAGAATTTAATAGAGTCTTATCAGCAACAGATATATATTTACGATTGAATTCAGTCGATAGTTTTGGTTTGATAGTTGCAGAAGCAATTAGCAAAGGTATAAATGTTATAACAACAGATGTTTGTGAAAGATATCCTGGATCCAATTTAGTTGCAGTTGATGATTTTGAAACAGTGTATAGTGAAATTAACTATTATATAAAATTTAGAAAAATGTCTGGTACTTTACCTATTCAACAAAAAGTAGTATCTGAAATCGATTATGATGAATTTCTTGATGTTTTTTTAGAACCGTAATTGAAAGTTTGTTTAATTATTAGGAATAGTAATGGCTAATGATACTTTAATTAGAAAAATATTTGCAATATCTCCTTATATAGAGGTTTTGGGGCGGAAAATATATTGGAATAATGTGAAACATTTATCAACTGTGACAAAAAAAAGCATTAAGAATTCTATAAATGAAAATCCTGTGAATTTCAATGAAATTAAAAATTTTTTATATCGTTCAGGTGTAAGTGATGGAAGTTTGATCCTTGTTCATTCGGCTTTTTCACCGTTAAAAAGTACAGGGCTATCTCCGACCGAAATTATTAATGAGTTATGTTCATTAATTGGGGATACCGGTACAATCGCAATGCCTGCAATGCCAAAGTTTAAACAAAAAGAAGAAAAAAAAGAATATTTAATAAAAAATAATACTGATTATATCTATGAGTATGATGTTAAAAAATCACCGATTAAAACTGGCTTATTACCTGCTTACTTACATCGAAATAAAAACTCTATACGAAGTAGGCATCCAATTAATACGATGGTTGCAATGGGGCCGTTAGCTACTACTTTAATGAATGATAATCTTTCTGGATTAAGTCCATTACCTTGTGGTTATGAATCCTCTTGGTCTAAATGTATTGATCATGATGCGATTATTATATCTTTAGGCACTGATTTAACACATAGTTTAACTGCTATTCATGTTGCTGAAGATAGACTTGATAAAGATTGGCCGATTAGTAATTGGTACAGAGAAAAAAGATTTATTATCAAGGATGGTGAATTCCAACAAGATATTACTTTAAGAGAAAGACAACCTAAGTGGGGAGCATTACATTTCGCTGAAAGAACTTTATGCAAAGATTTAATTAATTCAGGGATAATGCATTCAACTAAAATTGATGGAGTTACTGTTGAAGTTGTTAAAGGGAAAGATTTAATTGAATTTTTGAATAAAAATAACAATTCTGGCTATCCTTATTTTGGTACTTCATTATGAAAGGAACCTTATTTTTGAAAAATTGTAAGCCGTTATTTTTTGATGGAGATAAACTGATTTATGCTAGAGGAAATAAAGTTTTTTCATGTTTTAATAATTTAAGTGAAGAACTTTTATTTACATTCCCTAAATCTAAATTAAATTTAATTACAAATAAAAGTAGATTGTTTTATCGGATGTTTAGATCTGGAGTTGGAGCTGCAATAAAGGCTGAGCTCAATTATTTTTTTGTATATGATAAAAAATTATTTAGATATGATATTGTTAGCCGAGTCTTAGTTAAAGAGTTTAATTTTACTGTTGGTAGAGGACCTCTACAATTCTCTATTATTAAAAATATAGATGGTTTTACAGACGTAGTTTGCTTTGGAGAGTATTTTGGAAATCATGATCGAGATCCTGTAAATATTTATGTTCGTAATTCTAATGGTAAATGGATTAATACTTACTCTTTTGTGAAAGGAGAAATAAATCATATACATGCATTGATCCCTGATATATATAGGAACTGTATTTGGATTTTAGCTGGTGATTTTGAACATTCAGCTAGCATATATAAAGCTGAAGATAACTTTAAGAATGTATCTCCTATTTTGACAGATAATCAGAATTATAGAGCTTGTGTAGCCTTTCCATTAGAGGATGGAATATTATATGCTACTGATTCGCAAATAAAAACTAATAGTATCCGTATGATGAAACAAGTAGGTGCTGGATGGGTATCAGAACAATTAGTTGATATTAATGGGTCATGTATATATGGGACAGAATTAAAAGACTATTTTGTTTTTTCGACATCGACGGAACCATCAGAGAAGAAGATAGGTAAAATAGCTAGATTGCTAGATAATAAACCAGCTCCAGGTATTCTTGAAAATAAGTCTGATATTATTATTTATAACAAAAAATCAAAAAAAATATCAATTATAACTTCTATTAATAAAGATATTTGGCCTTATCGATTGTTTCAATTCGGTAGTGTGATGTTTCCATCAAATTCAGAAAAATCTAATATATTATATTCTTATAATGTAGGTAGTAAAGAAAATGATTTATCTACAGTTATTTACGATCTTACAAATCGAACTCTTAGGTGAAATTAATGAAACAAGTATTACAAGATATGGCAAAAGGTGGCTCTAGTATTGTTGAAGCACCATCTCCAAAAGCTTCTATTGGGCATTTACTTATCGATACTAGCATGACGCTTATTTCTGCAGGAACAGAGCGTATGTTAGTTGATTTTGGTAAAGCTAATTTTATTGATAAAGCCCGTCAACAACCAGATAAAGTTAAAATGGTGCTTGAGAAAGTGCAAACTGATGGCTTGATGACGACTATTGATACAGTTAAAAGTAAATTAGCACAGCCTTTACCATTAGGTTACTGTAATGTTGGTATTGTTAATTCTGTAGGTAAAAATACTGATAATTTTAAAGTGGGTGATCGTGTAGTTTCAAATGGACCCCATGCTGATGTGGTACGTGTAGCAAAAAATTTATGTGCAAAGATTCCTGAAAACGTATCTGATGAAGAGGCCGCTTTTACTGTTGTTGCAAGTATTGGTCTTCAAGGTATACGTTTAGCTAACCCTACGATGGGTGAATGTTTTGTTGTAACTGGTGTTGGCTTAATTGGTTTGTTAACAGTGCAAATGTTGCGGGCTCAAGGTTGTCGGGTTTTAGCTATTGATTTTGATGATTCAAAACTTGAGCTAGCAAAGCAGTTTGGTGCAGAAATTTGTAATCCAGGAAAAGGTGAAGATCCGGTTGCTGTTGGTATGGCATTTAGTCGTGGTATTGGTGTTGATGGTGTAATAATTACAGCTTCTACTAAGTCTAATGACCCAGTAACACAAGCCGCACGAATGAGTCGTAAACGTGGACGTATTATCTTAGTTGGGGTCATTGGTTTAGAGTTAAGTCGTGCAGATTTTTATGAAAAAGAACTAACTTTTCAAGTTTCATGTTCTTATGGTCCTGGTCGTTATGATTCTGATTATGAAGAACAAGGCAATGATTATCCCATTGCATTTGTTCGTTGGACAGAACAGCGTAATTTTGAAGCTATTTTAGATATGATGTCAGGTGGACAACTTGATGTTAATCCTTTAATTACACATAGATTTGAGTTTGAAAAATCAGCGGATGCATATGAGTTATTAACAACAGATAAAACAGCTTTGGGTATTCTATTACAATTTAATTCGGAGCCACAAAAACGTCATCTAAGTGTAGTTAAGCTGAATAAAACACCTGAATATAGTAAATCAGAGCCTGTTGTTGGGTTTGTTGGTGCTGGTAATTATGCTTCTCGAGTATTAATTCCTGCCTTTAAAAATGCAGGTGCACAACTTTATAGTATTTCTACTTCTGGTGGTGTGAATGGTGTTATTCATGGTGAAAAGGCAGGCTTTGTAGAGGCAACTACAGACACGTTAGCAATGATTAACAATGATAAAATTAATACTGTTGCAATTGTTACTCAACATAATAGCCATAGTTACTTTGTTAACCAAGCGTTAAAAGCGAATAAAAATGTTTTTGTTGAAAAGCCGTTAGCAATTAATCTTGAGGAGTTAGCTGAAGTTAAATTAGTTTATGAAGAAGCTCAAACTTCAACTAATCCGCCAAAATTAATGGTTGGTTTTAATCGACGATTTTCTCCACAAATTCAAAAAATGAAACAGCTGTTAACTTCTATTAAAGAGCCAAAATCATTTATTATGACTATGAACGCAGGTGCAATTCCTGGCGATCATTGGACACAAAATAATGAAATTGGTGGGGGGCGAATTATTGGTGAAGCTTGTCACTTTATTGATTTGATGCTTTTTTTATCAGGAAGTGAAATTGTATCGGTTCAAGCTCGTAGAATGGGAGATACTAGCGCAGTTGAAATAACTGAAGATAAGGCTGCGATTATTCTAGGTTTTGCTGATGGTTCATTTGGCACTATTCACTATTTAGCTAATGGAGCTGCTAGTTTTCCTAAGGAACGAGTAGAGGTTTTTGCCGCTGGAAAAGTATTACAATTAGATAACTTTGTTAAGTTAAAAGGTTTTGGTTGGAAAGATTTTAAAAAAATGAATTTATGGAAGCAAGATAAAGGACAAGCTCTTTGCTCTCAGCTATTTTTAGATTCAATTAAAAATGGTACTGCTGCTCCTATTCCGGCTAAAGAAATATTTGAGGTTGCTAAAGTTTCTATTGAAATAGCTGAACAGCTTCGTAATCAGTAATAATATGAAATTAAATAATATGATGCAGGTGTTTCACACAGTGAAACACCTGAAATTTGAACAGTTTTTTTTTCGATTTTATTATCGATATAAAAAACCAGTATTAAGAGTTAAAAATCTATCTGTTATTAACAATTGGAAATGGGATGGACTTTATTTGAATAATCAAAGTATATTTGATTTTAATGAAGTATGCTTTTTAAATAAAAAAAACAATAATTTTAACCATAATAATTGGAATGATATAACTCAAGATAAATTATGGATTTATAACTTACATTATTTTGATGATTTAAGTTCATATACTTATCTTGAGCGAGAAGAATTGCATTATTTTTATATGAATTCATGGATCATAAATAATCCTCCATGTAATGGTAATGGATGGGAGCCTTATCCATTATCAATACGTTTAGTGAATTGGATTAAGTGGCTTAGTAAAAAAGATAATGTAGATATTAAATTCATTAACAGTTTATATCAGCAATCTGATGCTTTATATCAACAGATAGAATATCATATTCTAGGGAATCATTTATTCGCGAATGCGAAAGCTTTAATATTTTCTGGTTCATATCTAGAAGGGATAATGGCTGAAAAATATATAAATAAAGGGTTGAAAATATTAAATCATGAATTGAAAGAGCAATTTTTATCTGACGGAGGGCATTTTGAATTATCCCCAATGTATCATCAGATATTACTTTGGGACCTTTTGGAATTAATTGATTTAGCAAGTATTTCTCAAAATGAAAAATTATTAGAGCAATTATGTTATTGGAAAAGCGTAGCATCTAAAGCATTATCATGGTTATCTTCAATGCTTCATCCTGATGGCGAAATAGGCTTTTTTAATGATGCAGCTATAGGGATAGCTATTCCGCCTTATGATATTTTTAGATATGCAGAAAGGTTATCAATTAATTATTATGATAAAAAAAGTTGTTTAGTTACTAATTCTGTTAGTGGCTATAGTAATATTAGTTTTGATGATTATACTGTTATTTTTGATCATGCAAATGTTGGCCCCGATTACTTACCTGGCCATGCTCATGCTGATAGTTTAAGTTTTGAAATGTCTGTCGGCCAGCAACGTTTATTTGTTAATTCAGGTACCTCATTATATGGAATTAGTGATGAACGTTTAAGGCAAAGAAAGACTGCTGCACATAATACTGTTGAAATTAATGGTTGTGACTCTTCTGAGGTTTGGTCAGGTTTTCGTGTCGCAAGACGAGCTTATTCTACTCTAAATAAGTCTTTCTTTGATGAAATAAATCAGAATGTGATTATTTCAGCTAGTCATGATGGTTATACAAGAATTGATAAAAATATTATTCATAGCCGTATATTAACATGTAGTTTTGATCAGGTAACAATAGAAGATACTTTTGGTAAAGTAGTCGTTGGAACTTTTATATTACATCTTCATCCTAATATTGAAATTATTAAAAGGTCAAATAGAATTTTGATTTTAAAAATTAATGATTTTTTGAATGTTGAGTTTTCAAGTTCCGATGATATCAAAATAGAGCCTTCAACATGGCATCCTAGATTTGGTGAGTCAGTTGATAATAATAAAATAATAATTAATTTTAATAAAAATAAAATATCTAGTCATATAAAAATATTAAAGGATTAAAGTGAAAATACTTATTTTGTCATTTTATTATTCACCTGATTTATGTGCAGGTTCATTTAGAACAACAGCATTAGTTGAACAATTAAAGAAAAATAAAGAGATAGACATTGAAGTCATAACCACAATGCCTAATCGTTATTCTTCTTATAAACAAGAGACACTGTCTTTTGAAGTTGATGGTAATGTATCAATTAGACGTATATCTTTACCTGCACATAAAAGTGGAATGGTAGATCAGATCAAATCATTTTCTAAATATTATATGGAAGTGATGAAAATAGTAAAAAAAGAAAATTATAATATTGTTTTTGCAACAAGTTCTCGATTGTTTACTGCTTTCCTTGGTGCAAGGATATCTAAAAATAAAAAAATACCATTGTATTTAGATATTAGAGATATTTTTGTTGATACGTTGAATGATGTTTTAAATCCATTTTTAGCAAAAATAGTTAATCCTCTTTTATCTGCAGTTGAAAAATATACATTTTCAAGCGCAACACATATAAATTTAGTATCTAAAGGTTTTTCTGATTATTTTGAATCACGTTTTAAAAATACTACCTATTCATGGTTTACTAATGGTATTGATAGTGAGTTTTTATTAGATGATCAAAATTCTAGTGTGATTAAAAATAAGAAGCAGATATTATATGCTGGTAATATTGGTGAAGGGCAAGGACTTCATAAGATTATACCAAAACTAGCCAATAATATTGGAACTGATTATGAAATATTAATTGTTGGTGATGGTGGTCGGAAAGATATTTTAGTTAATAGTATAGTTGGATGTAATAATGTTACATTATGTGAACCAGTAAATAGGAATGAACTGTTAAAATTATATAATAATGCGGATGTGTTATTTCTTCATCTGAATGATTATTCAGCTTTTGAAAAAGTATTACCTTCAAAAATATTTGAATATGCAGCTACAGGAAAACCCGTACTTGCTGGTGTAAGTGGTTTTGCTGGTGAATTTATTAATACTGAAGTAGATAATGCAGAAGTTTTTTATCCTGGCGATGAAAAAATGGCTTTTTCAGCTTTAAATAAATTAAATTTAGATACAATTAATAGAAAGAGTTTTATTGAAAAATATCGTCGCGATAATATTATGACTGAAATGTCTAATTCGATTGTTAAATTTGGATCTATAAATGATTAGTATTGCGATAACAGGAGCGAGTGGTTTTCTAGGTAAAAATATTGTTAAAGAGTTAGATGGACAATATGAATTATCAATGCTGTTAAGAAATCCTATTGTTGGCTATGAGCAATGTTTTCATAAGTATGATTTAACTAAAGGATTAAGTGATAATAAAACATTGCAAAATATTGATGTTTTAATACATTGTGCTGCTCGCGTACATATTATGGATGATGCATCAAATAATCCTCTTGATGATTATCGTGAAGTTAATACCAAAGGTACATTAAATTTAGCAAGGCAAGCAGTAGATGCGGGTGTTAAGCGGTTTATTTTTATTAGTTCGATTAAAGTAAATGGTGAATCAACTCAATTCGGTAACCCTTTCAAGTTTGATGATAAACGATCCCCTGAAGATTTTTATGGTCAATCTAAGTCTGAAGCTGAAGAGCAACTATTACAACTTGCTGAAGAAACAGGCTTAGAGGTAGTTATTATTCGCCCTACATTAGTTTATGGTACTGATGTTAAAGCTAATTTTGCTTCTTTATTAAATTTAGTATCAAAAGGATTTCCCTTACCTTTTGGATGCATTAAGGATAATAAGCGCAGTTTAGTTTCAGTTGACAACTTAGTTGATCTAATTGTTACTTGCATTGACCATCCTAAAGCAGCTAATCAAGTATTTCTTGTTTCTGATGATAATGATGTTTCAACCAGTGAAATGGTTCAGCAGATGGCAAAGGCTTTAGGTAAGTCGCAATGGCAATTACCTATACCTATAGCTTGTTATCGATTAGCTGGAAGGGTTGTTGGTAAAGAGGACGTAATAAATCGTTTATTAGGTTCTCTTCAAGTTGATATTACTCATACTAAAGATACGTTAGGATGGAAGCCGCCTCAAACGCTTGAAGATGGTTTTAAACAAACTGCGGATGCTTTTCTTCAAACTAAATAAAAGGATTAATATTAATGATTCGAATAATCGATTTTCTGGCTGCCTTTTTCGGTTTGTTATTTTTATGGCCGATACTGTTAATCGTAGTTGTTATTGGTTTATTTGATACAGGCTCACCAGTCTTTATTCAAACTAGAGTAGGTAAAAATAAACAACCATTTAAACTAATAAAGTTTCGTACTATGTCGGTTGATACAAAATCAGTAGCTAGTCATTTAGCCAGTAATGCTTCTATTACAAAACTAGGTGCTTTTCTTCGCAAAACAAAAATTGATGAACTGCCACAGTTAATTAATGTTTTAAAAGGTGAAATGAGTTTAGTTGGACCTCGTCCTAATTTATTTAATCAAGAAGAGTTGATAGCTGAGCGTGATAAGTTAGGTGTTTATGATGTTTTACCGGGTGTGACTGGTTTAGCACAAGTGCAAAATATTGATATGTCGACACCACAATTATTAGCTGAAACAGATAAGAAAATGATTGATAGCTTAACAATCAAAGATTATTTTAAATATATATTAATGACGGCTACAGGAAGTGGCAGTGGTGATGCAGTAAAGCCTTAATTAACCATCTTACGTCTACTAAACTCATTTTTTATCGTATATTCTCAAATAATTACATTAATATCTCATTGTAGTGCAGTGATATGTAATTGGTGTATCACTGCTTTATTACATGGAGATACAATAACTTTGTAATTAATCGAATAAAGTTCAAGGTTATTATTTAAATCTCTATTTTAAATTTAGTGCCAACGCAATGTTGTCGTTGAATATCTTACTACGTTATACCAAAAATTAGTTATTACCTCTTTAGTTAACCTTTTTAACCTATAGGCTCCTCTATGAAAGTGGAACAGTTTATTTTTTCACTGTCTCGCAGTAACAAGCGTTTTGTTAGCTTAGCTTGTGATGTGTTATTTATTTCCGTGGCTTTTTGGGGCGCATTTGGTGTCCGTTATGGTCACTATGATTATTTCCTTGATGTAGCATTATGGGAATGCTTAGCTATTCTAACAATCGTGACATTATTTATATTTGTTCAGCTGGGCTTATATCGCGCGATATTACGTTATTTAACTTTTCAAGCTTTAGTGGTTGTCAGCGCTGGTGCAGTATTTTCTACTATTGCGTTTTCAGGGTTAGGTTTTTATTTAGATGTCGGTATTCCGCGTACTGTGCCGATTATCTATGGTGCGTTCTTAGCTTTATTAGCTGGCGGTGCCCGTTTACTTATGCGCACTTATATTGCCAATCGTAATCATTCTAAAAGCCTACGTAAATCAGTGGTTATTTATGGTGCTGGCACAACAGGGCGTCAGTTATGTTTAGCTTTGCGTCAAAGTAATGATTATAAGCCTGTCGCGTTTGTTGATAACGATGATAGCTTGCGTAATACCACTATGATGGGGATACACGTTTATTCGGCCAATAAAATTGCGATGGTGCTAGATAAATATAATGCTGAGCAAGTGTTATTGGCTCTGCCAAATGCCAGTCGTTCTGAGCGTAAAGCGGTGTTAAATCACTTGCAGCATTTGTCGATTGAAGTACGTACCGTGCCTGATATCGAAGATATTGTCAGTGGTAAATCAAAAATTGATGAGTTGCGTGAAGTGCCGATTGAAGATCTATTAGGTCGTGATCCGGTTGAGCCTGTGGCTGAATTATTTAGTGCCAATATTACTGATAAAGTAGTAATGGTAACTGGCGCGGGCGGTTCGATTGGTTCTGAGCTTTGTCGGCAAATTCTAAATCAAAAACCCGCTAAATTATTATTGTTTGAAGTGTCTGAATATAGCCTTTATGCAATCGAAAAAGAGTTGGTTGAAACGGTTAAAAAACAAGGCTTAGCCGTTGAGATTTATCCGTTATTAGGCTGTGTTCAACGTGAGAATCGTCTGCAAGCAGTGATGGAAGCGTTCCAAGTTCAAACGCTATACCATGCTGCAGCTTATAAGCATGTGCCTATGGTTGAATTTAATGTGGTCGAAGGGGTACGTAATAACGTCTTCGGCACACTTTATACTGCGCAAGCGGCAATCAATGCGGGGGTTGAAACCTTTGTATTAATCTCAACTGATAAAGCGGTACGCCCAACCAATGTGATGGGTACCACTAAGCGTATGGCTGAGCTGTCTTTGCAAGCCTTGGCGGAAACCTCAACCAAAACCCGTTTTTGTATGGTGCGCTTTGGTAACGTTCTTGGTTCATCAGGTTCAGTTATTCCACTGTTTAAGCGTCAAATTGCGGAAGGTGGCCCGGTTACGGTAACTGATCCCAATATCATTCGTTACTTTATGACCATTCCAGAAGCGGCGCAGTTGGTGATCCAAGCGGGCGCGATGGGTAAAGGTGGTGATGTATTCGTATTGGATATGGGCGAGCCAGTTAAGATTGCTGAATTAGCGGCGAAGTTAATTAAGCTTTCAGGCTTAGAAGTCAAAGATGAACTAAACCCCAATGGCGATATCGAAATTCAGTATTCAGGCTTACGCCCAGGTGAAAAACTGTATGAAGAGTTATTGATTGGCGATAATGTTGGTCAAACTCGCCATGAGCGTATTATGACAGCTGATGAGATTTATTTGCCGTGGTCTGAGCTTGAACCATTATTACAGCGCCTTGATGCAGCTTGTCATGACTTTGAGCATGAAGTGGTACGTAATATTCTGCTGGAAGCGCCAACAGGCTTTGTGCCTACCGATGGTATTTGTGATATTGTGTGGAATATTAAGCCACGTCCGCAATTGGCTGAAGTGTTGCCGCATCAACCGATTAGTGCATAGCTTTTATAACAGAGTATCTATTAAATTAGAGATAATAATTTCACGGGAGTATATTCTATGAGTTTAATGATAGGCTCTGCAAGAGAACTAAATGTCAGCATAAGTGAGATAACCTCATTTTATAGAGAAAATTGGCCTAGAAAAATAGCATTAGCTAATGAAGATTTCTATAAATGGCAATTTATTAACACACCTAATAATAACAATGATGAATGTTGTGTTGCCGTTCAGGACGGCAATGTAATTGCTGTTATGGGGTTAAATGAACGATCATTCTCTTTTGATGATCTTATTTTGTATGGTGCAGAATTAACTACTTGGATAGTACATAGTGAGAAAAGAAATTTAGGGTTAGGCCCTAAAATGATTGATTATTTAAAAGATAAATATTCCGTTTTATTTGGTATGGGAATTAGTCCTCAAGCTCTTCCAATATATTTAAGAAAAGACTTTAAGTATATTAAATCAATTCCGAGGTTTATATATCCTATAAATGATAATGTTATCGAAAAGTTTGGTATTTATACGCCATTAGCTAAAAAATAAAAAATCTAAAAAAAATAACTATTATATCAAATCAATAACCGATGAAGAATTAAATGAGATTTATCTCTCTTACTCTAAAGAGAACAATTTATTTGATAGAGGTGATAAATGGTTTAGATGGCGATATGATAAACATCCATCATTCAATTATATATCTAAAATAATTTCTGATGATGATGGTAATAGATGTGTGGTTGTTTATAGAATAGATCAATTACCTGAGTTGAATATAATGCATTGTGTAGACCTCTATGGTTCAAGTTCTGCTTATTCAGCAGCTATATCTTATCTTGAAGAGCAAGCTATTCATAATAACATCGATATTATTGATTTTTATTCAACTAATACGAGAGTAAATAGTATTTTTATTGAAAAAAATTGGTTTTCTGTATTAGATTATGATTTTATCGATTTTCCTCACCTTTTTCATCCATTAGAAATGAGAACCCCTTCAACAACATCCTTAATTATGTGGTGTGATAATAAAGTTAGTGGTTTTTATGATGTTGGTAAATTATATATAACGAAACAGGATTGTGATTTTGATCGGCCAGTTGCGAGTAATCTATAATGAATAAATTAACTGTTGTTATGTACCATTATGTAAGAGAAATAAAAGACTCAAGATATCCAGATATAAAAGGGATGGAAGTTGAAGATTTCATAAAACAAATTTCTTTTTTTTTGGAAAATTATAATATAGTAAAAATGGAAGATGTTGTTGCGTGTAGTAATGGGATATTAGAACTACCAGTTAATGCTTTATTATTAACTTTTGATGATGGTTATGCTGAACATTTTAATTATGTATATCCAATTCTAAAAGAAATGAATATACAGGGGTCTTTTTTTGTTCCAGTAAAACCTGTTATAGAAAATGAACTTCTAGATGTTAATAAGATACATTTTATACTTGCAAGCATTAATAATATAAATCATCTGGTCTCTGATATTAAAAGTGATATCGAATTATATAAAAATAAGTATCATCTTAAATCATTTGATGAATATTTTTCTGAATGGGCTATTTCAAATAGATTTGATAATAAAGAGGTTATTTTTATTAAAAGAATGCTTCAGCATGTATTACCTGAAGAGCTAAGAAATACTCTTTCAAGTAAATATTTCTCTAAATACGTAAAAATAAATGAGAAGTCGTTTGCGAAAGAACTTTACATGAATACCTATCAATTAAAACAACTTATTCGTGATGGTATGCACGTTGGATGCCATGGTTACGATCATTACTGTTGGAATAAATTAGATGAGAAAAGTCTTCAAGTTGAAATTATGAAATCAAAAGAATTTTTATTATCGTTAGGGTGTAATATGCAGAAATGGACAGCTTGTTATCCTTATGGTTCATTTAGTGATGATGTTGCTTCAGAACTTTTAGTTCAGAACTGTAAGTTAGCATTTACAACAGAAGTTAAAATGGTTGATATTGATAATGATAATAAATTATTATATGCCAGATTGGATGCAAATGACTTTCCACCAAAATCGGATAATTATAAAAAATATTTAAATGGTTAGGTAATATAAAAGTCAATAGTTGTAGATATTAACAATCTACTGTTTTTGCCTTTTAAATGTATGAGGCGCGTAAACATCAAATAATAACCGTGTATTACTGTGGCCGAGCATTTGTGAAACGTACAATGGATTTTCATGGGCTGCTAAATGCAGCACCGCCGCAGTATGGCGGGTTTCATAAGGGCGACGTGTTTTTAAATTGGCTTTTTTAAGTGTTGGGTGCCAAATATCTTTACCTATTTTACGGGTATCCAGTGGCTCGCCAGCATCATTGGTAAACAGAAAATCGTCAGGCTCGGATAACGTTGCGGTAATACGTTCAAGAGACGATGATAAAATATCATTGATAGGTAAATCGCGGCGAGATTTCGGGGTTTTCACATCGGTGATTTCACCATTCACCACATTTTGACGGACTTTAATTAAGCGGTGATCAAAATCAATATGCTTAAGTTGAAGGCCGTGCACTTCACAACTTCTCATCCCCGTCATAAAACGCAGTAGAAAATAGTCATACCATGCAGGTTCGACATAATCTAAAAAGCGTTTTACTTCTTGTAATGTCATCGGCGAACTATCGGCTTTTTGCTCTCGCAATGCGCGATAACGTGAAAAGGGATAATCAAATTTAAATTCTTCTGCCGCCACAATCATGATTGAAATTAATGGCCACAAAATATTATTAACACGTGCATTCGATAATGTGCGGCTGCCATCTTCTTTTTCCATCTCGGTTAGTTGCTGGCGAAATTGATCTAATTGGTTTAAATAAATTTCATTGATTAAAGTATTACCAAAAAACGGGATCAAATAATGGTGAACGTTACGCTCAACGGTTTTGTGGTAGCTGTTTTTCCATTTTGGGGCTTGTTGCGCTAACCACTTCTTCGCAAAATCATCAAAGTAGGGATAAAAACGATCAGGGTATTTGTCTCGCTGTAATTGCTCAAACAATTCAACCTTTTTACTGTCAGGAAAGTAATCACGGTATTGAAAGGAGTTTAAATCAATTTCCGCATTGATTTGTTTAATGGTCGCTTTTGCAATTTTGAGATTTTTTGGTGTTGCAGGCATGCCTGAGGTTTCACGAAAACGTTCGCCATAAATGTGAATATCGTATTGAATGATCCCATTAGGGCGCACTCGAATGTTAGCCATATCAAGTCTCCATTGAATAGATCTACCCATATCCAATGGACTTAGATACACTAAGACCATCGGCTGGGCCTTCCTTAAACGTCGGGGCAGCCGATACGAGGCGATACACCTCGATTGCCCAATCCATGAGCGCCTCGTGATCACAGGCCTCGATATAAGAAAGCGGATAGTCTTCGAGTTGATGGTATATACGAGTGTATTTACGAATACTGTCGAACTGTAATGATGTCGCTCTTACACCACCAAATTGAATTAAATCATAGGTAAAGTAATACATAACATGGGCAATAATATTGTCGTGAAACCGTGGTGGTGGCGTTGCAAATTGGGTGTTTAAAATATGCTGCCATTGAGAAGAAAGCTGGTTTTTAATGGCGTTGATTAGTGCCAGGTGTGGCCAACGTTCAACTTTATTGGCTGCAAAGGTGTGGTAGGCAGGCGCTATCCAATCTTGATCATAAATCTGCTTAATGTGTTGTTCATACTGTGGGTGAGGTCGCTGTGGAATAAAGGCAACATGACGATGTGGCTGACTGATATCTAATAGTAGCGCACAAGGAAATTGGTATTGCACCAGCCAAATTTGTTGAAAACAATGTTGCCATTGCGCCGCATTTCTTGAGGCAAGATAAAACGGTGTCCGTGATAGCAATTGATCCAGTGCGTGATGCAACGTTTTGAGCGTTATCTTATCTGGCTCACTATTAAAGTAGTTGATTAACAACCGACAGCTAAACGGGGTTAATGCATAACGCGTAAAATAGGATGGCTGTTGTGGGTGCTGTGCTGCGGGAGTCTGGTGCTGGACGACAAGCGTGAGTTGATTATCAAAGAGCTCAATACTGGCTGGCTCATTTAAAACCTCAGCCCAGTAGCGCAATGATAGTGGTGCGACTTCAATACTCAATGCCAGCGCAATAAAACCAATGTTGAGCTCTGGGCGATCCTGCAAAAAGATCGGTTTGTATTCTTGGTAAGCCTGATACAGTGCTGATGCATCATGCGCTTGTAGGCTGATGAGTTGCATCCACGCTAATTGGGTATCGTGAAAACGTTTAAGCTCGGGCTCTGGCAGTTGCCATGCACAATGTTGATGTAAGTAAAATAACACATTATCAACGTCCCGTAGTAAATGCCGTTGCTTGCCTGTTGGAATGGTCGTGATTGTTTTTTTTATGCTTTGCAGCTCTGCCATTGTCATGCTGCGATCTGAACGAGGTGTTTTGTTGATCAGATCAATAATGTATTGAATAAATTCTTTATTTTCACAAGCTAATCCCTGCTGAGAATGACTATTTATGATCTCGTCGCTCACTGATTTTAGTGTCATATTTTCTAGCATCGATCATTCCTGTAAAAGATGAGTATGTGAAAAAGAAAATAACGTGGTGCTATCTAGACTGAAATACAATTTTTCCGGAAGCGGATTTAAAAACTCTAATAAGATTTTTTTGTTGATGGGAAAACATTGATCGCTGCCAAGGTGCTCACCAAAGGAGGAATGTCCCATTAGACGATCAATGTGCTGTGTTGTGAGCTGCGGATTGGTCGATGTTAGTGCCTGTTGCGCAAAGGTATGACGTAAACAATAAGGCACGATTTTTTTTACATTACTGCTCTTATAAGGCCAATGCTGGTGCATAAATTGACGCATACTGCGGGCATTAAGAGGCTGGGGCTGATTGTTTTCATCAAATAAAAACCATAAAAATGGCGATGAGGCATGGCTACCAAGTTGGGTCAATAAATTCTGTTGAATAAGTAGGTAGTACTTGATGGCCTCTTGTAAATAATCGCAAAGGTAAAGCGTACGGTAACGGCCTTTATCTGATAGCGTTGATTGCAAAGTGCCATAACATCGACGCGTTTCAAGTGAGATCGCGTGTGTCGGCCTTGCGCCTGTTAACATCAAAAACTGAAACGCGAGTTGATAGGTTAATGCATTGTAATAGGCCTTTAATTGGGTCTTTGTCGTGACCTTAGCAACGGTATGTTGTTTGACGTTATTATCAAGCGCCAGAAAAAAAGTCCGTACATCATCTAAAGGTAAGGCGCGATTTGATCCCACCCAAAGCGTGGGTAATTCGATATATTGATAACCGTGATCATTAGGGTTTTTTCGACGTTCAAAAACAACGATTTTTCCTACCGTGGTTAAATACGCAGGTAACATCACTTTTGTATTTAATAATAGTGAAAGATGATGATGTGCGCTATCTATCGCGAGATTAATGCGATAACGACTTGCTGTTTGGACGATGCGCTCTAAATACTCATTGTGTGCTTTAAAAATTTTATAGCGGATCTGATCACTGCTTTCCCGTTGGTAGGCAGTTGCGCTGCGATGATGCAACGTTTTATTCCCTAACAAGACTGATTTTGCCGACGTTGAGAGATAGGGACAACGTTGAGCCATGATCGTGAAATAGCGAAAAAAGACATCTTTCTTAGGCGACCATACTGCGCGCACAGCTTGGGTGTTTTCCATGATTTATCGATAAATCGCCACAGTTGCTGTTTAAGCGCGACGTTTAATAACGGCTTTTGCGCTGTTGTGGCGAGCGTTTTAACGTAGCGGTAGAAAAAATGATTCAGTGCACTAGGGACAGGTTGCCACTGCCAAACAACCCCGGTTGAGGTTGAATAACGTAGGGCATATTCAACCCATGAAATACAATTGGTGTAGATAATACGTAGTCGATGTTCGGCACACGCATCTTTACCTGTTACATGCGATAACGACGGAATATCGTCTGCCGCGGTGAGGCTATCGAGTTGCTGTGTCATCCATAAATAGATAAAGGTGAACAACAATGACTCTTTATCCTTAGCGGTGTGGAATAACCGATTAAAATGAATAATGGCAATCTTCAGGGTATTAACCACATGCAGGGGATCTGGCGCGATCCCACCACTGTTATTACTTCGATTCTTTTTGGCTATGGCTGCTTGAAATCTCATCCTGACCTCTCGACTTAGTGGCGAATTGCAGACGGTGAAGTATTGGCAATGACAGCCAGTTTTCGTTTAGAAGGCATAGATTTTAGATATTGTTTAGCTAATTGGTGACGTTTTGAGAGGTTATGTAATGCTTTCGTTTGAAGCCCGTGATGCAGACTTGGCGCAATAAAGCTCAATGTTTGGATGATGGATTCAGCGTCTTCGAAGGGATAAATAAGCAGTTGGACTTGCAATGTTGACGCATGAGGATGCTGCTGGATAAAGAAAAAATCAGCAGCTGGTGAAAGCAAATAATACTGAGCGGTTTTATTGGGATGAGGTACAACAGAAAGTGTCATTTGCTCAAGTAAACGACTTATTTCTTGATCAGATAGGCAAGATAACTGTGTTTGTTTGGTTAGAGGATAATAATCATCTTTTATCACTTGTTCTAAAAGTGGGTGATAAGATAATTCTAATGTTCGAAGCGCGATCATTTTTCTATTTGGCATGTTTGATTGCTCATCTATTTATATCTGATTTAAAAACAGTGATATGTTTTTATTTAAGTTGGTTAGGCTACTTACTAATAGGATTGCTGTGTTTGTTCTGAATACTCAATAGTATGCATGCAAATAAATGTCTATCTTTCGATCATACATCTACGGATTAAGTGCAAATTATTACATTACATAAATAAAAGTGAGAGATATCTCCATAATAAAGATAAATATTGTTGATTGGCGTTCGAAATGAATCGTGTTAAAACGAGAATTTTTATCTCAAAAATACAGTAGGGTTGTGGCAGTGAAAATCCTAATAACAGGTGGTGCTGGATTCATTGGTTCAGCGGTTGTTCGCCACGTGATAGAAAATACACCTCATCAAGTGATGAACATAGACAAGCTCACGTATGCTGGCAATTTAGCATCACTTGAATGTGTCAGTGATGATGACAGGTACAGTTTTGAGCGGGTAGATATCACTAACCGGATTGAGATTGAGCGTGTTTTTTCTCAGTATCAGCCAGATGCTGTGATGCATTTAGCAGCAGAAAGTCATGTGGATCGCTCGATTGATGGGCCTGCGGCATTTATTGAAACTAACGTGATTGGAACATATGTGTTACTGGATGTGGCAAGACACTATTTTTCTGCACTTTCTGATACTCGTCGTAAGCAGTTTCGGTTTATTAATGTATCAACCGATGAAGTTTATGGCGATCTTTCACCACAAGCGAAGCCGTTTACTGAAACCTCACCCTATCAACCCTCGAGTCCTTACTCGGCATCAAAAGCATCAAGCGATCATCTAGTTAGGGCATGGCACCGCACTTATGGTTTGCCTGTTGTTGTCACCAATTGTTCAAACAATTATGGCGCGTATCAATACCCTGAAAAGCTGATCCCCGTAGTGATATCAAATGCCTTAGCAGGAAAACCACTTCCTATTTATGGCAACGGTCTGCAAGTGCGTGACTGGTTGTATGTTGATGATCATGCTAAAGCATTGGTAACAGTGGTGGAGAAGGGAAAAGTCGGTGAGACGTATAATATTGGCGGTAACAATGAACAAACCAATATGGCTGTTGTTCATGCTATCTGCGATGTATTGGAGATCTTAGTGCCTAATAAACCGCAAGGGATTAAGGCATACCGTGATTTGATCACTTATGTGGATGATCGCCCTGGTCATGATAAACGTTATGCGATTGATGCATCCAAAATTTCACAAGAACTGGGCTGGGCTCCACAAGAGAGTTTTGAATCGGGGTTGAGGAAAACAGTCGAATGGTATTTAGCTAATCCATCATGGCAGCTAACCATGCAATAGCAGTCGAAGAGTTAAGTTTTCACCAGCAAAGAGTTTGAGCTGTTAGATTGATACTCGTACTGTTGTGTATGAATAGCTGAACTAAAACTGAAAAAAGTGACGTTTAATCCTAGTCAAATCTGCGTTAATTATTCTTTGTGAGTATAATCACAATTAAATGTAATTTAGGTGGTAGGATTTCACCTACATTATTTCTTCATCGAATGTTATTTTCAGGACTTGCAATGACAAACACAAATCGCAACCTCCTGACATGGATTAGTTTTTTATCATATGCGCTAACAGGCTCATTGATTATCGTCACAGGTATCGTGATGGGGGATATTGCTAAGTACTTCAACTTACCAATATCAAGCATGAGTAACACCTTTACCTTTTTAAATACAGGTATCCTAATCTCCATCTTCCTTAATGTATGGTTGATGGAAATTGTGCCGTTAAAACGCCAGCTTATCTTTGGTTTTTGTCTCATGGTCTTGGCGATATTCGGACTGATGTTTGGGCATAACTTGGCGATTTTTTCTGGCTGCATGTTTGTATTAGGTGTGGTGAGTGGTATCACCATGTCAATTGGTACTTACCTCATTACTCATATCTATGAGGGTAAGCAGCGCGGCTCACGTCTGCTATTTACCGACTCTTTCTTTAGTATGGCAGGGATGATTTTCCCTATTATTTCAGCTGCGGTTCTGGCGCGTCATCTTGAGTGGTACTGGGTGTATGTGGCTATCGGTGGCATTTATTTAGCGATTTTTGTGCTGACGTTAATGGCTAAATTCCCTGTATTGGGCAAAAAAGACGAAGAAGAATTTGAAGTCATCCCTGAAAAAGAGAAATGGGGCCTAGGTGTCGCGTTCTTAGCGATTGCAGCACTGTGCTACATTCTTGGACAGTTAGGTTTTGTTTCTTGGATCCCTGAATACGCCACCAAAGATTTGGGCATGTCCATAACTGATGCTGGTCAATTGGTGAGTTATTTCTGGGGCGCATACATGATTGGTATGTGGGTATTCAGTGCTATCTTGAAAAAGTTTGATTTACAGCGTCTTGTGATGGTGTTATCGGCATTAGCAACAGTACTAATGTACTGGTTTAATAAAGATACCGATGCCAAAACATTACTGTATGTAATCTCTATTCTAGGTTTCTTTAGTAGCGCGATTTACACATCGATTATCACGCTAGGCTCACAGCAAACCAAAGCTGCATCACCGAAGTTGGTTAACTTCATTCTGCTTTGTGGCACCATCGGTACCATGTTGACTTTCGTGGTAACCAGTCCAATCGTAGAGAGCTTTGGTACACATGCGGCATTAGTTACTGCGAACGGCTTATATGCTGTGGTATTTGTGATGTGTTTCTTAGTGGGTTTTGTGACTAAGCATCGTATTCACGGCCACGCAGATGCTGAATAAAATAGGCATTCATTTGAAATAAACAAGCCACTGCAGTTTTACTGTGGTGGCTTTTTTGTTTGCCCAGCGAAGCTGGCAAACCCGTCAGGTTGGAAGAAACCTGAATCACCCTGACTGAGGGGAAGATAATCCGAATCGCAAGGGCGTTATTGGCTAACGATAAGGTCTGAAGGAAGCGATAGGAAGTTAACAATACACAATGAAAGTGAACCTGATTCGGCAATATAGATGGGTAAGTATGCAAAATAGTGCGAAGCCCTATACTCAGTCAGATCTATAGTGTGTTTGAGGGTGGCATTGTTAACAGGGCGTCAGTGCAGTAACTGGGGAAGCCT
>NZ_JADQAQ010000029.1 GCF_022129445.1 Photobacterium sp. Ph5
GAGCAGGCGACTCATAATCGCTTGGTCCCCAGTTCAAGTCTGGGAGGGGCCACCAAACATAGAAAGGCAGAAAAGGTTAATCCTTCTCTGCCTTTTGTTTTATCCATACCCATTCAGATTAAGATCACAAAAGCTATCATTGTGATTTCATCAATTACTTTGATACTTCTTCACTGCAACAGAATATGTTACAGCGCAAAGATAATATTGAATAACCCTTTCAAGTCTTGATAAATAGCAATACTTTATTTTTATTTTTAAGCATAATCATCATCGTTACGTCACATAGCAATGAGACAATTTAGGCTCTTAACTCTAAGTGCAAATCACAAGAGTTCTGCTATAATGTTGCGCTCGTTAAGCCCATATCCAATGAAACTGTTTGATATTATTGACTAACGCAAGTACCAAGATCTAACCAACGATAAGTAACCATAAAAATTTCGTACCGCACTTTATCAAAGCGCCAACGTTTTTATAAAGTAATGTTTATCGAGTTTTTTATTACAACCATCGTAGTAACTACTCTCTCATTTAGAATGTAGTCATACAGCAATCAGATGAGAACACTAGTTCTATGATGATAATTTCCCCTTGGGTAAAAGTTCGTCTGGAGAGACCCTCAATGAAAAAGACCAAGATCGTATGTACGATTGGACCTAAAACTGAATCTGTAGAAATGCTTACTAAGCTAGCTAACGCTGGTATGAACGTAATGCGTCTTAACTTCTCACACGGTGACTTCGAAGAGCACGGTCAACGTATTCGTAACCTACGCGAAGTAATGGCTAATACAGGCAAAGAACTAGCAATCCTGTTAGATACTAAAGGCCCTGAAATTCGTACAATCAAACTAGAAGGCGGTCAAGACTTCTCTCTAGTAGCTGGTCAAGATTTTACATTCACAACTGACACTTCAGTTGTTGGTAACCAAAACCGCGTTGCTGTAACTTACCCAGGTTTTGCTAAAGACCTAACAAAAGGTAACACTATCCTAGTAGACGACGGTCTAATCGAAATGGAAGTGCTAGAAACTACAGAGACTGAAGTTAAGTGTAAAGTACTTAACAACGGTGACCTAGGCGAAAATAAAGGTGTTAACCTGCCTGGCGTTTCTGTAAAACTTCCAGCACTTGCTGAAAAAGATAAAGCAGACCTTAAGTTTGGTTGTGAGCAAGGCGTTGATTTCGTTGCTGCTTCTTTCATCCGTAAAGCAGAAGACGTACAGGAAATCCGTGCACTTCTAGCAGCTAATGGCGGCGAAAACATCCAAATTATCTCTAAGATCGAAAACCAAGAAGGTGTTGATAACTTTGACGCTATCCTTGAAGCTTCTGACGGTATCATGGTTGCTCGTGGTGATCTTGGTGTTGAAATCCCAGTTGAAGAAGTTATCTTCGCTCAGAAGATGATGATCGAGAAATGTAACCGTGCACGTAAAGTTGTAATCACTGCAACTCAAATGCTTGATTCTATGATTAAGAACCCACGTCCAACTCGCGCAGAAGCGGGTGACGTTGCTAACGCAATCATGGATGGTACAGATGCTGTAATGCTTTCTGGTGAATCAGCTAAGGGTAAATACCCAATTGAAGCTGTAACTATTATGGCGCAAATCTGTGCTCGTACAGATGACGTTGTTAAGCCTGAGCTAGGTTCTCGCCTAGACAGTCCACGTCTACGTATCACAGAAGCAGTATGTAAAGGTGCAGTAGACACAGCTGAGAAGCTAGGCGCTCCACTGATCATCGTTGCAACAGAAGCTGGTAAATCAGCTCGCTCTGTACGTAAATACTTCCCAACTGCACGCATTCTTGCTGTAACAACAAATACGAAGACAGCAGCTCAGCTATGTCTTTCTAAAGGCGTTACACCAGTTGTTGTTGATTCAATCGAAAACACTGATGCATTCTACCTACGTGGTAAAGAGCTAGCACTTGAGACTGGTCTTGGTGCTAAAGGCGATATCGTTGTTATGGTTTCTGGTGCTCTTGTAACTTCAGGCACTACAAACACAGCATCTGTACACGTACTTTAATTCGTACCTACTGATGTATAAAAAGGAGCTCTTGTAGCTCCTTTTTCTTTTATGCTGTTAACACTCTAAACATCCAGCCTCTTAACATGCCACTTTGTCCCCTAACAATAAATACGTGATAGCGCTTACTTTGGGTAATGCTACATTATTATGTTAGCCATCACTTATATGATACCCCTTCTATAAATGACCAAATAGCACCTAAAATGTTTAAGCAATAAACAAACCAATGTATACTTTAATCTTAAAGTACTTATAACTTCATATATAACAAGACGATAAATTCTCAATAATAATAATAACGAGAATTTTAAAAGCAGAAGAGGATTGACGTGTCTAGCCCGACTTTAACGAATCAGGTTATGGAAGTCATCCGACAAGATATCTTGCTCGGTAAACTGACTCCTGGCCAAAAACTCGTTGTCGCTGATCTTAAAGAGCGATACAACGTAGGTGCATCTCCAATTAGAGAAGCCTTGGTGCAATTATCATGGAAAAAATACGTTAAATTTGCACCACAAAAAGGATGTTGGGTCGCACCCGTTTCAATTGAAGAGCTACAAGATCTTTTTAGCGCGAATAAAGTCATCTCTCGAGAGCTATTATCGCGTGCAATTACGCAGGGTGATGAAGCTTGGGAACTCAATATTTTGACGACCTATCACAAACTCAGCCGCTTAGATCCAACCCTTGATGATACTGATTTATCTGAATGGGAACAAAGACATAGTGATTTCCACACCGCTATTTTAACCAGTGCACACTCTCCTGTAATGCTTGATATCTATAATGATATCTATGATCAAATAAAACGCTATCGCCATATTTGGGTGAGTAAAACACGAGAAGTGGAAGATCGCTATACTGATGAAGGGGAACACGAAGCTCTGATGAAAGCGGTACTTGACCGTGATGTGGAACTTGCTCAAAAAATTATGCAGACCCACTTTGAAAGAGCAGTTGATGACATAAAAAATCACCTCTAAGCTTTAAATTTCAAATAAAAAGCTCGTTAATATCATTAACGAGCTTTTTTGATCTTACCAGCCAAAGATCTCTTTATGGTGGGTATTTAACAGCAACACAACTAACAAAAAATAAATTGCACTCACTTTAAACCCTAAAATAACGAGAATAGCTGTGGTTAATCGGACCAAAAATTGCCGCAGCATCGCTTACCTCATATGGTATAAGCGCTTCCCTGCCTTCTGCTCCTTACTAAAGATTAGTCGATGTTTATTCATTAAAAAATAAAAAGCCGATTGCTTATTACTACAATCGGCTTTCTTAATATTGCGCTATACAATTACGCCTTTAACGCGCGCTCTCCCCGAGCCATACCAACAACACCACTTCGAGCGACTTCAATGATCTCTGTCGCTTCACCAACAGCAGCAAGGAAAGCATCAAGCTTCTCACCCGTGCCTATTAATTGAATGGTATAAATTTGACTTGTAACATCAATGATCTGTCCTCGGAAAATATCTGCAGTACGTTTAACCTCTGCTCGCGCAAAACCACTTGCTTTGACTTTAGTTAGCATTAATTCACGCTCAACATGCTCAGATTCAGTAATATTACTAACCTTTAAAATATCAATCAGCTTATGAAGATGTTTTTCGATTTGTTCGTAAGCCGATTCATTTTTCACATTAGTCGTGATATTTAAGCGAGATAACGTTGGATCATCTGTTGGTGCAACAGTGAGTGATTCGATATTGTAACCACGCTGAGAAAACAGACCCACCACACGAGATAATGCACCCGGTTGGTTTTCAAGTAATACTGAAATAATTCTACGCATTAGGTTCTCTCCGTCTTGCTTAACCACATCTCATTCATTGCACCACCACGGATAAGCATTGGGTAAACGTGCTCTGTTTCATCAACACTAATATCGATAAAGACTAATTTATCTTTTAATGCCAAAGCTTTTTCTAATTCACTTTCTAATTTATTAGGATCTGAAATTCGTACACCAACATGACCATAAGCTTCAGCAATAGCAGCAAAATCGGGCACAGAGTCCATGTATGAATGTGAGTGGCGACCTTGGTAGATCATATCTTGCCACTGCTTCACCATGCCTAAGAATCGGTTATTTAAGTTAATGATCTTAACAGGAATATCGTATTGCAACGCGGTAGATAGCTCTTGAATATTCATCTGAATACTGCCATCACCTGTTACGCACACCACTTCCGCATCAGGCAAAGCAAACTTCACTCCCATCGCAGCAGGCAAACCAAAGCCCATCGTGCCTAAACCGCCAGAGTTAATCCAACGACGAGGCTTATCAAACGGGTAATAAAGCGCGGCAAACATTTGGTGTTGACCAACATCAGAAGAAACATAAGCTTCGCCATTGGTTAAGCGATGAAGAGCCTCAATCACTTGCTGTGGTTTAATACGATCACTATCGGTGTCATAGCTTAAACATTCACGTTCTCGCCACGATTCAATTGATTGCCACCATTGTGCGATCTCTTGTTGATCATTTTTCACTTCATGCTCTTTTAATAATTTAAGCATGCTATTTAGTACGGTATCCGCCGAGCCCACGATAGGGATATCTGCTGATACGGTTTTAGATATCGATGAGGGATCAATATCTATGTGCATGATCGTTGCATCAGGGCAGTACTTTTCTAAGTTGTTAGTCGTACGATCATCAAAACGCACTCCAATACCAAATATAAGATCTGCGTTATGCATTGCCATATTCGCTTCATAAGTGCCATGCATACCCAACATACCTAAACACTGTTTATGTGTACCAGGGAACGCCCCTAGCCCCATCAAAGTATTCACAACAGGGATGTTTAATGACTCAGCAAGTTCAATCAATTGCTCGCTGCACGATGACATGATGGCACCGCCACCTACGTACAATACTGGTTTTTTCGCAGATAATAGCGCTTTAACACCACGCTTAATTTGTCCTTTATGACCTTGGGTCGTCGGGTTATATGAACGTAATGAAATCGATTCTGGATATTGATAAGGATACGCTTCAGCAGGGTTTAACATATCTTTAGGGATATCAACCACAACAGGACCTGGACGACCTGTAGATGCTATATAGAAGGCTTTTTTGATAATTGCAGGGATGTCTTCAGGTTTGGTTACAAGAAAGCTATGTTTAACGACTGGGCGTGAAATCCCAACCATGTCACATTCTTGGAATGCATCGTTACCAATTAAGCTACTCATTACTTGTCCTGATAGCACGACCATAGGGATTGAATCCATATAAGCCGTTGCAATACCAGTAATGGCATTCGTTGCGCCAGGACCAGAGGTCACCAGTACAACACCTACATCACCCGTGGCACGCGCATAACCATCAGCCATATGAACAGCAGCTTGTTCATGACGAACAAGAACATGTTCAATATCGCTTTTTTCATGAAGGGCATCGTAGATATCAAGAACAGAGCCACCAGGGTAGCCGAATATATGCTTAACGCCTTGATCGATCATAGAACGTACGATCATATCAGCGCCGGACAACATCTCCATATTTTGTCTCCAGGTCGATGAAACATAGTTAGGGCTTATTTTTAGCCTAATAAACGCCATGAATAATTCATGCTATGTATACTGCGCAATGCAATAACAACACGCAGCTACCTGTAACAACTTTAACGCTTTTGCAGCATTTGAATCTAGAGGAAAAGTCGACTTTGATTTTAAAATCTTAAAATTTGATGTTTTATGACTTTTTACATGAAAATAAAACCATCCAGCCACATTAATAACCACCACGTAGTTTTATTACCAAATATGTTACTAGCTAAAACAAAAAAGGAGCCATAACGGCTCCTTAATTTATTAAAAATAAAACATTACTTATCTTTATGAGACGCCTTTTTATGGCTTTCCTCATACATATGCTCAATTTCTTTGTGGTAACGATCTTGAATCACTTTTCGACGAAGTTTTTGAGTAGGCGTTAACTCACCTTTGTCCATCGAAAATGATTTAGGTAACAAGGTGAATTTTTTCACCTGTTCAAAACGTGCTAAATCTTTTTGTAGCTCTACAACACGTTTTTCAATTAACTCAACAATTTGGCTATGTTTAACTAGCTCCAAACGGTCTTTGTATTTGATATTTAATTCGCGCGCATGTTCTTCAAGCGTTTCAAAACACGGAACAATCAAGGCTGATACAAACTTACGAGTATCGGCAATAACAGCTATCTGCTCAATAAAGTGATCTTTACCTATCGCACCTTCAATCACTTGCGGCGCAATATATTTACCACCAGAAGTCTTCATTAACTCTTTAATACGATCTGTAATAAACAAATTACCTTGCTCATCAAGATAGCCCGCATCACCTGTTTTCAAGAAGCCATCTTCAGTGAAATTTTTCGCGGTTTCTTCCGGCATATTATAATAGCCACGCATAACCATTGGACCACGAACTAAAATTTCATTCTGCTCGCCAATTTTAACTTCAGCACCGGGCATTGGCATACCAATAGAATCAGGGTTATAACAGCTGTCATCCCAACAAGAAACCGTCGCTGTGGTTTCTGTCATGCCGTAACCTAATTTAACGTTAATTCCAATCGCATGGAAAAAGCGTCCAATTCCCGCATCTAATTTCGCACCACCACATGGCATAAATTTAATATTGCCACCGAGTACTGCCTGTAGTTTAGATAGCACCACTTTCTCAGCTAACGCATAAGATTTCTTCAATAGCCAAGAAGGCTCACGGCATTCCTGACGGGCAGCAGACATCTTAGCCCCCATATTCACCGCCCATGTAAATATCATTTTACGGTGCAAGGGTGCACGAGAGACTTTATCGTGAATACCTGAATAGATTTTTTCAAACACACGAGGAACCGCCGACATATACTGCGGTTTCACCGTGATTAGTGCTTCTTTCAATTTATTAGTATCGGATAGATAGCAATTAACGACACCACGATGTAACGCGTAAAAAGTCCATGCTCGCTCAAAGACGTGTGATAACGGTAAGAAACATAATGAAGTATCACCTTCATCTAACGCTAACCGCTGATCATGCGCTTCAATCTGAGAAGCTATGTTCGCATAATCTAGCATTACCCCTTTCGGTGTACCGGTTGTACCCGAGGTATAAATAAGCGTGATCAGATCATCCATTTGTTTTTCAGCTAAGCGAGTATCAAGTTCTTGCTGATATTCACCGCTTGCTTGCTCAACAAACTCATTATAATGACACGCTAATGGATGATCAGGGATCGTGACATCGTCCGACAGTGCAACGATGCGTTCAAGCTGAGGGCATTGTGCTGCAATTTCAACAGCCGCATCCATTTGAGCTTGCTCGCCAACAAAAAGTACTTTTACACTTGCGTCCTGAAGGATATAAGCCGCTTGCTGCTCTGTACTTGTTGGATAAATAGGAACTGTAATACAACGATTGTATAACGCCGCAAAATCAGCAACAGTCCAACGTGGCATATTGTTTGAAAATATACCGACTTTATCTTGAACCTGTAGCCCTTGACACAATAACGCCAAAGCCAGTTGCTGAATTTGTTCGCCAAAACAATTCCAACTAATATCTTGCCACTCACCATCAACTTGATGACGTAATGCAGGCTTATCACCTAAGCGAGAAACTTGACTGCGAATGCGGTGAACAATATGAAAATCGTGTTGTGCCATAAGTACTCTATTTCTTTAGCTTACACTTGTAAGCTGATTCGAGATATGCAGTCTACAATTCAGCCTATAAAAAGCCAACCATAATGCACATAAAATTATATTTCCCAACCCTAGTGATTTACTCTACGCCTTGTGAATAAAGGCTATCAAACGACTTTTCAATCAAAAAGCAAAAGTGTAAGGATCTATAAATAACATGGTTGAAGAACGAAAAAATCAACCTGATTTCATGTCGCGACATTATTCATATTGCAAAAAACAGACAACTCTTGACGCTGTAATTTCGATAACTACGAACAGAAAAGGTCAGCAATTATGCTGACCTTTACGTTTATATCATGAGGATTATTGGGTTAAGTCACCACAAATTGCCATTAGTTGATCTCGCATCCAAATATTGCCTTTATCTTTTTGTGTTGACTCATGCCAACTTAAGTAACCGCTAATTTTATTGTTAGCAAATGGAAGTTCTAGCACTTTTAAGTGTAGATTATCAGCCACAGATTCTGCTAACCAACGAGGCGCTACCGCAATTAATTCAGATTGGCCGACTACATACATAATATTGCTTAAACTCGCACCTTGATAAGCTTCATTGTAACTGTGCGCTTGATTGTAAATATGATCGGCGAAACCTTTAACTTCAGGGATCGTTTTTAATACGGCGTGCATTTCATGATTAAATTCAGCTTCAGAAATACTGTCATGTAAACGAGGGTGATTTCCTGATGCGATGACAACGAGTTCATCACTGAATAATTCTGTGCTGCAAAAACCTTGCTCATCAAAGCGTACATAATCAATCACAAAATCAATTTCTTGATAACGCAATTTCTGTGCTAATTCCGCTTCAAATTCGGCTTCAAGTTGAAGACGTAAATTAGGTGCTTGCGTGTTCATTTCTTTTAAAATCTGAGGTGCAAAACGCATATCTGAAGGGCTGCAAATTGCCAACTTAAAAGTACGATTTGATGTCATTGGATTAAAGATAGAGCATGGCAATTCATTTTTAACTAATTGCAGGGCTTGGCGCAGTGGTCCAAACAATTGTTTTGCTCGTTGCGTTGGTTGAATACCGCGACCATGACGAATAAATAGTTCATCATTAAACATCACTTTAAGACGCGCAACAGCATTACTTACCGCAGGTTGTGACATACCTAAATTATGTGCTGCACGGGTAATGTTCTGCTCTTGCATTACAGCATCAAAAACAGTTAATAAATTAAGATCAACACTACGTAATGTTGATTCCATTGAGTAAGTTTCTGTTGGGAAAACTGAAGATGTTTTACGTGTCATATTGTGCCTCTAAATTTATGAGTTCATCGGCACGTCCTATGCCTTCAGTAACTTAGAAGCTTAATTCTTGCTTCTAGTCTAAACCCGCTTGATTTGGGATGAGACCAGTATTATCCAAACAGATTGATGAGACTAATAATAGAATATAAGTGATTATGAACTTTGTATGAATTAACACTAATTCAGAAATATAAACATTAAAAATCATAGAGTTAAACCACACATAAAATAAATAAAAAAAGATATAAATAAAACTTTAGACATTTTTTTAAGGTAAAAAGCAGTAACAAATTCAAGAATAATCAGTAACTTTTCCTATTGATTCATTTCACCAATGATTTAATCAGTGAAGGCGTCACCGTGATATATTGGCTTTCGGGGTAATGCTCGGACATTGCTTCAGCTACAGACTCTGGGAACTCAACTTGCTGCCATAACACTTCTTTTAGTGCATCAATATCATCCCACTCTTTATTAAGTAACCACTTACTAACTTCACTTGCAACATCTGGGATTTTAACCCGCCCAACACTCTCGCTATCAAGCCAAACTCGCATCGTCGTCACATCTAACGATTGAGTAACATGAGCTAATCCCATCATCGCTAACGTTGCAACATTACTACTTTGTTCAAATTGCCCTTGTAATGGCTTTAGCAATAATTTTTTCCCTAAAGAAATAGCCTCTGAAGGCAGCTCAAAACCACCGTTTGCCACGACACCTTTACAGTGATGTAAATGGTAATGAAAACCCTCTCGACTTAATGGTTTCAACTGCACATTTTGCCATTGTGATTTGCTCTCAACATCTGGGTGATAACAAACAAAATTCACTTGCTGAAAATGAGAGAGTAAATCGGTAATTTGAGAAAGTGACTCAAAGGGTAAATACACCAAAATAAAAGGTTGTTGATGACGACTCGGTGTATCAAAACAAGGAATAATTGGCGGTAATATTGGGCAGTTAAAATGATGCCAATGCAGACCAATTTGATATTGAGTCGGAGCAAAATAACGCGTAAGTAGTCGATCAAATACGCTTTCATTCGCTTTGGGTACATCATGTAAAAAAGCAGCTTGATGACTTAACGAGAGACTGGGTACTTTCTGCTGTTTTGCAGCCCATGCAGTAACGGGCTCAAAATCATTCAACACTAAATCATAACGAGATACATCTAACGTTTTCACTTCTTGTCGAAATTGCCGTAAATCAAGCTGATGCCATGTTTTTAATCGTTGGATACAGCCTTGTTCAGTAACGAAAGTCAGCCCTTTTCCCAATTGATAATCACCAAAACAGGCCATATCAAAAAACTTATCTCTTTCCCGCCCTGAAAAATAATAATCAACCTCACAATCTAATCCATCAAAAGCACGTGCCATTTCACGAGCTCGAGAAATATGACCATTACCCGTACCTTGGATTCCATAAAGTATTTTCATTGTATATTCCTTACAAGATAAAACCGGCTAATTCAAAACAAGTAAAACCTAATAATGCGCCAGCAACAATATCGCTAAGATAATGCACCCCCAGTAATACACGGGAGAAACCAATGCAGCTTGCCCATAGCCATACCATTTCACTATACGAAGGATAAAAGCTTGAAATTAAGGCGGCCATCATAAAAGCTGCCGCAGTATGACCCGATGGCAAGCTATAGCGATCTGAGGGTTTTATAAAGGAGGGTAAACTAACCGGACGACTACGTTTAAAGCTATTTTTGAGCAGCCAATACAATGGGAGTTCAATCAAAAACATCAACAAACCATAAAGAATGAAAAAATCCCCGTGTTGTTGATCACCCCACCATACGAGAAAGCCAATCATGGCATATAAGTGGCCATCGCCTGTTCGTGAAACAATACGGCTAATTTTAGCCAGTGGAATATTAAATCGATGACAGAGACATAGCGTTGAAAACGCATAATCAAAACGCTGAATGGGGGTAAGTAATGTCATCATTGTTCTCCTTTTTATAACTGTCACTAGAATAAAAAGGACTTGTGACAACAAGGTGAAACTTCAAAGGAGAGTCAGTGACAATCTAGAAGAAAAGGAGAATCACATTAATTGTTAATGATTTGACAACTATTTATCATTAAATGTTATAGTCAACCTTCTCAGTGTTTTTCCCTTATTTACGGGGAAATATATCGCAATAATTAAAAATCAATTAGTTAGCGTCATAATTATAAAATAAACATAATTATTGGTTGACCTTTGACCTGTCTATTTGGTATTCATTTGTTAAACAACTTTATATAAGTGTGTATAAAATGAAAAAACGTTTCTCTTTACTCCTTAGCCTCCTCCTTATCGTGACTTAAATCGCGCGGGTTGCTTTTGAGTGGGAAACGCCACTAAAGATTTTAAAACCCGCGCAACTTGCGCGGGTTTTTTCATATATCGACTAGCGCAAGTGAATGCGAACTAACCTGTAACGGTAATAGATTAAAAGGAAGTAGCAATGAAAGATCAGGTCATTATTTTCGATACTACGCTACGTGACGGTGAACAAGCGTTATCGGCAAGCCTTACCGTAAAAGAAAAACTACAGATCGCATACGCATTAGAGCGTTTAGGTGTTGATGTGATTGAAGCAGGCTTTCCTGTTTCATCCCCTGGCGATTTTGAGTCAGTACAAACTATCGCGAAACACATCAAAAACAGTCGTATTTGTGCTCTATCCCGAGCGGTAGCAAAAGATATTGATGTAGCGGCAGAGTCATTGAAAGTCGCAGAAGCTTTCCGCATTCACACCTTTATTTCAACCTCAACCGTTCACGTACAAGACAAGCTACGTCGTAGCTATGATGATGTCATTGATATGGGTGTCGCAGCTGTAAAGCGTGCGCGTAATTATACTGATGATGTTGAGTTCTCATGTGAAGATGCCGGCCGTACACCGATTGATAATCTATGCCGCATGGTAGAAGCCGCTATCGATGCGGGCGCTAACACCATTAACATTCCTGATACCGTAGGCTACACCCTACCGAGCGAATTTGGCGGCATTATCACTCAACTATTTAACCGCGTTCCAAATATCGATAAAGCTGTTATTTCTGTCCACTGTCACGATGATTTAGGTATGTCTGTTGCCAACTCAATGGCAGCCATTCAAGCAGGTGCTCGTCAAGTAGAAGGAACCATTAATGGTCTAGGTGAGCGTGCAGGTAACTGCTCACTAGAAGAAATTGCGATGATCATCAAAACTCGTCAGGAGTTGCTGGGTGTTACCACCAATATCAAACACGATGAAATTCACCGCACCAGTAAAATGGTTAGCCAGTTGTGTAATATGCCAATTCAAGCCAATAAAGCGATTGTTGGTGCCAATGCCTTTAGTCACTCATCGGGTATTCACCAAGATGGTATGCTAAAAAATAAAAACACCTATGAGATCATGACGCCTGAATCGATTGGCCTTAAAAACCAAGCACTAAACCTAACCAGTCGCTCTGGTCGTGCGGCAGTTAAAAGTCACATGGATGCATTGGGCTACACCGAAAACGAATATAGCCTAGACAAACTCTATGCTGATTTCTTAAAACTGGCAGATCGTAAAGGCCAAGTGTTTGATTATGACTTAGAAGCGCTGATGCATTTTTCTAATCTTCGTGATGAAGATGACTACTTCAAACTGAACTACCTAAGTGTTCAATCGGGTAGTGTGATGGCAACGACCAGCATCAAGCTATTGTGTGGTGACGAAGAAAAATGTGAAGCAGCAGTCGGTAACGGTCCTGTCGATGCGTTATACCAGTGTATCTACCGCCTAACAGGTTATGACATTGTACTGGATAAATTTGATTTAACCGCAAAAGGTGAAGGTGAAGACGGCTTAGGACAAGCAGATATCATCGCTAATTATAAAGGCAGAAAATACCACGGAACGGGTTTAGCAACCGATATTGTAGAAGCGTCTGGTCAAGCGTTACTGCACGTTATCAATAGCATTCACCGTGCAGATCAAATTGAAGAAATAAAGCAACGCTCAGCAACTCACTAGTTGATAACGCTTGCAGTTACTCACGAATTTATACTTTTAAACAATTATGGAGAGCAAGATACCATGGCTGGTTCTTACAATATTGCAGTTTTACCCGGTGACGGGATTGGTCCAGAAGTGATGCAACAGGCACATAAAGTGCTAAATGCAATCGAAGCTAAATTTAATCTAACCTTTAATCGTACAGAATATGATGTGGGTGGTATTGCTATCGATAATCATGGCTGCCCGCTACCTGATGCCACTCTAAAAGGCTGTGAACAATCCGATGCAGTGTTATTTGGCTCTGTTGGTGGCCCTAAGTGGGAACATCTAGCGCCTAACGATCAACCTGAGCGTGGTGCTCTTCTGCCACTACGTAAACACTTTCAATTATTTTGTAATCTACGCCCAGCTCAAATTCACCGTGGCTTAGAGAAGTTCTCTCCACTACGCGCTGATATTTCAGAACGTGGTTTTGATATTGCAGTTGTGCGTGAGCTCACTGGCGGTATTTATTTTGGTCAGCCAAAAGGCCGCGAAGGTGAAGGCGCACAAGAAAAAGCATTCGATACCGAAGTCTACTACCGCTATGAAATTGAACGTATTGCAAAAATTGCGTTTGAATCAGCTCGCTTACGCAGCAAAAAAGTCTGCTCTATTGATAAAGCTAACGTCCTACAGAGCTCTATTTTATGGCGTGAAGTCGTGGAAGAAATCGCGAAAGATTACCCTGATGTGACGTTAACTCACATGTACATTGATAACGCGACCATGCAGCTTATCAAAGATCCTTCTCAATTTGATGTCATGCTATGTTCAAATATCTTCGGCGATATCATCTCTGATGAGTGTGCAATGATCACAGGCTCTATGGGTATGTTGCCTTCTGCTAGCCTTAACCAAGATAAGTTTGGTATGTACGAACCTGCTGGCGGTTCAGCACCTGATATTGCAGGTAAAAACATAGCAAATCCAGTGGCGCAGATCCTATCAGCAGCACTGATGCTTCGTTACAGCCTAGGTGAAGAAACAGCGGCACGTGCTATCGAACAAGCGGTATCACAAGCGCTAGAAGCCGGTGAGTTAACAGCCGATCTTGCGAGTGATAAGCCAGCACTAACCACCAGTGAAATGGGCGATAAGATCGCAGCCTACATTCAACAAGCATAAGGGAGCATTGAGCAATGTCGAACACTAATAATAACGCTTCAGCTTCACCTAAAACGCTTTATGAAAAAGTTTACGATGCCCATGTTGCCGTTGCAGCAGAAGGGGAAAATCCGATCCTATATATCGACCGTCACCTTGTACATGAAGTGACATCCCCGCAAGCTTTTGACGGCTTGCGTGAGAAGGGTCGTAAAGTGCGCCAAGTATCAAAAACGTTCGCCACTATGGATCACAACGTTTCTACCCAAACTAAAGACATTAATGCATCGGGTGAAATGGCACGTATTCAAATGGAAACACTGGCAAAAAACTGTGACGAGTTTGGTGTCACTCTGTATGACTTAAACCACAAATATCAAGGCATTGTACACGTCATGGGGCCTGAGCTGGGTATTACTCTGCCGGGTATGACCATTGTTTGTGGTGACTCACATACCGCGACTCACGGTGCCTTTGGTGCACTGGCCTTCGGTATTGGTACCTCGGAAGTAGAACATGTCTTAGCCACTCAAACCTTAAAACAATCTCGTGCGAAAACCATGAAGATTGAAGTTAAAGGTAAAGTAGCGGAAGGCATTACAGCAAAAGACATCGTCCTTGCCATCATAGGTAAAACAACCGCAGCTGGCGGTACTGGCTATGTCGTTGAGTTCTGTGGCGAAGCAATCACAGACCTTACAATGGAAGGTCGTATGACCGTTTGTAATATGGCGATTGAACTAGGCGCTAAAGCAGGTTTAATTGCACCGGATCAAACGACCTTTGATTATATTAAAGATCGTAAATTTGCCCCGAAAGGCGCAGACTTTGATGCCGCAGTAGAATACTGGACATCATTGAAATCCGATCCGAACGCCGAGTTTGATGCCGTTGTAACGCTCGATGCTAAAGACATAAAGCCGCAAGTGACATGGGGAACAAACCCGGGTCAAGTGATTGCCGTTGATGAGCCAATCCCTGCCCCTGAAAGCTTTAACGATCCCGTTGAAAAAGCCTCTGCAGAAAAAGCATTAGCTTACATGGGACTAGAAGCTGGCAAAGCCCTGTCTGATTTTACTGTTGATAAAGTCTTTATTGGTTCATGCACTAACTCACGTATTGAAGACATGCGCGCAGCAGCAGCCATTGCTAAAGGGCGTAAAGTTGCCGCTAACGTACAAGCTTTAGTCGTTCCAGGCTCAGAGCAAGTGAAAGCACAAGCTGAAAAAGAAGGGCTTGATAAGATTTTTATTGAAGCAGGCTTTGAATGGCGACTACCCGGTTGTTCAATGTGTCTGGCAATGAATAACGATCGCTTAGGTCCCGGTGAGCGTTGTGCGTCAACCAGTAACCGTAACTTTGAAGGCCGTCAAGGTCGTGATGGGCGTACTCATCTAGTTAGCCCAGCCATGGCAGCAGCAGCAGCATGTGCCGGACATTTTGTTGATATTCGCCAACTAGATGCCGCATCGGTGTAACAAAAGGATTTGAACATGACAGGTTTTAAACAACACACAGGTTTAGTTGTACCGCTAGATACGGCAAATATTGATACCGATGCGATTATTCCAAAACAGTTTTTGCAGAAAGTAACCCGAACTGGATTTGGTAAGCACCTTTTCCATGATTGGCGTTTTCTAGATGATGCAGGCGAGCAGGCAAACCCTGACTTTATTATGAACGCCCCTCGCTACCAAGGTGCGAGTATTTTACTGGCACGTGAAAACTTTGGTTGTGGCTCTTCTCGTGAACATGCACCGTGGGCGCTTGCTGATTACGGTATCCAAGTTATGATTGCACCAAGCTTTGCCGATATTTTCTATGGTAACTCGATCAATAACCAAATGGTGCCAGTACGTCTATCTGAGCAAGACGTCGACACTTTATTTAAGTATGTCGATGAAAATGAAGGCGCACAGATCACTGTTGATCTTGAAAAAATGATCGTCAGTGCGGATGGTAAAGAGTACACCTTTGAAATTGATGAATTCCGTCGTCACTGCCTATTAAATGGTTTAGACAATATCGGTTTGACACTACAACACGAAGATAAAATTACAGACTTTGAAAACCGTATTCCTAGCTTCTTAGCGTAATCATACATTATCTGAAATCGGACGCCCAGTTTAATATAAACAGGGCGTTTTTATCTAAAATATCAAAAAGATAATGAAATTAGCCAATACTTATTACGGTCTTAATCAATATTGTTACTTATTATAATAATAGGAAGAATATGCGTATTGTTATTGCTATTTGGCTGCTGTTATTCACTTTGCCAATCTTTGCGGCGCCAAAATCCGAACTCTGGCCATATTGGCAACCTCATGATCCTAATAACACAAACAAGATCAGTCATCAAGATTGGCAGCAGCTACTCGATAAATATCTTGTCATTCAACCGAATCAAACCTTATTTCGTTATAACCAAGTATCACGTGCAGATAAACAAAAGCTAACAACTTATATTAAGCGACTCAGTGCCCAAAACCCTCACCGTTATAATCGTGATGTTCAATTTGCCTATTGGGTTAATTTATATAACGCCCTAACTGTTCAACTAATTATCGATAATTACCCTGTAAAATCAATTACTAAACTTGGAGGTTTATTTAGCTTTGGACCATGGGATCAAACCATTATTACCATTAATAATAAAAAGCTAACTTTAAACGATATTGAACATCGGATCTTACGCCCTATCTGGCAAGATCCTAGGATCCACTACGCGGTCAACTGTGCCAGCCTCGGTTGTCCTGATTTACTGCCTAAAGCATTTAATAGCGAACGATTAGACTCCCAGTTAGATCAAGCTGCCACACGCTTTATTAATAGTGAAAAAGCAGTAAAAGTAACAAAAAATGGCATCACGCTGTCATCTATCTATGATTGGTATCAAACTGATTTTGGATCGTTAACTGAGTTGCAACAACACCTTAATCATTATCGTGTTACGCCTAACGTACAATTAACTCAGATCCGTTACACCTATAATTGGCAACTTAATCAGAAGCTATAACTTCGATACGGTTGCAGGTACAATAGCTTGTTCTCATTGGGGAGCCATTTGGCTGAGATTGTTAGGCATACGTGCTTTATAGCAGGACCCACTGAACCTGAACCAGGTAATGCTGGCGTAGGAATTGAGATGCTCGAACATTCTTTCGAGCTCGCTGACCATTGCATGACGCAACAGCACTCAAACCTGTGCCGCTCTCTCTTTCAATTTTTGTCCCAAGGATGCAGGACATCTCGGAGCGCATAGTGAAAAAAATAAACACTCTTCTTCCCCTAATCTCTCTGTCATTAGTTGCAAGCTCAGCTTTCGCCTCAGACAATACTCTTAATGTTTATACCTACAGTTCCTTTGCTTCCGACTGGGGTCCAGGTCCTGTAGTAAAGAAAGCGTTTGAAAAACAATGTAATGGTTGTACGGTCAATTTTGTTTCTTTAGAAGATGGCGTATCGATTTTAAATCGCGTTCGTCTAGAAGGGAAAAACAGTAAAGCAGATGTGTTGTTAGGGCTAGATAACAACCTAATGACAGAAGCGAAAAATACCGGCCTATTAGCAAAAAGTGATGTTGATACCAGTAAGCTAACGCTTCCTAAAGGGTGGAGTGATGATACTTTCATCCCTTATGATTACGGCTATTTTGCCTTTGTGTATGACAGCGATAAACTGAAGAACCCACCAGCGAGTTTAGATGCTCTGATCAAAGATCAAAATATCAGCGTTATCTACCAAGATCCTCGTACTTCAACCCCAGGCCAAGGTCTAATGTTATGGATCAAATCGGTCTACGGTGATAAAGCCCCTGAAATGTGGCAGCAACTAGCGAAACACACAGTGACCGTCACTAAGGGCTGGTCTGAAGCCTATAACATGTTCTTAAAAGGCGAATCAGATATGGTGCTTTCTTACACCACATCACCGGCCTATCACATCATTGCTGAAGACAAGCATCAGTACAAAGCGGCTAACTTCAAAGAAGGCCATTACATGCAAGTTGAAGTGGCAGCAAAAATGAAAAATAGCCCACATCCAAAGCTTGCCGATCAATTTATGCAGTTTATTGTAAGTGATGCTTTTCAGTCACAAATCGCTACTCACAACTGGATGTATCCAGTAACAAAGCAAAGCCTACCGAAAGGTTTTGATGAACTCACCGTACCAAGCAAAGCACTTGAATTTAGTGCCGACGAAGTGGCAACGCATCGCAAAGCCTGGATCCGAGAGTGGCAGCAAGCCCTCACTCAGTAATGGTTTAAGACTTTGAACAAACGCATTACCTTATTGCCCGGCATTATCAGTGCCGGGCTGATCACTTTTGTTGTTGTTGCCGCGCTCACCGCCTTGATCAGCCAAGCTAACGACTGGCAACTGTCAACACTATGGCATGATCCTTACCTGCGGCATGTGACAGGATTTAGCTTCTACCAAGCTATCTTATCGACTCTATTTAGCATCATCCCAGCGATTCCCATTGCTTATGCACTTTCACGACGGCAGTTTGTAGGAAAAGCTCTACTCTTACGTTTATTTGCGATGACGCTCGTGATGCCCGTCTTGGTTGCTGTTTTTGGTTTATTATCGATTTATGGCAAAAGTGGATTGATCAGTCATAACCTAGAAATACTAGGCTTACCGCCATTGAACATTTATGGTTTAAGCGGGATCTTACTGGCGCACGTATTCTTAAACCTGCCACTGACCGTTCGTTTTCTACTGCAAAGTCTCGATGGTATCCCCGCAGAGCAACATCAGCTTGCAGCGCATTTAGGTATTACTGGCTGGAGTAAATTTCGCTTAATTGCATGGCCTCGACTACGCCAACAACTGCCGCATATCGCGGGTTTAGTCTTTATGTTGTGCTTTACTAGCTTTGCCGTGATCATGTCGCTTGGCGGTGGCCCTAAATCAACCACTATCGAGCTCGCGATTTATCAAGCGTTGCGTTATGACTTTGATTTAGCGACAGGTGCGATTTTAGCCTTATGGCAAATGCTACTTTGCTGCTCATTAGTACTTTTTACCCAACGTTTTGCTAAACCGCTTTCTACCCTAAACGGCTCTATCAGCAGAAAGGTAGTGAATTATAACGATACATGGCGCGCTAAATGTTGGGATGTATTCTGGATTATCAGTGCGTTAGTGTTTGTTATACCACCGATCATTGCCGTCTTTGTATCGGGTATTAACCAGCAGTTATTTAATATCTTAGAACAAAAGCAGTTATGGTCAGCAATCACTAACTCACTCCATATTGCACTATTTTCCTGCTTATTAGCATTTTGTCTTGGCGTCATGATCCTCATCACGAGTCGTAGCTTACGCTTAGCACGTAAAAAACTGGCTGCTGACGGGATTGAAATGATCGGCACAGTGATTTTAGTGACACCAGGGTTAGTGTTAAGTACTGGTATTTTTCTTTTACTGCGCCAATATACCGATGCTTACAGTGCTGCGTTTTGGGTTGTGGTCTGTGTTAATGCCCTAATGGCATTGCCCTATGTAATCAAAACATTAAGTCAACCAATGCTCCACCTCGCGCAGCAATATAATCAGTTATGTCGCAGTTTAGGGATGACGCATCTATCGCGATTACGTTTGGTTGAGTGGCGTGCATTACGTGCCCCTATTGCCCAAGCTCTCGCTATTAGCTTTGTCTTATCACTGGGGGATTTAGGTGCGATTGCATTATTTGGCAGTCAAGACTTTCAAACGCTGCCACTGTATTTATTTGAACTAATGGGCAGTTACCGAATGGATGCCGCTGCTGTTGCTGCACTGGTTTTACTTTTACTCAGCTTAGGTTTATTTAGTGCCGTCGAGTATCTCGTTGTTACTCGCCATCGCCAAGGAGTTCATCATGCTAAACATTAATCAACTCAACTATACCTACTTACCTCAACGCAAAAATGAGGTTGCGATGGCGTTGAGCTTTGATGTTCAGCTTGAGCAGGGAGATATCGCCGCACTCATTGGCCCAAGTGGCGCAGGTAAAAGTACCTTATTAGCACTCATTGCTGGCTTTCTCGTCCCTGATAGCGGTGAGATCACCATTAATCGCAAATCTATCTGTCAGCTAGAGCCTGCACAACGCCCACTCTCGATGTTATTTCAAGAGCACAATTTATTTCCTCACCTCAGTGTGTTTGAAAATATTGCATTAGGTATCAACCCAAACCTTAAACTTACCGCAGAGCAAAAACAGCGAGTAATTAATTCAGCGAAACAAGTGGGGATTGATACCTATCTTGAGCGTTTACCTGAGCAGCTTTCTGGCGGGCAACGCCAACGAGTAGCGTTAGCGCGATGTTTATTACGAGAACGCCCTTTGCTGCTGCTTGATGAGCCATTTTCTGCCCTTGACCCTGCGTTGCGTATGGAAATGCTAAACCTCGTTAAACAATTAGCCACAACGCGTAATATGACGGTATTGATGATCACTCATAGCCCTGAAGATGCCGAAAAGATTGCCAATAAATGTATTTTTATTAATGAAGGCACTATCAAAGCGGTAGGAGAAACTCGTGATGTTTTATCTAATCCCGTATTACCTGAACTTAAAAACTATCTCGGTTTACCCCTACAAGAAACATAACCGCAGAATGCAATAAGTAACAACACAAACAAAAAAAGCGAGTACCCAATGTGCTCGCTTTTCTTATTCTTCTTGCTAGTGATTAAAGATTTTCTTCGGCAAATTCCGCGAGGCGACTTCGAACCACCCCGTTGAGATAAATATTGGCGCTACCTTCAAAGTTTTTAAAGCGCTCAACAATATAGGTTAATCCCGAGGTTACTGGGGATAGATAGTTGGAATCAATTTGAGCAAGGTTACCCGAACACACAATTTTTGTGCCTTCACCACATCGAGTAATAATGGTTTTAATTTGTGACGCTGTTAAGTTTTGACATTCATCGAGTAAAACAAAGGCATTTTGAATAGAACGCCCTCTCATAAAGTTAATCGATTTAAATTGAATATTGGCTTTATCAAAAATGTACTTCATTGAGCCATCAGTACAAACATCATGCTTATGAAGTGCTTCCATAGTATCGGTAACCGCCGCCAGCCATGGAATCATTTTTTCTTCTTCGGTCCCCGGTAGGAAACCAATCGACTCAGCGATTTCGGGTGTATTACGAGTGACAATAATTTTGTCATACATCCCTTTTTCAATCACCTGCTCCAGTGCTGCCGCCATCGCTAAAATGGTTTTACCACAGCCGGCAGGGCCAGTTAAGATCACTAAATCAATCCGAGGATCAAGCATTGCATCTAGCGCCATCCCCTGATAAATATTTTTAGGATTAACGCCCCAAGCTTGTCGATGCATTAGTCGCTCTTGGCTAATGTCTTTAATGGTGACGCTTTCATCATCAATACTTTGAATTCTAGCGGCAAAATCATTGCCTTCATCCAGTAAATACTGATTAACAAAGGGAGTTTCAAATAAGTTTTTAGGTAAGGTATGTAAGGTTGAGCGACCTTTATTTTCCGACTGACACTCAGCAACATTTTCCCAAAAATCGCCCTGATAGCGATGAAAGCCTTTGGTTAATAATGCGACATCATCAATCAATTGATCGGTACGATAATCATCAACATACAAGACACCTGCACCTTTGGCACGCAGTCGCATGTTGATGTCTTTGGTCACTAATACGACAGAGCGTGGTGCATGTTTTTGTTGTAGAAAGAGAACGCTATTAAGAATACGATTGTCACCCGCCTTATCACTAAAGGCATGGACGGTTTGTTTTACTTCATAGTCAGCAAAAATAGCAATAGTACCGCTATGAGCCACTTTATCATTGAAAGGAATACCAGCCGAAATTTGCTCTGGTGGTGCATCGTGGAATATATCTTCAAGCGCACGTATCGCAACTCGCGCATCACGAGAAACATCACGCTTACTGTCTTTAATTCTGTCCAATTCTTCCAAAACCGTCATGGGAATAACCACGTCGTGTTCCTGAAAAGAAAAGAACGCCAGAGGTTCATGAAGCAGAATATTTGTATCAAGTACAAACAGTTTCCGTTCGGCGTCGTCCATAGGCACCTCCTTGGTAGTCTGGACAGCGATAATTAAGCTATCACTCTATTAGCTTACGTCAAAATTGCCCATCTGGTTTAATTATGACGTCTTTCCTATTAAGCCCTCGGTAGATGAAAGTTTTATTATGATTTTACTGTGACCGATTTTCATCACTTTCACCGTGACCTTAATCACATCATGCAGTAACATGAGTCCCCTTTTTGAGCTATGCACAAATTTCAAATTCTAGCTTACACTTATCTTCAGTGTAGCTTATTAATACTTTGCACAGCTTATTGCAGTCTCTTTGATATCAAATAATTAGAAGGTTTCTACCACTATGCCATTTGCTTTGGGTCAACGTTGGATCAGTGATACAGAAAGTGATTTAGGTCTAGGTACCGTTGTCGCTCTTGAACCAAGAACGGTTACCTTGATGTTCCCCGCATCAGAAGAAAATCGCCTATATGCACGTAATGATGCCCCTGTTACCCGTGTCATGTTTAACGTTGGTGATGTGATTGAAAGCCATGAGGGTTGGTCACTAAAGGTAGAAGCGATCAACGAAGATAAAGGCGTGATCACCTACGTAGGTACGCGTACCGACACAGAAGAAGAAAATGTCGCGCTACGTGAACTTTTCTTAAGTCACCAAATTCGTTTCAATAAACCGCAAGATAAATTATTTGCCGGTCAAATTGATCGCATGGATCGTTTTGCACTGCGTTACCGCGCGCTGAAAAACCAATACGAGCAACTAAAAAGCCCATTACGTGGTTTATGCGGTATGCGCGCAGGTTTGATCCCACACCAGTTATATATTGCTCACGAAGTCGGTCGTCGCTATGCGCCACGCGTTCTACTGGCCGATGAAGTAGGTTTAGGTAAAACCATTGAAGCGGGTATGATCATCCACCAGCAGGTGTTATCTGGCCGTGCTGAACGTATTCTGATTGTGGTACCTGAAACCCTACAACATCAATGGCTAGTTGAAATGATGCGTCGTTTTAACCTGCACTTTTCTATCTTTGATGAAGAGCGTTGTGTTGAAGCATTTGCTGATGCTGCTAACCCATTTGATACTGCACAATATGTATTGTGTTCATTAGACTTTTTACGTAAAAGCCGTCGTCGTTTTGAACAAGCGCTTGATGCTGATTGGGATCTATTGGTTGTCGATGAAGCTCACCACCTTGAGTGGAGCGAAGATAAGCCTAGTCGTCAGTACCAAGTAATTGAAGCCTTAGCAGAAAAAACGCCAAGTGTGCTGCTACTGACAGCAACACCAGAGCAATTAGGTCGTGAAAGCCACTTCGCACGCTTGCGTATTCTGGATCCTGACCGTTTTTACGACTTCGAAGCCTTTGTTGAAGAAGAGCGTCAATACGAACCCGTGGCTGATGCTGTAACCCAACTGCTTTCTGGTGAAAAACTGAATGATGATGCGAAAAACACCTTAACCGAGCTGTTATCTGAACAAGATATCGAGCCAATGTTACGTGTGATCGAAGATTCAGCTCAAGACGATCCTGAAGCATTAGTGGCGCGTCATGAATTGATCAACAACCTGATGGATCGCCACGGTACAGGCCGCGTATTGTTCCGTAATACCCGTTCAGCAATCACAGGTTTCCCTCAGCGTCACCTGAATATGTACCCGTTAGCAATGCCAACCCAATACACCACAGCCATGCGCGTTGCGGCAATGATGGGCGGTAAAATAGGTGTCAACGAGAAAGCGATCAAGCTACTTTACCCTGAAGATATCTACCAAGAATTTGAAGGTGAATCAGCAACATGGTGGAACTTCGATCCTCGTGTTAACTGGCTACTTGATATGCTAAAAGCCAACCGTAACGAGAAGGTGTTGGTGATTTGTTCTCGTGCGCAAACCGCATTAACTTTAGAACAAGCATTACGTGAGCGTGAAGGCATCCGTGCTACCGTGTTCCACGAAGGTATGTCGATTATCGAACGTGATAAAGCGGCGGCTTACTTTGCCCAAGAAGATGATGGTGCTCAGGTACTATTATGTTCTGAAATCGGCTCAGAAGGTCGTAACTTCCAGTTTGCAAACCAATTGGTAATGTTCGATTTACCAAGTAACCCTGATCTACTTGAGCAACGTATTGGTCGTTTGGATCGTATTGGTCAAAAGCGTGAAATTGAAATTCATGTGCCTTACCTAGAAGGGACTTCTCAAGCACTATTAGCCCGTTGGTTCAACGAAGGCTTAAATGCCTTTGAGGAAACCTGTCCGACAGGTCGTGCTGTCTATGAAGCGGTATGTGAAGATCTGATCACCTTGCTTGCCAGTGACAAACACGATCTGGAAGCACTTGAATCGGTTATTCAGCGCAGTGCTGAAATGCACAATGAGCTTAAAACCAAGTTAGAGCAAGGTCGTGATCGCCTATTAGAAATTCATTCTAACGGGGGTGAAGAAGCTCAGCAGTTGGTTGAGAAGATCAGCGCTAAAGATGGTGATACTAACCTTGTGACTTTCGCACTTGGCTTGTTTGATACCATTGGTTTAAACCAAGATGACAAAGGTGAAAACGCAATTGTTGTGACCCCATCAGAGCACATGATGGTGGCAAGCTATCCAGGGCTTCCTTACGACGGTTGTACCATCACTTTTGAACGTGATACTGCACTTTCTCGTGAAGATATCAACTTCATCAGCTGGGAACACCCAATGATCCAAGGCGGTATTGAATTACTGCTAAGTGAAGGCGTGGGTACAACGGCAGTATCGTTGTTGAAAAACAAAGCACTCCCGGTTGGTACACTGCTACTTGAGCTTATCTATGTGGTTGACGCACAAGCACCTAAGCAATCAGGTATTGGTCGTTTCTTACCAAAGACACCAATCCGTATTTTGCTTGATGGTAAAGGTAATAACCTATCAGCTAACGTTGAATTTGAAGGCTTTAACCGCCAACTTAGCCCAGTCAATCGTCACCTTGGCAGTAAGCTCGTTAACTCGGTTCAAAAAGATATTCATACTCTGATTGAGCACGCAGAGCGCGAGATCAGCAAAGAGCTTGATGTCGTACGAAGCCAAGCACAAGCAGAAATGGAAAACACGTTGCGCGCTGAGCTTGATCGCCTCCAAGCCCTGAAAGCGGTTAATCCGAATATTCGTGATGACGAATTAGAGCTAATTGAAAGCCAAATCATTGAGTTAACTAACTACATTGAAAAAGCACAAATCCAGCTTGATTCGCTGCGTTTGATCGTTGTTAGCCATAACTGATCAATAACTCATCATAACTAAATTAAGGCCGTGAATATCATTACTGATATTCACGGCTTTTTTCTTTAATCGCATCAGCAAACATACCAATTTACTATTATTCATATTAGTATTCGCCCCGTTTTTATTCATACCTATCCTACGAGCGCATCATGAAACCATTGCCAGTGTTGAACTACAATCCACCTATCGATCCATGGTTGGATACTCTTTTTCTTGATAGCGACATCATCGCCGTTAATAAGCCTGCTGGCATACTCTCAAACCCAGGACGTGCACCAGAGCATCACGACAGCATATTTGCTCGCGTTCTTGAAAAATACCCTAAGTCACAAATTGTGCACCGTTTAGATATGGGGACATCAGGCTTAATTGTGCTGGCTCTAAACAAAAAAGCTGAGTGTCATTTAAAAGCCCAATTTCGTGAACGAGAAACACAAAAAGTGTATTACGCCCGTGTCTGGGGACATATCGAACAAGACACAGGAACCGTGGATCTTCCCTTGATCTGTGATTGGCCTAACCGTCCACGTCAAAAAGTGTGTTTTGATGATGGCAAACCTTCTGTAACGCATTACGAAGTCTTAAGCCGTGATGAGCAAACAACTTTGGTCCGTTTACTGCCCGTAACAGGTCGCTCTCACCAATTGCGTGTTCACATGCAAGCATTAGGTCATCCGATTTTAGGCGATAAGTTTTATGCTAATGAGGAGGCTATGGCTGCCTCTCCTCGTTTACTGTTACACGCAGCAGAACTGACTTTTACACATCCAGGAAGTGATCAACCGATGCATTTGTTTGCCCCTTGTGAGTTTTATCCAGAAGCACCAACACAAACGATTTTTAGTAAATAAAACCACTGATAAATCAGAACTATCGCACGGAAGTTAGATCACGATAAAAAAGAATGCTAGCTTTGTTTTAACAAGCAAAACCTAAACTAGCATTCTTCTTTTCACACCAAACGGAACAAAGGTTCCATGGAGTCTAACAGTGGAACATATTGTATTTTTAGATCGCGCCACTATCCCAGCACACATTGATATTCCTCGCCCACAATCTGATCATCAATGGGTTGAATATCAACGTACATCACCATCTCAAGTCATTGAACGTCTGCAACACGCAACTATCGCCATTTCTAATAAAGTCCAACTCACTGCCGATATTTTATCTCAACTACCAAACCTGAAATTTATTGCCATCGGTGCGACAGGAACCAATAACGTCGATGTCGATTACTGTCACCGCCATAACATTCTGGTTTCCAATATTCGAGGTTATGCGGCTCGCTCTGTCCCTGAACACGTGCTAGCAATGATCTTTGCACTAAAACGTAATTTGATTGGCTATCAGCAAGATATCATCGCAGGCGAGTGGCAGAAGCAACAACAGTTCTGCTTTTTCACTCATCCAATTAGCGATATCGCAAGTTCAACAATAGGTATTATCGGTAAAGGCAGCCTAGGGATAGCAACAGCCAATCTAGCAACCGCGCTGGGGATGAAGGTGCTATTTGCAGAGCACAAGCACGTCACCACCTGTCGTGAAGGCTATACGCTGTTTAACGACGTATTACAGCAAGCCGATATCATCACCTTACATTGCCCGCTAACAGATACCACTGAAGATCTTATTGCAAAAACAGAACTGACACAGATGAAACCTAACGCTATTTTGATCAATACCGGACGTGGTGGACTGGTGAATGAACAAGATTTAGTCGATGCATTGCTAGATAAAAAAATTGCGGGTGCTGGCTGTGATGTTTTTACTTCTGAGCCACCAACTAATGATAATCCATTATTACAACAGGCACATTTACCTAATCTATTACTAACCCCACATGTTGCATGGGGATCTGATTCCGCGATTACAGCCTTGGTAAATCAGCTAATTGAAAATATTGATAGCTTTTGTAACAACAAACCGCAAAACCTCGTTTGAATATCTCACCAATAAAAAAGCGAGCTCAAGGCTCGCTTCTATTACTTTTCAACGCAGAATTTTGATTATTTGAATCCTTTCTCTTTTCGGATCAAATCATAGGCAGCTTGTAGCTCTTGGGTTTTTTGCTTCGCTATTTCCATCATTTCTGGTGGTAACCCTTTCGCTGCGAGTTTATCTGGATGATGTTCATTCATCTGTTTACGATAAGCACGTTTCACATCTTGCGCAGAGGCATTTTCATCAACCCCTAACACATTGAACGCATCAGCTAATTGATCTCGGCTAGGGGGCGCTTGGAAACCACCGCCTTGTTGTTGATATTGCTGATGGAAACCACCTTGCTGAAAACGAAATGCCGCTTCTTGCATACGCAAGCGTTGTTCAAGCTGGGCTTCAGAAAAGCCAAGGTATCGCGCAATAATATGCAGTAACTGACGCTCTTTAGGATGTAATGAACCATCCGCAAATGCTGCTTGAATTTGTAACTCTAAGAAAAACTGGAGTAAATCAGCACGTCGTGCACGGCTACGAACACGATTTAGCATCTCTTCTAATGGGAAGTTATCTTCTTTTCCTTCACGAAACGCATTTTGCGCTTGAAGTCGAGGTTCACCTTGTAACCCCATTCGATCCATAATCGCACTTGCAACGCGAATTTCCTCTTTTGTTACATGTCCTTTCGCTTTTGCGACATGTCCCATTACTGCAAAACAAGCATGGAAAAACTCTGCTTGCAGCTCTGCGCTGCTGGCTCTGTTCTGACCAAAACCTGCAAAACCGCCATTCATCTGACGAGCATAAGCCTTATCAAACTGGTGACCAATAAATAAACCAATCAACAATCCAGGCAATTTTCCAATGGAGAGGCCAAGCAACGCACCAATGATTTTTCCCCATATACCTGTCTTCTGCATTCTATACTCTCTGGTAATTTGTTAAATTTTTTCAATGTTTACCCAACAGCATGCGCTGAAAAGATGCTGTCGCGTCGAATTTGCATTATGATAGCTGTCATTTATCGGGAATGCTTGTAAAAAGCGCAATTATTCGCCTTGCTCTCAAACTGATACAGGAATGTTGAATCTGATGTCACTCACCTCTCACAGCTTACTTGCCACCATGATTGGTCTTGCCCTTTATGGGCCGGCAATGGCAGAAGATGCCACGTCTTTACATAAAGATATCAACGATAAACATGCTGTAGCAGAAGATCAAACAACAAAAACAGCCGTTACTAACGATCCTTTAGCTATGGTACGTGGTGTTTGTATTGCACCCAAAGATCGTAAAGAAGATACCAATAACACACCGATCCACATTGAAGCCGACAGTGCTCAAGCTAAAAATGAGCATAAAGCGGTATATTCTGGTGATGTTATTGTTCAGCAAGGAACGCGTACGATTGCCGCCGATACAGTAACGCTACAACAACCGCAAAATATTGTTACTGCAAAAGGCAACGTTTACTACCATGACGGTGGTATAGAAATGAAAGCGAAAGAGCTCCATAGTGATCTTGATACTAAAGACTCACAAATGAATGATGCCATCTACCGTATGACCTGCCAGGCAGGTCGTGGTGAAGCAGAACAAATCGACAAACGTAATGTTGATGGTACCCAGTTCTACAAGATGAAAGACGGCACTTACACCACCTGTCCTGAAGGCGATAAAAGTTGGCGCTTTGCAGCTGGCTCACTCGAACGTGATGGCGAGTCCCCTTTTGCTGATTTGTACAATGCGCGTTTTGAAGTGCTTAATGTTCCAGTGTTCTATCTTCCTTGGCTTCGAGTGCCCGTTACCGATGAGCGTATGACGGGTTTCTTATACCCAACGTTAACTTATGGTTCACGTAATGGTATGGAGTACGAAGCGCCATTTTATTGGAATATCGCACCGAACTACGATTTAACCTTAACGCCTAAATACATGAACCACCGTGGTCTACAAACAACGGCGAAGTTCCGCTATTTAACTGATTTCGGTGAAGGTCATATCATCGGCGAGTATATGGGCCATGATAAAAAAACCGATTATGATAAACGCTGGGGATTCCAATGGGAACACAGTGGGATCATTGATGAAAACTGGCTGGTTGATATCGACTATAGCAAAGTCAGTGATTATGAATATTTTAATAGCGGACTAGATTCTAGTATTGGTGAGCGTGAAGATAATAACCTGCTCCAAACAGCAGAAGTGTCTTACCGTAATGCCAACTGGGATACGATGTTGATGGTGCGTGACTTCCAGCCATTAACAGAAAGTGGCGAAGGTAATAACTATCGATTAATGCCACAACTTTCATCCACTTATTATCGTAATGACTTAGGCTATGGTATCGATTTCAAGATGCCAATGAGCATCAGTAAATTTGATAATGATGCCAAATATAAGCCAACAGCTGATCGCATAACCTTAGAACCAACCTTCACACTGCCTTATGCAACACCGTGGTGGTCTATAACTGCACAAACAAAACTAAATTACGCTTATTACAACCAGAAATTTGATGTTTCTGAGATGAAAAAGCGTACAAGTGATGAGGAGCAGTTAGCAGCAATTGATAAGTTGAAAGAAGCTGATTCGAGAGCTATTCCTGAGTTCCGCGTTAATAGTAGTCTTTACTTTGAGCGTGATACCTCAATTCTTGGTAGCCATTATACCCAAAGTTTAGAACCTCAGATTCAATATTTATATATTCAAAATGTTGATCAATCTGGAATTTATAACCCAGCCAATATAACTGGCGGTGGTTACGACTCAACTCGTTTACAACAAGACTACTACGGCTTGTTTAGCGATCGTACCTACAGCGGCAATGACTATATTGCTCCAGCAAACCAATTCACAATTGGTGCATCAACCCGTTACTTTGATGAAGATTTTAAGGAACGATTTAGCCTATCCATAGGTCAAATATTTTATATTGACAAGCCAACAAATAATGAGCGAGCAGAAAACTACTCCGCAACCGCGGTTGAAACAGAGTTTAACCTTGATGATAACTTATTTCTAAAGAGCGCAATGCAATATGACTCAAGTGAAAATGAAATTCAGCAAGGTAGCACCGCGGTTGAATACCGGAATGGTAAAGTATTTGTTCAACCAAGTTACCGTTACGTCTCAAGTGATTACTTAACTAAATACGTAAGAAATCCAAATCCAGCTATTGATGGAAAACAGGACGGTATATCACAGCTTGGTTTATCTATTGGCTTCCCTGTTAGTGATAATATTGATGTTAAAGCTGATTACTACCAAGACATGAATGTTAATAAGATGCTAGAAAGTAAAGTTGGCTTCACCTATACATCTGCATGTTGGATGATAGGACTAACTTACAATCGTTACGCTAAAGATTCACTATCAAGAGACTTTACTGAATATGATAGCAATGTCAGCTTCTCATTCAGTTTACTTGGGTTACAAGGTGCTGGGCCTTCATTTGGTCAATCATCGGATGATGGCGGCAATATTTTGTCTTACGGCGATCCGTTCACTCTTAATAATTAATGTTTAGGCGACACATGTGTCGCCTTATAACCTGATGGAATATAAATGAAAACGTGGAAGTATTCTGTACTTAGTCTAATGATGATGGGTATGTCAGCAACCAGCATGGCTGCACCTCAGGAACTAGATCAAGTTGTCATGACTGTTAACGATGGTGTGATCTTACAAAGTGATGTAAACGCCATGCTAAAAACGGTTCATCTTAACGCTGCTGAAGAACACCAACAGTTACCGCCTAATGACATTTTACGTCAGCAAGTGATGGATAAGCTGATCCTTGAAAACTTGCAGATCCAGCAAGCTCAACAGCTAGGGATCCGTATTGATGATAGCCAATTAGATCAAGCGATCGCTGATGTTGCTAAGCAACGTAATATGAGCGTAGACCAATTACGCCAAAGCCTTGCTAAAGCAGGGATTTCTTACGCGATGTTCCGTGAGCAAATGCGTAACGATATGCTGGCATCTGAAGCGCGTACTATTATTGTTCGTAAACGTGTTAACGTTCTGCCACAAGAAGTTGAGTCTTTAGCCAAACAAATGGCAAAACAAACGCAACAAAATGTGCAATACAACATTAGTCAAATTCAAATTCGTGTTGATGAAGATGCGGATAAAGCGGCACGAGATAAAGCCAAACAAGAAGCAGAAGACATTGTTGCTCAATTGAAAAAAGGCGCAAACTTCTCACAATTGGCTTACCGTTACTCAAAAGGACCTAAAGCTCTAAAAGGGGGCGAATGGGGCTGGATGAGTAAAGAAGAAATGCCAACTGTCTTTGCTGATCAGATCCAAAATAACGGTAAAGATGCGATCATTGGTCCATTCCGTAGTGGCGTCGGCTTCCACATTTTAAAAATCAACAATGTAAAAGGGATGCCAAGCGTCTCTGTGGTTGAAGTTAAAGCACGCCATATTTTGATCAAGCCATCAATGATTCTAAGTGATGCTGCTGCAAAAGCAGAGCTTGATAAAATTCGTCAAAGTATTATTAGCGGTAAACAAACATTTGCTGCAGCAGCGAAAGCCTACAGTGAAGATCCAGGTTCAGCAGCAAATGGTGGTGAATTAGGCTGGCAAGTACCAGATATGTATGCACCAGCATTTAAAGACAAAGTAGAAACGCTACCCGTTGATAAAATCAGTGAGCCATTTAAATCTGCATTCGGTTGGCATATTGTTGAAGTTGAAGGGCGTCGTAAAGTTGATCGCACAGACGCTGCAATGAAAAACCGCGCAGCACAAATTATCTTTAACCGTAAATTCAATGAAGAAGCACAGACGTGGTTACAAGAACTACGTGCAGGCGCTTACATTGAGAAAATGAATACAACCAACAATGGCTAAATAAAGACTATGACTGACACACAAAGGATTGCAATCACCCCCGGTGAGCCTGCTGGAATAGGCCCAGATTTAGTCATCGCCTTATGCCAAGAAAATTGGCCGCACCAACTTGTTATTTGTGCTGACGCGCAGGTTATGGTAGAACGTGCGGCTAAATTAGGTTTACCGCTAACCATTTTACCCTATCAACCCGATCAGTCAGCCCTGCCACATAAAGCAGGAACGATGACGGTTGCACACATTGATACCGATACTAATGTGGTAGCTGGTACGTTAAATGAACGCAATGGTATGTATGTGCTATCAACGTTAAAACGTGCCGCTGAAGGATGTATGAATGGTGAGTTCGCCGCTATCGTAACAGGCCCTGTACATAAAGGGGTTATTAACCGCGCTGGCGTATCATTTAGTGGCCATACTGAATTTTTTGCTCAACAATCTGACACTGCGCAGGTTGTTATGATGCTAGCTACCGAAGGATTACGCGTCGCGTTAGTGACAACTCACATCCCTCTAAGTTGTGTATCAAAAGCAATCACAGAAGACAGGTTAAAGCAGGTGATTCGTATTTTACATGCCGATTTAGTCAGTAAATTTGGCATTGAATCACCCAAAATTTATGTCTGTGGATTAAACCCTCATGCTGGTGAAGACGGTTGTTTAGGGATGGAAGAAATAAATATTATTACTCCAACTCTTGCTCAATTACGCCAGCAAGAAAACATGGATCTTATTGGCCCTTTACCGGCTGATACTATTTTCCAAGAAAAATATTTAGCTGATGCCGATACGGTATTAGCCATGTATCACGATCAAGGGCTACCGGTGCTTAAATATAAAGGCTTCGGTAAATCAGTTAACATTACGTTAGGATTGCCCTTCATCCGAACTTCAGTAGATCATGGTACCGCACTGGAACTCGCAGGTACCGGACAGGCAGATACAGGTAGCCTTTGGACAGCGCTATCTCACGCCCTAGAATTGGTAGATAAACAAGCATGAGCAGCGATCAAGTCCATCTAGGTCACCGCGCCCGTAAGCGCTTTGGCCAGAACTTTTTAAAAGACCCTTACATCATTGATGGCATTGTGTCATCAATCAACCCACTACCAGGTCAAAACTTGGTAGAGATCGGCCCTGGTCTTGGCGCGATCACCGAGCAAGTTGGTAAACTGGTTGATAAATTTACTGTTATTGAGCTAGACCGCGATCTTGCTGAACGTCTTGAAAACCACCCAGATCTAGCATCAAAGCTAACGATCCACCAAGGTGATGCAATGCGTTTCGACTTTACTCAGCTTATAAAAGAAAACAATAAGTTGCGTATTTTTGGTAACTTGCCATACAACATTTCAACCCCTTTAATGTTCCACATTTTTGAATTCCACAAAGATGTTGAAGATATGCACTTTATGCTGCAAAAAGAAGTGGTTAACCGTCTTGCGGCAGGACCAGGAAGCAAAGCATACGGTCGTCTAACGGTTATGGCACAGTATTACTGCCGCGTGATGCCTGTGCTTGAAGTGCCACCTGAATCTTTTGTACCTGCGCCGAAGGTCGATTCAGCAGTAGTACGTCTTACTCCTTACGAAGTGTTACCGTTCCCATGTACAAACCTTAAATGGTTGGATCGTGTATGTCGTGAAGGCTTTAACCAACGTCGTAAAACAATTCGTAACTGCTATAAAGCACTCTTCACAGCAGAGCAACTTGAAGCACTAGGTGTTAACCCAGGCCACCGACCAGAAAACATTACTGTTGAACAGTTTGTAGCCATGGCTAACTGGCTTGATGCGAATTACCAAAAAGATGCGAAAGCTTAATCTCATTTAAGCGGATTACACTAAAACCCCGATAGCTTCACGGTTATCGGGGTTTTTCTTTATTTGTGGTTGAATGACGCTAAAATGAAAAGAGATCATAAACAAAGGATGTTGTCTGTGAGTATCACTTCTACCCCAACCATCAAATGTTATGTCGTTACTCATTATCTCGATGATCAATCTGAGCCTGATGAGAGCCGCTATGTATTTTCCTATACCGTCACTATTCATAATCTTGGCCGAGGTCAGGCGCAATTGCTTAAACGCCACTGGCTGATCACAGATGCAAATGGCAAGAAACTAGTGATCGATGGTGATGGTGTTGTTGGTAAACAACCCGTTATTCAAGCAAGTGATGACTATACCTATACCAGTGGTACAATCATAGACACCCCGCTTGGTGTGATGCAAGGGCATTACATTATGGAAGACGGGGACGGTAATAGCTTTAAAGTTGACATTGCCCCATTTCGTTTGGCTATGCCTAACATTATCCACTAGCTGTTTACTTTCACTTTCCTCAATAATGAGAGCAATATGGCAACCTACCTTGTTGGTGATATTCAGGGCTGCTTACCTGATCTAAAAAAACTCCTTGCTCAAGCACAATTCGATCCGAAACACGATCACCTTTGGCTTGCTGGCGATCTTGTTGCCCGTGGTCCTGAGTCTTTAGAAACATTACGTTTTGTTAAAACACTGGGTGATAGTGCACAAGTGATCCTCGGTAATCATGATCTCCACCTATTAGCCGCTTCAAATGGCTTCGCACGTTTAAAACCGAGTGATAAAACTCAAGCCATTTTAGACGCACCTGATAGCCAAGAATTACTCCATTGGCTACGCCATCAACCATTGCTGGCTGAACATCCTGATTTTCCATTAGTTATGGTACACGCTGGCATTAGTCCACAATGGTCATTAGCGATGGCACGTCAACAAGCTCGCCGAGTTGAAGCGATGCTTCAGTCTGAACGTTATGTATGGCTATTAGAAAATATGTATGGTGATGGGCCTGATTTTTGGCAAGAAGAGCTTAATGAATTAGAACAGCTCCGCTATACCATCAATAGTTTTACCCGTATGCGCTTTTGCGAGCCTAACGGACGCTTAGATATGCAGTGTAAAGTAGAGCCTGGAAATCCAGAAGTTGGAAGCCTGATCCCGTGGTTTGAAGTAAAGCGCAGTGAGCCGATTGAGAAAACCATTATCTTTGGTCATTGGGCGGCACTCATGGGGCACCAAGATGAGCATTGTATTGGGCTTGATACAGGGTGCGTGTGGGGAAACAGCTTAACTATGTTACGCTGGGAAGACGGACAACGCTTTGTTTCCGAATGCCCTATTTATTAAATCTCGCCGCTTTATCCTATCCAATAATGCCCACCAGCATGGGCATTATTGATAGTATGATTAATTGCGTTCTAATACCGTAAAGTCCATCGCATAAGCATTTTTTTCATCTGCTTCATAATGCTCAGAGCTCACTTGATGCCATCCCTCTCCCCACTTAGGGAAACGTGTATCACCGTCTAAATTCGCATCAATAAAAGTTAAATAAAGGCAATTCGCTTGTGGTAAACACGCTTGGTAAATACTACCACCACCGATGATCATTACCTCTTCCACATCACCAGCAGCTTGTTTTGCAGCTTCTATATCACTCACAACAGTGATCCCTTCGGCATGAAACTCAGGATTATGGGTGATCACAATGTTATGACGACCTGGAAGCGGGCGACCAATAGACTCAAACGTTTTGCGCCCCATGACCACAGGCTTTCCTAAAGTACATTGCTTAAACCAAGAAAAATCAGCGGGTAAATGCCATGGCATCGCATTTTCTTTGCCAATTACTCGATCATGCGCCATTGCGGCGATCATGCTGATCTTCATCTTCAGGAAACTCCTTTTTAATATTTGTGACGTTATAGGTTACACCACAGGTCGACGACGATAAAACAATAATCCCGGTATAGCTAACCCAATGGCTAATGCAGCAACAATAAAGATCGCTTTAAGCAAATTCTCAACCATCACTCCCCATAATTCCATTGAGAAACCACGATGATTAATTTCAACAATCGCAATCATTGCTTTATAAGTAAAAACGCCAGGAACCATAGGGATCATTGCCGCGACAGTAAAAACTTTAGGGTGTGCTAAAAAGCGATGCGACCAATGTACGCCAATCATCCCAACAAGAGTGGCAGCAGCAAATGTAGCCCACTCAATAGGCATCCCCCAATGCATTAAAAGAAAACGAGTGCCATGCCCTAATGCTCCTCCAATAGCACAATATTTCAATGCCTTTGGTGGGACATTAAAGACTAATGCAAAACCAACGGCTGGGATCATGGCAAAAAACATATCATTGCCTAGCATTAGCATCAGTGAGATCAGATCATTCATAGTAACCATCCCCACACATCCAGCACATTCATCGCAGCAACAATACCAATACAAGTAGCAAGTGTCAGTAAACTCGCCATTGTCCATCTTGCCAGCCCCATTGAAGGGTAACCTTTTACCATATCAGCAACGGCATTGATCAATGGAAAACCAGGCACTAACATCAACACAGAAGATGCCATTGCCAAAAATGGTTTATCACCAATTTGATAAACTTGACCAAAACCAGAAATTAATGTGGTGATAAAAGCGGTGAAGGAAAAATTAATCAAGGGATTAAAATGACAGTGTGCAATTTCTTGGCGAACAAACATACCAATGGATGAAGCAAGAAAAGTCAGGAAAAAAACCGGCCAATCACCGCCAGCTAAGCGACTAAAAGAAGCGCAAGACAATCCAATCATAATAATCACCAATAAGCGGTGATAACGCTGAGATTGAATACCTTCTAACTTACGGTGAACATCATGGCGATCAAGTAGCCCACGCTCAGTTAAAATACAGATCCGTTGAATATCAGTAACAATCTGCATATTGATCCCGCCATCTTGGCAACGCCGTGTGGTTGTAATGCAACACCCCTGATGACGTGTACTGATCACCATCGAACTAGCTGATAGTGATACCTCAACACTTTCAACACCAAGTGCCAGACCAAGACGACGTGTCACATCGTTAACTAAGGTACTTTCTGCGCCATGCTGCAAAAGACGTTGGCCTGCAGATATCGCTAGCCGTGTAATGTCTCTTTGTTCAGACTCTGAGAGCGAAGTAATAATACAGTCCTTCTTAATTGCCATTTATTATCCATTAAAATCGCATACTTATTATCTCATTAGGGTACCGAATAACCACAAAGGCCATTTTGATTAAGCACAAAAAAAGCCGTACCTCACGGCACGGCTTCTTCTTACACAATCAGACTTGATTATGGCTTATAGATGATTTCAACATCGTAATCATCTTCGTTCCAATCATCCCAATCATCATCATCGTCTTCATCTTGAGCTTTCTTAATTTGCTCAGCGTGGTAATCATCCCACTTGAAGTCAACTTTATCTTCTTTCTCTTCAGGCTCGTATTTGATCTTAGGCATTGCATCAATCGCTTCCATCAGATCATACGTTAGTTCTTTCGTGCCGGTACGGTTTAGTGCAGAGATGCTGTAGTACTTATCTTCCCAAGCAAGGGCTTCTAATACTTCAGTCATTTTCTCTTGCGCTTCTTCTTCATCAAGCAAGTCAGCTTTGTTAAATACAATCCAACGCGGTTTATTACCAAGTTTGTCACTGTATTGCTCAAGCTCATTGATGATAGTGAATGCATTTTCTACCGGATCAGAGCCATCAGCAGGCAGTAGATCAATCATGTGTAGTAATACACGACAACGCTCTAAGTGCTTAAGGAAACGAATACCTAAACCAGCACCGTCTGCCGCACCTTCAATCAGGCCTGGAATATCAGCAACAACGAAATTACGCTCAGCATCAACACGTACAACGCCCAAGCTTGGTACTAACGTAGTGAATGGGTAATCCGCTACTTTCGGCTTAGCTGCCGATACAGAGCGAATAAAGGTAGATTTACCTGCATTCGGTAAACCTAACATACCCACATCAGCCAAAAGTAGTAGTTCTAAACGAAGATGACGCACTTCACCTAAGCTACCCATTGTCTTTTGACGAGGTGCGCGGTTTACAGATGATTTAAAACGGGTGTTACCTAGGCCGTGGAAACCACCTTTAGCAACCATCACTTTCATACCGTGTTCAGTCAGATCGGCAATCACTTCACCAGTATCATCATCAACTGCACGAGTACCTACTGGTACTGTCAGTATTTTATCGGCACCACGTTTACCCGTACAGTTACCACCACGACCATTTTCACCACGCTCTGCGGCATGGAAACGTTCAAAACGATAATCGATCAAGGTGTTAAAGTTTTCATCAGCAAATAGGTACACGTCACCGCCGTCACCACCATCGCCGCCATCAGGACCGCCTTTAGGAATGTACTTCTCAGTACGAAAACTTACTACGCCGTTACCACCGTCACCGGCATCAACTTTGATAACTGCTTCATCTATAAACTTCATTTTTTTCTCCGCACTGTGGCGTTTAACATACAGCCATGATCACAAATCCATCATGGCGTAGTAATTATTGTCATCGACCTAGATTATTTGTGCTGGCGAATAAATTTATGGCCTATAGCACAGCATATCGCACCACTTACCACTACCATCGCACCGAGGTAACCCCAGATGTTCAACGTTACTGACGCAACGTATTGTGGTAAAGCAAGGCTCGCAAGATCGACAAATAATATCGTAAACAAAGGAGTCAGTGTGATCACTGCACTCACTTGTGAGGCTTGCCAGCGTGACATCGCTTCAGCGAAAGCACCATAGCCAACAAGCGTATTAATACAACAGAATGCCAACATCGCAAGTTGACGATTATCCATTGCATAGATCTGTTCAGGTTGTGCCACTGGCGTCAGGATCAAAGCACAGATCACATAGATCATCAGCAAAATTTGTGCTGAAGTAAATCGCTTTAATAACCACTTCTGTGCAAGGCCATATACCACCCACACAATAGCTGCCGCCACAGCTAAACTCACACCTAAAGTATAACCAGAAAAGCTGGTAAATAACTCAATTAAGCGTTCATTAAAAAACAGTAGTAAACCCGCTAATAAACAAATCACACCAATAATCTGGTGCTTAGCAAGCTTTTCTTTAAATACCCATGCACTGGTCACCAATAAGCCCACTGGAGCTAATTGAATGATAACCTGTACCACAGGTGGATTAAGATACTTGAGTGAACTGTTAAATAGAACGAAATTACCGGCAAGACCAACACTTGCAATCAGTAACACGATTCCACCAGCTCGGCCTAGGTTTGATATTGTTGGTAACTGCTTTTTCCAGCCTAGCAATAGGCCTAAACCAATAGAAGCAGTAATAAAGCGATACCAAACAATTGTAAAAGGGTCCATCACTTCAACGGCTTGTTTCATTGCAATTGGTAACGCGCCCCAAAAGACTGCCGTTGTTAATGCAAGAAAAAAACCGATCATCGGGCCACGATCTCGCATAAACCCTCCAGATATAAAAAGCCCCGCCAATAGGCAGGGCTTTAATCTTCGTGTCAAAGTTGAATATTACTCAGCTTCGATAGATACGAATTTACGGTTCTTAGGACCTTTAACTTCGAACTTCACTTTACCGTCAGATAGAGCGAATAGAGTGTGGTCTTTACCTAGGCCAACATTGTTGCCTGCGTGGAACTTAGTACCACGTTGACGAACGATGATGTTACCTGCTAGAACTGATTCGCCACCAAAACGCTTAACACCTAGGCGTTTGCTTTCTGAATCGCGACCGTTGTTAGTAGAACCGCCAGCTTTTTTGTGTGCCATCTTTAAATTCTCCTGTTATTAAGCGCTGATGCCAGTAATTTTGACTTCAGTGAACCACTGACGGTGGCCCATTTGCTTACGAGAGTGCTTACGACGACGGAACTTAACGATTTTAACTTTATCGCCACGACCGTGAGTAACAACTTCAGCTGTTACTTTACCGCCAGCCACAAAAGGTGCGCCTACAGTTACTTCTTCGCCGTTAGCTACTAAAAGTACTGAGTCAAATTCAATGCTAGCGCCAGTTTCAGCGTCTAGTTTTTCTAAGCGTAGGGTTTGGCCTTCGCTTACACGGTGTTGTTTACCACCACTTTGGAAAACAGCGTACATGTCTTACTCCGCTTGTCCGCATAGGCCATTTGCCGCATAAAAAAGGCAATGGGTATGCGCTTAATCTTGTCATCAATAGGGCGCGAATGTTACGCGAAAAGAGTTATTCTGGCAAGCCATTATGGAAAGAAAATTGATCAAAAGCTGCTCAACAAAAAAAGTCTTTGAAATAGCGCACGTTGGGGTTATGACGATAGGACTATTTTAGTGTAATATTCGATAAATCATTCGAATCACTTTTCCGCCCTACGTGGCCAACAATCTTGCTGGATGTATAATGGATTTCAAAGCTATCCAAGCGCTCACCGCCAACGATATGGCCGAGGTCGACGCGAAGATACAAGCGCAACTTAACTCAGACGTTGCACTTATCAATCAACTAGGTTTCTACATCGTCAGTAGCGGTGGTAAACGTCTACGTCCGATGCTTGCTGTTTTAGCAGCACGTGCCTTAGGCTATGACGGTGAGAAGCACACAACAGCGGCAGCTTTTGTTGAATTTATTCATACCGCAACATTATTGCACGATGATGTTGTCGATGAATCAGACATGCGCCGTGGCAAAGAGACCGCTAATGCTGCATTTGGTAATGCTGCCAGTGTTTTAGTCGGTGACTACATTTACACTCGCTCATTTCAAATGATGACAAGTCTACGATCTTTAAAGATCCTCGACATAATGAGTGAAGCGACTAATGTGATCGCTGAAGGTGAAGTTCTACAATTAATGAATTGTAACGATCCTGACACCACTGAAGATAGCTACATGCAAGTGATCTACTCAAAAACTGCGCGCTTGTTTGAAGCCTCCACTCAGATTGCAGCGATTATCGCTCAAGCACCCGCTGAAATTGAATTAGCGCTCCAAGAATACGGCCGTTATTTAGGTACCGCCTTCCAACTTATCGACGATGTATTAGATTACATCGCAGATGGTAAAGAAATGGGTAAAAACGTCGGTGACGATTTAGCTGAAGGCAAACCCACCTTACCACTGCTTCATGCTATGCATCACGGTAATAGCGAACAATCAGCCATGATCCGCGAAGCGATTGAAAAAGCGAATGGAATGGTCAAGCTTGATGCTATTTTAGCGGCTATGCACGAACATGGGTCGCTAGAGTACACCCAACAACGTGCAGAAGAAGAAGCCGAGAAAGCTATCGCAGCACTAGAGCCGATTGCAGACTCTGAGTACAAAGAAGCCTTAATTGCACTAGCTCATATGGCTGTACAGCGTAATAAGTAGACCTTTAGCTTCACACTATAAAACCTGCTCCTTTGGCAGGTTTTTTTATATCTAAAAAACACGATCTCGATGATCTATACTTTATATCAACTTATTTCTTTTGCTGATAAGTGGGAGTGAATAATGGAGATAAGTCAATTAAAGGTGGGGATGTGGGTCGAGTCATTACATGGCGTAGGAAAAGTGATCGGTATTGATCAACAAAACAACGCCGTGATCATTGAGCATAAAAATGATCATCAGTTACGCTCAATTGAATGCAACGAGATTATAGATCAACCACAACTGCATACAGGCTGTGATCGTTACTATTAGATATGCATCTCGCAGACAATAAAAAAGCGGCTTAATCGCCGCTTTTTCTTACTCAAATATAATACTAAAGCCGATTACTTCGCTGCAAACTCTTCGCCCAAAGTAATATCGCCTTTAAGCGTATCTAGCATGCTTTCCATTGCTGATTGCTCAAAGTTACTTAATGAACCGTAATCCATCACTTCTTCAATGCCATCTTTACCTAGTAATACAGGCTGTGCGAAGAAACGAGCATGTTGACCATCACCTTCAACGTAAGCACATTCCACAACACCTTGTTCACCTTGAAGTGCACGTACTAGAGCAAGACCAAAACGACATGCAGCTTGCCCCATAGATAGGGTTGCTGAACCACCACCCGCTTTCGCTTCAACAACTTCAGTACCTGCATTTTGAATACGCGGCGTTAATGCTTTTACTTCTTCATCAGTAAATTCAACACCTTCAACTTGTGATAGCAATGGTAAAATAGTCACACCCGAGTGACCACCAATGACAGGTACTCGAATATCACAAGGTGCTTTATCTTTCAATTCAGCAACAAATGTCTCAGAGCGGATCACATCAAGTGTAGTAATACCGAATAACTTACGTTTGTTATATACACCGGCTTTTTTAAGCACATCAGCGGCAATAGGTACTGTTGTATTAACAGGGTTAGTAATAATACCAATACAAGCATCAGGACATACTACAGCGATTTTTTCTGCCAGTGATTTAACAATCCCTGCATTTACATTGAAAAGATCGGCGCGATCCATACCAGGCTTACGTGCTACACCAGCTGAAATAAGAACAACATCAGCGCCTTCTAATGCTGGAGTAGGATCTTCCCCTGCATAACCTTTAATAGTTACAGGGGTCGGGATATGGCTAAGATCGGCTGCAACACCAGGTGTTACTGGTGCAATGTCATATAGAGCAAGATCTGAACCTGCTGGAAGACGGTTTTTTAACAGCAGAGCAAGAGCTTGACCGATACCACCAGCAGCGCCAATTACAGCAACTTTCATGTTCGTTCTCCTTTACGATAGAAGTATCTTTTTTTATTAATACAGCTTACTTAAGCTAATTTTCATTGCATAAGGTAAGCATAATAGAGGGACGTTATAGCAAGCTGATAACAAATACAATCTTCAGCCGCACGCTTTGCGAAGTTGCGCAGAAACCCTTGTTGCCGTCCTATATTGTCACTACAAAAATAACTTTTATTCAAAAAAGTGAGAATTTAAGCAAATCACTAATGATGTTATCTAATAAAAACAACAACAAAGATAATTACTGCCTTTATACTGATCATTAACACCTGATAATACAAAAATCAGATTTCATGCAGTTTGTTTGCTACTTAGTGATAGGTTATGCAAAAATACCTCACCTCATCTCTGTAGATAATATTTATTTATGCGAAATTCAGATAAACAAGAACGCTTAGTAAAAGCGTTTAAACTAATTCTAAAAGAAGAAAAATTCAGTTCTCAAGGTGAGATTGTTGATACATTGAAAGCGCAAGGTTTCGATAATATCAACCAGTCTAAAGTTTCTCGTATGCTGACGAAATTCGGTGCAGTACGTACACGCAATGCAAAAATGGAAATGGTGTATTGTTTACCTGTTGAACTCGGTGTACCCACAACCAGCAGCCCATTAAAAGATCTTGTCATGGATGTAGGCTATAACAGCGCGCTTGTTGTTATTCATACAGGTCCCGGTGCTGCGCAAGTGATTGCTCGCTTATTAGATTCTTTAGGTAAAGCAGAGGGTATCCTTGGTGTTGTTGCGGGTGACGATACGATCTTTATTACTCCTACTAACAGCGTAACAACAGAAGAGCTTTACGATTCTGTTTGTGAGTTATTTGATTACAGCAAGTAATACTTTGGGTCTATTTATTTTCATAATTGAATGAAATATCAAATAGACCCAGCTCTGTCCTTACCTCATACTCTTGCTATTTCCTCCATGTTTGCTTCTTTTCATCTTATTTATTGCTTAATTTGAGTGATGGAGCACACACAAAAGCCACTCTGACTGTCGGCATTTGTTATGATAAACGGCAAAAATATTCTTTAATACGCTCTCATTCGTATCCATTAGCCATCATGATTAGAAAGGATTCATTCATGACATTAAAGAAAGGCATGATGCTTGGGCTATTTAGTTTAAGTTGCTATTTCATCGCATCATCGGCATACGCTCAAAGCTTCATTACAATAGGAACAGGCCCCATCAATGGTGTTTATTACCCGGCCGGTGGCGCAATTTGTAAATTAGTGAATCAAGAACGTCTGCAACATAATCTACGTTGTTTGGTTGAATCAACCACTGGCTCTATCTACAACATAAACAAACTCAAAGATAAACAATTTGAATTTGGCGTGGTTCAATCTGATTGGCAATTTCATGGTTATAACGGTACGAGCCAATTTAAAGATCAAGGCCCTTATAACAAGATGCGAGCGATCTTTTCGCTACATGACGAACCTTTTAATATCATTGTTCGTAAAGATTCAGGTATAAATAACCTTGATGATCTAAAAGGGAAACGGATCAATATAGGTGAGTCAGGATCAGGCGATCGAGCAACAATGGAGATTGTAATGGATAGCCTTGGTTGGACACATTCTGATTTTAAGCTTACTTCGATCCCCGCAGCTGAACGTTCAGAAGCATTATGTAATAACAAAATTGATGCCTATATCTATCTTGTCGGCCATCCAAATGGAGCAATAAAAGAAGCTGCAGTTTACTGTAACGCTAAATTAATTCCAACCACGGGTAAACATATCGAAAAGATCATTGCAGATCATCCTTTCTATACTAAATCAATTACTCCTCAGGGTTTTTATAAAGGTATAACGGATGACACTGAAAGCTTTGGCGTTTCTGCAACATTAATTTCAAGTACTGATGTCTCTGAAGAAACCGTTTATGCACTAACAAAATCCATTTTTACCAACTTTGATACATTTAAACGGCTTCATCCTGCCTTTGCCAATTTAACTAAAGCAGACATGCTCCAAAACGGATTATCAGTCCCCTTCCATCCTGGAGCGGTTCGTTATTATCAAGAAGCAGGATTTCTTCCTCCTAACGAACAGTATTAAAAAAGCCCGTAACATTAATTACGGGCTTAACAGTTTCTATCATACGCGTTGATCGTATCCCCATCGCGGGACTAAACCTTGTTTAACACCTAAATGATCCAAGATCCTTGCGACCATGAAGTCAATTAAATCATCAATCGATTGTGGTTGATGATAAAAACCAGGAGCGGCAGGCATAATAGTGACCCCGAGCTGAGAAAGCTTGAGCATATTTTCTAAATGAATCGTCGAAAATGGTGTTTCGCGTACCACCAGAACTAACTGACCACGTTCTTTAATCACCACATCAGCAGCACGCTCAATCAAATTTTCTGACATGCCATAAGCAATAGATGCTAATGATCCAGCAGAGCACGGACACACCACCATTTGCTTCGGTGCCGCAGAGCCTGACGCGACAGGAGAGAACCAATCATCTCTACCACAGACAATTAACTTATCAGCATTACCATTCAGATGAGCCACTAATTGCTCTCGTGCCTTATCAGGTGATGCTGATAGTTTCAAACCATGCTCTGTCGCTAAAACCACACGTGCCGCAGATGAAATCAATAAATACACCTGATAATCAGCCGCTAATAAACATTCTAATAAACGTAGTCCGTAAGGAGCACCCGATGCGCCTGTCCATGCTAGCGTTATACGTTTATCTGTCATTACTTTTTCCTATTATTTAGCTAGTGCTGCCAATAACTTATCATGAATACCACCAAAACCACCGTTACTCATCACTAAAATGGTATCACCGGGTTGTGCTTTACCAGCAATGTTATTGACCAAGTCATCTAAATCAGCGCTGCAATAGGCAGGCTGTGAACATTGCTCAGCGATCTCTTCAACTGACCACGGAATATTTGGCGGTTGGAAAAAAAACACTTCATCTGCAGCATGTAAAGAAGGAGCAAGATCATCTTTATGTACTCCCAACTTCATAGTATTAGATCGCGGTTCCAATACGGCTAAAATACGTGATTGGTTCACCTTCGCACGTAAACCACCTAACGTGAGTTCAATAGCTGTTGGGTGATGAGCAAAATCATCATAAACCGTTATACCATTCACTTCGCCTTTCAATTCAAGACGACGCTTAGTATTAATAAATTTCGCCAGTGCTTCACATGCAAGATCAGGCGTAACCCCAACATGACGTGCCGCAGCGATCGCCATTAAGGCATTATTAACATTATGATCACCCACTAACGGCCAACGTACCGTTCCAACGCTATCACCATCAAGGAAAACATCAAACACACTGCCATCAGCATGGTGTTTTTCAGCACGCCAATGACCGTAACCACCAATATATTCCAATTCACTCCAACAGCCCATCTCTAACGTTTCATCAATATTCTTCACCCCTTTTGGCGCTAAAATACGACCGTTACCAGGCACCGTACGTACTAGATGATGAAACTGACGTTGTATAGCTTTAAGATCATCGAAAATATCAGCATGATCAAATTCCAAATTATTCATGATCAAGGTTCTAGGATGGTAATGTACGAACTTCGAACGTTTATCAAAAAAAGCACTATCATATTCATCCGCTTCAACAACGAAGAACATGCTTTCTCCTAAACGCGCTGAAATACCGAAGTTACCCAGCACACCACCGACTAAAAAGCCAGGTTGGTAACCACAATCTTCTAAAATCCACGCCAACATACTTGCTGTGGTTGTTTTGCCATGTGTACCTGATACCGCCATCACCCAACGATCATGTAATAAATACTCTTGCAACCACTGTGGACCTGAGGTGTAACGTAAATTTTTATTAAGAACATACTCTACACAAGGATTACCACGGCTCATGGCATTACCAATCACCACGAGATCGGGAGCAGGATCAAGCTGTTTCGGATCGTATCCTTGAATAATTTCAATACCTTGAGCTTCTAACATAGTGCTCATTGGTGGATATACATTGGCGTCAGAACCAGTAACTTTATGGCCTAACTGCCTCGCAAGCATTGCAGCACCGCCCATGAATGTACCGCAAATACCTAAAATATGAATATGCATTACTGCTGGCTCCGTGATTAATTCGGTTAGTTTCACGCTTTAACGTTACTTCGTTACCATAAAAAAGATCTTTATATACAATTTCTTATATAACAAAAATACGATATGGCACTTCCTCTCACCTGCTGAAGAGATGATCAAGTGCGATATTCTACTCTCTTCACCCGATTATATGACAACATGATGAAAGGATTGTTTATGACTGATATTAGAACGCTTGGTGAATTCATTGTCGAGAAACAGAATGACTTTCCTCACGCAAGTGGCGAGCTTTCATCCCTATTAGGGTCAATCAAACTCGCAGCTAAGATCGTCAACCGCGAAATTAATAAAGCTGGGTTAGTCGATATTACAGGTACAGTCGGCGAGAACAATATCCAAGGCGAAGAGCAGCAAAAACTCGATGTCTATGCCAACGATAAATTTAAAGCCGCTCTTGAAGCAAGAGATCAAGTCTGTGGTATTGCGAGTGAAGAAGAAGATGAAGTTGTTGGATTTGATAAGCCGTTAAATTTAAATGCAAAATACGTTGTTCTAATGGACCCGCTCGATGGTTCATCAAATATCGATGTTAACGTCTCTGTAGGGACAATATTTTCCATTTATCGTCGCGTTTCTCCTGTTGGCTCTCCCCCAACCAAAGCTGATTTTCTACAAACAGGCAATCAACAAATTGCTGCTGGATATGTCATTTATGGCTCATCTACCATGCTCGTTTATACCACTGGTAACGGTGTTCATGGTTTTACCTATGATCCTTCTCTCGGCAGCTTTTGTCTTTCTCATGAAAATATGAGCATTCCACAAGATGGCGTCATTTATTCAATTAACGAAGGTAACTACATTCGTTTTCCTCTGGGCGTAAAGCAATACATTAAATATTGCCAAGAAGCCGTACCTGAAGAAAAGCGTCCTTATACTTCACGTTATATTGGCTCATTAGTGGCTGATTTTCATCGTAACTTATTAAAAGGCGGGATTTATCTCTACCCTAGTACTGCCAGTTACCCTAACGGAAAATTACGCCTTCTTTATGAATGCAATCCAATGGCATTTATTATCGAACAAGCAGGCGGAAAAGCGACGGATGGCTTCCAACGTATACTTGATATCGCGCCAACAGAGTTACACCAGCGCGTACCATTTTTTGTTGGCTCAACCAATATGGTCGAAAAAGTCGAAAGTTTATTACGCGAATATCCAGAAAACTAAGTATTAACTCGATATATGTCGCGCATTTAAAGCAGCGATACAACAACGATGATGATTTGCTTTTGTTTTTGTTTACAGTCATTATAATTTTAACAAACAACAACATTTCATTAACCTTAGAAGGAATTAGTCATGAGCCTTAATCAGGTCCCTGCTGGCAAGGATATCCCTGAAGATATTTACGTTGTTATTGAAATCCCTGCAAATGCAGATCCGATTAAATATGAAGTAGACAAAGACAGCGGTGCAATTTTTGTTGACCGTTTTATGTCTAGCCCAATGTTTTATCCGTGTAACTATGGTTACGTAAACCACACGCTATCACTTGATGGTGATCCAGTTGATGTACTCGTACCAACGCCACATCCGCTCGTTCCAGGTGCAGTGATCCGCTGTCGTCCTGTTGGCGTATTAAAGATGACGGATGAATCAGGTGAAGATGCAAAAATTGTTGCCGTGCCTCACAGTAAACTAAGTAAAGAATATGATCATATCCAAGATGTGAATGATCTACCTGAATTACTGAAAGCACAAATAACCCACTTCTTCGAGCGCTACAAAGAGCTTGAGCCAAACAAGTGGGTAAAAGTAGAAGGTTGGGATAATGCAGAAGCAGCAAAAGCTGAAATTCTGACCTCTTTTGAACGTGCTCAAAAGAAGTAATTAGCTAATAACACTTATCAATAGCGGTGAAATATGATGAAAAAAAAACGTGGTTTACTCGCGGTACTTTTGACTGTCTTTCCCGCTATTTCATTTTCCAAAAATGTCAGCCCTGATGAGTTCTGGCAAATAGAACAAGCGCATACCCCTATCATCGTTGATGTGAGAACAGTTGATGAATTTTCCACGGGGCACCTTCCTAATGCTATTAATATTCCTTTTGAAAAAATTGCGACAATTTCAGAATATTTAACAGACAAATCAAAGCCGATATTACTCTACTGCCGTTCAGGACGTCGTGCCGAAATAGCTGAAGCTGAATTATATTCTCTTGGCTATACAGAAACATTTAATGGCATGAGTTATCAACTTCTTCTCAACGCTCAACCTAAAGACTGATCCCATGTTACAGAAATAAAAAACCCAATGCATGCATTGGGTTTTTTGTCATATAACGTTGTTAACGATTAATTAAATTCAAATTGGTAGAGTAAATCTACCGCCTGATCCAATCCAGAGACCGCCTCTACGTACAGGTTCCTCATTAAGCGATAACGTAATGTAAATTCATCCACTTGGTTGAAGATACCTACGCCATACTTAACCTGTAGACCTGGTGCTATATAGCCACTGATGGTTACTTGCGAATCATCGCCCGCACCTGCTGTCGATAAACTAAGATCTTTAATACCGACTGCTTCACCAACATCACCAACTAACTGGCCACTTTGCGCAAGCCCCATCCCAATAAGCGCAGTCGTCATTGCACTATTTGCACCACCGTCACCTTCACTATCAAGGTTACGTCCTGTCAGAATATACGATAATGCATTTTGCTGTGGCATAGCCGGATCAGAGAAGATAGTCACTTCAGGCTTATCAGCAGAACCTGTTACTTTCACACCGGCAATAACATCATCTTCTATATTGTCAGGATCACGAATAGCTTCAATCGATAAGTATGGCTGATCAGCAGGACCATTAAATAGGATCTGACCTTTACGGATAAGTAACTCTTGCCCTAGCGCTCGATAAAACGAACCTTTGGCAATGTTGACTTCACCATATATCATTGGGCCTTTGCCACTCTGGCGTACATTCAGATCGCCTAATAGGCCAGCTTTTAAACCAAAGGCTGAAAGCTTAACATCATCACCTACATGCACCATGATGTTAGTTGTAATATCAAACGGTACTGATTTCTTCGGTTCAACAGGTTCTAAGTTATCTTTCAAAATAACCTGATCTTTTGAAACAGAAATCGCCGACTTCGGTAATTGATTAACGGTAATACGTCCCCACGGAATACCTACTTTACCGCTAATATCTGCAGCTTTCGGTGTTGCTTTAATGGTGAGATCTGGAGAAACCTTAAGAGAGACCATTGGCGGTACACTCACTTGTAACTCTTTACCATTAATATTCAATTCCGTTTTCCACGCTGCCATATCTTGCCAATCGCCTGTACCACGTAATAACAGTTGTCCGTCAGGTGTATAAATATTCCCCATTAACGTTGCGTTATAACCTGTAAAGGCTAATTTAATATCAGCGTTCTGAACATCTAATGGTACTTTACGCCCTCTTGCTTCTAGCTTCGTGACTTGTAATAAGCCATTCACTGCAGGGTGCATAATCGGACCCGTTATTTGCAAGTTAGTATCAACTTGACCACCAAACTGATGATAATCCTTAATAACTGGCTCTAAGAATGCAAGCGTAAAGCGATCTAATTTCACATTGGCATTAATGCGTTTATCACCTTGTAGATCAGTGATCTTAGCATTACCTGATAAATCACCATTATTTTTAACAGCGACTAGCCAGTTTGCGTTAAGCACATCATTTTCCATCTCGGCATTAACGGTAACTTTATCCCAGCCTAATGTTAATGGGGCATCCTCGGTGTCCACTTGTTGAGTAAAACTGCCGCTTGGCATCAAAATCTGAGCTTTCACATAAGGTGCACTCTTTGGCGCCCATTTAGCAACAACATTGGCACCAAGCTCGCCATTAACGTTCATCTGCTCAGGAATAAATGATTTCAATAAATCAAAATTGAATCGCTTAATCGCTAACTCGGCATTACCCGATGCACCAGCTGTAAGATCTTGAGTTAAACAAATTCCAGCTTTACCTTGTTGCCAACAGTGTGCGCCTACTGTTGCCATTGCCGTTTTCAGATCATAACGAATAGGCGTTGGATGGTTTAGTACCCACTCACCTACAGGAGTCGTAAAGTCACCTTTTTGCAATATCCCTTGCCAGCCTGTCTTACGATCCAATTTCCCAGTTAAAAGTAATTCAGTGCCAACTGGCTCCCCTTTTACTTTTACCGTTAAACGATGATCTTGCTCTGTGCCTTTAAACAACACATCCATATCATCTAACGTAACAGTATCAAATTTTCCTTTTTTCGCATTTAAACTAATATCTGCTTTCAATGCAGGTAATGGCGTTACGTTACCTTTCAATTCAAAAGATGCAAGGCTTGCTACTTTTTGCCAACCAAGATCATCACCTTCAAGATCAAGTTTTACATCTGGTTCAGCCATCTTGCCTGATAACTTCACCTCACCATTAACACGCCCCTGTAAGCCTGCTAATGATTTAGATAAATCAGGTGCTTTAATATCAGCAACAAGATTCCATGTTTTGTCTAACTCACCTCTAGCGACTAAACCATTAGGACCATGCTTTAACGTTAAACCTTGTGTTTTAAACTTAAGATCTTTACCTTTACCCGTAAGATCAGAGGCATCAAGCTGACCATGAAGATCAAGTGGCTGTTTCATTATAGAGCCATTAACAGCAAGCTCTGGCAATTTAATAAACCAGCCACCTTTTGTAGTTAGACCACCCGATGTATTTAGCTTACCACTTACGTTGCCTTCCGCTTCTGGCCATTGTTTACCAGGTTGGATATTCGCAAAAGCGAGCTGACCTTGCCATTTAACAAGATCTTTCCAACTTGCTTTTGCATTACCTGTAATAGAACCACCTAAGGTATCTATATTCAGTGCTGATAAGTTCACCGAATCAAGGTTACCTTTACCTTTCAAATTTAATTTCACGTTTGGCATTGGTGTGCCATTTACGTTACTTTTGGCATTAAACGTAAAGCCCTTTAAGCTACCTTTGGCATTTATATCAGTATTGGCAACAGTAAATTCTGCTTTTTTATCAATAGGCCATTGTAAGTGCTTACTTGATACCACCACATCAAAAGGAAGATTCGGATCTAATGGCGATAATTTACCTTTAACCAACGCATCTAATTTACCTTTTAGCGTTGCATCAAGTACCAATTTCGCTAATGAGCCCGATGCTTTTAAATGTAACTGATGCCCTTCTACAGGCTTCGTTGCTATTTTTGCATTTGCATCTAATGTGAGTGGGTAATTGCCCGTTAACGTCACATCCGCTTTTGCTGTTAAAGATGCTTGAGGCGCATTCACCTGCAACTTATCAATCTTTACATCACTGTCTTTTGCATTCGCAATCAGTTCTAATAACGAAACCTTTTGCGGTGTATCACCAGCTAACTCAAAATCTTTTACTGTAAAACGTTCAATATCAAACGACATCGGCAGCACAACATCAGGCAGTTTTATTGCTTCCGCTTTTTTCGTTGATTTCGACGCAGTTGCAGGCTTTTTCTCTGTCGATTTAGATGGTGCTAATGCTAAATAAATCCCTTCCCAATCCGTTGGCTTTAAGGTGACATGACTACCAACCAAATCAGCTGCGGTTGAGAAATGCTTCCAACGCACTTTATTCGCCAAAATATCTAAATCGATATCATCAAGCGTAACCTTTTCAATATGAATAGGTAATGGCATTGAAATTTCAGTCACAGGCTCTGAAGGTTGTTCTGGCTTATCTGATGCAGGAGGAAGTTCAGGCATTGAAAACTTCACACCTTGCACCCCAAGATCAGAAACACAAATCTCAGGGGTTAATAAGCAACTATCATTTAACGTCAAATTCAGCTTATTAACAGCCAGATCTATATTACCGTCGTTATAGCGGACATTTTTAAATTCAAAACCATCAAGTAAAGCACCTTGCGACTCACCAATGGACAAGGCTGGAAGTGCTTTTTGCGCTCCCCATGCAGCAACTTTAATACCAGCAGGCGTATACAATAATGCTGCCACAGCAATAACTAGCAAGAGTAATAACGCTAATACTGCTAGCGCTATACGTTTAACCCAGATCATAATTCAGGACCTAATGTAAAGTGGAGCTGGAACTTGTCTTTATCAGCCTTATCAAGTCCCCATGCAAAATCAAGACGAATAGGACCCACAGGAGAAATCCAACGAACCCCTACACCAGTACCGCGCTTCCACTCTGGTGTATCATTCCAAGCAGAGCCATAATCATAAAAAACAGCGCCCCACCAGTCGCCATAAACACGATATTGATATTCAATGCTTGATGTTGCCATATACTGACCACCAACCATTCGCCCCTCACTATTACGTGGCGAGATAGACTGATAACCATAACCACGAATACTATTATCACCACCGATGAAATAACGTAATGATGGTGGAATATCTTTAACGCTATCGGCTAATACAGCACCGCCATCTAAACGGAAAATCCCACGTTGATTTTCACCAAAGCTACGTATCCATGCTGTTTTTGCTTGTAAACGAACAAAACTAGTATTAGATCCTAGTGACTTATCTGCAAAATCAACTGAGAAATTATATTTGCTTCCACTTGATGGGAACATACCGCCGACCATGGAACTTTTACTATAAGACAAACCAGGCATCAGGACGTTAAAGACCCCTTCTTCATCGCCACCTTGCTTATAGTCTTCAGTTAGCCAACGTAATGCGACCGTACGATTCCATCCTGAATCTAAACGCCAATGACGCTCAACCCCGACGCCAAACTGTGTACTTAATGTATCGTGTGTATCAACATAGCGTATTCCACCTACTACTTGATAATAATTGTTCAACACATCATCGAGTGGGATCTTATAAGCCGCTTCAACTTTAGGTTCATCTTTCGATATTTCAGATTTCAGGTAAAAGCTATGACCTTTGCTAGTGATCCAAGGCTTTTTCCAATTAAACTTCAAACGAGGGCCGGTATCGGTAGAAAAACCAATACCCGTTTCAAATTGATTTTTCACCTGTGGTGATACAACGACATGAATTGGGATCGCATCATCTTTACGCTCTTTTACATCACCACCAACAAAAATAGACGAAAACCAACCAACATTAGATAAACGTTCATTATATTCACCAAGCTTTGAAGCAAGGTAAGGTTCATCTTCTGTGTAAGGGATCATCGAACGTAAGCGATTATCATCAATTTGGCTTCCCTGAAACGTCGTTTCACCGAAGGTGTAACGTCGGCCAGAATCAAAATCGATATTAATAAAAACTTCGTTACGACTAGGTACAACTTCTAACGTACTCTTCGTTAATTGCGCATCAAAATAACCACGTCGAACCGCTAAGCTTGTGAGCGATGATTTAAATGCCTCATATTTACCTTGGTTTAACGGTTCACCTAATCCCAACCCACTATCTTTTACTAATGCCATAAAAGCAGGATCATTTTTAGCATCACCAGTAATGATCAAGTTACTTTTACTAATATGTGCACGTGGACCTTGATCAACAGTAACCACTATTTTTGTTTTAGAACCACTACCTGAGACTTGATAATCGAACTTTGGCTGGTAATAGCCTAATGCCTGTAACGCATCGCTAATTTCTTTTAATACCTGATCTTTAAAACGCAAGGTCGCGCTGTAATCATCCTTTGATATTGCAGAAAGATAAGCATCAACATTATCTTCTACTTTTCCATCTAGGCCTTTAATCTTCAGTGAAGAGGCCATTACCGGACTAGATAGCACCAGAGCAAATGATGTCACACCTAACCATTTAAAAACTTTATTCATTCTATTGTGCTTCTTTGCGAAATTTAGAATTAATCACGAACCCATTTTGACAAAGCTATAACTAACTTCCAACCTTTGTCATCTGAAAACTTATGAATATTGAACCGAATAGAGTTTTGTTCCATTTTCAGCAATATATTTATAAATATTAACAAAATGAATCTAAAAAAAAGTAACCTAAAGTCAATGAACTTAAGAAAAGCAATACCACTACACCTCTAGGTTGCAACTTTCTCAATAGCAGTCTTAAAGTCTACTCTATAACTTCAGTGTCAATATTATGCCCGTTGCAGGTATTAAAAATTATCACGAAGTAAAGATAATGCTTAAAACGGTTCAAACAGCTTTCAGTAACTTAAACAACTGTAGAACAATTAATTACTTTTTTTGGGAAAATAACAATTCATTACAGCATAATAGTTAAATGCGTGATATTGGAAGGAGTATATCTGTGTGGTGATATAACAGAATTAAGTTTGTTATTGGTCAAAATAGGAACAAAATAGGAACAAAATAATACTGGTAACTTATTCGCATTTCAGAAACAACAACATTTAGAGCTGTAAATCTACTTTTAGGTGATTAAACAACCATTCCTGATAGCGTTTGAATCTCTTTATTCACTTCGGTTAATACATTGAGTGCTTTTATATCACCAGACTTCGGTGGTAATAGTCGTCCACTATCAAATTCAAAACCACCTACACCCATAATAAAAATACGACCTCGAAAATAGCTTTTCACATAACGAGCAACTTGATTCGGACGATAAATTTTAAAGATTCTAAGCATCTTATCCTCACTTAACGGTTAAATATATAGACCGTAAATCGATGACTTTGTTTCATTACATCAAAACTTAATGCAAACAATCTGCCAATATCATACATATACGAACACAATAATGATAAAGATCGACTTAAAAAGAACATATAACTTCGTGGTACTACCAGATCGAACAAAATTAACTATCATAATGACAAACCTATATAAACAAAGAGGCTACACATGAAATTAAAGGCGACAGTTATTCTGCTTGCGGCTCTCATTCCGTCCATCAGCTTTGCGAGTAACATCAAAACTGGTGAGACGTTACCTGGTGTGACTGTAACCAATAAAGGTGAACTTGTTTTAAAAGGAAAAACGATTAGTTATCAATCTTGGAGAAGCACAAAACTAACAGGAAAAATGCGTATTCTATTTGCAATAGCTGGACGTAGCTCAGCTAAAGATCTCAATGCTCCACTTATCACAGCAATTTCTGCCGCAAATTTTCCTGAAAATAAATACCAAACAACAACCATCATTAATCAAAGTGATGCCATCTGGGGGACTGGAGGATTTGTCAAATCAGCAACAGAAGACAGCAAGCGAGAGTATCCGTGGTCATCAATTGTGCTCGATACCAATGGTATTGTTCAAAAATCATGGGATCTAAAAAAGGAAAGCTCTGCCGTATTTGTGATAAATAAAGCCGGACAAGTTATCTTTGCCAAAGAAGGAAAACTAAGCACTAATGAGATAAATACAGTGATCCTTTTGGTTAAAAACAATTTATAACGTGACTTTAGTCACCTCATTTAAGGTGGCTAATACTTTCTAAAACAATAAAGAAACATTCACAGTGGTCGATATATTTATTTACTAAAAAACCAAACCAGATAACTTAGTATCGCAGAATAACCGATGACTAAAATAAGATCGGCAATATATCGATTTAATTTTTTCATTGGATACTCCATCAATACCACTCTTTTAAAGTTAACATAAAAGTAACATCTCATCGCATTCGTTCCTAGTCATGAGATCGAAATAACAAAAAAATGTAAATATTGATTAAAGGAATGAAAAAAGCATGAGCGATAAAGCTGAGAGTCTCAACAAATCAATAGAGAGTAGTCGGGGACTTGGAGTATTAAATCCATTAACAAGCAGTAAAAATAACATAAAACGTATTGCTGAAAGATACTCTATTGATGGAGAGATTAATAATACGCAAGAAACTACGTTAGAAAAACGATTAGATCTGCGTATTAAAAAAAAGCAATTACTTGAACAAGCTAATTTAGAGCAGATCATCAAACAAGCTTATGAGCAATGTAATGATGAAACAAGTAGAGATCCTGATCCTGATTGGTTAGTCAGATTTATAGAAATGGCTCAACAGATTCATAACCCATCAATGCAAAAACTATGGGCAAAAATTCTAAAACAAGAGATCCTTCAACCAGGCTCTGTATCTCTTCGCACCTTAAAAATACTCTTATCAATGACACATCGAGAAGCCGCTCTATTTCAAAAAGTCCTTACTCTTACCTGCTGTATTGGTAACGATAAAAATAAAAAACTTCTCACAAGTATAAAACAGCGAACAAACAGCTTTAGTTTTCACAGAAGCCACCAAACACATATTGACTATAACCAATACCATTTACCTTATTCGTCTATTTTAATTTTAACTGAGCTTGGGCTTCTATTAAGCACAGAGCTAGAAACAAACCTAATAAGTTATACTGATAAGTTCAATTTAAACTACCATAAAGAGTCTTACAGCTTATCTCCAATCAAAAAAGGGACATCGTTTACTTATTATCGTTTATCCCCAATAGGACAGGAATTAGCCCAACTAATTGGATCACAGACTCATTATGAATATAAAGAGCAACTGAATGAACTGCTTTTAAAATATTTTACGATAGCTCACCAAGACTGATTAATTTAAAATACTTAACCTGAATTTTTAACTCAGCTTTTTTAATCAATGTTGAAACGAGAGAAACTTGAATTTACCTGAAATAGCAGGCAGCTAGCTTCCCAATATAAAGCACCTAACTCACTACCCTATAATAATCATTTTCTACAGACGAAAAAAACCTGAATCTTTCGATTCAGGTTTCTCTAATAAAGTGGCGGAGCGGACGGGACTCGAACCCGCGACCCCCGGCGTGACAGGCCGGTA
>NZ_JADQAQ010000030.1 GCF_022129445.1 Photobacterium sp. Ph5
TAACTTTTCAACGAGTGCCCACACAGATTGCATGGTCAAATTGTTAAAGAACAATACTGATTTCGTTGCTTGCCAATGGCTTGCTCCGTGTCAGTGAGGTCGCATTATAGAGACTCAGATCACATTGGCAAGCTTTTTTTTCCACAAAAAACACCATAAATTCGCAAGAGCTCGATATACAATCGCAATCACGATAATCGTGCGTTTTACGCACAGGCGTTTAATCTTTTATAACTATTTTATGGTTAACGAGCCGTTTTCCTAATGCTTGTCCTTTAAGCTCTATATATTTATATGTCGTCATAGAAACAAAGATAACGATTGAAAGGATCGCAACGACAAGTACGTTATTATAAAAAGCAGAGCCTAAATCGATAAACCGTGCATCATTAATCATTGGGGCGATTTCTTTACCTAACACTTTTTGCCCGACTAATGCGATAGATGTAACCATAAAGAGAATAGCAGCATGCGTTAAATAGATAGAATAAGACCACTTCCCCAAAACTTGAAATACGCTTCTATTTAATAGTTTTGAAACCACACCCGATTCAAAAGCAAAAAACAGTACAACAATATAGAACAATAGCGTTGCGTATATATATCTGTCTGCAATTTCATTCGAAACTAAATAAGCAACAACACTTAAAAGTAGTACTTCAATAACTGAACCTATAATAAAAGGGATGGATATATGCTTTATCTTAGTAAATACAACATATGTGAATGCACCACCAAAAAAGCATGATAATCCATTAAATACATACGGCTGAAATAATGTTGAATTATTCCCCATTAAGCCTAAAACCATAACGGCTATCGTCAACCAACTCCATACTTTGTAACGACCAAACAAATATAGCGTTAGGAAAAGTAAAACATAGAGATAAAACTCAATGCTTATACTCCACGATGGATAGTTGAACGATAAAGGATCGGTTAATGATGTCCATGATTGCACCATTAATAGGTTAGGGAGTATTTCAGACAGAGAGCCATGGCCTGTAAAGGGCAAAGTATTAAAACTAAAACCAACAGCTTTGTACGCAATATATTTTACTACCTCTAGCCCAATGAAAACCATCAGCATGCAGAAGTACAATGGATATAATCGAAAAAAACGCGATGCTATATAAGATTTAAAGCGTAAATTATCCCTAAAACCATAGCTATGAGCGAGTACAAACCCACTTAGAGCAAAGAAAAACTCTACAAATAATTCACTGCCTCTAAAAAAAGGCAACTCCGTAACACTCCCAACAGCGCGAAAGTGAAATAACACAACGGATAATGCACATAGGCCACGAAAGGCATCAAGAACTTCGAATCGTCTTGTCATATAACAACTCAACTTAAATTAATGTCTAGCGACTAATTTTGACTCGATGAAATGCCAACTAAGCATTGCAAACGAGAAAACAAGGACTGTTGCAATTGCTGCACCTTGATAAATATTCTTGAAAAATCCATACATGATCAATGTTTGTAAGATTGGGAAATGCCATATGTAAATACCATATGAGATATCACCAATACGCTTGCTAATCGTTATTAGCTTTAGCTTAAAGACAATAACATACACAATAAAACTCACCGCAAACGCATAAATCACAAACCAATTTTGTAAGAATAATACTACCGGGAGCAAAATAAGTAGATGCCAAGCTTTTAAAAACTTGGGCTCTGCAAAATTCCAATACGCTCCCAACATGAAGAACACTAACATAGATGGCAATTGTCGATTAATGCTTGCTGGTACCTCATGGTGTTTAATTAAATATTGCACTGTATAAAAACAGCAAACAGATGCCAAACCTAGTAGCACTGTGAGCTTTTTGTTATCCAACTTTTTATTTAAAACACCATAAATAATAGGTACACAAACATAGAACATTACTTCAATTTTAATAGTCCATAGCGATGCATTAACAAAGGGTTGAAAATTATTCTCAAATAAACCGGGTAAAGTGGGTTGTAAGAAGTTCACTAACAAGTAATTTGATGCTAAGTATTTACCTGCACCATTACTTAAGTAGTCAATAAAACTATCTGAGTAATGGCAATAACCAAAAATGAATGCCGTTGTGATCACAATAAAATAAAGTGGATAAATGCGTAAGAAGCGCGACTTCACATAAGTCGGTAAATGCTTTCTTTTTAAGTAACTCTTTACGATCAAATAACCACTAATTACAAAAAAGCAATGCACCGCTAAGCCACCAGGTACATACATAAGGTATTCATTTTGAGTTTCTATGCCTATATGAAAGTAGAACACAAGGACAGCGAGAAGAATTCGCAATATATCAAAATTATTTTTAACCACGAGATAAGAACTCAAAAAATGAACCAGATATAATTATTGCATAATTTTTTTTATTGTCTGGCTATTGCTCAATTTTGAGATGAGATCTTCACATAAATTATGATAAATAAATGTGAGAGGTGGTAAATCATTTAGACTTTTTTACCGCTACTTTTCTGTTATTTATATCAAAAACAGAAAAATCCTCAGTACTTACGAGTTAAACCCTATCTTTAACTCAAACTCTTTATAGTTAAAAAACATCTTACATGAGAAAAATAATAGATATGGTTCGATATTCTATTGAATAAGAATAAATGGAATGCTTAGATACAACAAAGCCTCAATCTTTCGATTGAGGCTTTGTTTGAAATTTGGTGCCCGAGGACGGACTTGAACCGTCACTCCCGAAGGAAACGGATTTTGAATCCGTCGTGTATACCAATTTCACCACTCGGGCTTATGGCGGCTATTATACGTATACAATGCAACTAGGCAAGCCTTTCTCTACAAGATATTCAACCAATCACTTCAATTGCTATTTTTTCACCCTATTTACCCAGTTATTGATGATAATGGAACCATCACACCTTCGCCTTGTTCACACATTCTGTAGCAATATCAAGCGTTCTCTGACGGATCGTTTACTGTTACACTCAGCACATATGGACACAGTTAGATAAAATCGGATGTTTTATGTCAAAGTCATCAACAATAAAAAGCACCACTTCCCCCCAATATCCAACCTTATTTCGTCGTTTAGCTGCTTGGTTTTATGACGCTTTAATTGTCGCTGCTATTCTTATGTTAGCAGGCGGTATAGCAATGGCAGGAATAGCACTCCTACTTCATTTTAATATTCTCGATTTAGCTCATTATGAAGATGTAAGTGCTTATTTAACACATCACCCACAAGCTAACTTGCTTTATTCCAGCTACTTAGGCGCCGTAATTATTGGATTTTATACCTATTTTTGGACTCATGGCGGCCAAACATTGGGGATGCGAGCATGGAAATTAAAAGTACAAAATAAAGATGGGCGCCCAATTAATATAACTCAAGCATTGATCCGCGCTGCAACTGCAGCCTTAGGGTTGGGGAATTTGCTCGCATACAACACTAAACGTCGGGCATTACAAGACGTGATGGCGGAATGTGAAATGATAGTGACAAAAGATATTCGCTAAAATGATAGTGACAAAAGATATTCGCTAATAAAAAGGAGCCGTTAGGCTCCTTTTTTCGTTTTATAGTTTGCGTCTTAACAAATATATCGTGATAAACAAGAACGCTAGACTTGGACCTAATGCCCCTAAAATAGGCGGTAATCGGTACACTAAAATCATCGGACCAAACACTTGATCTGAAATATAAAATGCAAAACCAAAAATGACACCTGAAAGTACTCGAGCCCCCATCGTAACCGAGCGAAGAGGACCAAATACAAAAGATAATGCTAATAGCATCATAACTGCAATAGATATAGGCTGAAGAGCTTTACGCCAGAATGCTAACTCATAACGAGAGGCATCTTGCTTACTCTCTTTAAGATAATTCACATAATGATATAAACCTGACAACGATAACTCTTCAGGTTTAACCGTCACAACCGCTAATTTATCTGGTGTTAATGTTGTTTCCCAATGCTTACTTGCTACATGACTATTGGTCAACTGGCTACTGCCTGTCATGTCAGTTATGGTCACATCATGCATTGTCCATCCCGTCGCTTTATCGTAAGACGCGCGTTTTGCTGATGTAACATCTTCCAACTGACCTTTGTTGTCAAACTGCCAAATGTTAACAACATCCACTTTATTGAGGTCATGAACACGCCCCATATAAATGAAATCATTGTCATTTTTAGCCCATACACCACTTTGTGCAGCAATCACACTGCCGCCATAAACCCATGCCGAACGATATTCTCGTGCCATTTTCTGCGCTTGCGGTGCCCCCCACTGACCCAGTAAAACAACCACTATCATCATTGGGACTGCCGTTTTTAAGGTAGATAGACCGATATCTAGCTTAGAAAAGCCTGCCGCTTGCATTACCACCAGCTCAGAGCTTGATGCCAACATACCTAAACCAATCAATGCACCTAATAATACCGCCATAGGAAAAAACATAATGATATCTTGCGGCATTGATAATAAAACAAAATACAGCGCCTTCAGGAGATCGTAGCTTCCTTGCCCCACTTTTCTTAGCTGCTCAACATATTTAATGATCGCAGATAAACCGACTAAGGTTGATAGTGTCAGTGAGAAAGTTGCAATGATCGTTCGACCTATATACCAGTCGAGAATTTTAAACATTAACTGCGTCTCCGTAATTTATCTTTAAGGCGTCGCACAGGCATTGAATCCCAGCTATTTAAAGCAAGAGCAACTAACAAGGTTGTAATATTAATCGGCCACATACCAATAGTAGACGGGATAATACCATCCTCAATCGCCGATTTTGCTGATGATATAGCTAAGAAATAAGCCAGATAAATCAACACAGCAGGTGCTAATTTAGCAAATCTTCCTTGACGTGGATTGACAGCTGACAGCGGTACTACAATCATCACTAGCAATGGAATACAAAGCACTAAAGAGAAACGCCACTGTAATTCAGCTTTTGCAGCCAAGCTTTGATCTTTTATTAAGGTCATTGTGGGTTGGGCTTCCCAATCACGATTACCTGCTTTAACTTCTCGTTGCCCTATTAATGCTTGATAGTCATTAAAATGAGTAATGGAATAATTAAGCTGAGTAGGAATGCCTTCATATCGAGCGCCGTCATTTAATTCTAACATTTGACGACCATCAGGTAGCTCTTTAACAGTACCATTTTTAGCAACCATGACACTTGGCTGTAAGGTCTCTGTTGCTTTTAATTGCGCGACAAAAACCTTATGAAGCTTTGCCCCTTTATCAGTAATATCATCAATAAAGATAACCCCATTTCCATTCGGAGCCTGTTGAAACGTCCCCTTTACCAACATATTTAATGTTGGCCCAGCCTTTGTCTCTTCTTTAAGTTGCTCTATATGCTCTTGCGACCAAGGTGCAACCCAAAACGCATTCACGGCAGCTATTACCCCCGTAATAATGGCCAAAGCTAATGCTGATTGGAGTAATAATTTGTTTCCCATCCCCGTCGCATTCATCACCGTAATTTCACTTTCAGCATATAATCTACCGAACGTAAGTAATATACCGATGTACAAACTCAGAGGGAGCATTAATAGTGCCATCGAAGGGATAGATAATCCCATGAAGGTTAGAATGAGATCACTCGGGATCGAGCCATCGGTTGCATCGGCTAAAATGCTAATAAACTTTTGGCTAATAAAGACAAGAAAAAGCACAAAAAGTACCGCTAATTGGCTTTTTAATGTCTCTCTTGTCAAATACCTAACAATAATCACGCGTTATATTCCCATAGAAAACTTGTTTTTTTGATGGAATCACTATAGTTTTTCGTTAAATCAGTTATTTTTTTATCTTTCAGCTAAATGAAAGACTGCACTCTAAGCGTATACCGAAATCACGGCAGAGCAAACAAGTGTGGTATTATCCAACATTTAGCGTTAATTGTCTTTATTAGGATGTTAGGAGTACGCATGGAGTTCAGTGTAAAAAGCGGCAGCCCCGAAAAACAGCGTAGTGCTTGTATTGTTGTTGGCGTCTTTGAACCACGTCGCCTCTCTCCAATCGCGGAACAGCTAGATAAAATCAGTGATGGTTATATTAGCTCCTTACTGCGTCGTGGCGACCTTGAGGGTAAGCCGGGGCAAATGCTTTTACTACACCACGTACCAAACGTGTTATCAGAGCGCGTATTACTCGTTGGTTGTGGAAAAGAACGTGAACTTGATGAACGCCAATATAAGCAAATCATCAAAAAAACGATCAGTACCTTAAATGAAACTGGCTCTATGGAAGCAGTATGTTTCTTAACGGAACTTCATGTTAAAGGTCGTGATACTTACTGGAAAGTACGCCAAGCTGTCGAAACAACAAAAGATAGCTTATATACGTTCAACCAGTTTAAAAGTAATAAACCAGAGACACGCCGTCCACTGCGTAAGCTAGTCTTTAATGTACCGACACGCCGTGAACTCTCTTTAGGTGAACGTGCTATCAACCACGGTCTAGCGATTGCATCAGGTGTTCGTGCAAGTAAAGATCTCGGTAATATGCCGCCAAATGTGGCAAATCCTGCTTATCTTGCTTCACAAGCGCGTCGTCTAGCCGATGATTTTGAGACCGTAAGTACTAAAATCATTGGCGAGCAAGAGATGCAATCTTTAGGGATGACATCATACCTTGCTGTGGGTCGTGGTTCTAAAAATGAAGCCATGATGTCAGTTATTGAGTACAAAGGTAACCCCGATTCAGACGCTAAGCCAATCGTGCTTGTCGGTAAAGGGTTAACTTTTGATTCAGGTGGTATTTCGATAAAACCTGGTGCTCAAATGGACGAAATGAAATACGACATGTGTGGTGCAGCCTCTGTGTTCGGTACCATGAAAGCATTAGCTAAGCTTAATTTACCCATCAATGTAGTTGGTGTGTTAGCGGGCTGTGAAAATATGCCAGGCGGCAACGCTTATCGCCCTGGTGATATTTTAACCACTATGTCAGGTCAAACAGTTGAAGTATTAAATACCGATGCTGAAGGTCGTTTAGTGCTTTGTGATGCATTAACTTACGTTGAGCGTTTTGAACCTGAATGTGTGATTGACGTTGCGACATTAACAGGTGCTTGTGTTGTAGCTTTAGGTAATCACATTAGTGGTTTAATGGGTAACCATAATCCACTATCGCATGAGATTATAAATGCATCAGAGCAATCTGGTGATCGCGCTTGGCGTCTACCGATGAGCGATGAATACCAAGAGCAAATTGCTAGCCCATTTGCTGATATGGCAAACTTAGGCACACCTGGTGCAGGTACCATAACCGCAGGTTGTTTCTTATCTCGCTTTACTAAAAAGTATAACTGGGCGCACCTTGATATTGCAGGTACCGCTTGGAAAGGTGGCGCAGCAAAAGGCTCTACCGGTCGACCAGTCCCTCTACTTGTCCAGTTCTTATTAAATAGAGCAGGCCAAGAGATCGTCGAGTAAAAGACATCGAAAAGGGCCGTAAGGCCCTTTTCTTTAGGAACAAAAAACCATGACTCATGCTACGTTTTATATAATCGATGACAAGCAAGAGAGTGCTGATAGTCACTTTCAGTGCCATTTTGCCTGTCATTTAGCAGCGATGAGTTACCGGCAAGGTAACAACGTTTACCTACTCGCAGCAAATAAACAGCAAGCAGAACAAATAGATGAATATCTATGGCAGCAGGATCCTGATAGTTTTGTGCCCCACAATCTTGTCGGAGAAGGGCCTAATGGCGGCTCTCCCGTTGAGATAGGATGGTCAACATTACGTCATACTGGACGCCGTGCTACGCTAATTAATTTAGCGGAAAACGCACCAAATTTTGCGGTTAGCTTTGCACAAGTGGTAGACTTCGTTCCTTGCGATGAAAAGCTCAAGCAGTTAGCGCGCGAGCGTTACAAGGCATATCGCCTTGCTGGCATTCAAATTACGACTGCCACTGCTACTGAGACGCCCTAATTCCACATAGAATCCTTCTAAGAGCGCTATGGAAAAGACATACAACCCACAATCAATTGAACAAGCGCTATATCAGCGCTGGGAAGAGGCTGGTTACTTCAAGCCTCATGGTGATACATCTAAAGATGCTTACAGCATTATGATCCCACCACCAAACGTCACAGGTAGCCTACACATGGGCCACGCGTTCCAGGATACCATCATGGATACCCTGATCCGCTGTGAGCGTATGAAAGGCAAAAACACCTTATGGCAGGTTGGTACTGACCACGCAGGTATTGCTACCCAAATGGTTGTGGAACGTAAGATTGCTGCTGAAGAAGGCAAAACAAAACACGATTACGGTCGTGATGCTTTCATCGATAAGATCTGGGAATGGAAAGGCGAATCTGGTGGCACAATCACCAAGCAACTTCGTCGTCTTGGCGCATCGGTAGACTGGGATCGTGAGCGCTTCACGATGGATGATGGTCTATCAAATGCCGTTCAAGAAGTTTTCGTTCGTCTATACCAAGAAGATCTTCTTTACCGCGGTAAGCGTCTAGTTAACTGGGATCCTAAACTACACACAGCGATCTCAGATCTAGAAGTAGAAAACAAAGATAAAAAAGGCCACATGTGGCACTTCCGTTACCCATTAGCTGATGGCGTACAAACTGCGGAAGGTAAAGACTACATCGTTGTTGCAACTACGCGTCCAGAAACTATGCTGGGCGATACTGGTGTTGCAGTTAACCCTGAAGATCCACGTTACAAAGATCTGATCGGTAAAGAAATCATTCTTCCAATCGTTGGTCGTCGTATCCCTATCGTAGGTGATGAGCACGCTGATATGGAAAAAGGTACCGGTTGTGTAAAAATCACACCTGCACATGATTTCAATGACTACGAAGTAGGTAAACGTCATAGTCTACCTATGATCAATATCCTAACGTTCAATGCTGATATTCGTGATGCTGCTGAAGTATTCACAACCAATGGCGAGCCAAGTGACGCATACAGCACAGCGCTGCCAGAGAAATACCATGGCATGGAACGCTTTGCAGCACGTAAAGCGATTGTTGCTGAGTTTGATGAACTAGGCTTACTAGAAGAAATCAAAGATCACGACCTAACGATCCCTTACGGTGACCGTGGTGGCGTGGTTATTGAACCAATGCTAACTGACCAATGGTACGTTCGTGCAGCACCGCTAGCAAAACCTGCTGTTGAAGCAGTTGAAAACGGTGATATTCAATTCGTACCTAAGCAGTACGAAAACATGTACTTCGCTTGGATGCGTGACATTCAAGACTGGTGTATTTCACGTCAGCTATGGTGGGGTCACCGCATTCCAGCTTGGTACGACAACGACGGTAATGTTTACGTTGGTCGTAACGAAGCTGAAGTACGTGAAAAGCATAACCTAGCACCAGTTGTCGTATTACGCCAAGACGATGATGTACTTGATACATGGTTCTCTTCAGCACTATGGACATTCGGTACGCAAGGCTGGCCAGAAAACACCGCTGATCTTCAAACCTTCCACCCATCTGATGTGTTGGTAACAGGCTTTGATATCATCTTCTTCTGGGTTGCGCGTATGATCATGATGACCATGCACTTCTGTAAAGATGAAGACGGCAAGCCACAAGTACCATTTAAAACAGTTTACGTAACGGGTCTTATCCGTGACGAAAACGGCGATAAAATGTCGAAATCTAAGGGTAACGTTATCGACCCTATCGACATGATCGACGGTATTGATCTTGAGTCTCTAGTAGAGAAGCGTTGTGGCAATATGATGCAGCCACAACTTGCAGCGAAGATCGAAAAAGCGACACGTAAAACATTTGAGAACGGCATCGAACCTTACGGTACTGATGCCCTACGTTTCACTCTTGCTGCTATGGCTTCAACTGGCCGTGACATCAACTGGGACATGAAACGTCTTGAAGGTTACCGTAACTTCTGTAATAAGCTATGGAACGCAAGTCGTTACGTACTAATGAACACAGAAGATCAAGATTGCGGTTTCGCAGCAGGTAGCGAGCTTGAGTACTCACTAGCAGACAAGTGGATTGAATCACAATTCCAACTAGCGGCAAAAGAGTTCAATGCTCATATTGATAACTTCCGTTTAGATATGGCTGCAGGTGTACTTTATGAGTTCATCTGGAATCAATTCTGTGACTGGTACCTAGAGCTAACGAAACCTGTTCTATGGAAAGGTACAGAAGCACAGCAACGTGCAACACGCCATACTCTAATCACAGTGCTTGAGAAGACATTACGTCTTGCGCATCCTGTTCTTCCTTACATCACTGAATCTATCTGGCAGAGCGTTAAGCCACTTGTTGACGGTGTTGAAGGTGAAACCATCATGACTCAGGCATTGCCTCTGTTTGATGAAGCGCAATTTGACCAAGCAGCAATCACTGACATTGAGTTTGTTAAAGCGTTTATCACGAGTATTCGTAACCTACGTGCAGAATACGATATCGCGCCAAGTAAGCCATTATCAGTAATGCTAAAAGTGGCTGATGCTGCTGATACTGCACGTGTTGAAGCCAACCTGACAGTACTGAAATCTCTAGCAAAACTAGAAGAAGTGAAAGTATTGGCTGACGGTGAAGCAACACCAGCTTGTGCGACTGCACTTGTAGGCAAATCTGAATTGATGATCCCAATGGCGGGCTTGATTGATAAAGATGCAGAGCTTGCACGTTTAGACAAAGAAATCGCGAAAATGGAAGGCGAAATCAAACGTACTTCTGGCAAGCTAAGTAACGAAGGCTTCGTTGCTAAAGCGCCTGAAATCGTGATCACTAAAGAGCGTGAAAAGCTAGCCGGTTATGAAGAAACATTAGTGAAGCTTATTGAGCAAAAAGCAACGATTGCTGCGCTATAATCTCACCAATCATTCTTGATTAATAAAAACCGACAGTCACATACTGTCGGTTTTTTTATACCTCAAATTCCGTCACCTCTTTTCAAACAATAGCTTTCACCTATTAGTAATATATAAAATAACAAATTTAGTTATTGCTAATGTTTAATGATAATGACCTCATCGAATTGAGGATCACCTTATGAAAAAGACAATCAGTTTTGCCGCCATCCATTTTACTGTCGCTTTTAGCGTGGCTTACCTTCTTACTGGCGATATCATTATTGGTAGTTTAATTGCAATGATTGAACCGATGGTTAACACCGTTGCCTTTTATTTCCATGAAAAAGTGTGGCAAAGCAAAACACTCAAACAATCACGCTTTAATACAGTAAGTCGTAAGACAGTTAGTTTTGCTATTGTGCACTTCAGTGTCGCATTTAGTGTTGTTTACATTCTTACAGGTGACATACTTATTGGTAGTCTAATGGCAATGATCGAACCTGCAATTAATACCATGGCTTACTATTTCCATGAGCGTGTATGGCAACGTAAAGATCACAACCAAGCAGAAAAACATCAGCATACTTGGCTTGATGCAATGGCTTGTCAGCACTAATCCTCTGATGTATTTTGAACTCCATAAAAAAACCGACAGTTTCGATGTCGGTTTTCCTGATTCATATACGATAATAACTTAGATAGTTAGAACAAATTGAAGTGAAGCGCCATAATTATTATCTTCACCATATTGACCCGCGAGATCAATACCAAATGCACCAAATGGCTTCAAGCCAATACCAGCAGTCACCATATTGTTAGCATAATCTGTCATGCTAATGCTGTAGCCCGCTCTTAATAGTGCCCAACCCCGCTCATTGAATTCCACGCCTAAGTGAGCAAACTGAGTTGCGTAATCTAACCCTTTAAAATAATGCTGTTTATTTAGATCAATATCTGCTGCCAATGTAAACATACCATCATCATAAGCAACACCAGCCGTATATTTAGGCTCAACTAAATAAGTTGCTGATTTCTTAAATGACACATTCGTTTCTAGCTCTTGTTTCATTATATTTTGAGCAGCTAAAGCCAATGTGACCTTTTCAATAGGTTGATAAGTTACACCTAAATCAAGGTTCAATACCGTTTTTTCTGAATGCTATTTTCCTGCATCAAACTCACTGTCTTCAAAACCATCAACAGTATCTTTATATTTTAAAGCATCGATTTTTTGAATTTTAGGAGAAAAGCCAATAAATACTTTTGCTCTCTAAACGGTAAATCAAAAGATTTTGCGATCGCTATACCTAAATCAGCAGTACCACCAGCAAGTCCTTCTGCTGTTGATTGCATTTTGTACTCATCATTATTCCAATTCTCATCTTTCAAATCATCAGGATTAATATCGGACATAACAAGAGCACTTAACTGCACTTTAGTAAATACCGTTGCACTTGCATAACGATTTGGAATAGATAAAGCAATTCCAGCTTGTACATCAAGCTGAATTTGACCATTGTCTAATGCCATTAATGCATCTTTCCACTCTTGTTTATCTACTTCTGTCGGCTCTGACCCAACCCAGTTATTTTCAGGAAAATTCGACTATCAACCTCTTGGAAGTAATCAATTTTATGATAGAGATCATCTGCATCATGAGCACTTACACTTACTGATGGAAGCATCAAACCAAAATCATCATTATCTTTATAATTGGTCGCTAGAGCTGGGTTATAAAAACCCGAAGTTAAATAATCAGCGGAGGCAACACCAGTCCCTCCCATAGCCATACCACGCGCATCAGCACCATTAAAAGCAAATGCAGCAGTTGAAGAAGTAGATAATAAAATAATAGTAACTGCAGATAACTTTTTTAATTTAAACATCACTTAACTCTCAAAAGTAAATTCCCAATGAGAATACAAGCAGTTTAATCGCAACGCCTTTATATAAAGCAATATTCATATTAAGTGTTAATAAAATTCATCTTAAATATAAAGAACCGACATTCACTTGTCGGTTCTTTATTATTTTTTGCTATAGAAAATATTAAAGAGTGAAGACAAATTGTAATGAAGCACCATAATTACTGTCTTGACCATATTGCCCCGCAAGATCAATTCCAAATGAAGCAAATGGTTTTAACCCAATACCAGCAGTAATTACATTATCAGCATAGTCAGTCATACTAATACTGTATCCAGCACGCACTTGTGCCCAATCGAAAGCATCAATTTCAGCACCAATTTTGGCAAATTGAGTCTCATAATTAGATTCTTCAAAATATTTACGTTTATTTAAATCAACATCTGCAGCTAAAGTAAAAATGGCATAGCTGTAAGCTGCACCTAAAGTATATTTAGGCTCAACCACATATGTGGCACGCCCACCCATTCCTGGTGTTTTTTGATCATTCGTTTCAAGTTTATGCGTAATCAAATCACGTCCTGATAGCCCAATAGTTAACGACTCAATTGGACGATAAGCAAAACCTAAATCTAAATTAAAGACACTTTTATCTGTATAATCACTACCAATATCAAACTCATTATCATCAAAACCACTGGCTGATTCTTTATATTTTATCGCCATCATACGTTGAAGTTTTGGTGATATACCAACTGAAATACTTTGCCCAGGTACAAATGGAATATCAAAAGAACGAGCAAGCGCAACACCCAACTCAACAGTACCACCGGCAAGCCCTTCTACTGTTGATGTTAACTCAGGATCTCGATCGTCAAGATTAATATCTAAATCCTCATCACTAATATCAGTTTGAGCAAGCATACTAATCTGTGCTTTAGTAAATAAGTTAGCACTAATAATCGGATTGGGAATAGCAACGCTAATCCCTACTTTTGCATCAATAGAAATATTGCCATCATCCAAGCTTTTTAACGCGGCTTTCCATTCGTCTTCAGAGACACTTTCATTACCAATACGATCATATACATCTTGAAAATCATCAATTTTATTGTATAAATCATCGGGATCATGTGCGCTAACACTGAATGATGGCAAGATAAAGCCAAAGAAGTCACCATGCTTATTATTATCAACTAATGCTGGGTTGTAGAATCCAGCCGTTAAATAATTAGCTGAAGCGACCCCTGTACCTCCCATTGCACCACTTCTTGTGTCACTACCACTAAAAGCCAAAGATGTTGTAGAGCAAACTGACATAGACAGCACTAAGCATGTCTTAAATATTGAAGATTTCCCTAAAGTCATTTTATTGCCTTGCTTACTATTTATTTAAAAATCAATGGCCTTCATATTCTCAAAAACAAAACATAAACATTTAACTAGAAATAGATAATTCGATTCTATTCACAAATATAGGTGCAAATAAATGCATTTATCTTGACTATAATACACACCACAACTAATTTAATTGCGTAGTGCAATTAAATTCAAGGACGGATTATGCAGCCCCAACAACTTCGTCAGCTCTCGCGCCAATTAGTCCGTCAACTCGGCATGTTAAATAGTCAATGTGGCCAACTCGCCCTTACCCCAGTGCAAGCCCACACTTTGATTGAACTCGAACAAGGGCCTTGTACCGTTAATCAAATGGCGGAGCGTTTACGAGTTGATAAATCCAATGCCAGCCGTAATCTTGCGATGTTGCTCAATCAAGGACTCATTAATTCGATCCCGAACCCTAACGATAAACGTAGCCAACTCTCTCAGTTGACACCCAAGGGTATTCAAACACTCACCACTCTTCACCACCAGCTTGATCAAGATACCCAAACGATTTTAGATCAACTGGATCAAGATGAAATAGAGCAGTTAGAAACAAGTTTATGCCGTTACCATAAAGCTTTGACAATCACAGAGCATCAACAGGGATACGTACTAAGAGAAATCACGCCTTTAGATAATGCCGCCGTTGCTGCGCTTATTCGTCGTGTTTCAGCTGAATATGGATTAACCCCAGATAAAGGCTTTAGCGTTGCGGATCCTCATCTTGATGATCTCTGCCAGCATTACCAATTACCGAAAAGTCGTTATTGGGTGATAGAAAAAAAAAATCGTATTTTAGGCTGTGGCGGTATAGCACCATTAGCAGGAGATGCACAGTGGAGTGAACTGCAAAAAGTCTTCTTTTTACCAGAGCTCAGAGGTAAGGGATTAGCACGAGTATTAACCGTTAAAGCATTAAAGTTTGCCCGAGAAAACGGCTTTAAGGGGTGCTATTTAGAAACCACAGAGGTATTAAAAGAAGCAGTGAAACTCTATCAATCTCTAGGCTTTGTCGATATTCCAACTGCGCTAGGTAATACAGGCCACAGTGTATGTGAAATTCACATGCTTAAAACCTTCTAACTCCTAATAGATAATAAAAAGCCTGCTCAGAGACTCTCTCAGCAGGCTCTTTTAAAACAATATAATGTATTAGTAGCTTTGCTTTAAATGATAAACACGTAAGCCTTGCGCAACTTCATCATAACTGGCTGAGCCAATGTATTTAATTCGGCGTTGGTGCTCAGGGACGAGCGTGAAGCTTGAATCTTCAAAGCGACCTTCCCCTTCAAATTCCAAATGAACATAGAAAGCAGGTTTGCTGCTACTCAGCATCACTGATATTTCACCGTTCATTTCAGCAACTTCAAAACGTAAATCAGGATCTTCTAATTCACATTCTTTAGGCTTAGCTGGGAACCATGTGTTTTCAATCAATTTATCGCCGTTACGTAAATGCACATGGAAGAAGCCTTCAGTCTCGTGACCATCAAGATCCTCGTTTAACCATTCCCACACCACTTTCGTGCAATCAGGTTCAAGGAACTCTGAAATAGGTTCACGATATAAAATCTCGCCTTCCCAACTCTGCCATACCACTTCACCTTTGATTTCTGCACTATTACGACCATCATTAACCAAGTGCAGTTTTACCCCTTGTTCGTCACGGATAAAAGTCGCCATCTGAGGCGCAAAGAAACGTCGGGTATGATAATGCAACTGTTTCCAACGACCACTATATTCTAGCGAAGACCAAGAACTTACAGGCCAGCAATCATTCAATTGCCAGAATAAAATGCCACGGTTTGTCGGCTTATGAGCACGCCAATATTCTGCTGCCGTTTTAATCGCCATCGCTTGTTGTACTTGCGATAGGTACAACATATTGACGAAACCATTAGGGAAGCGGAAATAGCGGGTAAACATTTCAGTGATAATAGAATTACCACGGCTATTTTTCTGATGACATTCAAAACTTGGTGACGTGATATTCCAATCTTGCTCAGGAGCAAACGTCTTCACTGTTGGGAGTGACGGCCATGATTGAAAACCAAATTCAGAGCAAAAACGTGGCGTGACAGTTTGATAGGCTTCAAAATCTTTACCTGAATGCCATACATCCCAGAAATGCATATCGCCACGTTTATCATCGTGCCATGCATCGCCAAAATCTAACTCACCATTACACGGCGAACTCGCCCAAAAGCGACGAGAAGGATCTTCTTTTTCAACCACTTCAGCTAATACACGGTTTAAGCGATCATAATTAACAAGATATTTTTCGCGGTTTTGACGTGATTCCGGGTACCAACTAATCGCACCTATCACTTCGTTGTCACCACACCATAAGGCTAGACTTGCATGATCTTTTAATCGGCGGACTTGGTATTCAACTTCCTGTTTTACTTCAGCTACAAAATCAGGTGTTGAGGGGTACAGCGCACAAGCAAACATCAAATCTTGCCATACCATGATCCCGAGCTCATCACACAACTCATAGAAGATATCTTTTTCATACATACCACCGCCCCAAACACGGATCATATTCATGTTAGCAGCAACAGCATCTTCCAGTAAGGAACGGTAACGTTGATCCGTCATACGTGCAGGCATTGCATCCATAGGGATCCAGTTAGCCCCCAATGCTGAAATTTCAACATCGTTGACTTTAAAGACCATGCTTTGCCCCTGTTCATCATCTTCAGTGATCAACTCAAGTTTACGCAATCCTATCTTTTTATTTATTTTACTACCGTCAGCTTCAACTTTAAGATTATATAAACGCTGTTTTCCGTAACCAACAGGCCACCAACGACGAGGCTCACTAATACGGAACAAAACACATGTTTTGGTCGCATCACGATCAAGCGTCAAATGAAAAGTTTGATCATCAAACGTAACAGCTGCCGTTGCTAAACCTTTCTCGGATACCACCTCATAGTTAAGCGTGACAGACAACTCACACTCTTGCTCTAACCAGTTTTGTTTAGTGCTAATATGGCTAATACGAACATGCTCAATCGGCTTCAGCTCAATATCACCGTAAACACCAAGAACAGATAGGCAAATCCCCCAGTCCCAACCAGCATGACATTGCGTTTTACGCAAGGTGTTCATATGAGGGATTTGATTATTCCCCTCCGCCCACGGCACCGGAAATGGCAGTTTATCAGCACGTTTTTTCGCAGCCAAATCAGCGCGATGTAAGACAATCTCAATACGATTACTACCCGCTTGAAGGCAACTTAATACATCCACTTTATGGCGCATGAACATATTATTAAAATCAGCCACGGTATGACCATTTACACGGATCTCGGCAACGGTATCTAAGTGATCCATCACCAAATCCATCGCATTACAAGCTAACTGATCTTCGGTTAACTCAAACAATCGACTAACAACCCAATCACACTCACCGACCCACTGAACTTTCTTCTCATTGGTCGCCCAATATGGATCAGGGATCTCACCCGCAGTATAAAGCGCAGAATGTACATCGCCAGGTAATTCAATATGAAGATCTTGTAGTGCCGCTCGTTGCACACAGGTTAACTGCCATTGACCATTAAGCGAAATTGTCATCAATAACTCCAGCACTGAGCGCACTCAGTTAGCTTGATAATAAAACAAATAAATTTACGCAATTTTTACTAGTGCGCTGTGATCGCGATTAAGGTTTGATCATCTCAAAACATAAAAAGACCAATAACCACGGCTAAAAGGAGAAAAAGCCAGCAAAATGCCGGCTTTTAATTATTCAATCTGATTTTTTACGATTATTCTTCGTCTTCGTACTCTTCTTCATCATCTTCATCAGACTCGAAGTAAGTACCCCAACCGTCATAATCGATATTGTGCTTTTCAGCAAGTTTGATTAACTTTTCTGCTTGTTCGTCAATCAACTCAGCGTTAAGTGCAGATTCCATTACAGCATCGAAACAAACAACTTTACCGCCACCATCTTCTGGATCTAGCTCAAGCTCTTCTGCTTCTAAAACTTCAAAACCAAGTTTAAAGGCTTCTACAGCAGCACCTTCTAACTCTTCAAACGTATCTGCTGAAAAGTGGTGCTCAATCGTATAAAGAGCATCTGGCTCACTGCCATCTTCAAGTAACGCGGCAATAATTTCGCGTGTTTCTTCTTTTTGCTCTTCGATCAGTTCTGCATAAGACATGGGTTCACTCCGACTGTGGAATCAATTTGCTGGCAAATATCGCATGGTTTGCCATCAATTACCACATGTTAGTGATAAGCACAGATAATTAGTATTAACGTAATTTTTACTGTTTACACTCGGCCTTCTTATTACGGTTAGAAAAGCCAAGTAAACCAAATAATATTGCATAATAAGCGCGCAGCTATTCACAATGAAGTAATAATAAGATAAACATAAAGCAACATTAACGAATATCTAGCAACCTAGTCACAACAAGGGGTATTCGGTTAGAAACATTTTAAAATGAAAGAGGGAACTATCATGGCTTTTAATCTTCGTAACCGTAACTTCCTTAAATTATTAGATTTCACTCCACGAGAAATTCAACACCTTCTCGATTTATCTGCTGAATTAAAAAAAGCTAAATACAATGGTTACGAGCAGCCACGCTTAAGCGGAAAGAATATTGCACTTATCTTTGAAAAATCATCGACCCGTACCCGTTGCGCATTTGAAGTGGCAGCTTTTGATCAAGGTGCAAAGGTGACATATCTTGGCCCATCAGGCTCACAAATCGGCCACAAAGAATCAATGAAAGACACCGCACGTGTATTGGGTCGTATGTATGATGGCATTGAATACCGCGGCTTTGGTCAAGCCGTTGTTGAAGAGTTGGGGCAATACGCTGGAGTACCTGTTTGGAATGGCTTGACCGATGAATTCCACCCGACTCAAATTTTAGCTGATTTTCTTACGATGCAAGAGCATGGTCGTGGCAAGCAACTCCATGAAATCACCTTTGCTTATTTAGGTGATGCACGTAATAACATGGGAAATTCATTGCTCGTTGGAGCGGCAAAAATGGGGATGGATATTCGTCTCGTTGCGCCAAAAGCATTCTGGCCTGAAGACGAGTTAGTGGCACAATGTCGTGACATTGCATTAGAAACAGGCGCGAAAATCACTCTCACAGAAAATGTGCAAGAAGGCGTTCAAGGATGTGACTTTTTATATACCGATGTATGGGTTTCAATGGGCGAAGCAAAAGAAGCATGGGCTGAGCGTATTCAGTTAATGCTACCTTATCAAGTCAATATGGACTTACTGAAAGCAACGGGTAATCCACATGTGAAATTTATGCATTGCTTACCTGCTTTCCATGGCGAAGATACCACAATTGGTAAAGAGCTCGCACAAGAATACCCTGAGCTTGCCCAAGGCGTTGAAGTCACCGATGAAGTCATTGAATCCAAACATTCGATTGTTTTTGATGAAGCTGAGAATCGTATGCACACCATTAAAGCAGTCATGGTTGCAACACTAGGGCATTAATAGATGCCTGTTGATAGTTTTCGCAAACGCTTGCGTCACTTAAAAATGACGGTATAATCCTTGCCAATTTGTCGAACACGAGCCAAAAGATGAACCTGACAATAACTCCACTACTGAATTATCGTCACCGCTTTTTAACGCAGGTTCGTGTTTCTATTTTTCTAAAAAAGCCTCCTTTTATTAAGGAGGCTTTTTTTTGTCTGTAAATCGGCAAGGATCACGGTGAATGCCGTATTGAGCGTTATTTATTTTATTTTGAGGGAAAGAAGCCATGGCTAATTCGCTGTTTAAAAAGCATATTATTTCCATCCCAGAGCTTAGTCGCGCAGAGCTTGAATTAATTATCCAAACCGCAGGACAATTGAAAGCAGATCCTAATCCTGAACTGCTAAAAAACAAAGTGATTGCAAGTTGCTTCTTTGAACCATCAACCCGTACCCGACTATCATTTGAAACCGCCATTCAACGTTTAGGCGGTACTGTGGTGGGGTTTGATAGCGCAGGTAATACGTCTCTAGCGAATAAAGGCGAAACGCTCTCTGATTCCGTTCAAGTGATTACTTCATATGTTGACGCTTTCGTTATGCGTCACCCTCAAGAAGGCGCAGCTCGCTTGGCGTCTGAATTTTCCAATGGCGTACCAGTTATCAATGGTGGTGATGGCGCAAACCAACACCCAACGCAGACCCTTTTAGATCTGTTCACCATCTACGAAACCCAAGGCACGTTAGATAACATTAATATCGCTTTTGTTGGCGACTTAAAATATGGCCGCACGGTTCACTCGCTAACCCAAGCCTTATCTAAATTTGAGAACGTGAAGTTCTTCTTTATTGCCCCTGAAGTTCTCGCTATGCCTGACTATATTTGTGAAGAGCTCGATGAAGCAGGTATTGCTTATAGCCTTCATAGTGATATGGAAGATGTGATCCCTGAGCTTGATATTCTTTATATGACGCGAGTACAAAAAGAGCGTTTTGATGAATCAGAATACGCACATATGAAGGCAGCTTATATTTTAACAGCGAAGATGCTAGAAGGGGCACGTGACAACTTAAAAGTGCTGCATCCGCTACCTCGTGTAGATGAAATTACCGTGGATGTTGATAAAACCAAGCATGCTTACTTCTTCCAACAAGCAGAAAATGGTGTTTACGCACGTCAGGCACTATTAGCCCTAGTTCTTAACGAAACCTTATAAGCAGGAGCGATGATCATGTCTAAAGAAACCCAACTTAAAGTTGAAGCAATCAAAAACGGCACTGTTATCGACCATATCCCTGCACATGTGGGTATCAAGGTACTTAAACTATTTAGTATGGATAACTCAAACCAACGAGTGACGATTGGTTTAAATCTGCCTTCATCAGCCCTTGGTGCAAAAGATCTGATCAAGATTGAAAACGTCTTTATCAATGAAGATCAAGCTAACCAGCTGGCATTGTATGCACCAAAAGCCACTGTTAACCAAATTGAAAATTATGAAGTAGTAAAAAAACTTAACCTGTCATTGCCTGACTTTATTAGTGCTGTATTTAAATGTCCAAACACTAACTGTATTTCACACGGCGAGCCGGTAAATAGTGGCTTTAAGGTACTGACTAAAAAAGCAGATATCCAACTTAAATGTAAATATTGCGAAAAAGTTTTCTCTCGTGAGATTGTCACTGAGTGTAGCGCATAACTTTTATTAACACTGCCCGTTAGCTTCTATAACGGGCTTTATCCTTTTATGTGATTTATATAACAACAATAAATACCACTAACGCATTATTATTTAATGATAATCATCAAGTCTCTTATTCTTATTACCTGCTACCCTCTTCGCATCAAATATCACCACACGTGATTATTCTTGCAGTATTAAACCAATCAAATGCATAAAAATAACAAGGAGCTGTCCATGAATGGGCATGAATCCCCACACACAATCATCAGTCATTATTGCGAAGAAAATATGACCGCCGTCTGTAAACGATTATTACAAAAGCACAATTTTTCAACTCAAGACAATATCCGCGACGCTTTAATTAAGGAGGGGTTTGATGATATCAGTCAATCTACTGTTTCGCGTCTACTCACTAAACTCAAAATAATAAAAATACCGAATGTCTATGGTAAGCGAGTCTATTGTTTTACTGAAACCACCAATCCTACGCATATTGATTCTGAGATCGCTTCACAAATTGAGTTTGTTACTCATAATAAATTAGTGATTGTGGTTAAAACCCATCCGGGCTCTGCGCAACTCATCGCAAGGATCATTGATCTTCACCCTCACAAAGAGATTTTAGGAACCATTGCAGGCAATGACACTATTATGGTTGCACCTTGTAATATTGATCGGATAAGTGATTGTGAAAAAGCCGTTTGCTTAAGTTTGGGGATGATATAAAACGTTCTAATCAACTTGAATCTTTCTACTTTGCCCCCATAACATTACCAATAAGATAGCGTGACATATGACTTCTGCTATAACAATCAAATATAAGTAAGGGTAAATAATGACTAAGGTTCTTCATACAGAGCAAGCTCCTGCTGCAATCGGTCCATACGTACAAGGTGTTGATCTTGGTAATATGGTGCTAACTTCAGGTCAGATCCCTGTAAATCCAGCAACAGGTGAAGTGCCAGAAGATATCGCAGCGCAAGCTCGCCAATCTTTAGACAATGTAAAAGCTGTAGTGGAATCTTCAGGTCTTCAGGTTTCAGACATTGTTAAGATGACTGTTTTTGTTAAAGATCTAAATGACTTTGCTGCTGTTAACGAAGTGTATGGTCGCTTCTTTGATGAACATAACGCACCTTACCCAGCACGCTCTTGTGTTGAAGTTGCACGTTTACCTAAAGATGTAAAAATTGAAATCGAAGCAATTGCTGTTCGTAAATAATGGTTGGTAATAGTCGTTTAATTACGCCTTAATTTGCCATAAAAAAAGCTGCTAACAGAATCTCGTTAGCAGCTTTTTTATTAATAAACAACGCTAATTACTTAGTGGCAAAAGCAAACACTTGGCTAAACCATGCCGTAAATAACTCAGGCTGGGTCTTTAACGTTTGTTTAATCATCTCTTCAGACCACCAGCGATAGTCCATCACTTCATCAGCGTTAGGAACAATCTTTATCTCGCCAACATCAGCCACCAACACATGATCGAGCTCATGCTCAAACAGTTGATTATCAAGCTCTGCGTAATAGCAGAAGTGACCTATATCAGACAACGAAGTCACTTGCGTGATCCCCATTTCTTCAGCTAAACGTCGGATCCCAGCTTGCTCTATCGACTCACTTTGGCGAGGGTGTGAACAACACGTGTTAGTCCACAACCCACCACTATGATATTTGTGCAACGCGCGTTGATGAAGTAAGTATTCACGACCAGACGTGGTATTTCGATACAACAAAACCGAAAAAGCCAAATGCAAAGCACCTTGTTTATGCGCTGCCATTTTCTCTTGTAAGCCTTGATATTCACCTTGGCTATCAACCAAGACTACATATTCTTCAGTCATCACTCTTTACTACTGTTATAAAATTACCCCCTGATATTCAGGGGTTAAAATAAAACAAGGACATGTGATAAACATGTCCTTGTTTATTAATACTTACGAAACAAATAAATTAGCGTTTACTACGATCACTCGCTTCAGCATTAAGCTCTGCTAATTTTTCTGCCATAACATCATGACAACGACTAGAGAGGCTGCGAACATCTTCTTTTGTTAAGCCGTCCGTTGAAATCGGCTTCATCACTTCTACGATCACTACACCGTTATCCCAGCGATTTAACCTGACATGATCAGTTGAACTACAAACAATCGGTACAACAGGAACATTCGCTCCAATTGCAGCATGGAAAGCACCGGTTTTAAACGGCAATAAACCACGACCGCGAGAGCGAGTGCCTTCAGGGAACATCCACACTGAAACTTTGTTTTGTTTAATTTTATCGACAACTTGACCTATAGTACCCACCGCTTTACTGCGGTTTGCACGATCAATTAAGATATTGCCCGTGATCCAGTATAGTTGACCAAATAACGGTAACCATACTAAGCTCTTTTTACCCACGGTAACGGTGCGAGGCATGATTGCACCAGAAACCGTAAAAAGATCATAATTATTCTGGTGGTTCGCAATATATATCGCTGAGCCTACTTTTTCAGCACCTTCTGCGTATCGAAACTCTAATTTAATCCCAAGTACACGTGACATTTTGCTAAACAAACGTCCAAAGGTATAAACGTGTTTAGGGTTACGTGGGCTTAATAAACAATATCCGCAACCAAAAATAAACGTCACAATAGCAAAAATTGCGATAGCAAATATCCGCAAAACAAAAATCATTCTAGCTCTCCTCAGCGTACAAGCGTTCGCTAGTATACTCACAGCAAGAGAAAATACACGTTTTATGTGTATTCTTTACTCACTTGTTATTCGCTTATCAATAGAAACGATACGCACAACTTAGATCAAAAAAGCCCTCAATTTGAGGGCCTTGAATAGCTCATCAGAAATAACTATTCCGACGGAATATCAGAAGATTGCTCGTTTGGTGAATCAATCTCCATGCGTGTCACTCGCTGTAGACCTCGAGGTAACATCGCTCCTCGGCGTCCACGCTCACCGCGGAAATTATCGAGATCCGACGGTTTCAAGCCTAGCTTACGTTTACCCGCATATAAGGTGACATGGGTATCAGCACTAATTACCGTTAAGTACGACAAGAATTCTTCACGCGCTTTTGAACGTGCAGATGGAATGTTGATAATCTTGTTACCCTTACCTTTACCCAATTGCGGTAAATCTTTAATTGGGAACAATAACATTCGACCTTCATTGGTAATGGCTAAAATCTGATCATTCTCAATATCCGTAACAGGTTGTGGCGGCAGCACTGCGGCATTTTCAGGTACTGTTAATAAGGCTTTACCACTCTTATTTTTCGATACCATATCTGTGCTCTTACAGATAAATCCGTAACCTGCATCCGATGCCATTAACCAAATTTGATCATCTTCTGCCATTAACACTTGGCGCATATTTGTGCCAGGAGTTAAATTCAAACGCCCCGTTATTGGTTCACCTTGGCTTCGTGCAGATGGCAAGCTATGTGATTCTAATGCATAACTACGTCCATCAGAGCCTAAGAAAATCGCAGGCTGATTACTCTTACCGCGAGCATGCGCAAGGTAACTATCACCCGACTTATAATTTAGTGTGCTTGGATCTACTTCATGACCTTTAGCATGACGGATCCAACCTTTCTCTGATAGCACAACGGTGATCGCTTCACTTGGAATTAAATCACGCTCAGTTAGTGCTTTCGCTTCTTCTCGTTCAACTAATGGCGAGCGGCGATCATCACCGTACTTTTCAGCATCCGCGAGAATTTCTTTCTTAATTAAAGTATTTAAGCGACGCTCAGAGCCAAGTAACTTTTCTAGTTGCTCACGCTCTTTGGCTAATTCGTCTTGCTCAGCACGGATCTTAATTTCTTCAAGCTTGGCTAACTGACGCAGTTTAATTTCTAAAATGGCGTCTGCTTGAATCGCTGATAAGCCAAAACGTGACATGAATTCTGATTTTGGATCTTCCTCATTACGGATGATCTCAATCACTTCATCAATGTTAAGGTAAGCGGCCAGTAAACCTTCTAAGATATGTAAGCGTGCATTCACTTTATCTAAACGGTACTGTAAACGACGACGTACTGTTGTACGGCGATATTCCAGCCATTCAGCAATAATCTGCACTAAACCTTTAACCTGTGGACGACCATCTAGGCCCAGCATGTTCAAGTTCGCACGGAAGCTCTTTTCAAGATCTGTTGAAGCAAACAGGTGATTCATCAGCTGCTCGCAATCAATGCGGTTAGAGCGTGGCACTATCACAATACGAGTTGGATTTTCGTGATCAGATTCATCACGTAAATCCTCAACCATTGGCAATTTCTTCGCACGCATTTGGCTAGCGATTTGCTCAAGCAGTTTTGCACCTGACGTTTGGTGTGGCAATGCGGTAATAACAATATCACCGTTTTCTTTGTGCCAAACCGCGCGCATTCTAATGCTGCCTCGACCACTCTTATAGACTTTCTTTAAGTCAGCCTTAGAGGTAATGATTTCCGCTTCAGTTGGGTAATCAGGGCCTTGAACAAACTCCATTAGCGCATCAAGATCCGCCTTTGGATTTTCAATCATGTGTACTGCAGCATTGGCAACTTCACGCGCATTGTGCGGTGGAATATCAGTTGCCATACCAACAGCAATACCCGTTACACCATTAAGCAAAATATGTGGCAAACGTGCAGGTAACATCTTAGGCTCTTGCATTGTACCGTCAAAGTTCGGTACCCAATCTGCGGTACCTTGGCCTAACTCAGACAGCAATACTTCAGAAAAACGTGATAAACGTGATTCGGTATAACGCATCGCAGCAAACGACTTTGGATCATCTGGCGCACCCCAGTTACCTTGACCGTCAACTAACGGATAACGGTAAGAGAAAGGCTGTGCCATTAATACCATGGCTTCATAACAGGCAGAATCACCATGAGGGTGATATTTACCTAATACATCACCCACAGTACGGGCTGATTTTTTATATTTTGCCGTTGCACTTAAACCCAGCTCAGACATCGCATAAATAATACGTCGCTGTACAGGTTTAAGACCATCACCGATAAACGGTAAAGCACGATCCATGATTACATACATGGAGTAATTTAAATAAGCGTCTTCAGTAAACTTCCTAAGAGGAAGCTGTTCAACGCCATCCATTGAGACATCAGTCATCGTTAGATAATCCGTCTTTAATTTTGCTTATCTGCCAGTTATCACTAACAGATGAAATAGAGTAAAAAGCTGATCACACTTCAGCCATATCGCCTTTGCTTTGCAACCAGTGACGACGATCTTCAGCACGCTTCTTACCAAGCAGCATGTCCATCATTTCGTTGGTTTCACTGTCGTCATCAATCGTTAACTGCACTAAACGGCGAGTATTCGGATCCATGGTCGTTTCACGCAATTGCAATGGGTTCATCTCACCCAGACCTTTAAATCGCTGTACGTTAACTTTGCCACGCTTACCTTTTAGGCGATCAAGAATACTGTTTTTCTCAGCCTCATCGAGGGCGTAGTACACTTCTTTACCCAAGTCGATACGGTACAACGGAGGCATTGCAATAAACACATGTCCTGCACGTACTAAGGTTTCAAAGTGCTTCATAAATAACGCACACAACAAGGTAGCAATGTGAAGACCATCGGAGTCCGCATCCGCAAGTACGCAGATCTTACCGTAGCGTAGCCCACTTAAATCATCACTATCTGGATCAATACCAAGTGCGACTGAAATATCATGTACTTCTTGAGAGGCAAGCACTTGATCGGCTGACACTTCCCACGTATTTAAGATCTTACCGCGAAGTGGCATGATCGCTTGGAACATACGATCACGAGCCTGTTTCGCCGAGCCGCCCGCCGAGTCACCCTCGACAAGGAATAATTCAGTGCGATTAAGATCTTGTTGTGAACAGTCCGCTAATTTACCAGGCAGTGCTGGGCCTGATGCAATTTTCTTACGTACCACTTTTTTGCTTGCACGCATACGACGATGGGCATTCGCTATACAGACTTCTGCTAGTTGCTCAGCTAATTGTGGACGTTCATTAAGCCATAAGCTAAAGGCATCTTTCACCACACCAGAAACAAACGCCGCACATTGACGCGACGATAAACGTTCTTTGGTTTGACCGGCAAATTGTGGATCTTGGATTTTTACCGACAGGACATATGCACAACGATCCCAAATGTCATCAGCCGTTAATTTCACACCACGCGGCAATAGATTACGGAACTCACAAAATTCACGCATCGCATCTAATAAGCCTTGGCGTAAACCGTTAACGTGAGTACCCCCTTGCGCTGTGGGGATCAAGTTAACATAACTTTCAGTGATCAATTCACCACCCTCAGGTAGCCATAACAGCGCCCAATCAGCGGCTTCTGTTTGCGAACTGAACACGCCAGTAAATGGTTCTTCTGGCAGTAATGTATACCCTTTTACACCTTCAGCAAGATAGTCTTTTAAGCCATCTTCATAGCACCAACGAATTGTTTCATCGGTGATTTTATTGGTGAATACAATTTCTAAACCAGGGCATAACACTGCTTTAGCTTTTAAATTGCTCTTTAGGCGAGAAACGGAGAACTTGGCACTGTCGAAATATTTTGGATCAGGCCAAAAGTGAACGCGTGTGCCTTTTGCGCGACGGCCACACGTGCCTATCACTTCAAGCTCTGAGACCTTATCGCCATTTTCAAACGCAATTTGATACACTTGACCATCACGTTTTACCGTGACTTCAACACGCTTAGAAAGGGCGTTTACTACCGAGATACCTACCCCGTGTAAACCACCTGAAAATTGGTAGTTTTTACCAGAAAACTTACCACCTGCGTGAAGCTTACATAAGATAAGTTCAACCCCAGAGACGCCCTCTTCAGGGTGAATATCAACCGGCATACCACGACCATCATCAACCACTTCTAATGATTGATCGGCATGAAGGATCACTTCAACTTTTCGGGCATGTCCAGCCAATGCTTCATCGACACTGTTATCGATAACTTCTTGACCTAAGTGGTTAGGTCGAGCCGTGTCGGTATACATACCCGGACGGCGGCGTACTGGCTCAAGGCCATTAAGAACCTCAATGGCTCCAGCGTTATAGCTTTGATCTGTCATATCACGGAAATTTACGGGAAAGTTTTGAAAATAATAGTCAGTAACCCAGCGCTATATGTCAAGTTCTGGGAAACATGAAGGCTCACGACTGTGAGTAATGATGCTATTTACAAGAACATCAGATAGAACATGTCATAGAAATATAAGTAATATCAGAAAACATATCGCGACATAGCGTCACTCGCGAATGCTAAACATGGCAGCATTCTACCAGTTATATTTCTAAGAATTGGATAATTGACGCAGGAAATCGTTCAAAATTCACAAAACTATGATCCCCATTAGGTTCAACAGTCAATTTTGATTCAGCATATTTCATCATGGATTGGCGATAATCTAATACTTCATCACCTTCTTGTAATAACACCCAAAAACGTTGTGGAGCATGTATTGTCGCCACATCCAGTTGCTGTAATTGCGCCATATGCTGAGGAACAAGTACATAACTTTCACCACTATATGGGTTCTGCTGTGCCCCTAAATAGTTAACCAACAACTCATAAGGTTTTACTGCCGGATTAATTAATACCGCAGGTAAAGCAAATCGTTCACTTAACCAAGTACATAAATACCCACCTAATGAACTTCCTACTAAACCTATCTTATAGTCATCTTTAAAGCGAAGAAGTAACTGTTCAAGATAAACCTGCGCCTCTTCAGGATAGCTAGGTAATTGCGGCATCACAACCTTAATATCAGGTCGATATGCTGCACAATACTGCGCCATTTGCTGAGCTTTCAGTGATTGTGGCGAGCTATTAAAGCCGTGTAAGTAAATAAGTAGTGATGGCATTAATACCCTGCGGAATCAAAAGTTGGTTGGAATACATTACCTTCAAGGCGCTCAACGTGAGTAATAATATCTCCTGCCGCAGTTAATTCTAAATAACGCCAACCAGGGGTTTCTTGATCTAATGCAAAATCATCAGAATCAGGAAGAAATTGAATACACGTCGAAGGTGTCGCTAGCACTCTAACACCGCGATGAATACGATCTAACTCTTGGTGAATATGACCGCATAAAATAGCGTTAACTTGCGTATGTTTATCAATGACCTGCCATAGTGCATCACTATTGTGTAATTGATGCTGATCAAGCCATGCGCTTCCTGCGGGTAACGGATGATGATGGAGTAATACTAAAGCATGTCGCTCAGGATATAGTGATAAAGCATGATCAAGTAATGCTAATTGGTGATGAGATAATTCACCATGTGGAACACCAGCAACTTGACTATCAAGTAATACAACTTGCCAATGCTCACCGACCAATACTTGTTCACAATCTTTAATTTGTTCAGAAGGTAATATTGATGCCATTGTTGGTTGGTAATCGTGATTACCCGGTAACCAAAAACACGGTTGTTCCCAACGAGCAATGCCTTCAGCAAAACGTTGGTAAGAATCAGGAGTGTGATCTTGGGAAATATCTCCCGTAGCAACAATTGCATCAAATTTACGCGCAGAAGCATCTACCGCATTAAGTACGGCATGAAAGCTCTGTTGAGTTGCCACACCAAGCAAAGCGCCCGATTCATTGGCAAACAAATGAGTGTCTGTAATTTGAAGAAGAACCACACTATCAGGGTTCGTCTGTGGCAGCGAATAGGTCTGCAAAACGTCAAAAACCTTGTCTTTTAATCAATCAAAAACAATTAACAAACCGATTGGTTACTGATCCCACGACGTAAACAATGGTTTAACCAATCGCCTAAAAAACGATTTACTTGATGTTTCTCATCTTTCTGATGCATACGCAAGTTAGGATAATCATATATTGGCTTTAAACGAGAAATCTGTTGGGCGGAACACACTTCTGCGACTTTAGCATCATGATAAAGCCTTACCGTTAACACTGGCGATAAATAATCGACAACATCTTGAACGCTCTCTAATTCTAGAGAAATCATCGTGGTATAACGTGTGGATTCAATGATTTTTAAGCGATATATATCATCACATACCCGATAAAACCTTTCATCACCTACTTCGTCACTACGAGGTAATAACGGGAGCAACTTAGCATAATTGGTTTCGTACAAGCGCATTAGGCTTGATAAATCGACAGAATATCGAGAGTTCAATGATAAAATCCTTTAAATAGTTATAACCTTTTATTCGCCTATTTTTGTAACTGTGAATAATGGAGCTGTAACCACTGTAAGGCAATAATCGAGGCTGCATTTTCAATTTTACCAGATTCTACCCACTGATAGGCTTGCGTTCTTGAAACAACATGAACGCGAATATCTTCACTTTCTTCGGCTAGACCATGAATACCACTCGCTGTTGTGCTATCAACAATACCAACAAAGATATCCAGCATTTCAGAGCACCCACCAGAGCTGGATAAATAACGTGTCACTTTTTTCAGCTTTGTGACTGTTACCCCTGCCTCTTCAACGGCTTCTCGTTTAACGACATCTTCTGCAGATTCATCTTGGTGATCAATCATACCCGCTACAATTTCTAACTGCCAAGGCTCGCACCCTGCAGCCATTGCACCAACACGAAATTGTTCAATTAAAACCACTTCATCAGTGACAGGATCATAAGGTAATAATGCGGCAGCATGTCCACGTTCAAACATTTCTCGACTGACCGTTTCACTCCATCCACCAGCAAATAGTTTATGACGAAAACGGTATTTCACCATTTTAAAAAAGCCATTGTAGACAATGTCTTTCGCCTCAATTTTCACATCATCCACACAAAATTGCAGTGGATTTTTCTCATTTTGGCTCATCATTATTCTCTTATATAAATAAAGTGCGCTAGCTCGCAATAATTAACAGATAATCATATCAAACAGAGAAGGTTAGCTATCTTTTCATTCAATCAAGTTATCAGCAATGATTTACTTCAACAAAGCTAATAAAGATTACATTTTTTTTTAAATTAAATTGATGACAGCCTAAATTAAAACCACTATAGATGAAAAATAAACGACAATATTTGCGTAAATTTTTGCAATGATCAGTTTCAAGCAAGGCATGTTAAGGTAAACTACACCTTATACTTTAATTTTAGCTTCCATTTTTGTCAGCAAGACCAGGAAAGGCATCCATGAAAAAATTGCTTCCAATCGTTATCAGCCTTGCATTTGGCTCACTAAGTCAATCAGCTCTTGCTGATGATCTCGCTCAAATTTATCAGCAAGCAAAACAAAATGATCCACAACTTCTAAAAGCCGCGGCAGATAAAGATGCAGCATTTGAAGCAATCAACTCATCTCGCAGTGTATTGCTACCACAAATTAACTTAACTGCGGGTTACAATACCTTTCATCTAGATGCTAAAGATAAACAAGATGGATTCAATGCAGGTATCGGGCTAGATCAATCTATCTATAACCGTGCTAGCTGGGTTGGATTAGATATTGCTGAAAAACAAGCGCGTCAAAGTGATGCGGCTTATGCAGTACAACAGCAAGGACTTATCCTTCGCGTATCACAAGCTTATTTTGATGTATTGAAAGCAAAAGATGATTTGAAATTTGTTGAAGCTGAAAAAGCGGCAGTAGGTCGTCAACTTGAGCAAATGAAGCAACGCTTTGAAGTAGGTCTATCTGCGATTACAGATGTACATGATGCACAAGCACAATATGATAGCGTACTCGCAAACGTGATTATAAAACAAAACGCTGTTGAAAATAGCTATGAAGCACTACGTGAAATCACCGGTCAAGAATATACCTCTCTTGATGCGTTAAATACAAAGACGTTTGCTGCAAGTAAATTACCGCAAGCCGCCGATGCACTGGTAAAGACAGCACAAACTGAGAACCTTACCTTACTAGCCTCTCGTATCGGCCAAGATATTTCACGTGATAATATTTCACTAGCAGAATCTGGTCACTTACCAACACTGTCATTTACTACAGGCTATAGCTACGATAAAACAGCATCAATAAGTCCAGATGAAGGTACACTAACTGCTGGTATTAAAATGGATCTCCCAGTTTATAGTGGTGGAGATACGTCATCTAAAGTCAAACAAGCACAATATGGTTATGTTGCAGCAAGTGAAGAGCTTGAAGGTCAATACCGTACCGTTGTGAAAGATGTCCGTAATTACTACAACAACATCAATGCACAAATTGGTGCTATTCATGCTTACCAACAATCTGTAATTTCTGCAAAATCAGCATTAGAAGCAACAGAAGCAGGTTTTGATGTCGGTACTCGTACTATCGTCGACGTATTAGATTCAACACGCCGCCTTTACCAAGCCAATAGTCAGTTAGCGAATTCACGTTATGATTATATTCTGGCTCAACTACAGCTAAAACAAGCGGTAGGTACTCTGAGTGAACAAGATATTATTGATATCAATAAAGGCTTAGTAAGAAACTAATCCTTTGATAACAATAAAAAAGCGCCTTTCGGCGCTTTTTTATTGTCTGTCATAAGAGAGTAGTTTCTCTATACCGACAATTTTAACCACGACCACCACGGATCGCTTCAATGATTTTTGACGTTGAGCAACCATCTTCAAAGTTAAGTACCAGTACTTGACCACCAGCCGCTACAACTTCTTTACCACCAGCAATTTCTTCTGGTTTATAATCGCCACCTTTAACCAAAATGCTCGGCAGCACTTCACTGATCAAACGTTGTGGTGTTTCTTCAGTAAACGGTACCACCCAATCAACAGCGCCAAGGCCCGCCAATACAGCCATACGACGATCTTCTGGATTTACGGGACGACCAGGACCTTTTAAGCCTTTCACTGAGCTATCAGAGTTCACAGCCACAATTAAACGATCGCCTAATTTTGCAGCTTCAGTTAAATAAGCAACGTGACCTGCATGTAAAATATCAAAACAACCATTCGTCATAACTACCGTTTCACCACGTGCACGTGCTGATTTTACGGCTTGAATTAATTGAGGCTCGGAAATTACACCAAAACCACTGTCCTGACTGCCGTGAATGGCATCCGTTAATTCAATAGTAGATAGCGTTGATGTGCCCAGTTTCGCAACAACGACACCAGCCGCAGCATTGGCTAATTTACAAGCATCTGATAACGATTTACCTGCAGACAATGAAGCAGCAAGCACTGAAATCACCGTATCACCAGCACCTGTTACGTCATACACTTCTTGCGCTTGCGTTGGCATATGTAAAGGCTCACTGCCTTTTTCAAGTAACGTCATACCATGCTCAGAGCGAGTGACTAACAAGGCTTCAAAATCAAACTTTTCAATAAGGGATAAACCTTTCTCGACTAAGTCTTCATCTGACGTGACTTTACCTACTACCGCTTCAAACTCAGATAAGTTCGGTGTAAGTAGCGTAGCACCACGGTAACGTTCAAAATCCGAACCTTTTGGATCAATTAACACAGGCACATTTGCTTCGCGCGCTAATTGGATCATACCTTGGACGTGCTCTAATACACCTTTCGCATAATCAGATAAAATGACGGCTTTCACATCCGTTAATGATTGCTTCATGCATGCCATAATTGGTGCTGGATCAACGTTATGAAAACCTTCTTCAAAGTCTAGGCGAACCAATTGCTGACCACGGCTCATCACTCGTAGTTTGGTAATAGTTGGATAATCAGGAAACGATACAAAATCACAACGGATATTTAAAGAAGATAATTTCTCTGCTAATACTTTTGCAGGCTCATCTACACCGGTTAAACCAATCAATTTTGCATGTCCACCTAATGCTGCAATATTCATTGCAACGTTCGCGGCACCACCCGGGCGATCTTCTATCTGATCAACCTTAACAACAGGTACTGGCGCTTCTGGCGATATACGCCCTGTAGGACCAGTCCAATAACGGTCTAGCATGACATCACCAACGATCAATACACCGGCTTGGTTATAATCAGGAAGGGTCAGTTTCATTTTTTTCTCCGGGAATGTGAAAACGCTCAAATACTAGCATAAACAAAAATCAAGATGCATCAGGACAATGTTATTCCGTTAATTATCATCAATATTGATTGGCTCTAAAATTTTCTGCCAGATCACTTCAACATTTTCTCGTAGCTCAACAAATTGTTCATCGGATACATACGCATCTAATCCTAATAAATTAAGCTTATGTGTTTCATTACGCATTTCACAGTAAGCATGCTGGAGTAATTTTGCATCCTCAGCGGAAATGATGCCTTCTTGTATCATCGATGAAAATATACGGATATTATCAGACCAACGGGTTACGTCAGGTTGCTCAGCAGCATTCGCTAACACAAGAAATTGGGCGAGAAATTCAATATCGGTGATCCCACCTTTATCTTGTTTTAAACCAAACATTCCCGCTTTTTTCTTACCTAAATGATCACGCATTTTATGGCGCATCTCGACAACGGCTTTGGCTAATTCATTTCGTTTGCGAGGAATTGATAATATCTGCTGACGAACATCAGCAAAAGCGTGTTGCAGTTGTTGATCACCATAAATCATGCGAGCACGAACAAGCGCCTGATGCTCCCATGTCCACGCATCTTGCTGCTGATAATCAGCAAACGCGGTGACGGTACTGACCAATAACCCTGAAGCACCAGATGGACGTAACCGCATATCAACCTCATATAACACGCCTGATGCGGTTCGAGTTGAAAATAGGTGAATGATCCGTTGCGCTAGACGTAAATAAAATTGACGGCCATCTATTTCTTTAAGGCCGTTGGTATAAACATTATCAGGGCAATCATGCATAAAGACCAAATCAAGATCAGAGCCATAACCAAGCTCCCAACCACCAACTTTGCCATAGCCCACAACACCAAACCCTTTACCCTGTCGTTCAACTAAATGGCTCGGCTCACCATATTTCTGAGCAATTTGTAACCATGCTTGGTTCACTACAGCTGCAACAATCGCTTCAGCTAAATAAGTTAAGTGATCACTAACCTTCATCACAGGTAAAATGCCTGCAATGTCAGCCGCTGCAATTTTCAATAACTGCACTTGTTTAAACTGTCGAATCGCCTCCATTTGCTGCTCCATATCTTCTTCTGGAATACGAGCAAGATATTCACGCAGTTCGTCTTTATAACTGGTGAGCTCTGTCGGCTTATAAAGGTGCTGTGGATCGAGTAATTCATCTAATAAAAGTGGATATAACGCCAGTTGATCCGCAACCATAGGGCTTGCAGCACAAAGTCGAATCAATTGCTGTAAAGCGGCTGGGTGTTCAACCAATAGCTCAAGATAAGTGGTACGTGTTGCGATCCGAATGATCAGTTTAGTTAAACGCGGTAACAGTTGAGTCGCATCATCTCGCATCACAACTTGCGATAACACTTCGGGCATTAGGCGAGCTAACACTTCGCGCCCACGGGGGCCCAATGTACGTTTAGACAACTCAGCTTTAAAACCAATTAAGTGCTCTGCTAACTCAATTGATGCTGGCTCATTTAATTCAGTAAGGATCGCGAGTAGAACTTCGTAATTGAGTACCATTGCCCACATTTCATGGTATTGGGCATCGACACTTGCTTGATCATCTTGCTCTTCCACACCGATGATATCTTCAAAAATCAAGTGAATAGCAGACATATGTGATTCAACATCTTGCAGTAAAGCAGCCCAATCAGCATATCCCATTGCACACGCTAAACGCGCTTGATCAAGTGCTTTATCTGGTAACGTTTGCGTTTGTTTATCGTCGATTGCTTGGAGTAAATTCTCTAAACGGCGCAAGAAACAATAGCCATCTTGTAACACAGCCACATCTTGTGAGGGCAATAAACCTAATTCATTCATCGCTGATAAGGTTGGCAATAATCCTCGTCCTCGCAGACTCGGTTCACGTCCACCACGGATCAACTGAAACGACTGGGCAATAAATTCAACTTCTCGGATCCCACCGGCGCCTAATTTAATATTATTGCTAAGTCCTCGACGTCTTACTTCACTACTGATCATCGCTTTCATTCGACGCAAAGCTTGTACAGCACTGAAGTCGATATAACGACGAAAAACAAAGGGGCGTAACATTTGACGTAATTCTTGGTACTGGCTAAAGCTTTCTCTTCCCATAACGCGCGCTTTGATCATCGCATAACGTTCCCAATCACGTCCTTGCTCTTGGTAATAATCTTCAAGGGCTGCATAGCTCATCACCAATGGGCCACTGTCGCCAAAAGGACGTAAACGCATATCAACGCGATAACAAAAGCCATCATAAGTTTGTTGATCTAACGCTTTAATCAACTTCTGTCCTAATCGGGTAAAGAACTGCGCATTAGCAAGACTTCGACGCCCACCTTGCGTTTCACCATTTTCTGGATAGGTAAAAATAAGATCGATATCAGAAGAAAAGTTTAGCTCTCCACCACCCAGTTTACCCATTCCTAATACCAACATAGGCTGAGCTTCACCGCTTGCGTTCATTGGTGTGCCCCAATCAGCACAACATTGACGATATAACCAATGGTACGCTTCCATAATCAACGCTTCAGCAAGCAGTGATAAAGCCTCTAAACTCTGCTCTAATGGAACAACATTGGTAAAGTCATGCCAAGCAATAAGACACATTTGTCGACGACGAAATTGCCTTAACACATGCATTAATTGGTTTTCATCTTTTACATCATTTAACTGCTCAGATAAGCACAGGCGGTAATCAATCGATTCAACATGCTGACGATGATGCAGTAGCCAAGTTAGCCATTCAGGATCTTGCACTAATGACGAAAAAATAAAATCACTTAAGCCTAAAACTGAACGCAGTTCTTCTCTATCTTGTCCCTGCCATTGCACTAATGCTTCAGGGTGATGTTCGGCAAGTTTTTGAATAGCAAGATCAGCGGCATCAGCCAGAGAAGTAAAACGAGAAACATTAGGAAAAAAAGCGCTCTTTTCTACAGTCATGTGCTTTCCTTGAACAAGTAATCTGACAGAATTGTTTCTACATTAGCATAGAAAAACGCCCATCAAATGATGGGCGTTATAATTTTGTACATTACCGATTATCTCATTACATGAGATGCTGCATTACACCTGAAATGCCTTAATTTTTGTTTCTAATTCATTGGCATGTTGATGCATGGTATCTGACGTTTCGGCGAGTTCAGTTACCACTGTTACCGACGCTTCTACCAACTCTCGTACATTGGTTAAATTCTGGTTCATCTCATCAGCAACCGTTGTTTGCTGCTCTGCCGCGGTTGCAATATGGAAATTCATATCATTAATTAATTTAACTTGCGCGACAATTTTTTCTAATTCATCGCCAGCACTGGTTACCAAATCGACCCCTTCTGCCGCTTCTTCAACGCTTTGCTCCATCAACCCTACAGCTTGCTGAGCACTTTGTTGTAATTGACTGATCATCTCTTGAATTTCAACCGTTGCAGTTTGTGTCCGTTGCGCCAAATTACGTACTTCATCGGCAACAACAGCAAAACCGCGTCCTGCATCTCCTGCGCGTGCGGCTTCAATCGCAGCGTTCAGGGCCAGTAAATTGGTTTGCTCTGAGATACTTTGGATCGTCACAATCACTGTGCTGATCTTCTCAACACGTGCTTCGACCTGATTAACCGCATCGGCTGATTGACGAATATCGCCAGAAAGCTGATTAATGGTGCTCATTGTTTTACCTACAAATTCTTGCCCTTGCGCGGCTTGTTCTGATGTTCCAACTGTAGCATCAGAAGCTTGCCTTGCGTGTTCAGCGACGGTTTGTACCGTAGAAGTCATTTCTGACATCGCCGAAGCTAATTGATCAATCTCAGCAAATTCTTCTTGTGCCGACGCTTTCGTCTCTACCATACTAATTGACATAATATCTGAAAGACTCGAAAGCTCGCTCGCCGCTGCACGTTGAGCTTGCAAGACTTCCTGTAACTGAAAGCGTGCCGTTTCTAATTCACGTGCTAAATCACCAAACTCATCACGGCAATCCATCTGAACCGGCTCAATTAAATTACGTTGTGCCAAATTTTTAATACTTTGTTTTAAGTAATTAATTTGACGTAGCATAATCCTTGAACCACCCAGTAGCAGCACTATAAAGGCAAGGATCATGATCCCAGTTTGCCATACAATTTGCCATAAATATTGATAGTAATAGTTTTTAGCAACTTGAGTTGACTGAGAGCCCACGACCACTAAATCACGCTGGGGAAGTAATTCTGCATATTCATAACGCCCTTGATCTAACGTTAATGGAGAAGACATCGTTAATTGAGAAAGTAAAGCAGATAAAGATTGATTTTCTGATGTCATTGCATTGAGTTGAGCGAGTTTCGTTACTGATGGATGCCCAACTACCTTGCCACTTTTACGATCAATAATATAAACATACGCATCTTGAGCAGAAGTTTGATTAAGAAAAAGCTTTGTTATGCCGGCATCTGCTTGATCCAATTTTTTCAATAAATTAGCATGTGAAATAGCTTGTTCTTTAGCGCGATCTTGTTGGATTTGCGAGACAGCAGAATAAAATGTTTGGGCATCCCATAACTGTTTTCCAAGTAGCAGTACCGTACTAAATACCATTAATAGGATCAATTTGGGCACAAGACGGATATTTGTTAGTCCTTTTTCCCATGATGAAAAGTGCATCGTTGCCATTTGGATCCTCCATCTGCCCCTCATACATACCTTCAAGCCAAAGAAGTGAAGATGAAGCACAATAAATATCAATAAATTTTGCTATCGTTTTCCTAATAACAATATATCGACAAAAACCACAAAGACCTTAGTGATGAAAGTAATTGATGACGTAAAGTATGAGCTACATCCCATGAGTTTGATGGCATTGGTTCTCTCTATCACCTCGCTTATTCTTGTTACCAGCACGCTTTTCCTTAATAAACACAGTCCAACCTTTCGTATTTTTATTGCTATCGACACTTTTATTTGTCTACTTTTTTGGTGTCAATTACTGATAGATTTATTTAGAAGTGAAAATAAAACTGCCTACCTAAAGCATCACTGGCCTGATTTTATCGCCAGTATTCCCGCGATTGAACCATTGCGTTTTATGCGTATTTTACAAGTTCTGCGCGTTATTCGCTTATTACGATCTAGTAAAAATATTTACTTCCAACTACAAAATAACCGTAGAGAAACCACTCTCGCTTCGATTTTCTTATTATTGACGGTACTTATCACGATTGGCGCAAGTTCTATCTTGTTTATCGAAGGTAATGTGCCTGGAGCTAACATTCATACTGCGGGGGATGCGCTATGGTGGGTATTTGTAACAATATCAACCGTGGGTTACGGCGATTATTATCCGATTACAACATTGGGTAGAATTATTGCTATCGGGATCATCATTTGTGGTGTCGGTTTATTTGGTATGGTAGCAGGTTTGATCAGCTCAGTAATTTCAGATCCACAACATGAAAAAGATCTACTCGAAAAAGCACATCGTAAAGAATGGCGAGAAATGCTCGCTAATCAACAAGTCTTGCTGGCTAAGTTAGATCGCTTGGAAACGAAGCTTGATCAACTATCACAAGATAAAAGCACTAATACACCAAGCCAGCATTAAGAAAACAAAAATATATCGCTATAATTAAGCCTTGCTTCGGCAAGGCTTTTATTTTCTCTCTAACACTTAAGGCCAATATGGCGCAAGCTCAATGCTCATCTTACGTGTTTGATCCATCGCATGGATCAATGATTCATTTTGACGCAATAACCATTTCTCAATTTGTGCAAAATCATCACCTTCAAATAATGGTAATAGCTGACGTATTGGCTCTAAAGCACACAGATCATCAATACCTTGCAATAAATCAAACCATGGCATGCGGAAAGTTTGACGCAACTCAGGATCGTAAAGCTCAGCAAAAGATAAGCCACACATCAAATTTCGCTGCAAACGCGGTTTCTGATCGATGTAATCGGAGCGTGTTAATTGACGGTCGGCAGGAAAGACATCCAATAGCTCACGCCATGAACGAGATAATATATTATCGGCAAAAGGCTTAATCGCACCAGCTAGTTTTGCACGTGATTTATCATCTAAAAATGGCTGCCAACCGCGGCTTAATACCCAACGACTTAAATCCAGCAATAAACCACAATAACGTGCCGAATTCATCAATCGCAGCATATCTTCGTTATCAGGTAGCTGTTCATAACGTGCATCTAGCTGCTGTTGTAGCGATTTACGGACATTTAACTTACGTAATACGTAAGATTTGTCGTCTGTTAATGCTTGAATACTATTGGCATCTTCTAGCCACGCCAACTCACCCTCTAACCATTGCAATTCTTGACGCAACAAAGCACTCGCACGACGCGGAATAATACCACCGAACGTTGCAAAGGTTTGACGCAATAAGCTTAATGATTGAGAGATTTGAACTAACGCTTGCTGATCTTGTGATTCAGTATAGATTTGTTCGTGGTATAACCAATGCTCTAATGCATGTTCTAACGTTTTAATAAACGTCGACTCAACCGTATCTTGCTCAGTCGTTGCGACAAGCGTTAAAGGCTTAGGTGTATCGCCTTGATAATCTGCTGCTAAGCGGTAGCCACGAGCCGCTTTACTCAAATTACCTAATCGCATACCGCCATCCGCACAAAGTTCACGGGCAAGCGTAAATAAAGCGTCGGTTTGACCCGATTTAAGTTCTAACTCAACTTCACAAATTGGCGATGATTTACCATTGGTATGGACTTCACCCTGATCATAAGCCAATTCTATTTGGCTTCCATCAGGCATGGCGACGAGCCATTGCTGACGGGTGAAATCGGTTGAGAACAAAGGTCTAATTTGCTGTTGAGCAAGATCAACATCAAAACCTTCTGGCCAAGCATCCGCTGGATGTAAAGCCAAAGTGGGCGCATCACCATCAATTTCTACATTATACTCAGGGCGTTGGTGTAAACCGGCAACAACCCTACCTGCAGTTTTTAATGTTTGTACATAAACATCGTCAAAACGACGCACCCGAAGGCCAATATCGTGCTGACGCAATAATTGGTCTGGCGTATCGAAGTAAATATTGCCTAATTCTCGACTGCTCTGCTGCAGAATTTTCGCTTCCGTTATTTTGCTCAATAATTGACGTGAAAATTCTGGTGAGACGATAAACTTCAGTTCTATCTCGGTTTCCATAGTTATACCTATAAACAGTGGCAATCCAAGGATATTTGCTTATGCGCTTGAGGGCAAGTCAGAAATATCGATAAAACCTTGATCAAAATTAGTTCCACTATACTCACATATACGTTAACATGCGCGCTTCAATGACCATCGCTCAAGATTTAGCCTTTTTCGGGCGCTCTCTAGGTTGATCGGCTATGCCAGTAAATACAATTATGGGGCTCTTTGCAAAATCCCCAATCAAACCACTGCAACGTCACGTTATTCGCGTAACTGAATGTTGTAACTTGCTTATCCCGTTCTTTGAAGCATGTAATGCTGGAGACTGGGAAAAGGCGGCAGTTTTACGCGAACAGATCTCGCAACTTGAAAAAGATGCGGATGTGCTTAAGCGTGAGATCCGTCTGAAGCTTCCTCGTGGTCTTTTCATGCCAGTAGATCGTACTGATATGTTAGGACTGTTAACCCAGCAGGATAAACTCGCTAACCTCTCTAAAGATATCGCTGGTCGTGTCTTAGGTCGTAAGCTACAAATCCCTGCGATCATGTACCCAGACTTTGTCGCTTACGTTCAACGTTGTTTAGACGCTGCTGATCAAGCACGCCGTGTAATTAACGAATTGGATGAGCTTCTTGAGACTGGTTTCAAAGGCAGAGAAGTGACGCTTGTTGCCGAAATGATTAATCAGCTAGATGTTATCGAAGATGATACTGATTCTATGCAGATTGTTTTACGTCAACAATTAATGTCCATCGAAGACCAACACAGCCCGGTGGATGTCATGTTCCTGTATAAGATTCTCGAGTGGGTAGGCGCGATTGCTGATCAAGCACAACGTGTAGGCTCGCGTTTAGAGATTATGCTTTCGCGTTCTTAATAACGAGAATTAACAAAACAAGGTTTTACAATGGAAATCCTGGCTAACTACGGCACTCTAATTATTGGAGTGGCAGCTATTTTTGGTCTTTTAATGGCGATTGGTATTGGTGCAAATGATGTTGCCAATGCCATGGGTACTTCAGTAGGTTCTAAAGCACTTACAGTAAAACAAGCGATCATCATTGCGATGATTTTTGAGTTTGCTGGTGCTTATCTTGCAGGTGGTGAAGTAACAGATACTATCCGTAAGGGGGTTATCGATACTTCGCTCTATGCAGCCCAACCTGAGGTACTGGTGTACGGCATGATGTCAGCGCTTCTTGCTGCTGGTACATGGTTGTTACTCGCTTCTTATATGGGCTGGCCAGTATCAACCACCCACTCAATTATCGGTGCAATTATCGGTTTTGCGTGCGTGTCTGTTGGTACCAATGCAGTGGATTGGCATTCAATCCAAGGTATTGTTGGTAGCTGGTTAATTACCCCTCTTATTGCAGGTATTTTTGCTTACCTAATATTTATCAGCGCCCAAAAATTAATTTTTGACACTGATACTCCACTGATAAATGCAAAGCGCTTTGTTCCTGTCTACATGTTTATTACTGCGATGGTCATTGCACTAGTAACAATCAAGAAAGGTCTAAAGCACGTTGGTTTGCATTTAACAACCAGTGAAGCTTGGGTTGCGTCACTTGTAGTATCACTACTTGTGATGGTAGCAGGTTACTTCTACATTCAACGTAAATACACCGATGACGGCTCTTCTGTTGATAGCAATGGCTATGCCGGTGTGGAAAGTGTATTTAGCGTACTAATGGTAGTGACCGCTTGTGCAATGGCATTTGCTCACGGTTCAAATGACGTAGCGAATGCGATTGGTCCTCTGTCTGCTGTAGTTTCTACAGTTGAACATGCTGGTCAAATTGCAGATAAAAGTGAAATTGCATGGTGGATCCTTCCACTAGGTGGTATCGGTATTGTTATCGGCCTTGCGACTCTAGGTCATAAAGTAATGGCTACCGTAGGCACAGGTATCACAGAACTAACCCCAAGCCGTGGTTTTGCTGCGCAGCTAGCAACAGCATCCACTGTTGTACTGGCATCAGGTACAGGTTTACCTATCTCAACGACACAAACACTTGTAGGTGCCGTTTTAGGTGTGGGTTTTGCTCGTGGTATTGCAGCATTGAATCTTGGTGTTGTTCGTAACATCGTTGCATCATGGGTTGTAACTCTGCCAGCAGGTGCGCTACTTGCTGTCATTTTCTTCTACATTATGCAAGCCGTATTTGGTTAAATAGTGGCACAGGTTCAAAAGAGGGAGGCTTAGCCTCCCTCTTTTCTTGCACCTTCCTTCCAAAATTCTTACTATCAACGACCTTAACAAAATCAAGACTCCCCAAGGATCAGATTGTGAAGTACCTCATTAGTCTTTGTTTACTTATTTGTGCGGCAATAACGCCTATTGCAAATGCGGCACAGGTTCGTTATATCTCCGACAACCTATTTACTTACATGCATTCAGGCCCCGGCACACAATACCGCATTATTGGCAGTATTGACGCGGGAACAAAAATCACCCTAACCAATACCAATAAAGCAGCTGGTTTTAGTCAAATTACTGATGACCGTGGGCGTAGTGGTTGGGTCGATTCAAAATTTGTTTCAACAGAGATGGGCCTAAAAGAGCGTGTTCCTGCGCTACAAACAGAATTAACAGAAGTGAAGGCTAAACTTGCTGAAGCACTTACTTCAAGCGATAGTCAAAACGCTGGGCTTAAAAACACATTAGCTCAACGTAATACACAGATAAATGATCTAGAAACACGCAATAATAAGCTGCAAAGCGAGTTATCTTCATCTCAAGATCAAATCCGTGAACTTCGCGCTAAAATTGATACCCAAAAAGATGACCTATTAATGAAGTGGTTCACTTATGGGGGGCTCGTTGCCGGTGCTGGTCTATTATTTGGTCTTGTACTACCTCACCTTATCCCACGCCGTCGCAAACGCAATAACGGTTGGGCTTAATACCCAAATAGGCAGAGGTCTCGACGTCTGGATCAAAAAAGGCAGCTTAGCTGCCTTTTTTATTGCCTATTATCAGCGTCCATTTACCACTCAGATAATGCCGGCATACTAATTTCATAACCATCAAATTTAAGTATCACATCACGTGATTCGATACGGGCTAATTTGACACCAGGAGCAATACTGTCGCCTTCATGTAATTCTTTACCATTGACCTTAACCCAACGTTTAGCAGGAGCTGAAGAATAGATATGCTGCTCAAAATTCATTTTAGGTAATTGGTTTTGAATCGATGATGGTAGCAAGCCAATAGGGATCACCTTACTTTGTGGTTGTTTAGATGCTTTAACGACAGGTTGAGCATCGGCTTCATCAACACTGCGATCCAATTCATTATCTTGATAGCTTTCGCCATCGGTGGCCACAATCGCAGATTTAAGCTGAGCGGCTAACTTAGGTGATAATCCAGAAAGATCTAAATTATCTAATTGATATGGATCTTGCTCTTCAGATTGCTTTGCTACTGGTTTGGTTACTGGCACATAATTATCTGTTGATGCATTAGCTGAGTAAGATTCTGTTGCCATTGGGACTTCATAATCCTGATACGCAGGGGCTGCAGAATACAGACTATCACCAATAGGAAGAGGCTCTGTCACCAATTGAGGGTAATCAAGGAACATAACGTCTTTATTTGGCGACAATACATTAGCCTGACTGCTCTCTGCGGGCGCTTGCAATACTTGCTTATCATATGATGCCGAAGGTTGCGATTGAGGTGCTTGCTGTAAGGGTGCGTTCAGCTCTGTTGCTTGCCCCTGCTCATGTTTAACTTGTTGATAAAACTTATATCCAATAATAGCAGCAGCAGGAAGTAATGCGATAACAAGTGGCCATGCCCATGATGTCGACACTGTCTGTGCTTTAACGCTTCGCATTGGATGTACAACTTTCGCTGTCCCTTGACCCACTTCTCGTTCAGACTGATCCGTATTCTTATCATCTGATTTTTTTAAACTATCTAGCAATTGAGACATTAGATTTGCTCCGGCTGTAACGTGGGTCCTGGTAGATTCATCGCAGAATCGAGTACCATTAATGTCATTGGCCCGGCTATCCCATCAGCCGCTAAATCTTGTGAACGTTGGAAACGACGCAATTTATCTAATATCGACTGATCAAAATAGCCCTTTCTTGGCGACTCCTCACCAAGAAAATCATTCAATTGTTGGTCAAGCCACACAACACGAGGACCATTCTGTCCAAAACGAATACTGGTTTTATCGCCTAATGGTGGGCGCCATAACAAACTAAATTGCCCATCCCAACGAGATTCAAACCAGTTAGGTGTCACCGAAATTCTCTCTTTTCCCATAAGTAACTCAATGCGATCATCAGTAATAGCGTACAACACTGCGTAAAAAGGCTTCTGCGTGCCATCTTTTAAAGTCACGATCACAGGACGGTTTATTAAACCTAATTTTGCTAATGTCGTTTTACCACTAAAACATGCCAAGCTGATCCGCGAACTGGTAGCACATGTCGCTTGATTCAATGCCGTATCAAAGCCCCACAAACGATATAGTGTTTGCATCGACGTTCGCTCTTTACGGCTCGCATCAATCACTTTCGCTAAACGCTCTTGGGAATTTTCAGGGTGATTTAAGGCTGTTGTTATTCCCTGTTTCGTTAACTCACTCGATTTTTCAACTACTGATAAGTTCGCTGCCGCATATGACGATTGGTTTGGTGCTATAGGTGTCGCAACAGGCGCAACAGGTAACGGCCAATAATGCCAAGCCCCCATTGCTAATGTTGAACATAACGCCATAGCAACTCCCCAAGGGAGCCATGATACTGCTGTTTTTGTACCTTGTGAGTGCGCTTTTGATTGAACAGGAACTTGCCAACTTAAAATATCTTCGCACGCCTGCACTGCCATCGTTTTAGTCACTTGACGAGTGCCCGCTTGACAAGCCAATTGCATCGACTTATCACACACAAGATTAATTAACCGCGGAATACCTTGAGTTTGTTTCGCAATATATTTGATGCAACTTGTATCAAACACAGGGTACAAACAATCGACAGCCGTTAAACGATAATGAATATATTCATTCACTTCTATTTCTGTTAACGGTAATAGGTGATAGCGAGAAGTGATACGTTGAGCAAGTTGACGTAACCGCTCTTGTTGCAATAATTGCTGTAATTCAGGCTGACCAATTAACACAACCTTAAGCAGTTTTCTGCTGTCCGTTTCCAAGTTGGTCAATAGGCGTAATTGTTCTAATACATCAGGCATGAGGTGCTGTGCTTCATCCACCAGCAGTAGTGTTTGTCGGCCTTCAGCATGGTTAGCCATTAAGTGACGATAAATAATATCTGTTAACTGTTTAAAGCTGGCGTCAGATTGATAATGCAAGTCTAACTCATCACAAATCGCGGCTAATAAATCATGAGCTGATAACGCAGGATTTAAAATAACAGCAACTTGTGTTTGGTGTGGCAATCGGGAAATCATCGCACGTAGTACGGTGGTTTTACCTGTACCAACTTCCCCTGTTAATAACCCAAAACCACCACCATCGGTTAGTCCTGACAGCATATGTGTCAATGCTTCTCGATGTCGCTCACTGAGATACAAAAAACGTGCGCTGGGGACGATAGAAAAAGGCGCTTCAGTGATCCCGAAAAAGTCCTGATACATAAAAATACTCTGGTGCTTAAAATAAGTGATAACCGTTAAACGAGGTTAAATTCTCTTTTGTTCTAAAATACACGTCAACATCGCGATATTTATTATCATGGGTATTGATTGGGTTATTGTATACTGCCAAGCAGTAGCGCATAGACCAAGTTCACAATGAACACGGTATTATGGTCAGTTTTTAACTAAAATCGGTAGAGATTCGTCTCATTAGTTTCAGGCATAAGGAGCTTTCATTGCAAACCTATCTTGTTGGTGGTGCCGTTCGTGACACCTTATTAAACCTCACGGTAACAGATAAAGACTGGGTTGTGGTTGGCACAACACCTGAAGCAATGTTGGCTGCAGGATTTGAACAAATAGGCAGTGACTTTCCTGTTTTTCTTCATCCCAAAACCAAACAAGAACATGCTCTAGCCCGAACAGAGCGAAAATCAGGGCATGGTTATACTGGCTTTGTTTGTTATTCCGCACCAGATGTGACACTCGAGCAAGATCTACTGCGTCGCGATCTTACCATCAATGCAATAGCTCAAACACCGACTGGCGAGTTAATCGATCCTTACCATGGACAACAAGATCTTCACGATAAAATTTTACGTCACGTCTCCCCTGCATTTAGTGAAGATCCTTTGCGTGTCTTACGTGTTGCTCGTTTTGCCGCGCGTTTTGCTCATTTAGGTTTTACTGTCGCACCTGAAACTATCGCGTTAATGCAAGAGATGGTGATCAGTGGTGAATTAGAAAGTCTCACACCTGAGCGGGTATGGAAAGAGTGGGAGAAATCACTCTCTAGTGATGATCCACAAGTATTTCTTACGGTACTGCGCCAATGTGGTGCTTTATCGGTTGTCATGCCTGAAATTGATGCGCTGTTTGGCGTACCACAACCTGAAAAATGGCATCCTGAAATTGATTGCGGTATCCATACTTTATTAGTGGCTAAAAAAGCCGCTGAGTTAACGACCGATAAAACCATTCGTTTTGCCGCACAGGTACATGATTTGGGTAAAGCTTTATCCCCAAAAGAGGATCTTCCTCATCACAAGACACACTGTCGAGATGGTATTAAACCTATCAAAGCACTGTGCCAACGATTACGTATACCGAATGACTTTCGCGATCTGGCATTATTAGTCTGTGAACAACACACCAAAATCCATTATGCCGAAGAAATGCGTGCTGATACCTTTATTAAAATCTTTGATCAAATTGACGCATGGCGAAAACCCGACCGTGTTGATCAACTAGCAACGTGCTGCCGTGCTGATGCTCGTGGACGCACCCACTTTGAACAAACACCGTATATGCAAGCTGACATTCTACAAGCCATCTTTAAGACTGCACTAACCGTCGATGTCAAAGCTATTGTCGCCGCCGGTTTTAAAGGCGCAGAGATCAGAGAGCAACTTGCCTTAAAACGTATCGAAGCCGTCGCGCAATATCTAAAAGAAAACAGAAAATAATTCCGATACTTGCTCAATAATCTATACAAAAAAACCGACATCATGTCGGCTTTTTTAATCGTAAATAGCGCGTTAAAATTACTTGGACATCAAGAATAAGAACAAACCAATACCCAAAATTAAGCGGTAAATAACAAACGGTGTCATCCCCAATCGTGTTACCAGTTTCAAAAATACGTGGATACACGCATAAGCACTGATAAAGGATACTGCGATACCAATACTTAAGTTTCCTACATCAATAGGATCTGCGCCAGTCACCAGTTTTAAACTTAGATAACCACCTGCTAAAAGAATAATAGGGATCGACATTAAAAATGAAAAACGCGCTGCTGCCTCACGAGTAAAGCCAAGATAAAGAGCCGCGGTCATCGTCGCGCCAGAGCGAGAGGTTCCAGGGATAATGGCTGCTGCCTGCGCTAGACCAATAAACAACGCACTCTTCCAATTCGCTTGATACTCGTTATCGGTTTGCTTCGCGCGTTTATCAACCCACCATAGCAACAAACCAAAGATAATGGTGGTACACGCAATCACCCATGCTGAACGCAAGTACATTTCGATAACGTCTTTCATCACCAAACCGAAGATACAGGCGGGGATTGTCGCTATCACAATCATCCATGCTAATTTCGATTCAGCACTATGTTCTCGTTTGAAAATGGAGTTAATCCAAGCGGTTAATAACGAAACCACTTCTTTTCGAAAATAAAGAATAACCGCCATCAACGTACCAACGTGTACAGCGACATCAAATGCTAAGCCTTGATCAGGCCAACCTAAGATCTCAGACGGTAGAATTAAATGGGCAGAGCTAGAGACGGGTAAAAACTCTGTCAGTCCTTGAATAAGGGCTAACATAAATGCTTCAAAATGACTCATTAATTGTCCTTAATTAAACACAGCATAAAAAGTAAGTAATGACTAACTTTCTACTAAACGACTCATTCAACAGGCCATAATATTTGCTGTTGAGAAAAGTTTTGCCAAAGTTGCGCCAATGTTTGAGTCTCTTGTGGTATCACTAAATCAGGATTTAATTCACTGAGCGGCCACAGAACAAAAGCAAAACGGTAAATATCAGAACGTGGTAACGACGGTAAAGCATCACTCACAGCATCGCCATACAACAACAAATCAAGGTCGATAGTACGACTTTGATTTTTAACTGCATGTGCCGGACGCCCTAATTGGCGTTCAATCTCTTTGAGTTGAGATTGTAATGCAGATAACGACAACGATGTCTGTATTTCGATCACTGCATTAAAAAAATTATCGCCATAAAAACCTACGGGTTCTGCTTCAAAGATGCGAGACATTCGCCATTCGCTTGCCAGTGTCTTTACCGCTTCTAAGCCAGCTTTTAAATGATATTCACGCTCAATATTACTACCAATACTGATATACGCGGTGATCACTTACTACCTCGCTCAATTTGTACTCCAACGCCACGAGCATTCACCACAGCACCAGGTTTAGTCACTCGCACTTTAACCCAAGGTACATTGAAATCTGTCATGATTAAATTTGCCACATCTTCAGCAACACGCTCAACCAATAGAAATCGCCCCTGTTCAATCAAGTTCGTGACAGCAGTACTTACGGTTGAGTAATCCAATGCGTAAGTCACATCATCACTATGAGCAGCAGGTCGGTTATCATGCGCCATTTCCAAATCAAGCACTAATTTTTGCTTAATCGCCTGCTCCCAGTCATATACCCCAATAGTGGCAATAACTTCCAGTTTTTCAATAAATACCGTATCCATGCTAAATCGCTAATTTTGTTAGAGGTCGGATACCCAATGTCAGCAAAAGCGCGTATTATCAGGTAGTATTCGTTAACATGAGTGTTGTTAGTAACTATGCAACATTATCAATGTTAACTTGGGCTGGGACTATACCACAGCCATGAACGAGTCAAAATTTCTGTTCAGTAATATTGACGCAGATAAGATCCAGTTAACATTTCAATTCCTGTTGTACTGGTACTTACCTTAGATATTCGGAAAAATGCATGACACCACTAGCGCTACTGATGATCATTGCCGCCTACTTACTCGGGTCTATTTCTAGCGCCGTATTAATTTCACGGTTGTATCGACTTCCCGATCCTAGAAAAAGTGGTTCTGGTAATCCAGGTGCTACTAATGTGCTCCGTTTAGGTGGTAAAAGTGCAGCAGCGTTAGTTTTGATCTCTGATATTCTTAAAGGCATGTTGCCTGTATGGCTAGGCTACTTTTTAGGTATTAACCCTTTTTTACTCGGCATCATCGGTATTGCGGCTTGTTTAGGTCACATCTACCCACTATTTTTTCATTTCCAAGGCGGAAAAGGGGTCGCAACAGCCCTTGGCGCATTAGCCCCTATAGGTTGGGATTTAAGCGGTATGCTTATAACAACATGGGTACTCACTCTAGTTGTAACAGGTTACTCTTCACTCGCATCACTTATCACAGCTCTTGCCGCGCCAATGCTCACGTGGCTAGTAAAACCTGAATACACTATGCCCGTTTCCATGCTGTCTTGCTTAATCATTTTTCGGCATCATGAAAACATTCGTCGGTTACTCGATGGACAAGAAACCAAAATTTGGGATAAGTTTTCCAAGAAAAACACCGACGCTTAAACGAAAAAAAGCGAAGCACTTTGCTTCGCTTTTCTGTAGCTATACCAATTTTTTATTAGTCAGCGATCGGTTTAAGTTGATCAATCGGCCAGCGTGGGAAGGCTTTAACACCTAAATCCATCGTCTCTTTGTTTTTCAAACGCTGCATGCCTGCATAAGCGATCATTGCACCGTTATCTGTACAAAATTCTGTACGAGGATAGAACACTTCACCTTTTAAGTTCTTCATCATGCTTTCAAGCTCTTGACGTAAGTACTTATTTGCACTGACACCACCAGCAATCACTAAGCGCTTTAAACCTGTTTGTTTTAATGCACGTTTACATTTGATGGCAAGTGTATCGACTACCGCTTCTTGGAATGCAAATGCAATATCAGCTCGGGTTTGCTCATCGTCGTCGTTAGCACGAATCGTATTCGCCGCAAATGTTTTTAAACCAGAAAAGCTAAAATCAAGACCTGGACGATCTGTCATTGGACGTGGGAATTTAAAACGCCCTTTGGTGCCTTTTTCTGCCATTTTAGACAGTAATGGACCACCTGGGTAATCAAGCCCCATCATCTTCGCGGTTTTATCAAAAGCTTCACCTGCCGCGTCATCAATCGACTCGCCTAGGATTTGATATTCACCAATGCCTTTAACTTCAACCATCATGGTATGGCCGCCAGAGACCAACAAGGCAACAAATGGGAATTCAGGTGCATTATCTTCTAGCATTGGCGCGAGAAGGTGTCCTTCCATATGGTGCACAGCAACGGCAGGTAAATCCCACGCATACGCTAAACTACGTCCAATGGTTGCACCCACTAATAATGCACCAACAAGACCAGGGCCTGCGGTATAAGCAACACCATCAAGATCGTCATGAGTCAGTCCGGCAGAAGCAAGCGCAGCCTTAATCAATGGAATCGTTTTCTTAACGTGATCACGCGATGCCAACTCAGGCACCACACCACCGTAATCCGCATGTAGCTTTACTTGACTGTAAAGTTCATGTGCCAAGAGACCTTTTTCATCATCGAAAATCGCAATACCTGTCTCATCACAGGAAGTCTCGATGCCCAGTATACGCATAACAACCTCTATACTATTAGGGGGTTTAAATGAAAAATCGGTATAGTTTCAATAACAACCGATAACTCAAATAGGGTTAGGAAGTACTAATTAAGGGGCATGTTACCGTTGTTGACATAAATTAACCAGTTCATAGACGTAGAATGCTTTACAAATGCCCCCAGATCAGATTAGAATTTCGCACCATTTTTAATCAGCTGACACTTTGAACGTCAGCTTTAAATAGAATCACTCTGAGGTGAGTATTACATGCCAGTAATCAAAGTACGTGAAAACGAACCGTTTGACGTAGCACTACGTCGTTTTAAGCGCTCTTGCGAAAAAGCAGGTATCCTTTCTGAAGTTCGCCGTCGTGAGCACTTCGAAAAGCCAACAACTGTACGTAAGCGCGCTAAAGCAGCGGCAGTTAAGCGTCACCTGAAGAAATTGGCTCGCGAAAACGCGCGTCGCGTTCGTCTGTACTAATCTTTAGATTTTAAACAGAAGGATCGCGTAATGACTCTAATTGAACGTCTTAAAGACGAACAAAAAGCGGCGATGAAGGCGAAGGACAAACCTCGTCTTGGCGCTATCCGTTTAGTTCTTGCAGCAATTAAACAACGTGAAGTTGACGAAAAGATCACTCTTAACGACGACGACGTGTTGGTTGTATTAACAAAAATGGTTAAGCAACGTCGTGACTCTGTGGCTCAATATGAAGCTGCAGGCCGTCAAGACTTAGCTGATGTTGAGCATGCTGAAATCAGTGTTCTAGCCGAGTTTATGCCTCAACCACTAACTGAAGAGGAAATCTCTGCGTTAATGGATGAAGCTATTGCTGCGACTGGCGCTGCCACTATGCAAGATATGGGCAAAGTGATGGGCGTACTGAAACCGCAAATTCAGGGTCGTGCCGATATGGGGATTGTTAGCAAGTTAGTGAAAACTAAGCTAGGTTAATCACTCTCCTATTCAGCGACAAGCCGTGCTATCCTTTTGGGGATGCACGGCTTGTTCGTATCTGATTGAACCAGAACTCACACACCAACAACAATCTTCTTTTATTTCACTATCAGGTTATTTGCTTTCTTATGGCAGGAAAAATCCCACGTTCATTCATTGATGATCTTATTTCTCGACATGACATTGTCGATGTCATTGATGCGCGGGTAAAACTCAAAAAACAAGGCAAAAACTTTGGTGCTTGTTGTCCTTTCCATAACGAAAAAACCCCGTCTTTCTCTGTTAGCCAAGAAAAACAGTTTTACCACTGTTTCGGTTGTGGTGTGCACGGTAACGTCCTTGATTTTGTCATGGAGTTTGATCGACTTGATTTTGTTGATGCGATTGAAGAGTTAGCTTCACAGCTAGGCTTGGAAGTCCCGCGTGAAAACGATGGAAATAATACCCATCGTGGTCCAAAAGCCGCTGACAAACGTAATTACTATGAGTTGATGGGCCAAGTTTCACAATTTTACCAATCTCAACTTCGTACTAAAGAAGGTGAAATTGCTGTCGACTATCTCAAAGTTCGTGGCTTATCAGGTGAAATAGTAAAAAAATTCTCTATCGGTTTTATTCCTGATCAATGGGATATGGTGCGTAGTCGTTTTGGCAGAGATAATGAATCGCAAAAAGCACTTGTCAACACAGGTATGCTGATCGAAAACGACAATGGTCGTCGTTATGATCGCTTCCGTGGCCGAGTGATGTTTCCGATCCATGATCGACGTGGGCGAGTCATTGGTTTTGGTGGGCGAGTCATTGGTGACGGCACCCCAAAATACCTCAACTCACCAGAAACCGATATTTTCCATAAAGGTCGTGAGTTATACGGCTTATATGAAGTGTTACAAACTCACCGTGAACCAAACAAAATCATGGTGGTAGAAGGCTATATGGATGTCGTCGCGTTAGCGCAATTTGGTGTTGATTACGCCGTAGCCTCACTCGGCACATCAACCACAGGCGATCATATTCAAAGTCTATTTCGTCAAACCAGCACGGTTGTGTGTTGTTATGATGGCGATAGAGCTGGACGAGATGCAGCATGGCGAGCAATGGAGCAAGCACTGCCGTATTTAACAGATGGCCGCCAACTCAAATTTATGTTCTTGCCTGACGGCGAAGATCCTGATTCATGTATTCGTGCTGAAGGTAAAGACGCCTTTGAACAGCGTGTTGATGAAGCGATGCCATTGTCAGACTTTCTCTTCAACAGTTTAATGCGACAGGTAGATACCACCAGCCGCGAAGGGAAAGCAAAACTTAGCACCCTCGCCGTTCCATTGATCGATAAGGTCCCAGGTGGCACGCTCAGGCTATACTTACGTGAGCTGCTTGGCAAAAATTTAGGTTTGCCTGACGAAGCCCAGCTTCAGCAACTAATATCAATGCATGGCAAAACATCAAAACCTGTTGGCCAAGTACAAATTAAACGAACACCAATGCGAGAAGTGATCGCATTGTTGATTCAGCATCCTAATTTTGTCACTCAACTTGAGTTTGACATGAGTGCATTTGAAAATATTGAATTATCAGGCTTAAATTTATTGCTCTCGATAGTTGATAAATGCCGAAGTAACCCCAATATCAGCACTGGACAACTTTTAGAACACTGGCGCGGTACCAAGAATGAAGCCACAATGGCTCGTCTCGCTGCGTGGGTATTACCGTTGTCAAAAGATGAAGACAACAGCTTAGATGTATTTTTAGACGCAATGGACAAAGTTATTGATCAGTGCGTCAAACAACAAATTGAACAGTTGCAGACTAAATCGAGAACTGTCGGCTTATCAGTCGAAGAAAAACAGGAATTACAGTTACTAATACTGAATCGTCCTGTTTAATAAGTAGTCAACAATTAAGAAATTTGTTATAATTAACGGTTTGCAACTCTGCATACTAAATTATCACTCAGACCCGAAGTTGGATACCGTCTATGGAGCAAAATCCGCAGTCACAGCTAAAGTTACTTGTTGCGAAAGGCAAGGAACAAGGCTATCTGACCTACGCCGAAGTAAATGACCACCTACCAGAAGATATTGTTGATTCTGATCAGGTTGAAGACATTATTCAAATGATTAATGACATGGGTATTAAGGTAGTTGAAACTGCCCCTGATGCCGATGAACTCATGATGACTGAAGATAATGCCGACGAAGACGCCATTGAAGCAGCGGCGCAAGCATTATCAAGCGTAGAAAGCGAGATCGGCCGCACGACAGACCCTGTACGTATGTACATGCGTGAGATGGGTACGGTTGAACTACTTACTCGTGAAGGCGAAATTGATATCGCAAAACGCATTGAAGATGGTATTAACCAAGTTCAATGCTCTGTCGCTGAATACCCATCTGCAATTGCTCACTTACTTGAGCAATTCGATAAAGTTGAAGCTGATGAGCTTCGTCTAACTGATATTATTTCAGGCTTTGTTGATCCTAACGAAGAAGCAACAGCTGCACCAACAGCAACGCACATTGGTTCAGAGCTAAGCGAAACTGATCTTGAAGACGAAGATAAAGATCTTGAAGATGACGATGATGCTGAAGATAGCGATGAAGAAGAAGATGATGGCAGCATCGATCCAGAGCTTGCTCGCGAGAAATTCTTAGAACTACGCCAAGCCTACGATAAAATGGCGTTAGCAATTGAAACAAACGGTCGCCAAAATGCGACGACTGAAGTTGCAGTTGAAGAGTTATCTGAAGTATTCAAACAGTTCCGTCTAATTCCTAAGCAGTTTGACCGTTTAGTTAGCTCACTACGTGATTCTATGGATAAAGTACGCACTAACGAGCGTCTTATCATGCGTATGTGTGTTGATAACAGCAAAATGCCAAAGAAAACATTCGTTTCCTTATTTGCAGGTAACGAATCAAACCAAGATTGGATTGATGAAGCACTAAATTCTGGCAAACCTTATGCTGAACGCTTAAAAGTATACGAAGAAGATCTTCGTCGTTCTTCTCTTAAGCTACGCATGCTAGAAGAAGAAACAGGTCTTTCAATCGAGCGTATCAAAGACATCAGTCGTCGTATGTCTATCGGTGAAGCAAAAGCGCGCCGTGCGAAAAAAGAAATGGTTGAAGCAAACTTACGTCTGGTTATTTCTATCGCGAAGAAGTATACCAACCGTGGTCTGCAGTTCTTGGATCTGATCCAAGAAGGTAACATTGGCTTGATGAAAGCTGTTGATAAGTTTGAATACCGTCGTGGTTACAAGTTCTCAACTTACGCAACATGGTGGATCCGTCAGGCAATCACTCGTTCAATCGCCGATCAGGCACGAACCATTCGTATCCCTGTTCACATGATTGAAACCATCAACAAACTGAACCGTATCTCTCGTCAGATGCTTCAGGAGATGGGTCGTGAACCGTTACCGGAAGAGTTAGCTGAACGCATGCAAATGCCGGAAGACAAGATCCGTAAAGTATTGAAGATTGCTAAAGAGCCTATCTCAATGGAAACTCCTATTGGTGATGATGAAGATTCACATCTAGGTGACTTCATTGAAGATACCACCCTTCAATTACCAATGGATGCAGCAACGGCAACCAATCTACGTGCAGCAACAAACGATGTACTTGCTGGCCTAACACCACGTGAAGCAAAAGTACTGCGTATGCGTTTCGGTATTGATATGAATACTGACCACACGTTAGAAGAAGTAGGTAAACAGTTTGATGTAACACGTGAGCGTATTCGTCAAATTGAAGCGAAAGCATTGCGTAAACTACGCCACCCAAGCCGTTCCGATGTGCTACGTAGTTTCCTCGATGAGTAAACTTAAGCATTAAAAAAAGCGAGCCTAGTGCTCGCTTAATTATATGGTCCGCCTCATCCTAAGCCGTTAGGCTTAGGGTAGGCTTT
>NZ_JADQAQ010000031.1 GCF_022129445.1 Photobacterium sp. Ph5
CTTCGGGTTATGAGCCCGACGAGCTACCAAGCTGCTCCACCCCGCGTCCGATTTTTATCGAAAGGAAACAAACACGTTATCTCCTTTCGAGGCTGCGCATTATACGACTAAAATTGACTGATGCAAGGCTTCTGCAAAAAAAAACGAAGAAAGTTTTTTAAGTGCTGATTTAAACATCAAATTGTGAATATATTCTCTCGATAGTAGCGTAATTCATCAATTGAGTCGCGAATATCATCAAGTGCTAAGTGGCTGCCCTTTTTATTAAGACCATCTAATAACTCAGGTTTCCAACGGCGCGTTAATTCTTTTAGGGTACTGACATCTAAATAACGGTAATGGAAGTATTGCTCAAGCTCAGGCATGTGCTTGTATAGGAAACGACGATCCTGACCAATACTGTTACCACAAATAGGTGAAGCTCCTTTAGGAACCCACAGCTCTAAAAATGCAATTGTTTGTGCCACCGCTTGTTGCTCTGTCACGGTACTTTTACGAATACGCTCAACTAAACCACTATTTGTGTGCGTATTTGTGCACCAATCGTCCATTTTATCCAACTCAGCTTCTGGCTGATGGATCGCAAGTACAGGGCCTTCCGCTAAAATATTAAGTTGAGGATCAGTAACAATTGTCGCTATTTCAATGATTTTATGGGTTTCTGGATCTAATCCTGTCATTTCCAGATCGATCCAAATGAGATTCTTGTCGCTGATTGTCATTCGATATTGCCTATTTTGTGACTAAACCATGTATGATAATACCGAAAGCTAACCAAATTGAATGATATTCTTGTGGCAAAAAAGAAAAAGCTAACTAAAGGTCAGAGCCGACGCGTCCGCTCAAACCAAAATAAACGCCTAACTCGCGAAAAAAATGACGTCCAATGGGATGAGTCATTATTAGAAAATGCGCGAGAAGGGTTGGTGATCACTCGTTTCGGTCAACATGCTGATGTCGAAGATCCCGAAACAGGCATAATTCATCGCTGTAACTTACGTCGCAGCATTCAAAGTCTCGTCTCTGGCGATCGTGTCGTTTGGCGTCCCGGTGTTGAAACCTTACAAGGTATTGCCGGCGTGGTTGAAGCGGTGCATGAGCGCCAATCAATGCTGACTCGTCCTGATTATTATGATGGCGTAAAAGCAGTTGCAGCCAACGTTGACCGTATTGTTATCGTTTCTGCTATTTTACCAGAGTTATCACTTAACATAATCGACCGCTATATTATTGCCGCAGAAACTATCGGCATAAAGCCGCTTATTGTTGTAAATAAAGTTGATTTATTGAGCGCGGACGAGCGTAAAGGTGTTGAACAAAAACTCGCACAATACGAGAAGATTGGTTACCACGTACGCCTTGTTAGTACCGATACAGGTGAAGGCTTAGATGGTTTAAAGCAAGACTTAAAAGATCATACCAGTATTTTTGCAGGCCAATCGGGTGTCGGGAAATCAAGTATGGTTAATGCGTTAATGCCTGAAGTTGAAGCGGATATCGGTGATGTTTCAAGTAACTCAGGGTTAGGTCAGCATACCACGACAGCCGCACGTTTATACCACTTTGAGCAAGGTGGTGATTTGATTGATTCACCAGGAGTGCGTGAATTTGGCTTATGGCACTTAGAGTCAGAACAAGTAACAGAAGCTTTTGTGGAATTTCGTGATTACCTTGGTGGATGTAAATTCCGCGACTGTAAACACAAAAACGATCCAGGCTGTATTTTGCGTGAAGCCGTTGAAAAAGGTGAAATAAGCCAAGACCGTTTCAATAGCTACCATAAGATAATTGAAAGCATGTCGGAAAATATTGCTAACCGCCAATTTTCTCGCAACAAGCCTGACTGATCCCCTCCCCTAAGAGGGTGCCTATACTCTCTTAGGGAAGCTCTCCATTTTTGATTCTACTCTCAAACCCTTAACCTCTCATGCAGATAAACTGACTTTCCCCTAAGAGTTAGGTATCATTGCCGGTTCGGGTTGTTCTCTGTCTGTAACAGAAGCAGCTAGACTGTTGATTAAGTGGTATTTTTCGGAAGATTAATTGTGCTAGATAAAATAAAAATCGGCCTGCAATATTGTACGCCAAAGCATGCGCTAACACGTTTAGTTGGCAAACTGGCTTCATTTGAAGGCGGCAAAGTCACCACAGCGATCATTCGTTGGTTCATCAAACAATACAATGTTGATATGGCAGAAGCACGTAATCCCGATCCTACGGCTTACCCTACGTTTAACGCTTTCTTTGTCCGAGAATTAAAAGATGGCGCACGTCCAATTAATGACGATGCGCGTATCATTAGCCATCCAGCGGATGCTTGTGTAAGTCAACTCGGTCCAATCAAAGAAGGCCGCCTATTTCAGGCAAAAGGTCACTACTTTGATGCTTGTGAACTATTAGGTGGCGATAAATCTCTCGCTGATGAATTCATCGGTGGTGACTTCGCAACCCTATACCTATCACCAAGCGATTACCACCGCGTACACATGCCATGTGACGGTACTCTACGCCAAATGATTTACGTACCAGGCGATCTTTTCTCTGTTAATCCACTAACCGCAGCAAATGTCCCTAACCTATTTGCACGTAACGAGCGTGTTGTGTGTATCTTTGATACCGAGTTTGGTCCATTAGCGCAAGTACTGGTTGGCGCAACGATTGTGGGCAGTATCGAAACCACCTGGGCGGGTACAGTAACACCACCAACTGGACCTGAAGTCCGTCGTTGGGATTACCCAGCGACTGGAACTGAAGCAATTAGCCTGAAAAAAGGTGAAGAAATGGGGCGCTTTAAGCTTGGTTCAACAGTGATCAACTTATTCCCTAAAGATGCGATACGTTTTGTAGAAGAAATGAAGCCGCTACAAACAACACGTATGGGACAGCCTTACGCAGAGCAGATCACACAGTAACGGTCAAAAAAAGAAAAAAGGGCTTTCTCTGCCCTTTTTTCTAACCTCAAATATAGCTAGCACAACTTTTGTCATAATGGTGAATTGCAACCTCATCTCGGTTGTTACATTCAAGAGTATGATATTTTCTACATTCTAAAATTTTAAACACGAACGAAAGACATTCTAATTTTCCTTTCGCTCCAATCCGTCTTAATATCATACCTTTAAAGAATAGTTGTTTTATATTGATCTACTCCAATAAGCATAAACACGTACTATCCCTTTACAATGCGATAAATAAGAAGGTCTCACATGATAAAAAAAGCATCTATACTGCTTTTGTCCCTACTTGCAGGGGTATCTTTAACAGCACAAGCCGCTGACTGGGGATATGGCAATAGCACTGAACACTGGTCTGACAGCTACCCAACGTGTGGGTTAGGTAAAAACCAAAGCCCGATAAATATTACTTCAGCACTCAAAGCTAACCTTGCTCCATTGAATATTGAATACAACGGAAAAATCACTGATATCACCAATAACGGTCATACGATCGAAGCCCATGTCAGTGGCGATAATAAGCTGATTGTGGATGGTGATACATATACTCTAAAGCAATTTCATTTCCATACGCCATCTGAAAACTATATCGACGGTAAGCAATACCCGTTAGAAGCGCATTTTGTGAATGTCGATGATAAAGGCAATATTGCTGTTGTTGCAGTCATGTTTGAAAACGGGTTACGTGCTAATAGCGCTCTAAGTACCTTACTCAAACAGATCCCAACTAAAGGGAAGACTATCGATTTCACCGATGATCTAAGTCCAGATAACCTTCTCCCTCGTGAACGCGAATACTATCAATTCAATGGCTCACTAACGACACCACCATGTACTGAAGGCGTGCGCTGGTTTGTGTTAGAAACACCACAATACAGCTCAAAAGATCAAACCGAGCAATTACACCAAATTATGGGTGACAACAACCGACCAGTACAGCCCATTAATGCTCGAATTATCGTTGAATAAGCATATAATGAGAATTATTTGCATTTAAAGTGTGAATTATCTATATTACATTATTAAAGATAAGACGCCTTGAAATCCTACTTGCTGACTATCTAAATGAATTTAAGCTGTTTTGGGTAAATTTGCGGTCGCCCTGATACTGTCCTCTTTTGATGTTTATCTGCATCTTGGACGTATCAGTTAAATTTATCTTACGTAATAAAAAAGCACGGTAATAATGATAATTACCGTGCTTTTTACGCTTATAACAAACGTAACGTCTCAAAAATATTGTCGATTATGCTCGATCAATCGGAAAGGCCGTCACTTTTTCAATGTGATCAAGTCCTAATGCCAACATGATCAAACGGTCAATACCTAGGGCGACACCCGCACAGTCAGGGAAACCAGCACGTAATGCGTTAACCAAATTCATATCAATCGGTTGAGACTTTAATCCCATCTCTAAACGCTTTTGATTATCTTGCTCAAAACGTTGTAATTGCTCATCACCATTCGCTAACTCATGAAAGCCATTCGCCAATTCAATGCCTTTAAAATACACCTCAAAGCGCTCTGCTACACGAGGATCCGTTGGGTTAATTTGCGCTAATGCCGCTTGCGAGGCAGGAAAGTCATAAACAAAAGCTGGCATATGCTGACCAATTTTACCTTCAACGCCAATGCTAAATAGCAACTGTAATAAGGTATCGCGATCGTTTTCAGGTTCGGCAATATCAGATAGCCCAAGGGTTGCAGCTGCCGCTTTAAGTTCAGTCATTGTACCTGTTAAAGGACACACACCAAGTTGGTTAATAAAGGCTTGTTGATACGTCATCTTCTCAGCCGCGTCACAACCTAAAACTAACTGCAGTAAATCATCCATTTCATCCATCAACAAATGGTGATCAAAGTTAGGGCGGTACCACTCTAACATGGTGAATTCGGGGTTATGGTATCGACCTGATTCTTCATTACGAAAAGATTTACAGATCTGATAAATCGCACCACTTCCCGCTGAAAGTAAGCGTTTCATATGAAATTCAGGGCTAGTCATTAAAAATAATGTTTGCCCATCAGCATACCCAGGCCCAACAAACTCGGTTTGAAACGTATGTAGGTGAACATCTGTCACTGTCGCTTGACTCATGGCGGGAGTATCCACTTCCATCACCTCACGAGCGGCGAAAAACTGACGAATAACCGCTAACAAATGAGCGCGTTTTTTTAGTTGCTCGATAGATGCCGTAGGTTGCCAAGTAGACATAAACTTTCTTCTTTGATGAAATTGAGTAATGCGCATATTTTATCAGAGCTCAACAATAAACGTCGCAGATTCAAACAAGAGATCACAACAAAGTCTCTATTTCCGATAGAGATGTGAATAAGTTATGAAAAAAAACATTTCTCTTTTTATCTCTAGTGAAAACTTAATATCAGAGCATTAGCTTTCAACACCCACCATCTTTTCGCTAAACCATCGCTTCATTTATCTTGTCTATCATCAGGTTAGAAAACAACACTGACAACAAACAAAATATCCGCCCCACACCCATTAACATTTAATAAACATAAAAACCAATAAATACAAAGAGATAACAATTTAAAAACATGACCGAATGTGACAAATATCACAGCATTTGTAATCTTCTTACATTTTTTGACTATTTCGGTAAAAACCTGCGTCTAAATCAATTTATCTAATCACAAGGTTTCATAGAATGCGCTCAGGATTTCAAGGATAGATGCGCCATGCGCATCTTTTCAATTTTTACCGTCTTACCTTCGGAGGATAGCTGTGAAGACTATTACCACAGATATCGCTGTAATCGGCGCAGGTGGTGCAGGCCTACGTTCTGCCATCGCTGCTGCAGAAGCTAACCCAGAACTAGAAATAGCACTGATCTCAAAAGTGTATCCAATGCGCTCGCACACTGTTGCGGCTGAAGGTGGCTCTGCTGCCGTAATCAAGGACGAAGATAGCTTAGATAACCACTTTAACGATACCGTTGGCGGTGGTGACTGGTTATGTGAACAGGACGTTGTTGAGTATTTCGTAGAAAACGCCACACGCGAAATGATCCAAATGGAGCAATGGGGATGCCCATGGAGCCGTAAAGAAAACGGTGAAGTGAACGTTCGTCGTTTTGGTGGGATGAAAGTAGAACGTACATGGTTTGCCGCAGATAAAACCGGCTTCCACATGCTACACACTCTATTCCAAACATCTATTAAGTACTCTCAAATTAAACGTTTTGATGAATACTTCGTGGTTGATCTGTTAGTTGAAGAAGGTGAAGTACAAGGCCTAATTGCAATTCACATGTCAGAAGGTGAACTGATCTGCATTAAAGCAAAATCAGTGATCCTAGCAACAGGTGGCGCTGGTCGTGTTTACCACTGTAACACTAACGGCGGTATCGTAACGGGCGATGGTATGGCGATGGCTTACCGTCACGGTATTCCCCTACGTGATATGGAATTTGTGCAATACCACCCAACAGGTCTTCCAGGTACAGGCATCTTGATGACGGAAGGTTGTCGTGGTGAAGGCGGTATCATCGTTAACAAAAACGGTTACCGTTACCTACAAGACTACGGTATGGGCCCTGAAACACCAGTCGGCCAACCAAAGAACAAATACATGGAATTAGGTCCTCGTGACAAAGTGTCACAGGCTTTCTGGCATGAACAACAAAAAGGCAACACCATCAAGCACCCTCTAGGTGATGTGGTACACCTTGATCTTCGCCACCTAGGTGAAGAGTACTTGCATGAGCGTCTACCGTTTATCTGTGAGCTGGCAAAAGCTTACGTCAACGTTGATCCTGCAAAAGAGCCAATTCCAATTCGCCCAACGGTGCACTACACCATGGGTGGTATTGAAACTGACGCACATTGTGAAACACGCATTAAAGGTCTATTTGCAGTGGGCGAATGTGCTTCTGTTGGTCTTCACGGTGCTAACCGTCTAGGTTCTAACTCACTCGCTGAGTTCGTAGTATTTGGTCGTGTTGCGGGTGAAAACGCCGTGAAACATGCCGCTGAATTTAAAGGCTGGGACGACGCTTCTATCAATGCACAAATTGATGCTGTTCAAGCGCGTATCGATGCCCTAATGGCACAAGAAGGCGATGAGAACTGGGCTGATATCCGTACAGAAATGGGTCATACCATGGAAGCGGGTTGTGGTATCTACCGCCAAGAAGATTTGATGCAAGCAACGATTGATAAACTTGCTGAGCTAAAAGATCGCTACAAGCACATCTCTATCAAGGATAAAGGCAAAGTATTTAACACTGATCTGCTATACGCAATCGAAGTGGGTTACGGCCTAGAAGTGGCTGAAGCAATGGCGCATTCTGCGATCAATCGTAAAGAGTCTCGTGGTGCACACCAACGCCTTGATGATGGTTGTACTGAACGTGATGATGTTAACTACCTAAAACACACCTTAGCGTTCTACAACAATGGCGATGCGCCAATCATCGATTACAGCAACGTCACTATCACTAAGTCGCAGCCAAAAGCACGTCTATACGGTGCAGCAGCCGATGAAGCAGCAGCAAAAGACGCCGCTGAAGCACCAGCAGTAACTGAGCAACAAGAGGAACAGGCATAATGTCAGCAAATCGCATTCAACTGGTTGAAATTCTGCGTTATGACCCAGCAAAAGACGCAGAACCGTACCTTGAGAAATTCGAAGTACCTTTCAATGAAACCATGTCTGTTCTTGATGCACTTGGTTACATTAAAGATCACCTAGATAAAGATCTGTCTTACCGTTGGTCTTGTCGTATGGCTATCTGTGGCTCTTGCGGCATGATGGTAAACGGTGTGCCAAAGCTCGCTTGTAAGAGCTTCTTACGTGACTACCCTAACGGTGTAAAAATTGAGCCATTAGCGAACTTCGCGATTGAGAAAGACTTAATTGTTGATATGACGCCATTCATTGAGCGTCTTGAAGCGATTAAGCCATACATCATTGGTAACGATCGTACACCGGAAGACGGTACTAACCTGCAAACGCCTGAGCAAATGGCGAAATACAAGCAATTTGCAGGCTGTATTAACTGTGGTTTGTGTTATGCAGCGTGTCCTCAATTTGGTTTAAACCCTGAGTTTATTGGTCCTGCTGCGCTAACCCTTGCTCACCGTTACAACCTTGATAGTCGTGATAACGGTCAACATGAGCGTATGGAGCTTATTAATGGTGAAAACGGTGCTTGGGGTTGTACATTCGTAGGTTACTGTTCTGAAGTCTGTCCTAAGCATGTTGATCCCGCTGCGGCTGTTAACCAAGGCAAAGTGGAATCTTCTAAAGATTTCGTTATTGCAATGATCAAACCAATGGAGGCATAAGGATGAGCAACCGTAAACCTTACGTTCGTGAGATGAAGCGTACATGGTGGAAAGACAGCTCTTTCTATCGCTTCTACATGATCCGCGAAGCTACAGTACTACCTTTGATCTTTTTTACTATCTGCTTAACCTTTGGTTTAGGTAGCCTAGTAAAAGGACCTGAAGCATGGCAAGGCTGGTTAGATTTCATGGCTAACCCTATTGTGATTATTTTAAATATTCTTGCTCTAGCAGGTAGCTTGTTCCACGCCTTCACCTACTTCAATATGATGCCGCAAGTTGTGCCAATTCGTATTAAAGGCAAGTTACTTGATAAGAAAATTATCATTCTTGCTCAGTGGGCAATTGTTGCTGTTATTACCTTGTTTGTTCTTGCGATAGTTTAAGGAGTCCGTCGTGGTTAATTTACATCCTAAACGTTCTGACGAGCCAGTATGGTGGAGTCTGTTCGGTGCTGGCGGTACTTGGTTTGCAATGATCACACCGGTTACGATTTTAGTACTCGGTATTCTTGTTCCTCTTGGCATTATTAGCCCAGAAGCAATGACTTACGATCGCGCAGCAGATTTCGCAACAAGCTTTATTGGTGCGCTATTTGTTATTGCAACGCTATCACTTCCAATGTGGCATGCGATGCACCGTTTACATCACGGTATGCATGATTTAAAAATCCATGCAGGTGTAGTCGGTAAGATTGTTTGTTACGCATTTGCGTTTTTGATCACCGCACTATCCATTATTTTTGTATTCATGATTTAAGCTGTATACAAAAACACAAAAAGCACCGCAAGCGGTGCTTTTTTATTATCTAAATCTTATGATAGCGACAGTTTCTTATTTGACCTTTATTCCATCAATATCAAAAAATAGAAACAAAAAAGGCCGCTTACGCGACCTTTTCACCGTTAATGATATAACGATCTTATAAACCGATTAATTACTTAACGCGGCTTACGTATTCACCAGAGCGAGTATCAACTTTGATCACTTCGCCGATAGCGATAAATAGAGGTACGCGAACAACAGCACCAGTACTTAGTGTTGCAGGCTTACCGCCAGTACCTTGTGTATCACCTTTAAGACCAGGATCTGTTTCCGTTACTTCTAACTCAACAAAGTTCTGTGGTGTTACAACAATAGGGTTACCGTTCCAAAGCGTTAATGTACAAGGATCGTTTTCAACTAACCACTTAGCATTATCACCAACAGCTTTAACGTCAGCAGCAATTTGCTCAAACGTTTCGTTGTTCATGAAGTGGTAGAATTCACCATCATTGTATAGGTAATCAAGATCAGTATCGATTACGTCCGCAGCTTCAACTGTTTCACCTGATTTAAAAGTCTTCTCTAAAACTTTACCAGAAATAAGTTTACGGATTCGTACGCGGTTGAACGCTTGACCTTTACCAGGCTTAACAAATTCATTTTCGATAATGACACATGGTTCATTATCTAGCATAATTTTCATTCCGCCGCGGAATTCATTGGTGCTGAAAGACGCCATTCTAATCCTCTTAACATCTTCGAGTTGTATTTAATGTCGCATATCATACCCCTAAACGTGCCATCTGTTGAGCAAAACTGGCTGAATGATCTATCGAATGCGATATCTGATCCCTTTCAGCTACTCAAATTGCTCAAAATTGATCCCACACCATGGGAAAATGGCCTTGCCGCAAGGAAGCTGTTTGCGCTACGTGTTCCATTGAGCTTTGTTGATAAAATGGAAATCGGCAACCCACATGACCCACTTTTACGTCAAATATTGCCCTTAAAGCAAGAATTCGAAGTTCACCAAGGTTATTCTGTCGATCCCCTAGAAGAGCAGCAGAATGATATTCCAGGGTTGCTGCATAAATACCACAATCGAGTATTGCTGATAGTCAAAGGTGGCTGTGCGGTGAACTGCCGTTATTGTTTCCGTCGTCATTTTCCGTATAGCGACAATAAAGGAAATAAACACCAGTGGCAGCAGAGCCTTGAGTACATCGCCACCCACCCAGAAATTAATGAAGTGATTTTATCTGGTGGCGACCCTTTAATGGCTAAAGATCATGAACTCCAATGGCTGATAGAGCATATTGCAGCAATACCTCATATCAAGCGCCTACGCATCCACAGCAGGCTACCCGTGGTGATCCCTAACCGTATTACCGATGATTTGTGTCAAATACTGTCAGAGACACGCTTACAAACGATTTTGGTTACCCATATTAATCATGCTAACGAAATCGATGATGCGCTAACCACTGCAATGCAAAAGCTAAAACAAGCCAATGTCACTCTTCTTAATCAAGGAGTGCTCTTAAAAGGCGTTAATGACTCTGTAAAAACATTAACAGACCTCAGCGAAGCATTATTTGATGCAGGCATTCAGCCTTATTACCTCCACGTTTTAGACCGTGTGCAAGGCGCAGCCCATTTTATGGTAGATGATGAAACGGCACGTCAATTAATGGCCGGGTTAATCACTCAAGTCTCAGGGTATTTAGTCCCTAAACTCACCAGAGAAATCGGTGGACGAGCAAGTAAAACGCCGCTGGACTTACAGCTGGAATAGACCATAAAGCCAACAGCAACATAAAAAAAGACGATTTTATCGTCTTTTTTTTATACCCACTAGAAAACAGACACCTTTTCAACCAAGAAACACCAAAAAGCTGAACGCAAAATATAACAACTTAAAGTAATACGGTAACCCTTATATAATATATTGATTATTAAGATTTAAAATGACATGTACAGCTTTTCCAGCAAAATAACCACCAAGCATTAGTAACATGATATTCTTTATGATTACATTAAAAAGAACATCATGTTACTTTTACTTATTCGATAAATAAATTTATCTAAAACAATCAAAAAAAATCATCTTTAAGGCTATCGATTTTTTATTGTTTTAAGCGCATAGTCGCGATTCATACAGCAGCATATATTTAACAAGTTCGCCAAACTTAACGCTGCTGACTATCTCCTCTTATTTGTCGCGAGTAACGCAATGAAAATTGGCATTTTGTCGCAAAACGCTAACCTATACTCCACCCGTCGCCTTGTTGAAGCTTGTGAGCAACGAGGACATGAAGCTGTGATTATTAATGCACTGCGTTGTTATATGAACATCAACTCCGTGCAGCCTTCAATTCACTTTGAGGGTAATGATTTAACAGGTTTTGATGCCATTATTCCGCGTATTGGCTCAGACATTACCTTTTATGGCTGCTCTGTGTTACGTCAGTTTGAAATGATGGGTGTCTTCCCCGTCAATCAATCCATTGCTATTTCCCGTTCACGCGACAAACTACGTTCATTACAGTTATTAAGCCGTAAAGGTGTTGGTATGCCTGTTACTGGCTTTGCGAGTAAACCAGATGACGTGCCTGATTTAATCAAAATGGTCGGTGGTGCACCTTTAGTTATTAAGTTATTAGAAGGTACTCAAGGGATTGGCGTAGTATTAGCTGAAACTCAAAAAGCAGCAGAGAGTGTGATTGAGGCTTTTATGGGCCTAAAAGCCAATATTATGGTTCAGGAATATATTAAAGAAGCCGGTGGTGCAGACATCCGTTGTTTTGTTATTGGCGATAAAGTCATTGCGTCAATGAAGCGCCAAGCAGCTGAAGGTGAGTTCCGCTCAAACCTACACCGTGGTGGGAGTGCATCACTGATCCGTATTACACCAGAAGAGCGTAAAACGGCGATTGCAGCCGCGAAAGCAATGGGATTAAGCGTGGCAGGTGTAGATTTACTGCGTTCTAACCGTGGTCCATTAATCATGGAAGTCAATTCATCACCAGGCCTTGAAGGCATTGAAGCCGCAACTGGTAAAGATATTGCTGGTATGATCATCGAATATATTGAAAAAAATGCCAACAAGAGCAAAAGATTTCAATTAAATCAATAAGTTGAACTCGCCGTTGTTATAAGACATAACAACGGCAACTATGAACTTAAATAAAGATCAGCTTTATACTTAAAATACAGCAAAAAGCAGAACAAAATCACCCGCAAGTAAAAAGCTCAAACAACCAATCTAACCTATTGATTATAAACAAATTAATTCCGTACAGCTTTTTAAGCTTTTTCCTCAACAAACTAAAGCTTTAATACCACCGAGTTCTTTATGACTTCTTTATTATTAATATAGTTAGTAAGTAACAGCTTACTTCTTCACTGACAAAAACAAAATTTGGAACAATATATCATCACATCTCTATAAATGTGATCGTTAAAACATCCACTAATCACTGATGAGATTAACACTATCAGACAGTTCAAAATTACGTTAACGTAGTACGTTATATAATGATGATGATATTAAAAATCAAAGGATTAACAATGACAGACTTTACCTATAACGTTGCTATGATTGAAGATGAAAAGCCTTTTGACATGGGACAGGTAAATACTAAAGATGTACCAGAAGAAGCCCTAGAGACTTATACAGAGATGCTTTCTCAGCTATTACAACAAGAAGATCCAAGTAAGCATTACGCAGGCTTTGGCTTTGAAGGAGCTGAGAAGTTAGCGTTTAGCGCCTTACCTATCACTGAACACGATCAAATTGGCGCAGGTATGGTTTACAACCCAGACGATAATGGTGAGAACTTAGTACTGGTTGGTCGTGTATTCTTCAGCATAAAGGATCGTGCCGTTTCTTTTAACATGGAAACTAACGCCGATGATGTATTAGTTCAAGGTGATATCGATTTACGTGGTTTCATCCAGTCCTTCATTGTTTGCTTTATGGCTGCGTGGGTCTCATTAAATCAGGATAACCTACCTAGCGAGAGCTAATAGACTCCCTTTTTGATATTCACTACGCCTCTGTCAATACAGGGGCGTTTTTATAACTAAATACCATCGTTTCCAGCCCTATCAGACATCAAAATCTCCTCCCCAAACCAAACCGTACAGCTAAAAATGAAAATTACAGCTTTTTTATGATCAAGTTTACCCGCATTTATAGCGCCGCCCAAATTATGCATAAGTCATTGAAATAAAACAATAAAAACAACGTACAGCTTTTGTAGCTTTTTTCTGAGTGAGCAATAGTTCGTGGTAGGCGCTATGCTGGGAAAATCATACTTATCGACCACGTCAAGGTTGATAATTTGATTAAGTGTTATTAAACCAATACTTATCGAACACATTTCTAATGTTATTACACAAAAAACATGATCTAAAAATTTAACACTAATTAAGTAGCTTATTTAAGTTCGAATATAATATAAATATAAAAACAGCATTTAATAAAAAACAAACTAATATAATATTTTTAATGAATATGATTTAAAGGATAGTTATTGGTGATTTTTAAAAATAATGCTGTACATTATTTTTTGCTGATTACATCTTGATTATAACAACCGTGACTTATTTTTATCTTAAGTGTATTAGAAAGGATGGCCAGACAAAACGAACACCTTCACAGCACAATAACAGCAAATAGGTGTACACTTTTAGGGTTGTAAGCTAGCACATCGCGATACACATATAAGTCATTGTTTTAAAATAACTTTATTTTTGTGCAGCTTTTTAAGGAATATTCCCGATAAACTATGTCCGACAATAAAAACAATATTACTTATCTTGGTTCTATATTTATCAGACAATAAAAAAGCCGAGCATCACGCTCGGCTTTTCAAATTACAAAGAGACAAATCTCTACTGTTATGAATGGGTTACATCATACCGCCCATGCCACCCATACCACCCATGCCGCCCATATCAGGCATTGCAGGAGTATCAGTCGCTTTGTCAGTAATCATTGCTTCTGTCGTGATCATAAGACCAGCAACAGATGCTGCGAACTGAAGTGCTGAACGAGTTACTTTTGTTGGGTCTAGGATACCCATTTCAATCATATCACCGTACTCGCCAGTTGCTGCGTTATAACCGTAGTTCGCTTCACCTGCACGTACGTTATTAGCAACAACAGATTCTTCATCACCTGCGTTCTTCGTGATTTGACGGATAGGAGCTTCCATTGCACGAAGTGCTACACGGATACCCACGTTTTGCTCTTCGTTGTCGCCAGTAAGGCCTGCAACTTTAGATGCTGCGCGGATAAGTGCAACACCACCACCTGCAACAACGCCTTCTTCAACCGCTGCGCGAGTTGCGTGTAGTGCATCTTCTACGCGGTCTTTCTTCTCTTTCATTTCAACTTCAGTTGCTGCGCCAACTTTAATAACCGCTACGCCGCCAGCAAGTTTAGCCACACGCTCTTGAAGTTTTTCTTTGTCGTAGTCAGATGTTGCATCTTCAATTTGTTGACGAATTTGTGCAACACGACCTTGAATCATCGCTTCTTCACCAGAACCGTCGATGATTGTTGTGTTTTCTTTAGTGATAGTTACACGCTTAGCTTGACCAAGATCTTCTAGCTGAACTTTTTCTAGCTCAAGACCGATCTCTTCAGAAATCACGGTACCAGCTGTTAGTACTGCGATATCTTGAAGCATTGCTTTACGACGGTCACCGAAACCTGGCGCTTTAACAGCAGCCACTTTCACGATGCCACGCATATTGTTCACAACTAATGTTGCTAGCGCTTCACCTTCAACGTCTTCTGCGATGATAAGTAGAGGACGAGATGCTTTAGCAACGCCTTCTAATGCAGGAAGAAGTTCGCGGATATTTGATACTTTCTTATCAACCAATAGGATGAATGGGCTTTCTAAATCAACAGAGCCCGCTTCTTGGTTGTTGATGAAGTATGGAGATAGGTAGCCACGGTCAAACTGCATACCTTCAACAACGTCTAGTTCGTCTTGAAGTGCTTGGCCTTCTTCAACTGTGATAACGCCATCACGGCCTACTTTTTCCATCGCTTCAGCAATTAGGTTACCCACAGTTGCATCAGAGTTCGCAGAAATCGTACCTACTTGTGCAATAGCTTTTGTATCAGCACATGGAACAGATAGCGCTTTTAGCTCTTCAACCGCAGCAATAACCGCTTTGTCGATACCGCGCTTAAGATCCATAGGGTTCATACCCGCAGCAACTGCTTTTAGACCTTCAGCGATGATCGCTTGTGCAAGTACTGTTGCTGTTGTTGTGCCGTCACCCGCCGCATCGTTAGCTTGTGATGCAACTTCTTTCACCATTTGTGCGCCCATGTTCTGGAATTTATCTTCCAGTTCAATTTCACGCGCAACAGAAACACCATCTTTAGTGATAGTTGGTGCACCAAATGATTTGTCTAGTACAACGTTACGGCCTTTAGGACCTAATGTTACTTTTACTGCATCAGCTAGAATGTTGACACCTTCTAGCATTTTAATTCGTGCGTCGTTACCAAATTTAACGTCTTTAGCAGCCATCTTGCGTTTCCTTTCTTAATTTTTAATTCGATGTGATCGGATTATTCAACGATTGCCATGATGTCATTTTCAGACATGATTAGAACTTCTTTGCCATCGATCTTTTCAGTCTTAGTGCCGTAGCCTTCAGCAAAGATAACAGTGTCGCCAACTTTAACGTCAAGTGGCTGAACAGAACCGTTTTCTAAAATACGACCTTTGCCTACTGCAAGTACTTTGCCGCGTGTTGATTTTTCAGCCGCAGAACCTGTTAATACAATGCCGCCAGCAGACTTAGATTCAACTTCTTGGCGCTCAACGATAACACGGTCGTGTAAAGGACGAATATTCATCGGTCGTCTCTCCTGATAATTGGTAATTTCCATACATGAATGTACACACAAACTGATGTTTGGCGACTTTTCTATTATCTAATCATGTTGGGTCTAATTAGAGAGAACCCAAGGTTTAGACCGATTTTTTTTCATTATTTATTTGAGAACTTTTGCCCGATCACATTCTTTGCATTAGGGTATGCAAGCATCCTTACAATGAGACCGCCATGGAAACCAACAACAAGCCTGATAAATACGGCTTATTATCCGATCCGATCCCAGATGCATTACGCCGTTTAGCTGTACCAATGGTATTCGGTATGATTGCTATTTTAATGTTTAATCTGGTTGATACATTTTTTATCTCACTACTTGGCACCAATGCATTAGCCGCAGTCAGTTTTACGTTTCCCGTTACCTTTGGTCTGAACTGTATCACCATGGGAATGAGTGTTGGGATCTCCACCAGCATTGGACGTTTACTTGGAAGTGGTGATACCAAAAGTGCAGCAAGGCTCACCACGCATGGTTTATTGCTTGCCGTTATTTTAATGGTGTTAGGCTCAACCGTTGGTTGGCTAACAATCGATCCACTCTTTTCCTTAATGGGCGCCAGTGCCGATTTACTGCCAATCATCCATGAATATATGACAGTGTGGTACATCTCGATCCCCTTGTTGGTGATCCCAATGACGGGCAACAGTGCAATACGCGCAACAGGCGACGCTAAAAGCCCAGCTAAAATTATGATCATGGCGGGTTTAATTAACGGTATCCTCGATCCTTTATTGATCTTTGGGTACGGCCCTTTTCCAGAATTAGGTGTAAAAGGCGCAGCAATTTCTAGTGGGATCAGTTGGGCTGTGGCATTAACTGCTTCTCTGTATTTACTTCATCGCCGAGAAAAATTGCTCACAACACCAGTATTTCGAAAATTAAAATCAGATTGGCAACAAATATTACATATTGGCGCACCTGCTGGACTATCTAACGCACTCAATCCATTATCGAGCGCTTTATTAATGTCATTACTTGCCACACAAGGCACTGCATCGGTTGCGGCTTTTGGTGCTGCAATACGCATTGAGTCAATTTTGGTGATAGGAATGATGGCATTAGGCTCTGCATTAATGCCGTTTATGGCGCAAAACCTTGGCGCCAATAAACCTGAACGCGCATTTGAAGCGCTTTTTACGGCCATGCATTTTGCAATTTTATTCCAACTGTTGATTTTTATCGCCATGGTGCCACTCAGTGTGCCATTAGCTTCACTGTTTTCTCGTGATGCAACGGTACAACATCAACTTTGGCATTATTTATTAGTCGTACCGGCTAGTTATGGTTTACAAGCAGTATGTATGCTGCTCATTAGCGCGCTCAATGCATTACATAAAACCGTCAATGCACTTATTTGGAATCTATTGCGTTTATTTGGCTTTCTTCTACCAAGCGCTTGGGTAGGGAGTTTGTACTATGGTACAGAAGGACTATTTATTGGTATTTCTATTGCCAATGTTATGGGGGGGATTTGTGCTTATTTATATGCTCAGCGATTACGAAAAACGACGGTATCTTTAACGGTTACACTCAAATAAATATGAATAGTGTGAATGCAAAAAAGGCAGCTTACGCTGCCTTTTTTATTCATAATTTTTTATACCGCGAGAGTAAAGAGTTACTTTAAGCGAGGGTTTTGATGGTTATCATTTTGATCATCTTTACGCTCAAACTCACCATCAAACACATCACCGTTATCATTCTTATGACTAAACGGCCCCGTTGATTGTCCATCAAACCCCGAGCTAAAACCGCCACCAAACTGATTAAAGTTGCTCTGCACTTTTACGCGCCGCATTAATTGCAGTGCCATTTTTGCGCGAATAGGCGGCAGTAAAATACACAGGCCTAATACATCTGTCATAAATCCAGGCGTGAGCAATAACACACCTGCTACGGCTAACAATACACCTTCAACAATTTCTTGTGCTGGCATTTCACCTTGCTGCATCTTAGTTTGTACAGACATTAATGTCGCTAAACCTTGACTACGCACCAAAGAAGCCCCAACGACGGCGGTAATAAACACTAACATCATGGTTGGCCAAAAACCTAAAAAACCACCAACCTGAATAAATAAGCCAATTTCAATCATTGGAACAGCAATAAAAAGCAGCATTAATATTGCAAACACACCTAACCTCTTTCTTTTATAACGTATCAGTTATTTAAAGCACTGAATGACTCAATATAGTATTACATGTTTACCCCCTAAATACCGTGTCGCCCAAGATAAAAAATCGTTAACAAATAATTCAATCGCTAAATTTGAACTAGGTCTTAAAAACACATTTCACGCCCAAACATTTTATTCATATTTTGTTATTTATTTTCATTTCAAGATAAATAAAGCCCTTATCTGTTAACAACTTTTGTGAGTATGATCGCGTTTCTGTGCAAATATTTTCAGGCTCACGTAAAAAGTGATCTGGATTATGTTTTTAGTCAATCAGGGGAGTATTATCAGCACCAATTAAGATGTCAGGTACGATCATCTTACTTCAACTTAGCGAAACGGATTCTTTGCTTAAATAGTTGGCTTAATTATTGATTTTATTAAAAGATTCCCAAAGGGCTATATTATGTCTCAGATGATTGATCTTGAAAAAAATAACGAAGCAACACTGAATGTTGCAACTAGAATCGAAGAAGATCTTCTTGGTGAGCGTCACGTTCCAGCAGATGCGTATTGGGGTATTCACACTCTACGTGCAATCGAAAACTTTAATATCTCTAACACCACTATCTCAGACGTACCTGAGTTTGTTCGCGGCATGGTCTTCACCAAAAAAGCGGCTGCGATGGCGAACAAAGAATTAGGCGCGATCCCTTCAGAGGTTGGTAACTACATCGAACAAGCATGTGATCTTATTTTAGAAACAGGTCGTTGCATGGATCAGTTCCCTTCTGATGTATATCAAGGTGGTGCTGGCACCTCTGTAAATATGAATACCAATGAGGTGATTGCAAACCTTGCTCTTGAACTAATGGGCAAAGAGAAAGGTGAATATGACATCATTAACCCAAATGATCACGTAAACAAGTCACAATCAACTAACTGTGCATACCCTACCGGTTTCCGCGTTGCGGTATATAACAGCATCATTAACATGCTTGAAGCATTAGAGTACCTAAAGACAGCCTTCGATGTGAAAGCAACGGAATTTGCTAGCATCTTAAAAATGGGCCGTACTCAGCTACAAGACGCAGTACCTATGACGGTAGGCCAAGAGTTCCATGCTTATAGTGTATTGTTAAAAGAAGAAATCAAAAACCTGCATTACACCGCGCAACTACTGCTTGAAGTCAACCTAGGTGCAACGGCTATCGGTACAGGCTTAAACGCTGCAACGGGTTACCAGCACTTAGCAGTTCAACGTCTAGCTGAAATTACAGGTCTACCTGTTACACCAGCAGAAGACTTGATCGAAGCAACATCCGACTGTGGCGCTTATGTTATGGTTCACGGCGCGTTAAAACGTACGGCTGTGAAACTATCTAAGATTTGTAACGATCTACGTTTACTTTCTTCTGGTCCTCGTGCAGGTATTAACGAAATTAACCTTCCTGAAATGCAGGCAGGCTCTTCTATCATGCCGGCAAAAGTAAACCCAGTTATCCCAGAAGTGGTTAACCAAGTGTGCTTTAAAGTGATTGGTAACGATACAACCATTACTTTTGCTGCAGAAGCCGGCCAGCTTCAACTGAACGTGATGGAGCCTGTTATTGGTCAAGCATTATTTGAATCAATCAGCTTACTGAAAAATGCATGTGTTAATTTACGTGAGAAGTGCATCGAAGGCATCACCGTGAATAAAGATGTCTGTGAGAGCTACGTATTTAACTCTATCGGCATCGTGACTTACTTAAACCCATTCATTGGTCACCATGAAGGCGATATCGTAGGTAAGATCTGTGCTGAAACCGGTAAGAGTGTTCGTGAAGTTGTTCTAGAGCGCGGCTTGCTGACGGAAGAACAATTAGATGATATCTTCTCCATCGAAAACTTAATGCACCCTCAATACAAAGCACAACGCTATAACTAAGCATTGCGCTACATGAGTAAAACAGCGGATTTTCACTAGAGGATCCGCTTTTTTTTGCGAAATTTTTTGTTTTTACCTCAAACTTTTTATTTTTAACTTATATTTTTAAACTTTCAAACAGGAAAAATTATATGATTGGAGTAGAGCTATTTGTTGTCCTTGCCTTTATCTTTTTAGGGGCAAGAATTGGTGGTATCGGGATTGGTTTTGCCGGTGGTGCCGGTGTAATTGTTTTATCGCTAGTGTTAGGTGTACCTACCAGCCAATCATTTATCCCTGTCGATGTTATCTTAATCATCATGTCAGTGATCACCGCTATTGCAGCTATGCAAGTCGCGGGCGGTATGGACTGGCTAGTTCAACTTGCTGAAGATTTTCTGCGTAAAAATCCCAAGCGCATTACCTTCTATGCGCCAATCGTGACCTATTTAATGACGGTAATGGCAGGTACAGGACATACCGCATTTTCAACCTTACCGGTTATTGCTGAAGTGGCTAAAGGCCAAGGTATTCGCCCTTCTCGTCCCCTTTCTATTGCTGTTATTGCCTCACAAATTGCGATTACTGCATCCCCAATCTCTGCGGCTGTTGTTGCTTTCTCCGGTATTTTAGAACCTATCGGCGTAAGCTACGTAACACTGCTAGCAATCTGTATTCCTACAACATTCATTGCTTGTATGGTTGGCGCTTTTGTTGCTAATTTTATGGGATGTGAACTAAAAGACGATCCTATTTATCAAGAACGTCTAGCAAAAGGTCTAGTAACGGCTGAGAATACAAGCCGTCGAGAAATTAAGCCTGAAGCAAAACGTGCAACTTACATCTTTTTAGTCGCGATTATCTTTGTCGTTTGCTACGCCGCTGCTATCTCGCACTCTATTGGTTTAATTGACAACCCAACTCTAGGTCGTAACGAAGCAATCATGTCGGTAATGTTAACAGCAGCCGCAGCAACAGTTTGGTTATGTAAGATTGATGCATCAAAAATTGCTTCTGCACCAACGTTCCGCTCAGGTATGACAGCCTGTATCTGTGTATTAGGTGTGGCTTGGTTAGGTTCAACATTTGTTAATGCACACGTTGATGGTATTAAGGAAGTTGCTGGCTCTCTATTAGGTGACTACCCATGGATGCTATCACTGGTATTATTCTTTGCATCAATGCTACTTTACTCTCAGGGCGCAACAACTGTTGCACTGATGCCAGCAGCATTGGCAATTGGCGTCGCACCGCTAACCATGATAGCTTCATTTGCAGCAGTAAGTGCATTGTTCGTTCTGCCAACTTACCCAACACTTTTGGCAGCCGTTGAGATGGATGACACAGGTTCCACCCGTATTGGTAACCTTGTATTTAACCACCCATTCTTTGTCCCTGGTGTCGTTACGATAGCGACTTCCGTAGCACTTGGTTTTGTTGTTGGTGGCTTCTTACTTTAAGTAGAAAGCCCTCCACTGATAAAAAAAGATTGCTCTTGAGCAATCTTTTTTTTGTCTTAACTTTGACATCCATTTACACAAATTTGAGAAATTATTGCTAAGCTAATAACATCCCGAAAGATAAGAGTTATCACTATGATGTTATTAACGAATTACCCAATTATCATGGCTATAACCATCATCTGTATCCTATTATCTTGCGGGACACTCTGGTTTATCTGTCGCCACCCTATCCCATATAAAGGGTTATACAGTATTGGGCTTGGGATCATTATTGGCCTGTGCTCTATTTTCCTTTTTACTACAATCAAACATTTAGAGCGCCAAGCTCACCTCTCGCCTATACCAACTTTTATCTCAATCCAATCTATTGATGATTTAAATCTGGCATTAGCCGAAGCCGCAAGCCAACATAAACCAGTATTGTTAGATGTAACAGCTGACTGGTGTACGCCTTGTATTGCCTATAAAAAAGAAATATTTCCCTCGCCAGCAGTAGCGCAACAATTACAAAAATACACCTTACTAGAGGCCAATGTAACAGCAAACACCGCCCAAGATTTGGCATTAATGCAGCACTTAAAGGTTATCGGTTTCCCGACCTTATTATTTTGGGATAGTAAGGGAAATACCTCCCCTCAATCCCGCGTCACCGGTTTAATGCCTGCCGAGAAATTTAGTCATCATCTCAGCCAACAAGCACAGTAAACAAATATCCTTATTAAAAAGAGGCACATTTAACAAAACAAGCATCGCGTATTACATCTCAAACCAGTGATAGAGGATCAACATCCGATCTTTATGGTATGAAAATTGCGCAGAGATCAGTGAAGTGTTAGCGTTAGTTTATTAATAATAAAAATAAGTACTGCTATGGAAGCTCAGCACACTATCATTATCGCCGATGATCATCCTCTGTTTCGTAATGCCCTGTTCCAATCGGTCCATATGGCGATTAGCGGTGCCAACCTTCTCGAGGCAGACTCCCTTGATTCTTTATTTTCGTTGTTAGAAAAAGAGTCCGATGTCGATTTGCTCTTACTCGATCTCAAAATGCCTGGCGCAAATGGCATGTCTGGATTAATCCAACTCCGTCAGCAATACCCCGAATTACCGACAGTTGTGATCTCAGCCAGCGAAGAAGAAAAAGTCATTCGTCAGGTCCATAGTCATGGTGCGTTTGGATTTATTCCAAAATCAAGTGATATGCGTGCGTTGATCTCAGCACTGAATCAAGTCCTCGATGGAGAACCTTTTTTTCCTGAAGACATCACAGATAACAATCAAGCTTATCGGGACCTAGCAGATAAAGTCGCCACCCTAACACCACAGCAATATAAAGTATTAGGCATGTTGTCAGATGGCTTGCTCAACAAACAGATCGCTTATGAGCTAACCGTTTCTGAAGCGACAATCAAAGCACACATGACCGCGATATTTCGCAAGCTTGAAGTAAAAAATAGAACCCAAGCCGTTATATTGCTACAACAGCTCGATCTAAATGATTAACCCTTTAGACTTTAGGCTAATCCTAATCAATAATTAGACCATAAAAGCGATTGTCTACTCACAAAAACGCCCTTATCTGGGCGTTTTTGCTTTTTCCCCCTCGACTAAAGTTGCACAGATAGAATCTACTTTCATTGCTATTGTTTCCTTGTAACAATTTATTAACAACAAATATTGTATTTGTAATTGTGAAGGAGATAACAATGGCGTTCGCATCCAAGGAGCAAGCACAAGCCTATTGGAAAGAAAATCTCAGTATCATGGGATCGCTACTCGCAATCTGGTTTGGTGTGTCGTATGGCGCTGGGATCTTATTTGTTGATGCCCTCAATACCATTCAAATTGGTGGCTTCAAGTTAGGTTTTTGGTTCTCACAGCAAGGAGCGATTTATACCTTTGTCGTTCTGATCTTTGTTTATGTTAATCGCATGAATGCTCTCGATCGTAAATTCAACGTTCAGGAAGATTAAGGAAGCGTCAAATGGATATTCAAACTTGGACCTTTATTCTAGTCGGCATTACATTCGCCATTTATATCGGCATTGCCATTTGGGCTCGTGCGGGATCAACCAGTGAGTTCTATGTCGCAGGCGGTGGTGTTCATCCTGTCGCTAATGGCATGGCAACAGCAGCAGACTGGATGTCAGCAGCCTCATTTATTTCAATGGCGGGGATCATCTCATTCATTGGTTACGATGGTGGCGTCTACTTAATGGGTTGGACAGGTGGCTACGTATTATTAGCGTTATGTCTGGCACCTTACTTACGTAAATTCGGTAAATTTACCGTACCTGATTTTATCGGCGATCGTTATTACTCTAAAACTGCCCGCATGGTGGCTGTGTTCTGTGCCATTTTTGTTTCATTCACTTATGTAGCAGGCCAAATGCGTGGGGTTGGAGTGGTATTCGCTCGTTTCTTAGAAGTGGATATCAACATGGGGATCATTATCGGTATGGGGATCGTCTTCTTCTATGCCGTAATGGGCGGCATGAAAGGGATCACCTACACCCAAGTCGCACAATACTGTGTGTTAATTTTTGCCTTCATGGTTCCCGCTATTTTTACTTCTTTAATGATGACTGGCTCACCTATTCCACAATTTGGTTTAGGATCAACGGTCAATGGTTCTGAAACATATCTGCTTGAAAAACTCGATGGCTTAACCACTGAACTTGGCTTTACCGCCTACACTGATGGCTCTAAGAGCATGGTAGATGTGTTCTTTATCTGTGCCGCTCTTATGGTAGGTACTGCAGGTCTACCACACGTTATTATCCGTTTCTTTACTGTACCAAAAGTAAAAGATGCGCGTGTATCAGCAGGTTGGGCATTAGTCTTTATCGCTATCCTTTACACCACGGCACCTGCGGTTGCTGCATTTGCCCGTGTAAATATGATTGATACGATTAACGGTCCAGACATGAAAGGGGTTCCTGCTGAGCAAGCACCAGGTTGGGTGAAAAACTGGGAAAAAACGGGCCTTGTGGCGTGGGAAGATAAAAATAATGATGGCAAGATGTTCTACTCTGGCGATGATCGCAACGAGATGAAAATCAACCGTGACATCATTGTATTAGCTAGCCCTGAACTTGCTAAATTACCTAACTGGGTTGTCGCCCTTCTTGCCGCCGGTGGTTTGGCTGCCGCACTATCAACCGCTGCGGGGTTACTACTGGTGATCTCCACCTCGATTTCACATGATTTACTGAAAAAAGGCTTCAAACCGAACATGACCGACAAACAAGAGTTACTCGCTGCCCGTATTGGTGCCGCCGTAGCGATTGTGGGTGCAGGTTACTTAGGGATCAATCCACCGGGCTTTGTTGCTCAAGTGGTTGCTTTCTCATTTGGCTTAGCCGCCGCATCTTTCTTCCCTGCCATTATTCTTGGGATCTTCTATAAGAAGATGAATAAATCAGGGGCGATAGCAGGCATGATTTCGGGTATTACTTTCACTGCAGCCTACATTATTTACTTCAAATTTATTAACCCTGCAGCAAGTACACCTGACAACTGGTTCTTTGGTATTAGCCCAGAAGGGATCGGTACTCTCGGTATGTGTTTAAACTTTGTTGTCGCAATTGTGGTGAATAAGTTTACTGCCGAAGTACCTGACGATGTCCAAGAGATGGTGGAATCTATCCGCTTCCCTCAAGGCTCTGGCGCTGCCCAAGATCACTAAGTAACACCTCACTTCTCCTTAGCTATACTTCCCTAGCTTTTGCGGAGTCCATTGGACTCCGCCTTTTTCTTTGTGCTAATTCACATTACGCATCTACAGGCAAACATTGATTCAGTACCGTACGAAGCTTTAATGGCTTAACCGGTTTACTAATAAATCCAAAACCATGCCCTCGGATCGCGGCCTGATTTTCGGTCATTCTATCTGCGCTAATCACCACCCCTTTAAAACTATCACCTAACCTTGAACGGCATTGCAGCAAAACTTCTAATCCTGTTTGTTGATGGGATAAATGGTAATCACTAAAGATCACATCAGGTTGCCACTGTTGATCGAGAGCACACATAGCTTCATCAAGATTTTCAGCTAATTTAACCTTACAGCCCCAGCGAGTGAGTAAGGTTTCCATTCCTAATAAAATATCACTTTCATTATCGACACATAGTACTTTTAGCCCAGCTAATGGCGCTTTGCTCTCGGTTGTAGATGCCTGTGTACAAGCTGCTAGCATAGACGCATTACCTAATGGTACTGATAACGAAAATACCGTGCCTTTTCCCTGCCATGAGCGTAAATCTAATGGATGATCCAATACCCGTGAGATCCCACGTGCAATCGCCAGCCCTAACCCCAAGCCATGCTCGCTCCCTGTTTGCTCTATACGAGTAAATTCATCAAAAATATTGGTCTGCTTTTCTGTCGGGATCCCTGGTCCATTATCCCAAACTTCAATCTGTAAACGCAGACCTCGACGTCTCACACCTAACAACACTTTACCGCTAGGGTTATAACGAAAGGCATTGGTTAAGAAATTTTGCAAAGCACGGCGTAAGAGCTTGGCATCTGAAATGATCACCGCATCACTGCATACCACATCAAAGGTGATCTGCTGTTGCTGTGCTAAAGCACCAAATTCAGCTGATAATGTATTGAATACATCACTGACTTTAAACGGCACTATATGCGTTTGTAATTTACCGGCTTCTAAACGAGAGACATCTAATAGATCTCCAATCAGATCTTCTGCCGCACCTAATGCACTTTCAATATGAGTGGCTAGACGTGCACTTTCTTTACCCTCAGCGACTTCGGTTAACGACGATGAAAAAAGGCGTGCAGCATTAAGCGGTTGCATCAAATCATGACTGACCGCCGCTAAAAAGCGACTTTTTGATTGCGCTTGTTGCTCAGCTTGCTGGGTGGCTATCATTAATTGATGATTCAGTTGTTCAAGCTGTTGAGTTCGCTCTTTGACTCGCGCTTCAAGGTTTTCATTAGCTTCTTTTAATGCCATTTCTACCTGACGAAACGCGGTAATATCACTAAAGCTCATCACAAAGCCACCACCAGGCATTGGGTTACCTTGCACTTCTATCACTTGCCCATCAGAGCGAATTCGCGATGACGTATGTGCCGTTCCCCGCTGTAAATGCTCAACTCGCTTAGCAACATGTGCTTCAGGATCGCCGGGGCCACATAATCCTTGCTCAGCGTTATACCGAATCACATCAGTAATTGGGCGACCGACTTGGATCAACCCCGGAGGAAAAGAAAACTGCTCTAAATACCGTTGGTTCCATGCCACCAGCCGAAGCTGTTTATCAACCACAGCAATACCTTGGCTAATATGTTCAATCGCTCCTTGTAATAATCCTCGGCTAAAATCAAACAACTCAGAAGCTTCATCAACAATCGTTGCGACTTCTTCTAATTGCATGTTTCTCCCCTGCAAAGCGGAAGTAAGCACTAACCTTGCTGAAGAAGCACCAAAAACGCCAGCCAATACTCTTTCGGTATGGCGGATCATACTGGCAGAAGCTTGTTGTTGAGGCTCTAAATGATCATCTTGCTGCTCGGCAAACTGAGCAAATGCATGTCGAACGCGTTTACGGCCAACAAAACGAGAAGCCAACATTTCTAATTCTGCGACCGTCACACGGGTTTGATATAAGCTCCCATCTTCTGTTTCTGCAGGAGAGGCACCAACAAAAGAAGCCGCTTGCAAACGTTCAGTGAGTGACGAGCGCGTTATTAATGAAATCCCGACAAACAAACTGACATTGACACATAAACTCAACAACATGCCCCAGTCAACGGAAGATAAACTTCGTAAAATAGGCAGTTGCGGTGGGCTTAATAACCACAGTAAAACATTGCTGCCCGCATCCCCTGCCAGCATACTGGTTTGGCTCATCATGGTAATAAGCCAAATCGTCATCCCACCAACTAAACCGGTATACACGCCTTTTTTATTACCAAAGCGCCAGTAAATACCGCCGAGCAACGCTGGGGCAAATTGTGCAATCGCAGCAAATGATAATAAACCTATCGCCGACAGTGAATGGACGTTATCTAGCACATGGTAAAAGCCCCATGCCGCAAGTAATAACACCGCAATTAACACCCGACGGACATTTAATAATAAACCTGAAAAGGCAGAAAAATTACGCGGTCCAATGCGTACTCGACGTAGCATTAATGGCATCACTAAATCATTCGATACCATAATTGCCAAAGCGATAGTTGATACAATGACCATCCCTGTCGCCGCTGAAGCACCACCGATAAAAGCGAGTAGCGCAATGCCGTTCGCACCTTGCTGTAAGGGCAAATTAATCACGTAAGTATCGGCTAACACATTCGGCAGTAATTGCTGGCCAATCAAAGCAAGAGGGATAACAAAAATCCCCATTAAGAACAGGTAACAAGGAAAAATCCAACGGGCTTTATGTAAATCAGCTTGGCTATGGTTTTCCACTACAATGGTATGAAATTGACGAGGCAAACAGATAATTGCCGCCATGGTAAGTAGCATATGAATAAATAGGCTACCAACATTAGGCGATGTATAAGTAAGTGATTGCCAACTTAGTGCGTTAAGCTGAGGGGCCGTTTGAAATAAACTCAGCGCAAAAATTCCGACCGCGAGAAACGCAGCAAGCTTGATCAATGACTCAAACGCTATCGCCATCATCATACCGCGGTGGTGCTCGGTAGAATCAATATGCCGAGTACCAAACAAAATAGAAAATAATGCTAATACACCTGATACTATCCACGCAGTATCTAGCCCTTCTTGATTAAACACCTCGCCTAAATTCGGCGAGATCTGTTCAAGCCCCAACGTAATACCACGCAACTGCAACGCGATATAAGGCAAAATACCTATCACCGCAATCACGGTGACGAGCATCGCTAATCCTTGCGATTTTCCGTAACGGGCCGCGATGAAATCGGCTATCGAAGTAATGTGTTCACGCTTAGCAATAAAGATCAGCCGAGCTAAGACTTTCCAGCCTAAAGTAAATACGATAATTGGCGCGAGATAAATGGGGAGGAAAGACCACAGCTCACGGCTAGCTTGTCCCACCGTGCCGAAGAAAGTCCACGAGGTACAATACACCGCAATGGATAAACTATATATCCACGGTCGCCACCCTGCTAACCATTGGCTTTTTTTATCGCCATACCATGCAATCGCGAACAGTACACCGAGATATACCAGTGATACGGTTATAACAATCCATCCCTGTACCATCACACATCATCCTTTTTAAACTGATTCACCACTGTAACTAAGTTGTCACAGATTACTCAATCCTGTCTGATCACAGTTCTCTCAGTAAGATAGTGAGTCTTCTCTTTTCTTTGTCGCAATAAAAAGCGCAGCCATCAAGACTGCGCTTTAAAATAGAAGTTAGTAATCACTATACTTTACTGATTTTATATTCCGTCGTCGCGATCTGTTGAGGTGGTGTTAAACGAATAAAGAACACAGGAAAAGCCATCGCAGCCATGATCCAAAACACATTCGCGCCCCAATTACCATACATCCACCCACTCATCGACGTTAATACTGCCATTACCGCCCCAAGAGGGATCGCGTTATATAGCGATTGCAGCGCGACAGAATGGTTACTCGGCTGTTGTTGAATATAACGAATCGCGGCTAAGTGAGCAGCAGCAAAAGTTACGCCATGTAGAGCTTGAATGGGAAACATCAACCATTGATCTGTCAAAGTGGCGGTTAATCCCCATCGTACCAAGACGCCGAATGCTGCTAAGCGGAACATATTATTTACCGACCAACCAGAAAATAAGCGCTTACTAACCAGAAATACCATCACTTCTGCCGCAACACTGAAGCTCCATAAGTAACCAATCATTGATTCACTAAAACCAATTTTCTGCCAATAGATAGAGCTAAAGCCATAATAAGCCGCATGACTACCTTGCAGTAATGCCGCAATCACAATCAACTTAATCACCGCACCATTACATAAAATTCCCCACAATGCAGGACGCACTTGCTCAGAACCTCCCTCATCGAATGGCATAATCGCAGGATTTCTTGCCGCCATTAACTGTGAGAAAGCTAATCCAGATAATGCCACCCACGGAATAATATCGGCACCATAGTGATTAGCCAGCATCCCTACTACCGTTGAGCCCGCAATAAAGGCAATCGAGCCCCATAAACGGGTGCGACCATAATCAAGATGCCCATCTTTTGCATAATGATTCACGATAGCATCAGAAATTGGCACAATAGGCCCAGCGGATAAATTAAATAAGATAGTGACAGCGGCAAGTACCCATAATCCCCCGCCACCGACAATATAAAGAATACAAGCAAGCAGACCGAGCAGAGTAAAACCTCGTAAAGCAGGGATAAGATGCTCTACTTTGTGGATACGCGGGGTTAAGACTAAATTAGCCAAGCAACGAACGGCAAAACCTAACCCCAACAACAAACCAATATCAGAATCATCCACTCCAATATGCTTAAACCAAATAGCCCAAAATGGCAGATAAACACCGTAAGAGAAGAAAAATCCCCACAAGTATTGTGAGCTCCAACTGTAGGGCGAACGTGTAAACATAGTGATCTCGCATAATGTGGTGAATAAAAAAGCAACATATTATGACGTAGTTTTCTTCTCAAACTAATGTCATCGCGCAATTTAACCCCACCAACAACACGTAATTACTCTAATAGTGCGATAGAGATCTCTTTTCTGTTTTTATTTATCTCACGCAATCACTCCAGTTCAGATATTCCCCTACAAATTGTCATGAAAAATCCATGTAACTCGCATTTACTCCCTTTGATCTAGCTCTCTCATCCTAAAGTCTAATTGTAGACATACACAAAATGGAACACCGTATAGGCAGCACAAAACAACTATAAAAAGTCAGTTTGCTCACCCTTGTTACATCGGCTAAGGATGCAGGGCGCAGAAAGTATAAGAACTCAAGGAGAATAGGATGAGTGAGGTTCACGTTTATCCGGTCAATGAGACCATCGCAAAAACAGCTCATATCAATGAAGAGCAATACCGTGAGATGTATCAGCAATCAGTGATTAACCCTGAAGGTTTTTGGCGTGAACACGGCCAAATCGTTGATTGGATGACACCATTTACTAAAGTTAAAAACACCTCATTTGATACCGGTCACGTCAGCATTAAATGGTTTGAAGACGGTGAGCTTAATGTCTCTGCTAACTGTATTGATCGCCACCTCGCGACCAAAGGTGATCAAGCGGCTATTATTTGGGAAGGTGATGATCCTAATGATGATGCCACCTTAACCTACAATGAATTACATCAAGAAGTATGTCAGTTTGCTAACGCCCTAAAGAGTCAAGGTGTACGTAAAGGTGATGTCGTTTGTCTTTACATGCCAATGGTTGCAGAAGCGGCAATTGCAATGCTTGCTTGTACCCGTATTGGTGCGGTGCACACTATCGTCTTTGGTGGCTTTTCTCCAGAAGCATTGGCTGGTCGCATTATCGATTCAAATGCAAAAGTGGTTGTTACTGCAGATGAAGGCGTGCGTGGTGGGCGTGCCGTTCCCCTTAAGAAAAATGTAGACGACGCGCTAGCAAACCCTGAAGTAACGACGGTTGAGAAAGTGGTTGTCTTTAAACGCACAGGCGGTGAAGTCGCTTGGAATGATGCTCGCGATGTATGGTGGCATGAAGCAACAGCTGTAGCTTCGGCTCACTGTGCTCCAGAGCCAATGAACGCTGAAGACCCTCTATTTATTCTTTACACGTCAGGCTCAACGGGTAAGCCTAAAGGTGTACTTCACACCACAGGTGGCTACCTCGTTTACGCCACGATGACGTTTAAATACGTCTTTGATTACCAAGAAGGTGATGTGTACTGGTGTACCGCAGATGTGGGTTGGATCACAGGTCACAGCTACTTGGTATACGGACCACTCGCTAATGGTGCAACAACCGTTTTATTTGAAGGTGTGCCAACCTACCCATCAACCAGTCGCATGAGTGAAGTGGTTGATAAGCACCAAGTCAGCATTTTATACACAGCACCTACTGCGATTCGTGCACTAATGGCGAAAGGTGATGAAGCAATTGAAGGTACTAACCGTTCATCACTGCGTATCATGGGCTCTGTTGGCGAACCCATTAACCCTGAAGCATGGGAATGGTATCACCGTACAATTGGTGACAAACGTTGCCCAATCGTAGATACATGGTGGCAAACAGAAACAGGCGGCATTTTAATTACCCCACTACCGGGTGCAACCGCACTAAAACCAGGATCTGCTACGCGTCCATTCTTTGGTGTACAACCAGCACTCGTTGATAACGTCGGTAATATCCTTGAAGGCGCGACTGACGGTAACTTAGTCATGACCGATTCATGGCCAGGTCAAATGCGTACGCTTTGGGGCGATCACGAACGTTTTGAGCAGACCTACTTCTCTACCTTTAAAGGCATGTACTTTACTGGTGACGGTGCTCGTCGCGATGAAGACGGTTATTACTGGATCACAGGTCGTGTTGATGATGTATTAAATATTTCAGGTCACCGTATGGGTACGGCTGAAATTGAATCTGCACTCGTTGCTTTCGATAAGATTGCAGAAGCGGCGATTGTGGGTGTACCACATGAGATAAAAGGCCAAGCGATTTACGCTTACATCACCCTAAACGATGGTGAAATTCCAAGTGCTGAACTGCATAAAGAAGTGAAAAACTGGGTACGTAAGGAAATAGGCCCTATCGCTACACCAGATTTCTTACATTGGACAGACGCATTACCAAAAACACGTTCAGGTAAGATCATGCGTCGAATTCTTCGTAAGATAGCAACTGGTGATACTTCAACCTTAGGTGATACATCAACTCTTGCCGATCCTACCGTTGTTGATCGATTAATTGAAGAAAAACAAAAAGTGATGTAAATCAACTTCACTTCATCCAACACAAAGGCCGCTCAATAGCGGTCTTTTTTATTTTTAGATCATCATTTTCTGGACTTAATTCAGCTAACCACCAGCATCTTCAACCTAAAATACGCTACTTTGATCGCAATGTTGAATAAATCGACAGCTTTGTTGTTGATTTATTCGCCAAATATCATCTACTGATCTTAACCGTTTTTCATGTTGTGGGAATGCTGCGAATTTAGTCATAATTATCACTAAATTCTTACACTTAGTTGAATGAACTTGTCGTAAGATAAAACCTCTAATAGTAACAACACACCTCACTACAGCTTACACGTGTTAGCACAAAAAAGTGGTGATTAGACCAGTATTTTGCTGCGATTTGCGGTGAATTCTCTATAATTGCTCAACAATGAACGTTTAGCAGTAAAAAAACGGACACACGGAAACAAAATTGCATAAGCTTGCAAGTTGTTAGAGTTTAACCTCATAAACAAGTGAAAATACGTCAAGATGTCGACCGTTAAACGAATTTTATTAATAAACGGACCTAACCTTAACTTACTAGGTCTACGAGAGCCGGGTCATTATGGCCATCAAACATTAACTGAACTGGTTGATGGGCTCACTGCTAAAGCGACCCAATTAGGCGTGGCATTAGAACATATTCAATCTAACGCGGAACATGTGTTAATTGATGCAATCCATCAAGCTTATGGCAAGGTCGATTTCATCATTATCAATCCTGCAGCTTTTACTCATACGAGTGTAGCCCTTCGTGATGCCTTACTCGGCGTCGCTATTCCGTTTATTGAAGTGCATTTATCTAATGTCCACGCTCGTGAACCTTTCCGTCATCATTCTTACTTATCCGATAAAGCAGTAGGCGTGATTTGTGGCTTAGGCCCTGACGGCTATGAATTCGCCCTGAATGCAGCAGTACGTCGCCTGCATACAGATAGCTAACTGAACAATATAAAAAGAGAAATATAAATGGATATTCGTAAAATCAAGAAGCTAATTGAGCTTGTAGAAGAATCTGGTATCGCTGAGCTAGAAATCTCTGAAGGTGAAGAATCAGTACGCATCAGCCGTAGTGTTCCAGCAACAGCAATGCCACAACAATACATGGCAGCACCAATGGCACAACAGCCAACGGCTCCTGCGCCTGTAGCGGTTGCAGCAACACCTGCAACTGAAGCACCCGCACCAGTTGCATCAGGTCACTCAGTGCTTTCACCTATGGTTGGTACTTTCTACCGCTCTCCAAGCCCTGAAGCAAAATCATTTGTTGAAGTTGGCCAATCAGTGAATATCGGCGACACACTATGTATCGTTGAAGCGATGAAAATGATGAACCAAATCCAAGCTGATAAAGCTGGTAAAGTTGTCGCTATTCTTGCAGAAGACGGCGATGCGATTGAATTCGATCAGCCTCTTATCATCATCGAGTAATCGAGGCTCTGGCTATGTTAGATAAATTAGTAATTGCAAACCGAGGTGAAATTGCACTTCGTATCTTGCGCGCTTGTAAAGAGCTAGGGATTAAAACGGTTGCGGTTCACTCAACTGCTGACCGCGATCTTAAGCACGTTCTACTTGCTGATGAGTCAGTATGTATTGGTCCAGCACGCGGTATCGATAGCTACTTAAATATTCCTCGTATTATCAGTGCGGCTGAAATTACAGGTGCAGTCGCTATCCACCCGGGCTACGGTTTCCTTTCTGAAAATGCTGACTTCGCAGAACAAGTTGAGCGTTCAGGCTTTATTTTCGTAGGTCCAAAAGCTGACACTATTCGCCTAATGGGCGATAAAGTTTCTGCTATTACGGCAATGAAAAAAGCAGGGGTTCCTTGTGTACCTGGCTCTGACGGCCCGCTTGATGACGATGAAGCAAAGAACAAATCTTTTGCTAAACGTATTGGTTATCCTGTGATCATCAAAGCCTCTGGTGGCGGCGGTGGTCGTGGTATGCGTGTGGTTCGTTCAGAAAATGAATTGACTGAAGCGATCGCAATGACCCGTGCTGAAGCAAAATCTTGTTTCAATAACGACATGGTTTACATGGAGAAATACCTTGAAAACCCACGTCACATTGAAGTTCAAGTCTTAGCTGATGGACAAGGTGGCGCTATTCACTTAGGTGAGCGTGACTGTTCGATGCAGCGTCGTCACCAGAAAGTGGTTGAAGAAGCACCAGCGCCGGGTATTACAGAAGAAATGCGTAAGTACATCGGTGAGCGTTGTACCCGTGCATGTTTAGAAATCAATTACCGTGGCGCAGGTACATTCGAATTCCTTTACGAAAACGGTGAGTTCTACTTCATTGAAATGAATACCCGTATTCAGGTTGAGCACCCAGTAACTGAAATGGTAACTGGCGTTGACTTAATCAAAGAGCAGCTCCGTATTGCCGCAGGTCAACCGCTGTCATTTAGTCAAAGCGATATTCAAATTCGTGGCCATGCTATCGAATGTCGTATTAATGCTGAAGATCCAGAACGTTTCCTACCTTGCCCTGGTACTATCGAGCGTTTCCATGCGCCAGGTGGTATGGGTATCCGTTGGGAATCACACATCTACTCAGGTTACACAGTACCGCCTTACTACGATTCAATGATCGGTAAGTTAATTGCGTACGGTGAAAATCGTGATGTCGCTATTTCTCGTATGCGTAATGCATTGAGCGAAATGATCATCGACGGTATTAAAACCAACGTTCCGCTTCAGCAAGATATTATGGCTGACGAGAACTTCCAAAAAGGTGGCGCAAACATCCACTACCTTGAGAAGAAACTCGGTCTGCAATAAGCGCACTTGCTTGACGATAAAAGGCTACCTTCGGGTAGTCTTTTTTGTTTATACACAATCTCAATTCACCTCGATTGATCGGTTCACATGGCATAACACAGTATCTTTTGCCACAATAGCCCACCTTTTTGACCAACCCTACTAGTTACTACACTGTATTGAGTAGGAAAACACTTGATAACAACTGGAGATACAGCATGAAAACGCTCTCAGCACGCTATCGCCAAGCCCATAAAGAGGCACTTTGGGCGATAGGACTAGCGTTAGCTTATTTTCTTTGGTGGTACCTATCCGCCTACGGCTTAGCACCCACTATCGGTGATCTAAGCATGCCAACCCTATATTTTGGCTTTCCACTCTGGTTCTTGATGTCATGCATTGTCGGCCCGATCATTTTTACCGTACTGTGCGGCGTGATGGTCAAAGTCGTCTACCGAGATCTTCCCTTAGATATTAACCACGAAGACCCCCATGAATAGCCAACTCATTATTCCTATCGTACTGTACCTTGCCGCAGTCTTTGCGATGGCACTTTATACCCGACGCTTTCAAAGCAAAGGAAACTTTCTTACCGAGTACCTAGTCGGTGGACGTAGCATGGGCGGCTTTGTCCTTGCGATGACCCTTGCTGCTACTTACGCTAGTGCCAGCACCTTTATTGGTGGCCCAGGGGCTGCCTATAAAATGGGCTTAGGCTGGGTATTACTTGCGATGATCCAGTTACCCGCAGCGTGGCTGACCCTTGGTGTACTCGGTAAGAAATTTGCCATCGAAGCGAGACGTCATAACGCATTAACCCTTAATGACATCCTTTATGCTCGCTATAAAAACCGTGGCGTTGTCATTTTTGCTTCACTGTCATTACTGATCGCCTTCTTTGGCACCATGGTCGTACAGTTTGTCGGCGGTGCGCGATTGCTTCAAACCGTGACAGGCTTATCATATATGCATGGCTTAATGATCTTTGCGATCACTGTAGGTCTATACACCACAATTGGTGGCTTTCGTGCTGTTGTGATGACTGATACTTTACAAGGCTTGATGATGATCATCGGTACCATTGCGTTACTGGTTGGGATCGTGCATGCCGGCGGAAGTATCGGCGCATTAGTCACCAAGCTTCACGATATTGATCCGGCGTTAATTACCCCTTACGGCCCGAATCACTTTCTGAGTCAGCCCTTTATGTTGAGTTTTTGGATTTTGGTCTGTTTTGGTGTGATAGGTCTGCCTCATGCTGCGGTACGTTGTATGTCTTATAAAGACAGTAACTCTCTGCACAAAGGCATGGTACTCAGTACCATAATGGTGGCACTACTGATGTTTGGTATGCACTTAGCAGGCGCATTAGGTCGTGCTATCGTGCCAGATATCGCCAGCCCCGATCAAATCATGCCAACTCTCATGGTAACCGTATTGCCGCCTGTTGTAGCTGGCGTGTTCTTAGCAGGCCCAATGGCGGCGATTATGTCGACTATCGATTCACAGCTTATTCAAGCTTCAGCAACACTGCTCAAAGATTTATATATTAACTATATCAATCCAAGTATTGCGACCAATGAACATGCAGAAAAACGTCTACCGAAACTATCACTATGGGTAACAGGGATCTTCTCTGCATTAGTCTTTATAGCCGCGATGAACCCGCCAGATATGATCATTTGGCTTAACCTTTTGGCCTTTGGTAGTTTACAAGCCGTCTTTTTATGGCCGCTGGTACTCGGCTTATATTGGAAAAAAGCCTCTGCAACCGGTGCTTTTGCTTCAATGATTGTCGGTTTGAGTAGCTATATTATTTTGTCATTTAGTAAGCCAGATATGAATGGCGTTCACGCAATTGTTCCAACGCTTTTATTAGGTTTAATTGCTTTTGTGATTGGTAGCTACGTTAAACCAACAAAAGTAGAAACACCGCAATTAAGCGACTAAAATCGGCTATATCACGCTAAATAATCCACTACATTAAAGATAGTGCCAGTCGGTACTATCTTTTTTTTATCTCTAGAATGGCATCTGATAATGGGGATTGGTGAAATTTCATGCTAGACTTCGCCCCCTATGTTCAAGTAGTCACAAAATAAGCGAATAAACCATGCCTTGGATTCAAATTAAACTGAACGCAACTGCAGAGAGCGCAGAAGCAATTGGCGACATGCTAATGGAAGAGACTGGTGCTCTGTCGGTTACCTTCCTAGACGCACAAGACACGCCAGTTTTCGAGCCTATGCCAGGTGAAACCCGTCTTTGGGGTGATACCGATGTAATTGGTTTGTATGATGCTGAAGCCGACATGGATTTCGTGCTGAACATGCTTAAAAACAGCCCGCTAATTGCTGATGATTTTGCTTATAAAATCGAGCAGTTAGAAGACAAAGACTGGGAACGTGAGTGGATGGACAACTTCCACCCTATGCGTTTCGGTCGTCGCCTATGGATCTGCCCTAGCTGGCGTGAAGCGCCAGAGCCAGACGCAGTGAACGTGCTATTAGACCCAGGTTTAGCATTTGGTACAGGTACTCACCCAACAACATCACTGTGTCTTGAGTGGTTAGACGGTCAAGATCTAACCGGTAAAACAGTGATCGATTTTGGTTGTGGTTCAGGCATCTTGGCTATTGCCGCGCTAAAACTTGGCGCCGCAAAAGTTATCGGTATTGATATCGACCCACAAGCTATCTTAGCGTCACGTGATAATGCTGAGCGTAACGGTGTATCTGACAACCTAGAGCTATACCTTCCACAAGACCAGCCTCAAGGCATTCAAGCTGACGTTGTAGTTGCTAACATCCTTGCGGGTCCACTGCGTGAACTATCACCAGTGATCAAGAGCCTTGTTAAAGATGGTGGCGACTTAGCTATTTCAGGTGTACTTGAAAGCCAAGCGGCAGATGTATCAACTTACTATAGCGATGAACTGACTTTAGACCCTGTAATGGCACGCGAAGAGTGGTGTCGTATCTCAGGTCGTAAGGCGTAATCACACTAGAATTTGGGTGCTCTTGCTGATTTTTATTTATAAATTTAATTGGTCAATCGATTGAAAATCATACGATTTTAGTAAACAAAATCATCATGCTCAATTATTGGCCTTTTCAGCAGCGTAAAAAATGCGTAAAATGCGCGCCCTTACTGGCACAGTCAGGTAGAGACATTTTGCAGATCGGTCCTTATCAACTTAAAAACCAGCTGATAGTCGCGCCTATGGCGGGTGTGACCGATCGGCCATTTCGTGAGTTATGCCTTCGCTACGGTGCAGGTATGGCTGTCAGCGAGATGATGTCGTCGAACCCAGATCTCTGGAAGACATCTAAATCGCTCAATCGTATGGTTCACGAAGGTGAATCAGGTATTCGTTCGGTTCAGATAGCAGGTGCTGATCCAAAGTTGATGGCTGAAGCTGCGCAGTTCAGTGTTGAAAACGGTGCGCAAATCATCGATATCAACATGGGATGCCCAGCAAAGAAAGTAAACAAACGATTAGCCGGTTCTGCCCTACTGCAGTACCCCAATCTCATCGAAGATATTCTTCGAACTGTGGTAGATGCGGTAGATGTACCCGTTACGCTTAAAACCCGTACTGGTTGGGATCTGGAAAATAGAAACTGTGTCGACATAGCCAAACTCGCCGAGCAATGCGGCATACAGGCCCTCGCCCTCCACGGACGTACCAAGGCATGTATGTACAAAGGTGAGGCGGAATATGACTACATTAGAGCGGTGAAACAAGCCATCTCGATCCCAGTTATCGCTAACGGTGATATCGATAGCCCGGAAAAAGCACGCTTTGTACTCGATTATACGGGTGCCGATGCTCTAATGATTGGCCGACCTGCACAAGGGAAGCCGTGGATTTTTAGAGAAATCCACCATTACTTAACAACTGGTGAACACCTCGCTGCGCCATCAATTGATGAGATCAGTGAAATAATGTTGGGACATGTTCAAGAACTCCACCAGTTCTACGGTGAATACCTAGGGCTGCGCATTGCACGTAAACACGTGTCTTGGTATTTGAAAGAGCATGCACCAGCCGGTGATTTCCGCCAGACCTTCAACGCACTCGAGGATGCCCAACAGCAACTTGATGCGCTGCAAGGCTACTTCGAAAACGTTGCATAAATACTAGAAGAGCTTACAGAATTATGTTCGAACAAAATCTGACTTCCGAAGCGTTAACAGTAACAACTGTAACTTCACAAGACCAAATCACACAGAAACCTCTACGTGATTCAGTGAAGGCATCCCTTAAAAACTACCTTGCTCAATTAAATGGTCAGGAAGTCGACGATCTGTACGAGCTTGTGCTTGCAGAAGTTGAACAACCACTACTAGATACTATCATGCAGTACACTCGCGGTAACCAAACTCGCGCAGCAACTATGATGGGTATCAACCGTGGTACGCTACGTAAGAAGCTAAAAAAATACGGCATGAACTAAAAATAGCTAGTTCTCGCTAATGATAAAAAAGCCATGCCTATTACATCAGGCATGGCTTTTTTATTCGCTGCTATTTAGCTCTGTAAAACCCCAATAACCCTATACTTTAATGCAATTTAAAACGCTGAATTGTCACCATCAGATCTTCTGATATTTGATTGAGCTCTTCACTCGATGACGACATCTGATTGGATTCAGTCGACAATGATATCGAGCTATCATTCAAGCTCGCTACATTTTGATTAATGTTATTGACGGTTAATGATTGCTGCTCTGTTGCCGCTGAGATCTGTTGATTCATCCCTTGTATCGCATGAACTTCTTCGACAATGAGGTTTAATGCATCGCCTGCTGAGGCTGAGATCTCCGAGGCATTTTGTGCTTTTTTAGCCCCTTGATTCATAACACCGACCGCTTGCTCTGCACCTTGTTGTAATTTTTCAATAATGGTTTGAATTTCAATCGTCGACTCTTGTGTGCGCTGTGATAGCGTACGGACTTCATCAGCAACAACAGCAAAGCCTCGCCCTGCATCACCGGCGCGTGCAGCCTCTATCGCGGCATTTAACGCTAATAAATTGGTCTGCTCTGCAATACCACGTATTACTTCCAATACCGTATCAACATTGCGACTATCTATTGCGAGTTGGGATATCACTTTACTGGCCTCACCAATATCTAATGCAAGCAATTGTGACTCTTCAATATTACGTTGAATGATTACTTTACTCGCTTCTGTTTGCTTCGCCGCTTTAACACTAAAATCTGTCGCATCAACCGTTCTACCTGCAATTTCTTCAACCGCAGTTAGCATTTCCCCCATCGATCCAACAAGTTGATCCGTGTCTTCTTTCTGTTGATTTAAATTACTATCCACCGATAACACCGACTGTGATAAACAACGCGAAGAGTGAGTCAGCTGTGAGCCAGCATCGCTAATACTATGCATAATAGTCTGAATAGAACTGACAAAACGATTAAAGTGTTTTGCCAGCGCTATTAATTCTGGGCCGCCTTCTTCTTTTAGACGCTGAGTTAAATCGCCTTCTCCCGTTGATAGATCACGCATCGCAGCAACGGTTTTTTTAATCGGTAAAGTAATGCTACGAATAAAATATGCCATCAATAGTGACAGAATTACCAAAATAACAGCAACATTCACAAACGATAGCCATTGGCTAGCTTGAATATCTTGGTTTAAAGCTTTGATATTTATTCCTGCACCAATCATCCATCCCCAAGGATGAAAATAATCAGCATAGCTGGTTTTTAAAATCAGTTGATTAGGATCTGACGATGACTTCCACATGTAATCAACAAAACCACCACCTTGCTTACCTACACTGTAAAGCTCTTCAACGAATCGTCGGCCATTACCATCTTTTAATGACAAAATGTCAGTACCCATCATTTCATCAAAACGCGTCGCGATTTGGTAACCTTCTCGGTTTCCCGCAAAAATATAGTTACCGCCATCAAAACGCATTGCGTTAATTGCGGCCAGCGCCTGCTTTTGCGCTTCTTCTTCGCTCAATGTGCCATTGGTACTAAGAGTATGATAGTGGTTTACGACCCCTACCGCTCCTTCTACTATTTGCTTAACGCCTCTCTCATAATTAGCTCGCATATGTTGGTTAGTGGAAGAAATATTTAATATGGCAATAGAAATAAGACCGATGGCAAATAACAACCAAATGATCCAAGCTTTGGTACGAATAGATGCATGTGTTAATGATGGATTCATAGAACCTCCCTATCCTAATCATGACGTTTAGTCGTGAAATACTTTCTCTATAACGCACAAGATTAATTAGGTTCTAAACAGCTTAAATCAACACGTTAGGCGTGATTAACTAGATATCAACCTTGCTAAATAGCTTTACTATAATGCTTTCTCATTAGATAATTTTTTTAATTTTAATATATGCGCAATGTGTCATATTTATACGTAACTGATATAAAACTCAATCTCTTAAATTCAGCTAACTATAGACACAAAAAAGCTCCGCCGTAGCGAAGCTTTTCTTAATTAGAAAACAAGAAATTTTCTATTGATGTTTTAAATCATGCAATGCACCCATCAATGCCTTGAGACCTATTTCTACTTTGCTACGAGGACATCCAACATTGAGTCGTATATAGCCTTGTCCCTCTTTGCCATAAGTATCACCGCGCATAATGGCGACTTTGTAATGACTAATTAAACGTTGTTGTAGGGCATCCATATCCACGCTCAATGGCGTTAAATCAATCCACGCTAAATATGTCCCCTCTGGCACTTGGTAATTCAACTCAGGAAAGGCCTGATTTAACTGCTCTGCGACATAACGGAGGTTAGCTTGAAGGTAGTCTTTTAAACTATCGAGCCATACTTCACCTTGGTTATAAGCGGCAATATGTCCTATCACACCTAAAATCGACGGTGACGATAAACCATGTGCCGCTTTTAACTGAGTTAAGTAACGTTCACGTACAGTTTGATCGGCAATAAACGCATATGCACCCGTTAATGCAGGAATATTAAATGACTTTGACCCTGAAGAAACCAAGGCCCAATTATCATCTAACGCCACTTCAGACCACGGAATATAATCATTAAATGCCATATCCATATGGATATCATCGGAGATCACTTTCACCTGATGTTGCAAACAGATCTGTGCCATACGGCTAAGCTCATCACGTGTCCATACTCGTCCGGTTGGATTTTGTGGGCTACATAGTAACAACACTTTACAATCGGGTTTTGCCGCTTGTGCTTCAAACTGTGCCCAATCAATCTCATAACGACCACCAGCCGTTTTTAACAACGGACTTGTTAACATGAGACGATCATTAGCCGCTAACATATTACCAAACGCATCATAGGCAGGGGTATGAATGAGGACACCTTCCCCCGGCTTTGTCCACTGCATCACTAATTGCGAAATGATGTAAATCACCGATGGACCATACACAATATGCTCGGTATTAATTGGACTATGATAACGGCGTGAAAACCAGCCAGTGATCGCAGATTTAAAATCATCATGATTCCATCGGCTATAGCCAAATACACCATGTGCTAATCGTTCAGATAACGCTTTCTCAATACATGGCGCAACGGCGAAATCCATATCAGAAATAGTAAACGGCAATAAATCCGCTTCACCAAACCGATCTTCAACATAATCCCACTGGGTACAATAGGTACCATAACGGTTAACTGGAGTAGAGAAATCAAACATATCAACCTCTTGTAACAAGCGAAAACAGTTATCCAAAACAAAAAAGCGGAGCACTAGGCTCCGCAATCATATTATGCCGTTGCTGGCATTAAGCCCTGCATTTCATTTTTGACCATATGCACCTGAGGCCCAATCACAACTTGTAAGTTATGATCGTCAAGCTTAACGACCCCCAATGCACCGTTAGCTTTGAGTACGGCGTCATTCACTAAACTCATATCGTTAACCGATAAACGCAAACGAGTAATACAGTTATCAAGTGACGTAATGTTTGCAGCACCACCCAGTGCTTCTAAAATAATATCGCCTTTGTAACCCGTCGTTTTCTCACCCGTTTCCGCAAAGGCTAACTCATCTTTTACATCAGTTACTTCACGACCTGGGGTTTTTAAATTGAAGCGAGTGATCACAAAGCGGAATACGCTGTAATACATCACAAACCATATTGCAGCCACAAGAGGTACTAAGTACCATTTTGTTGCCGTACCTTGAAGTACGCCGAAAATCAAAAAGTCGATAATGTTGCCATCAGTATTACCAATCGTTACGCCTAATAAGTGCATCGCCATAAAGCCAACACCCGTTAAAATAGCGTGAACAAAGTACAGTGCTGGTGCTACGAACAGGAATAAGAATTCTAATGGCTCTGTGATACCACCAATCACACATGCAACCACACCTGATAACAATAACGCTTTTACTTTGCTGCGATTTTCAACACGAGCACAGTGGTACATCGCAAGAGCGGCACCGGGTAATCCACCAAGGAAAGCCGGCATTTTACCTTGCGACAAGAATGATGTTGCCGAGTTAGAGAAGCCGTTAGTTGTTGAGCAAGAAAGCTCTGCATAGAAAATATTTAGTGCCCCACTTACCGTATTACCACACACATCCAATGTGCCACCCGCTTCCGTAAAACGCACCAGTGCAACAAGAATGTGATGTAAACCGAATGGCAATAACAAACGCTCACCGGTACCGAAAAGGAATGGACCAAATGGGCCTGAGTGAGAGATTAAGCTACCAATACCATTAATACCCATAGCAAAGTAAGGCCATACTAGCGGTACTAATAGGCCAACCACACCGAGCGTTAAGGTTGAGATGATCGGAACAAAGCGCGCGCCACCAAAGAAAGCTAATGCATCAGGCATTTTGTAGGTATAGAAACGTGCATGCAGTTTCGCCACAATAATACCGACGATCACTGCCCCTAAAATGCCAGTATCAATCGACTCTATGCCTAAAACAGACTTCACACCGTAGGCTTTTTCTTCGGTCGCATTGCCTAATACGCCAGCCACTGTTAGGTAAAAGTTAATTGATAAGTTAAGTGCTGCGTAACCAACAAAACCTGCAAACGCGGCAACGCCTTTTTCTTCACGGGCAAGGCCAAGTGGAATGGCTACGGCAAACATGATAGGTAAATAGATAAATGCGACCAAACCAACTTTGGTCATCCACATGAACAGCAATTGCAGTACGGTATTATCAAGAAAAGGCATACTTTCTTTTACTGCAGCACTTGATAACGAACTACCAATACCCAGTAAAATACCGGAAAACGCCAAGAGCGCCACTGGCAACATAAACGTTTTACCTAAGCTTTGGAAAAATTCCCATAGCGTTGTTTTATTTGCAGATTTAGACATCATTGTCACCTGATCACTGTTTTATCTTCGTCAAAAACAAAGTGGTAAAACGTTTTATCACTTTGTTGAAAAAAAACGTCGACGAAGATGAGCTCAAAACTTCTGCCAACGCTTTTGCTGAATTACGAAATAAATGATAAAACGTTTTATCAACTTTTATCGGCATCGAGATCACGGAACATATCTCGCGCCAGAACGCATATTAAAAACTGTGATCCTGTTAATATTCAGATCATAGATATAACGTTTTATATTGATAGATAAATACAGGGTAATTAACTATCTAATGGCTAAATCAAGCAAAGTAAAGATCACCGATGTTGCCGACTATGCCGGTGTCTCCGTTTCCACTGTTTCTTTGGTGCTGGGCAATAAAGGCCGTATATCAAAAGCGACAATTGATAAGGTCAATCAAGCAGTTGAAGCCCTAGGCTATGTTCGCAATAACGCCGCAGCTAATTTACGATCCAATCACTCAAATTTGATCGGCTGGATCTTAGCGGATATTACAGATCCCTTTTATACCGAAGTTACGGCAGGGTTAAGCGACGAGCTTGAACAACATGACCATATGTTGTTTCTTGCCCAATCCAACCATCAAGCAGACAAATTAATCCAATGTGTCCAATCGATGATCCAACAAGGTGTCGCAGGTATTGCGTTTAGCCCTGTAAGAGAAGCGACAAACCAAGTACTCGAAATGGCAAAACAAGCCAATATTCCTGCGGTTTGCTTAGCCCGATCAGCCGTGAATAATGAGGTCGATTATATTGGGCCTGATAATCATCAAGCCGCAATGCTTGCAACTCAGCATTTGATCCAACAAGGTCATCGTCATATTGCGTATATTGGCGGCAGCAGTGATTCTCTCACCCGTGCAGAGCGTATTGGCGGCTATGGCACGACATTAATGCAATATGGCTTACCGTTTAAAAATGAATGGATAATTGAAGCTCAGAATAACCAGTGCCAAGCCGCTGATCATGTTCAACAACTGCTGACTCAGCATCCCAAAATTACCGCACTATTATGTCACCGACCAGCCATTGCATTAGGGGCGATGTATGGTATTCAACGGGTCGGGAAAAGTGTCGGAAAAGATAACTATATTGGTCAACAAATCGGCTTAATTGGGTTTGATGATACCCCTGAAGCAGCGTTAACTCAGCCTAGTTTAACCATGATCAGCTCTCCTACCCGACAAATGGGACAACTTGCAGGACAACGGTTACTCGCAAAAATGAAGGCTCATAAGGAAACTGCACAACAGTTTATTTTGCCGCCACAATTAATTGAGCGAGGCTCGGCATAGAGATACCAAATAGTGACAAACAAAAAAGCTCCACCGAAGTGAAGCTTTTATATAATCACAATAAGTTAAAATTATAAGTAATCACAAAGATAAGCAGTAGTAACCAATACTTTCACATTAAATGAACTGTCACCAGGAACTTCAAAGTTATCACCTGCGTTGTAAGTTTCCCAGTCAACATGGCCTGGTAGTTTTACAGTTAATGCACCTTTAACCACAGTCATACGTTCAGGTGCTACAGTACCAAAGGTATATTCGCCAGGTGCCATTACACCAATACTGACATGATCGCCCGAAGATTCAAAGCCAATTGATTTTACTTGGCTATCAAAATATTCATTTACTTTTAACATCGATTATCCTTATCTTTGATTCGTATTAGCAATACGCTATTGACTGAAAATTATCACAAAATTTCACAATGCCCTAATGAAATATAATGACGCTAATCACGATATTCATGACATGAATTTAACTTGGTTCATGATAAAAAAACGCTACACTAGTCTTCGAAATTTTACCGAGGGATCTCAGATGTTAAATAAGCATGTTTTAGCGGTATTACTGATCGCTTCGTTACCATTAGTTGGTTGTAGCAGTAGCGATAAGCAAAGTATTAAAGATGGCTTCACTGAAATTGGTCACGCGACCCGTGATGCAACCAAGGCAACGGGACACTTTTTCCGTGATACCACAAAAGATGCGATCCAAAATGCAAAAGAAGCCACCAGCGATTAAGTTACACGTTCTATTTCTTGTGCCTTGAACAACATGGCTTGGTGTCACCCTTAGGATCCGGCGTATCACAACTATCGTTCAAGGCCTCAAGGATTGAGCAATGGCTCGCATCATCATCCACATGGCCACAACACGCATCATTGATCTTTTTTAACGCGCGTCGAATACGCGTGAGTTCCTTTATTTTCATGTCCACTTCATCAAGCTTCGCTTGAGTGATCGCTTTTACTTCCGCACAACTATGTTGACTTGCTTCCAGTCGGATATCTAATAGCTCACGAATTTCTTCCAAACTTAAACCAATAGCTTTAGCCCGTAAGATAAATTTAACTCGCGATAAATTATCCTCACTATATAAACGATAACCACTGTCGCTTCGGCCTGCAGGCTGGAGCAAATTATTTTTTTCGTAAAACCGTAATGTATCGCTACTGACCTGACATAACTTTGCTAATTGACCAATCAAATACATCGCCATCTTGCTTATTTCTCCTAAAGACACCCCAAAAGCAAACGTTTGCGTAATCTTCCTATTCATGTAAAATAATGGTCACATTACGCACAAATGACCATTATTGATAAATCACTATTGTCATCACCCACACTTTGTAGATGTGATGAGAATCAGGATATTTCCCAAAACCAATTCACACCAAATGGGCTTGGTCTTGGGAAATATTCTATTCACCGTGTAATTAAAAGAGATAGTAGCCATGGAAAACGCTCGTCCTATTCGCCGTGCGCTGATCAGCGTATCAGACAAAACAGGTATTGTGGAATTCGCACAGGCTCTTGCCAATCGCGGCGTAGAAATCTTATCGACTGGCGGTACCGCTCGTTTACTTGCCGAAAAAAACATTCAAGTCACCGAAGTTTCTGATTACACCGGTTTCCCAGAGATGATGGATGGCCGTGTCAAAACCCTTCACCCAAAAGTTCATGGTGGCGTACTAGGTCGTCGTGGTACTGACGACGAAGTAATGGAAAAGCACGGCATTAACCCTATCGATATGGTTGTTGTTAACCTTTACCCTTTCGCTGAAACCGTTGCCAAAGCCGGTTGTACACTAGCCGATGCGGTTGAGAACATCGATATCGGTGGACCAACAATGGTTCGCTCTGCAGCAAAAAACCATAAAGATGTAGCGATTGTCGTTAATGCGCACGATTACGACCGCGTACTAACAGAAATTAGCACGAACAATGGCTCACTAACTCAGGCAACACGCTTTGATTTAGCTATCTCGGCTTTTGAACATACTGCAGCTTACGACGGTATGATCGCCAACTACTTCGGTACTATGGTGCCATCATACGGCGACAACAAAGAAGGTGATGAGGAATCGAAGTTTCCACGCACTTTCAATCAGCAGTTCGAGAAAAAACAAGACATGCGCTACGGTGAAAACAGCCACCAAGCAGCAGCATTCTATGTTGAAGCAAACCCACAAGAAGCGTCTGTCGCAACGGCAACGCAACTTCAAGGTAAAGCGCTATCATACAACAACATCGCAGATACAGATGCTGCACTAGAGTGTGTGAAAGAATTCGATTTACCCGCTTGTGTGATTGTAAAGCATGCTAACCCATGTGGCGTAGCACTTGGTGACAATTTACTTGAAGCCTACGATCGCGCTTACAAAACAGACCCAACCTCAGCATTTGGCGGCATTATTGCGTTCAACGGTGAATTAGATGCAGCAACTGCACAAGCGATTGTTGATCGTCAATTTGTCGAAGTTATTATCGCGCCGAAAGTATCAGCAGAAGCGGCAGCCGTTGTTGCAACCAAGAAAAACTTACGTCTTCTTGAGTGTGGCGAATGGACAACCAAAACCACTGGCTTTGACGTTAAACGTGTTAATGGTGGTTTATTGGTTCAAGACCGTGACCAAGGCATGGTATCAGTTGATGATTTAACCGTTGTCACTCAACGTCAACCAACTACAGACGAACTGCGTGATGCTCTATTTTGCTGGAAAGTAGCGAAATACGTGAAATCAAACGCGATTGTGTATGCAAAAGGCAATATGACCATCGGTGTCGGCGCAGGCCAAATGAGCCGCGTTTATTCTGCCAAAATTGCAGGTATTAAAGCTGCTGACGAAAACCTAGAAGTCGCAGGCAGCGTAATGGCATCAGATGCATTCTTCCCGTTCCGTGATGGTATTGATGCAGCAGCAGAAGCAGGTATTACTTGTGTTATACAACCGGGTGGTTCAATGCGTGATGATGAAGTCATTGCTGCCGCTGACGAGCATGGCATGGCGATGGTATTTACCGGTATGCGCCACTTCCGCCACTAAGTTGTCATCACAAACTTAAGTGAATAAACACTATCGATTTAGTCTCTGCTCTTTTTTAAAGAGCAGAGATTTTTAAGTATTTAGCGCGAAGCAATAAGGATTAACGATGAAAGTACTGATCATTGGTAACGGCGGCCGTGAACACGCATTAGGCTGGAAGGTTGCGCAAAACCCGCAAGTAGAAACAGTATTTATTGCACCTGGTAATGCAGGTACAGCATTAGAGCCAAAACTGGAAAATGTTGAGATAGGTGTTGAAGACATCGCAGCATTAGTCGAATTTGCGCAAAATAATCAAATTGGTTTAACCATTGTCGGCCCTGAAGCACCTCTAGTTATTGGTGTGGTTGATGCCTTCCGTGCAGCTAAATTGCCAATTTTTGGCCCAACAGAAGCAGCAGCTCAGCTTGAAGGCTCTAAAGCATTTACTAAAGACTTTCTGGCACGTCACAACATTCCAACGGCGGAATACCAAAACTTTACTGAAATCGAACCTGCTCTTGCTTACCTAAAGCAAAAAGGCGCCCCGATTGTGGTAAAAGCAGACGGTCTAGCGGCAGGTAAAGGCGTTATTGTCGCAATGACTGAGCAAGAAGCAGAAGATGCTGTTCGTGATATGTTGGCAGGCAATGCTTTTGGCGAAGCCGGTCACCGTGTTGTTATCGAAGAATTCTTAGACGGTGAAGAAGCCAGTTTCATCGTAATGGTAGACGGTAAAAACGTTTTACCTATGGCCACCAGCCAAGATCACAAGCGTGTTGGTAATGGTGATACAGGTCCTAACACTGGCGGTATGGGTGCATATTCTCCAGCCCCAGTTGTTACACAAGAGATCCATGACCGTGTAATGAAAGAAGTGATCTACCCAACCGTTGAAGGCATGGCTGCAGAAGGTGCACCTTACACAGGTTTCCTTTATGCAGGCTTGATGATCATGAGCGATGGCACACCTAAGGTGATCGAATATAATTGCCGTTTTGGTGACCCTGAAACCCAACCTATCATGCTACGTATGCAGTCAGATTTAGTTGAACTCTGTTTAGCAGCGATTGATGAAAAACTCGATACTGTAGAATCTAAGTGGGATCCTCGCGCTTCTATCGGTGTTGTTTTAGCTGCTGGCGGCTATCCTGCAAGCTACAACAAAGGAGATGTGATTTCAGGTTTACCACAACAAGAAATCGCTGGCGAAAAAGTCTTCCATGCAGGGGCTGCAAATAACAACGGTAATATCGTCACCAACGGTGGTCGAGTGTTATGTGCAACGGCGATGGGCGATACTGTTCTTGAAGCACAACAGCGCGCTTATGCGTTGGCAAAACAAATTTCGTGGAATGGCATGTTCCATCGCGACGATATTGGTTATCGCGCCATTGCACGTGAGCAACAGCAATAAAACTCATTCCCTCAGAGTTAAAAAACGCGCTTAATGAGCGCGTTTTTTTATTGCTTCGTATCAATCAATGTCGGTGCTTGTAGACAAGTCTCACTCACCACACCCGATAACAACTTATTAATTCTTAACTTACCGTTTTTCTGCTCGCCAATTGCCGCCCAATATCCCGATGGGGCAAATACGGATAAGACATTAGGATCATCAATAGCGATCGGTTGTTGAGTTTGACAAGAGAGCAGCTGTTGTTGCTGTCTATAACCTTGCTCAAAATACTGTTTTGATTTTTTTAGTCGTTCAACTCGATGGACTAAATATTCACTGTACTGTTTGAGCTCTGCTATCTCATTTATCGTCAACGGTAAAATATGACCATTTTCTTTGTAGCGTTGATAAACCGCTAGCCCTTGACTATCAAAACGAAGCTGTAATTCAAAAGGAACTTGCTGACCATCAATTAACCGTACCCCCTGTTGCAACAGCGTCTTAAGCTTACCTGACTGCCACAGGTAATCACTTTGATAATCACCTTGCTTGATACTATAAACACGCTCTCCTAGCCGCTCTGGAGCACTCTGCTGGGATAAATACCAATAGATATGTGTGCCATCTGATTTTTGCTCAGCAACATTCACCATCGTGATTGGTAATGTCATGTTATCAGCAAGGTTTCCTGCAACACATCCAGAAAGGAGGAAAGGAAGAAGAAAAGAAAAGAGAAATGAAATTTTAGACATAAAAAAACGCCAGACGAATAATTCATTCTGGCGGTATCACAATTACTTCAATGCATCTTTTAGTGCTTTACCAGCAACAAACGCAGGAACGTTAGCTGCAGCAATTTGAATTTCAGCACCAGTTTGTGGGTTACGGCCAGTGCGAGCTGCACGATGATTTACTTTAAATGTACCAAAGCCAATTAGTTGAACCTGGTCACCGTCTTTTAGCGCATCAGTAATGCCGTCAAGAGTAGATTCCAAAGCTGCTTTTGCTTGTGCTTTAGATAGATCCGCCTTTTCTGCGATCAGGTCAATCAGTTGGGTCTTGTTCATTAGGTTTCCCTTCTAAGGTTTTTTCGTAAGACGGGACAACTCTAATTCAAAAGAAGCCCGTGTGGCAAAGGTTTGTCTGCTTTATTCGACTCAGATGCGGACTCTTTAACCACAATCTGAGCGCAAGTTCACAAAATGTTACTAAATACCGCATGAAAATAGTTGTATTTATTCTGTCCAGCCCCGATTAATATAGCGGATATTCGCTAATTTACTGATAGGTTGACATGGTACTCCTTACGATTTACATCTCCGTTGCGATTGGTGTTTCGTTTATTTGTTCTGTATTAGAAGCGGTGTTACTTAGTATTTCACCAAGTTATATCGCCACATTACGCCAGCAAAACCACCCTGCAGCGGCAAAACTCACCGCGCTCAAAGATAATATTGATCGGCCTCTTGCCTCGATCTTGACCCTAAACACCATCGCTCACACTATCGGTGCGGCAACCGCTGGTGCACAGGCGACTATCGTATTTGGTAGCGAGTGGCTGGGTGTTTTCTCAGGCGTATTAACAATAGGTATTTTATTACTGTCTGAAATTGTGCCAAAAACCATTGGTGCCACATACTGGCGTCAACTAGCACCATTCTCAGCGAGTATGCTGCGTTGGATGGTATTGCTACTGATCCCTCTAGTATGGGTATCAGAACAAATTACGCGTCGCTTATCACGCGGTCATGAGCAACCAAAATTACGTGATGAAATCTCAGCAATGGCATTGCTAGCACACGAAACGGGTGAGTTAGGTGAAGGCGAGTCAAAAATTCTAACCAACTTACTGCAATTCCGTGATGTAAGCGTAACGAAAATTATGACGCCACGCCCGGTACTATTCCGTGTTAATGCTGAGCAAACCATTAATGAATTCTTGTCTCAGCATAAAAATAGCCCGTTCTCTCGCCCATTGGTATATAGCGATCAGAGTGACAATATTGTCGGTTTCGTTCACCGCCTAGAGCTATTTGCAGAAAGCCAAGCAGGAAAAGGGGGTCAAGAGCTCGGTGTATTAATGCGCCCACTGCCCGTTATTATGAATAACGTTAGCGTACCTAAGGCTTTTGAACGCTTAATGCAAGAACGTTCACAGCTTATCTTAATCGTTGACGAATACGGCACTGTACAAGGCCTTGTGACGCTAGAAGACATCTTCGAAAGCCTTGTTGGTGAAGAGATTGTCGATGAAGCCGATAAAAATACCGACATGCAGCAACTGGCTTTCCAACGTTGGGAAAAGTGGAAGAAAAAGCATGGCGTAATTCAAAATAATGATGAAGAAAAATAATCCTCTATCATGAAAAAAGGGACCTTTCGGTCCCTTTTTTATTATCTCTTTAACCCACTCAGTACATTAGTATTCTTTAGTCAGTACTTGGCGTTTTACTGTCAAACGCTGCGCAATTAATCCGATAACCAAAGTGATTACCGTAGGTAAAATCCAACCTGCGTAATAGTGATATAACGGTAGGTTAGCCTCTAGTACCTTATCCATCTGTGCTGGCATAGCTTCAAGAATATGCGTTGCATCAATACAGCCAAAAATCATCGCAACGGCTAAGGTTGCCAGTACCATCTTTTGTGATAATTGATGGCGTAACGGTGCAATAATCAGTAATGAAATCGCAATAGGGTGTAACGCAACAACCACAGGTAATGTCACTTTCAACAATTGCGATAAGCCAACGTTAGCAATAATGCCTGATAGCACCATGATTATGATGACACTTTTACGATAAGTCACAGGAGTAAACGTACGGCTATAAAACTCACTACCCGCAGTTGTCACCCCAATCGCCGTTGTTAAGCACGCCAATACTAATACCGCACCTAATAACAAAGTACCAAACACACCAAAATGGTAATTGGTAAAAGCGGTTAAGATCTCGCCACCATTAGTGAAGTTTAATCCCAGCCCTTCACTTGTTACGCCAATATAAGCAAGAGACAAATACACCAATGCCATTGCGCTTGAATACATTAATGCGGCGATAAAAGTATATTTAGCGATAGCTTTCGGCTCCTTCACCCCCATGCCTTCAATAGCACGGAAGATAACCCAGCCAAAACCAATCGATCCTAACGCATCCATCGTCATGTAACCTTGGGTTAAGCCTTCAGCCATCGCACCATTAACATAAGCGCCTGTCGCTTCAGTGACATAACCTGATGGATATAAAACAGCGACAACAGCCATCACACCTAAAATCGTAAGTAATATTGGCGTTAACCACTTACCGAGGGTGTCCACCAACTTACCAGGATATAACGAGAACAAAATAGCAGCGATACAAAATGTTATAGAAAAAGGGATAAGCCCAGCATCACCCATAAAAGGAGCAAGGCTAAATTGGTAAGCCACTGTGATCGTACGAGGAATAATAAAAGCGGGGCCAATCACAATAAACAGCATCACCCAAAAGCTAGTCGCTAAAGGTTTCGGTAATGCTGCGGTTAAGTTATCTGAACCTCTAACCCAAGCCACTATCACCAACGCAATCGCAGGTAAACCAACCCCCGTTAAGAGAAAGCCCGTCATGCCACTTAAAAAGTTATCTCCAGCTTGATAGCCTAAGTATGGAGGGAAAATTAAATTTCCTGCGCCTAAATACATGGCGAATGTCATAAAGCCTAATGCGGCAATATTGCGTGCACTTAACATAGTATTCCTTTTATTGTGACTTTCAGCTTGGAGAAAGCGAGATGGGGACATATTTCAAGGAACCTATCAGCTTCTTCGCAAGCTGACAGTAATGTTTAGGTATAAGCTGCCAGCTCTAAATACGTTTTAGAGAGAGCATGAGAAGTTGGCGTATATTACCGTCACACATCGCATATTGCGCAGTAATTTTACGGCCACAAAAACAGGTAGCGAATGTCATTGCTGTGACTGTATGCATTGTACCTCCCCATAAAAAATCATTATTACCATAAGCAATGTGCTTTGGTGTTGTGATGTTATAAACGGCGAAGGGATCGAATTACAATAGCCAAAATAAAATAAGTGGAATGGTGCAAAGTTAAACCAGTAAGTAGTGGCATTAACTGGATACAAAACCAAAAACCAGAATTAAAAACTTCACCAAACCCAAACATACTGAAACAAAAACAATACAATCGATGAAATAACGGTCTTTTCTACGAAATTTTGCTTATATAACGAAATATTTTTATGCTGAAAAACGCACTTTCACCCGATACAAAAATGTATGGTCCGCCCCGTTATTGCAACTACAATATTAGTAATAACG
>NZ_JADQAQ010000114.1 GCF_022129445.1 Photobacterium sp. Ph5
TACACATCTATAGGATCGTTCAACTGATCATTTTTTTCTTAACTGATCGGCATTACACCACTGCCCCCCATAAATTATCTAATTTCGCTAATGGTTGATTTATATTAATCGATAATTCCACATAGCTATGCACTAACTTAATTTGGTGGTCATCATTAAAGTCATGTCCCAAAATATTTGGATCTGATAAGTCAAAAGATTGTGGTATTACCTTTTTGAGCCCTGACTCTGGTTTGCGATCATTAAGCTCTAACTGAATAAGCGATTGTTGTACCGCTTGTTGTGCTAATTCTTTATAGCCCAGTTTATCGAGTAAAAATATAGCGTGAGCATGAGTAATTCCATGAAGTTTATCGCCAGCGAAAAAGTGCTCATCGGTATTATGGTAAATATCTTGTGTACTTCGCTCAACGGCAATAACACAATGTTGCTGAATATCGATCTCACCTTTATTTAATAAATTCGATGGCTGATATTGACGATAATCAACTAAGCCGTAATAACGTCCCCAATTATCATCCATACAATTAACAATTAGCTTGGCAATATTGGAAACCATACGCTGAGTAACAACAACGTTATTATTGGCGACAGCATTTAAAAATAATGTACCATATATGATCCCATGACCTGAATGACATAATTGTTGTGCGTTGAGCGCAATGGCATTTACCACTTTACCGTAATCGGTAGTTTTAGGGCTGGCTGCTAATGGATTCATTAAATGCTGATTATCATCAACAAACTGCGCTAATCTTTCTTGCAAACTCTGCTTAGCTAAATCATTAAGCGCCCCACTGTGAAGTAGTGAATCGCCTGCCAGTAATGCTGCCCCAATATGCCCTTGAAACCATACGTTACTGTCAATTTCCACTACATTCGCTAACGCTAAAATCCCTTTATCAACAAACTGTCTCATTGTTTTTCTCCTTGCTTTAATTGCTGTGATTACGCCACCAGCGAGATTGATTTAAAGCAAGGATAAAACCTAAAGTTAGGTTGAGATCAAGGATCGTAGTGAATAACTTTAAGCTTAGTGGTATTTTATTATTTATCATAAAGTTATAGAGTTTTAGCGAATGAAAAATAGTATTACTGATGAAAAAATTTCAAATTTTAGGGATTTAGTAAATTCCAATTCAAACTTTGTCTTTAATGCTTATAGTAACCTGATTACCACCGAGACTCAGCTAAGGTTAATAACTTCTCTGGCATCGGTG
>NZ_JADQAQ010000032.1 GCF_022129445.1 Photobacterium sp. Ph5
ATTTAGGTTCTGGCGCCGCAAGGTGTGAGAGTTCAAGTCTCTCCTTCCGCACCATACATTAGAAACCCACTCTTTGAGTGGGTTTTCTTTTATCTGGCAAATATGTCATTAGATAAAGAAAAAGCTGAGTGACAATGTCTCTCAGCTTTATGCTTTTCGTTATATAAATAGCAAAATCTTAAATTAAAGACCCATTGCGTATTTCAATACTTGTTTTTTAATCCCGCCCGCCCCATCGGCTAAACGAAGCCCTGCATTACGAATAAACTTTAATGGCGCAATATTATTACTAAATGCCACATAGAAAAAATCCATCCCTGTTTGCATGACAAGGTTGTCAGGACGACGACGACGTTGATATTTATCAAGTACCGAACTTTCCGCCCAATGCTCACCTGCCGCTTCTATTTCTTGCAGTAAAATATCAACATCTTTAAAGCCAAGATTCACACCTTGGCCTGCTAATGGATTAATCGTATGAGCAGCATCGCCTAATAATACTACATTTGGCTTGTAATACGTTTGTGCATGACGACGCGTTAATGGAAAAGAGCCATGATCAATTACACTGAACTCACCCAGCTCTTCAGGGAAAACAGCAGAGATCTCTGTATGCAACTGTTCGGAAGTCATGTGTGTTAGACGTCGAATACGTTCAGGGCTGTCATACCATACTAATGAACCTTGATGCCCAGGCAACGGTAAGAATGAGCGTGGACCTGCTGGTGTAAACTGTTGCCACGTAATATCTTGTTGCGGCAATGCTGTTTCTATATTAATGAGCATGCAGTGTTGACGGTAATCCCACGCCGTAATACCAATGCCCGCTTGTTGGCGCACTTGAGAATTAGCACCATCGGCACCAATTAATAATCGACACTGTAGCTGCTGAGTATTTTCCAACTCAACGATATAGCCATTTTCAATCGGTGTTGTTGAAACCATTTTTGATGGGCAATATAGCGTCAAGTTCTCGATATTGTCGAATTGCTGCCAAAGCGCAAGTTGTAGCAGACGATTTTCAACAATATAGCCTAGTTGCTCTAACCCCATATCATCAGCATTAAAACGTGTACGACATTCTGGGCTTTCCCACGTTTCCAATCGTTTAAATGGACACAAACGCATGTTGAGCACTTCGTTCCATGCGCCTAACCGATCTAATAATGCAACGGAATGAGGAGAAATTGCGGAAACACGTAAATCCATCGGTTGTGTGTTTGCAAAAGGTCGAGGTGCAAAGCCTTCTAATATAGCAACATCTAGACCTAACTTCGCCAAGCCAAGCGCGGTGGCAGCCCCAACCATACCGCCACCAGCAACGATGACATCATACTGCTTCATTATTTACCTACCTATTACGTTCAGGCTCATTATTTGGTTATAATCCAATAAAACCATCATAGTAACTCGAATTGTATAAAAAATTTTAATATATAGGGAATGTCGCTAAGATAAACATTCTTTTATTGTGTGATCACTTTAATAAGCAGGAAACAGCCTTATCATGCTAAAACGTTTTTTTATTAAATTTCTTTTATTTGTGCTTCTGTTTCCTGTATTTCTCGTGATTATTTTTAAATTTATTAATCCACCATTTTGGGGCTGGGAGGTTAGTCGAACACTATTTCCACCTCAAGGTTACCCTGAGCACACTCAACATGAGTGGGTGAATTTAGATAAAATATCAAAGAATATGCAGTTAGCTGTAATTGCATCTGAAGATCAAACGTTTCCTGAACATCACGGTATCGATGTACAAGCGACACTTGCTGTATTAAAAGATGCGGGTAAAAATGGCCCAGATCGTGGCGCCAGTACCATCAGCCAGCAAGCGGCTAAAAATATGTTTCTATTTCCAGTCCACTCATTCATTCGTAAAGGTATCGAATTATACTTTTCTTTATTAATGGAAATAGTTTGGGGAAAAGAGCGTATTCTTGAAGTCTATCTAAATATTATTGAATTTGGCCCAGGTATTTATGGCGTAGAAGCGGCCAGTGAACACTTTTTCCATATTCCAGCCAGTCGATTAAGTGCCCAACAGGCAGCACAACTTGCAGCTGTATTACCGAACCCTTATAAGATAAAAGCCGCGCCAATGAGTAATTATGTCTACCAACGTAGCCAATGGATCCGTCGTCAAATGCGACAACTTGGTATGGTAACGCTCAATAAAGTCTATAATGAACAATCACTTTTCAAATCGGTTGCTATTTATCCATAGCTTTGAATAAACCCACAATTTATTCAGGGTGGTGATGATCTGGTCAGAGCGAGTTTAAAGCAGTACAATACGCGGCTTGCTACAGGCGATTACTATCATGTCCCCTGTCAGCCCGTAATCTGAATGTAATGAAATCAACACTACGAGCGAAGAGTTAGAGATGGCGAAGAAACTGCTGATCAAAACCTGGGGCTGCCAGATGAACGAATACGATTCATCAAAAATGGCAGATCTTCTTAATGCAGCTAATGGCTTTGAGTTAACCGAAATCCCAGAAGAAGCAGATGTTGTGCTACTTAACACCTGCTCGATCCGTGAGAAGGCACAAGAGAAAGTTTTCCACCAGCTAGGGCGTTGGAAAAAATTAAAAGATAAGAAGCCTGATCTTGTGATCGGTGTCGGTGGTTGTGTAGCCACGCAAGAAGGTGACTCGATTCGTAAACGTGCACCGTATGTTGACGTAATCTTTGGCCCGCAAACATTACACCGTTTGCCAGAGATGATTAAGCGTTCACAATCAAATGAAAAAACCGTTATGGATATCTCCTTCCCTGAAGTTGAGAAATTCGATAGCTTGCCTGAGCCTCGTGCTGAAGGCGCAACAGCATTCGTATCTATTATGGAAGGCTGTTCTAAATACTGTACTTACTGCGTAGTACCTTATACTCGCGGTGAAGAAGTGAGCCGTCCATTAGATGACGTACTGTTTGAAATTGCGCAACTTGCAGAACAAGGCGTACGTGAAGTAAATCTACTAGGACAAAACGTTAATGCTTATCGTGGTCCGATGCACGATGGAGAAGTAGCAAGCTTTGCCGAGCTACTGCGTTTAGTCGCTGCAATTGATGGTATCGACCGTATTCGCTACACAACTAGTCATCCTATTGAATTTACTGATGACATCATTGATGTGTACACAGATACGCCAGAATTAGTAAACTACTTACACTTACCAGTACAGAGTGGTTCAGATCGCATTCTGACAATGATGAAACGTCCTCATACTGTATTAGAATACAAGTCTAAAATTCGTAAGTTACGTAAAGTACGTCCTGATATCACCATGAGTTCTGACTTTATTGTCGCGTTCCCTGGTGAATCTGATCAAGATTTTGAAGATACCATGAAGTTAATTCGTGATATCGATTTTGATATTAGTTATAGCTTTATCTTCTCACCACGTCCAGGTACGCCAGCAGCTGATTACCCATGTGATCTGTCTGAAGATGTGAAAAAAGAACGTTTATATGCGCTACAGCAACAACTAAACAGCCAAGCAATGCGACATGCACGTCAAATGTTAGGCACTGAACAGCGTATCCTTGTTGAAGGTCCTTCTCGTAAGAACGTAATGGAACTGCGTGGGCGTACTGAAAACAACCGAATCGTAAACTTTGAAGGTTCTGCTGATTTAATTGGTCAATTCGTCGATGTGAAAATTGTTGATGTATTTACCAACTCACTACGTGGCGAATTAGTGCGTACTGAAGCAGAAATGAATCTACGTGTTGCAATGTCACCTGCTGAAATGATTGCAAAAACACGTAAAGAAAATGAATTGGGTGTAGGCGTATACACACCAGAGTAAACCGTTAGCTCTTGCTCTACATTGGTAGGCATGTACGTTTTACCTGAGTACGTCTCCTGCCCTGAACCTATGGCCGTCATCATGACGGCCTTAATGAGAGGCAAACCTTGAGCAAAATAATTACTGTAGAATTTCAACTTGAGCCAGCTGATAACCAGCGCTTATCTAGTCTTTGTGGCCCTTTCGACGACAATATCAAACAATTAGAGCGCCGATTAGGTGTTGAAATTAATCACCGTAGCAATAACTTTAGTATCGTTGGAAAAAACTATTCCGTTGACGCTGCGACAAATATCATCAAAGATCTCTACGTTGATACTGCACCTGTTCGCAATACAATTCCAGATATTGAACCTGACCAAATTCACCTTGCGATTAAAGAGTCTGGTGTATTAGAGCAAACGACTGAATCCTCAATTCCGTATGGCAAAGAAATTCACATCAAAACCAAAAAAGGTGTGATTAAACCGCGCACTCCTAATCAAGCGCAATATATTGCCAATATGGTAACGCATGATATTACCTTTGGTATTGGTCCTGCTGGTACTGGTAAAACCTACCTTGCAGTTGCCGCAGCTGTTGATGCATTAGAGCGTCAAGAGATCCGTCGTATTTTATTAACGCGTCCAGCAGTAGAAGCAGGGGAAAAGTTAGGTTTCCTTCCTGGCGATCTAAGCCAAAAAGTCGATCCTTACTTACGTCCTCTCTATGATGCGCTATTTGAAATGTTAGGTTTCGAGCGTGTTGAAAAATTAATTGAACGAAATGTGATTGAAGTTGCCCCATTAGCATATATGCGTGGACGTACCCTTAATGATGCATTTATTATCCTAGATGAAAGCCAAAACACCACAGTAGAACAGATGAAAATGTTCCTTACTCGTATTGGTTTTAATTCTCGTGCTGTGATCACCGGTGATGTGACGCAAATAGACTTACCTCGTGGTGCACGTTCAGGTCTACGTCATGCAATTGAAGTATTATCTGAAGTTGATGAGATCAGCTTTAATTTCTTCTTAGCCGATGATGTCGTTCGACATCCTGTGGTAGCACGTATTGTTCAAGCTTACGAAGTATGGGAAAGCGAAGACCAAAAACAACGTAAGCTTGCAGAACAACGCCGCCGAGCAGAGCAGGAAGCAAAAGAAGCGGCATTAGTTGCCGTTGCTACTGCGGCAAAGATAGAATCAGAAAAGAGTAATTAATGGCAATTTATCTCGATTTACAACACGCCACTGAGAGTCTGGATGGGTTACCGACAGAAGCGGAATTTCAACAGTGGTTAAATGCAGCCGTTACCCCTTTTCAAGCTGATGCTGAAGTCACGATACGTTTAGTTGATGAGCAAGAAAGCCATGCACTAAATCTCGAGTACCGTGGCAAAGATCGTCCAACAAATGTGTTATCTTTTCCATTTGAAGCGCCTCCTGGCATGGAATTGGAACTGCTTGGCGATTTAATTATTTGTCGTCAAGTTGTAGAAAAAGAAGCACTTGAACAAAATAAGCCCCTAAAAGCACACTGGGCACATATGGTTGTACATGGCAGTCTCCATCTGCTAGGTTATGATCATATTGAAGATGAAGAAGCTGAAGAAATGGAAAGTTTGGAAACAGAAATCATGCAAAACATGGGATTTGTTGACCCTTACATTTCTGAAAAGCAGTAATCATTTATATCGCGATTCATCCCTACGATGAGTCGCATTTCCGTGGCATCGTCCACTTAGCTGACAAGCTATTTGCTGAAAGTAAATAATGAACGAAGATAACTCTCCAACATCTGAAGGTCCGAGTAGAAAGTCCTTCTTTGAACGTATTGGCCAACTATTTCAAGGTGATCCACAAAACCGTGAAGAATTGGTTGAAGTTTTTCGAGATTCAGAAGAAAACGATCTAATCGACCATGACACTCGCGACATGCTTGAGGGTGTAATGGAAATTTCTGAAATGCGTGTTCGTGACATCATGATCCCACGTTCGCAAATGATCACGATTGAACGTTCTCAGAAGTTAGAAGATCTAATTGATTTAATTGTTGAAGCCCAACACTCTCGTTACCCTGTTATCAGTGATGATAAAGACCACGTAGAAGGCATCTTACTTGCTAAAGATCTCCTGCGTTATCTGCTTCCTGATAGCGAGCCTTTTGATATGGATAAAGTGCTGCGTCCCGCTGTTGTGGTGCCGGAAAGTAAGCGTGTTGACCGTCTATTAAAAGAGTTTCGTGAAGAACGTTACCACATGGCGATTGTGGTTGATGAGTTTGGTGGTGTATCAGGCGTTATCACCATTGAAGATATTCTTGAACAAATCGTTGGCGAAATCGAAGATGAATTCGATGACGAGGAAGAACAAGATGTCCGTCAGTTAAGTAAACATACTTACGCGGTAAAAGCACTGACAACCATTGAAGATTTCAATGAACTATTCCAAACCTCATTCTGTGATGAAGAAGTCGATACTGTTGGCGGACTTGTGATGATGAACTTTGGTCACCTACCAACGCGTGGTGAAGTTGTTGAAGTTAATGGTTACTCGTTTAAAGTGACTTCTGCCGATAACCGTCGTGTTATCCAGTTACAAGTAACGGTACCTGACGAAGCATTTCAACCGACTATTACTTCTTAAAGAATGACAAAAAAATCATTATTATCGTGGGGACAGCTGCTTGCAGCTGTGCCTGCGGGTGCAATTGCAACACTTTCTTTTGCACCTTATAACTACTGGCTTCTCGCGCCATTATCTCTCATCGCTTTTTTCTTTTTACTCCAACATAAAACTGCCAAACGTTCAGCCCTAATCGGCTTTCTTTACGGCTTAGGTATGTTTGGTACTGGCATTAGCTGGGTACACGTTAGTATTGATAACTTTGGTGGTATGCCAAAGATTGCTAGTGTGTTCTTAATGACGATGCTGATCAGCTACTTAGCGTTATACCCGGCGCTATATGGCTATCTCTACAATCGTTTTAATCGTACTCGTCCTTTCCACCAACTACTATTAACCGGCCCTGTATTTTGGTTACTTTTAGATTGGATCCGTGGTTGGCTATTTACCGGCTTTCCATGGTTATGGATGGGTTACAGCCAAATTGATACGCCCTTGGCTGCTATTGCGCCAATCTTCGGTGTTGAAGGTATTACGCTTGCCTTAGTACTTATTTCAGGTGCGATTGTTGCCGCAATAACCTACCGTAATTGGAAACCTTTACTGATCCCTATCGTCATTATTGGTTTGTCTTTGTGGGCAGGAAAAGCACAATGGGTTAAACCTGATCCTAAAAACAGTGTGTCTGTCGCTTTAATTCAAGGCAATATTCCTCAAGATCAAAAATGGCTACCGAGCCAACGTTGGCCAACCTTGATGAAATATATGGATCTCACCCGTGAAAATTGGGGATCCGATCTGATCATTTGGCCAGAAGCTGCAATCCCTGCACTCGAAGCACATATTCCTGTTTTTTTACAAGGTTTAGATGATGCTGCTCGTGCCAATAACAGCACGGTTATCACCGGTATTCTGGATCAGAAACCTGATGGACAATTCTTCAATAACATCTTAACTCTCGGTGTGGACGCTGATGGCCCATATAACTACGACACAGCAACACGATACAGTAAGCACCACTTACTGCCGTTTGGTGAGTTTGTACCGTTTGGTAATTTATTGCGCCCTATTGCACCGCTGTTTAACCTACCGATGTCGTCATTTAGCCGTGGAGCTTATGTACAACCGAACATTCAAGCTCATGGTTATTCAATAGCACCAGCACTCTGTTATGAAGTGGCTTTTAGTGAACAAATGCGTGAAAACATCACCAATCACACTGAAATGCTACTAACGCTTTCTAATGATGCATGGTTTGGTCGTTCTATTGGTCCTTTCCAACATATGGAAATAGCTCAAATGCGCGCATTAGAGCTTGGAAAACCACTATTGCGTGCAACCAACACAGGGATTACCGCTGTTGTTAATCACGAAGGCCATATCACCAAAAAGTTACCGCAGTTTGTTACTGGTGTTCTAAAAGCAACAGTGATCCCAACAATAGGTATGACACCTTATACTACGCTTGGCAGTTGGCCTTTATATTTCTATAGCTTCTGGGCTTTCGCGTTATCTTGGATCCTTATCCGACGTCAACGCGGACATTTCCGTGACACTCGACCATTGGAAACCGAGTAAAGTACCTAAAAAAGGTGAAGATTTAAGCTTCACCTTTTTTTTAATCTCATGGTATGTTGGTTGAATAAATAGCCAAATACTTACGAACACAACATACAAAGAACCTATGATTCGTAAGGTATTCCCCTATACCTTACGCAACCAACAAGGATCGAATTAATGAAAACGATACATAAACTATTTATAACCTTATGTACCTGCATCATGATGCTGAGCTCAACCTCTGCGTTAGCACAAGACAGTGACACACAAAAAACACTCGATTTATTCTACCAATCATCACAAACAAAACCTTTTTTTTCAACAGCTTATGGGTATGCGGTTTTCCCATCTGTCGGTAAAGGTGGATTCTGGGTAGGTGGTGCTTATGGCAAGGGTGTGGTATTTAAGGCTAACCAAGCAACAGGCTTTGCTAAACTATTTCAAGTTTCTATCGGCTTACAGTTCGGTGGACAAGCATATAGCGAAATTTTATTCTTCCAAGATAAACGTGCTTACGACAATTTTGTGAGTGGTAGCTTCGAGCTAGATGCCCAAGCATCAGCAGTCGCTTTAGATGAAGGCGCATCAGCAAAAGCAGGCACTGCAGGTGCGGGTGCTGGCTCTAATGGCAAATACGCAACGAAAAGTTACATCAATGGTGTTGCTATTTTCACAAAAGCAAAAGGTGGTGCCATGATTGAAGCATCATTAGCTGGACAAAAATTCACTTTCGAGCCAATGACCGAAGCTACACGTAACGTGAAGGGCTATAACAAAATGGTACCTCAAGAACTACAAAAATCAGCGCAAGCATCAAAGTCAGTAAAACCAGTTGAGACGATTAAAGCCCCAGCAGAAGACAATGCAGTGGTTGTTGAAACGTTAGAGCGTCCAGACGATATCTAGTAGCATCACGAATGTTAAAAACAAAAAACGCAGCCAATCGCTGCGTTTTTTATGATGTAGTAAAACCTATTTTTTACGGCTCAAGCGGCTGACGATTAAACTCCTTACAACCACATTTAATGCATGGTTCAATACGTGTTACATGAGTAATCGTTTGCTGGTAGCCACATTTCTCACATACCAAATGACCCAGTCCAACTAGCTCTCCTGCGCGGTAAACCCCTTTATGTTTAATATCATCCATCACTTCAATCCACTCCAATTGTGTTTTATCCGTGATCTCAGCAAGGTGTCGCCATACTGTTTCACTTACCAATTGATAAAATGGACTTTCTTTGAACGGTTCTGGGCTATTTTTCACTTCTTCACTAAAAGTTTTTAAATCACTTTTTAAATACGCTTCAATCAGTGAAAGCTCATCCTTAGTCATATCGCTGGCGGCTTTACCATACAGTTCAGTCGTCTCAATAAACTTCTTAAGCTCTTGTGGGCTATTCTTTAATGTCTCTGTTACTTTTTCTAATAGCGCTTCGTAGTGTGCTTTTTGCTGAGTCATGATGTTTCTCCTTAGCCTATATTGACTAAAAGCGTGCTGAAATGCCGCCAAATACAAGATTAAAGGTATCGAATTGCCTTCAGCTATTGTTGACACCTTTACCTTTGGTTATTCTATGTCGATTAATTTGAATGTGTTTATATTAAACTCACAAAATCCCGGATGTCATCGATGCAAGAACAATATCGTCCACAGGACATTGAACAGAAAGTTCAAGAACATTGGGACAACAAAAAAACTTTTGTTGTTAGTGAAGACCCTAATAAAGAAAAATTCTACTGTCTGTCCATGTTCCCGTACCCTAGTGGTCGACTGCACATGGGTCACGTGCGTAACTACACTATCGGTGATGTTATCTCTCGCTACCAGCGCTTACAAGGTAAAAATGTAATGCAGCCAATCGGCTGGGATGCATTTGGTTTACCTGCTGAAAATGCGGCAGTAAAAAATAAGACAGCTCCAGCACCATGGACTTACGAAAATATCGAGTACATGAAAAACCAGCTTAAGCTATTAGGCTTTGGTTATGATTGGAACCGTGAATTCGCAACTTGTACGCCAGAGTACTACCGTTGGGAACAAGAATTCTTCACTAAGCTTTACAATAAAGGCCTAGTTTACAAGAAGACTTCATCTGTTAACTGGTGTCCTAACGACCAAACTGTACTTGCTAACGAGCAGGTTGAAGATGGTTGTTGTTGGCGTTGTGATACACCTGTTGAGCAAAAAGAGATCCCACAATGGTTCATTAAGATCACTGAGTACGCGCAAGAGCTACTTGACGATCTTGACAACCTTGATGGCTGGCCTGAAATGGTTAAAACCATGCAGCGCAACTGGATCGGTCGTTCTGAAGGTGTTGAGCTAACATTTAATGTTAAAGGTCAAGACGATCTAGAAGTTTATACTACCCGCCCTGATACCCTTATGGGTGTAACATTTGTCAGCATTGCTGCAGGCCACCCTCTTGCTGCAAAAGCGGCTGAAAATAACCCTGCTCTTGCTGATTTCATTCACGAATGCCGTAATAACAAAGTTGCAGAAGCTGATCTTGCAACGATGGAAAAGAAAGGCATGGATACAGGCTTAACGGCTATCCACCCATTAGATGGTCGTGAAGTCCCTGTTTACGTTGCTAACTTTGTACTGATGGATTACGGCACAGGTGCAGTAATGGCAGTACCTGCGCACGATCAGCGTGACTTTGAGTTTGCAACAAAATACAACATCGACATCATGGCAGTTATCAAGCCTGAAGATGGTAGTGATGCTGACATTTCTGAGGCGGCATACACAGAAAAAGGTGTACTGTTTAATTCAGGTGAATTCGATGGCCTTAACTTCCAACAAGCGTTCGATGCAATTGCAACGAAACTTGAAGCTGAAGGAAAAGGCAAAAAGACAGTTAACTTCCGTCTACGTGACTGGGGCGTTTCTCGTCAACGTTACTGGGGTGCGCCAATCCCAATGGTAACGACTGAAGATGGTGAAGTTCACCCAGTACCTGCAGATCAACTACCAGTGATCTTGCCTGAAGATGTGGTAATGGATGGCGTAACTAGTCCAATCAAAGCGGATAAAGAGTGGGCAAAAACTACCTTTAACGGTGAACCTGCGCTTCGTGAAACAGATACATTCGATACATTCATGGAATCGTCTTGGTACTACGCGCGTTACTGTTCACCACAAGCTGACGATATTCTAGATCCAGAAAAAGCGAACTACTGGCTACCTGTTGATCAATACATTGGTGGTATTGAACACGCATGTATGCACCTACTGTACTCTCGCTTCTTCCACAAATTGCTACGTGATGCAGGTTACGTAACGTCTGACGAACCATTCAAGCAATTACTATGTCAAGGCATGGTATTGGCTGACGCATTCTTCTATACCACAGAGAAAGGCGGTAAAGAGTGGGTTGCGCCAACAGACGTCACTGTTGAACGCGATGGTAAAGGTCGCATCACGTCTGCTGTTGACTCTCAAGGTCACAACGTTGAACACTCAGGCATGATCAAAATGTCTAAGTCTAAAAACAACGGTATCGACCCTCAAGAAATGGTAGATAAGTACGGTGCTGATACCGTTCGTCTATTCATGATGTTTGCATCACCTGCTGACATGACACTTGAATGGCAAGAATCTGGCGTTGAAGGTGCTAACCGTTTCCTTAAACGTGTTTGGAAACTCGTTCGTGAACATACAGCGAAAGGTGCAGCAGAAGCGGTTGATGTGTCAGCATTAACTGGCGATCAAAAAGCACTTCGTCGTGATATTCACAAAACAATTGCAAAAGTAAGTGATGATATTGGTCGTCGCCAAACATTCAACACTGCAATTGCTGCTATCATGGAGCTGATGAATAAGCTGGCTAAAGCCTCTCAAGAATCAGTTCAAGATCGCGCAATTCTTGATGAAGCACTAAAAGCAATTGTGACTATGCTTTACCCTATCACTCCACATATCTGTTTCGAAATGTGGGCTGCACTGGGCGAAACTGACATTGATAATGCACAATGGCCACAAGCTGACGAAAAAGCATTAGTTGAAGATGAGAAACTGATCATTGTTCAAGTTAACGGTAAGCTTCGTGCTAAGTTAACCGTTGCAGCAGATGCAACAAAAGAACAAGTTGAAGAACTTGGTCTAAACGATGAGAACGTCACTAAGTTCACTGATGGTTTAACGATCCGTAAAGTTATTTACGTACCAGGTAAACTACTTAACATCGTTGCTAGCTAATTAGGTTATTGTTCTCTGTTAGTTCACCTAACATAGCGAGTAACCTTAAGATCCCCGCTTATGCGGGGATCTTTATAATTACAGTTCTATTTAATTTTTGCGCCTAGCGCACTTTCTTTTTACTTCAAGGAGCTGACTTTCGTGAAAAGTTTTTTCTCGGCGAACAGCCTAACTCGACTACTTATCATTACTCTTCTCGCGCTAACAACAGCTTCTTGTGGCTTCCATCTTCGCGGTAATTACATGCTTCCTGACGGTATCGCTAAACTATCATTAACCAGTTTTGACCCTTATGGTCAGCTAACACGTATGGTTAGATACCAATTTAAACTCCACGGTATTAGTGAAGTTGCACCTGCGAAAAATGTGCCGAACCTAAATATTAACAGTGAGTCTCAAGGTGAGCGTACTTTATCTATTTATCAAAATAACGGTAAAGCGGAATACGATTTAACCTTAACGGTTAATTACTCAGTCACTATCCCAAATCAAGGTCAGCAAACTTATACCACCAAAGTGACTCGTACTTTCCTTGATAACCCATTAACAGCATTGGCAAAATCTGTTGAACAAGACGAATTAGTTAACGTTATGCGTGAACAAGCTGCGCAACAAATTATGCGTAAATTGGCACGTTTAACCGCCGTATTTAATAAGATCGAAGAAGACAAATTAGACTCTCAATTACAAGAGATTCTGAACGAAGAAGATAAAAAAGAATCTTCCGATGAAACAGGAAAAACGATAATTACAACGTTACCTGCAGAGCAATCAAATACAGTTATTGAGCATAATAGTCATAACGCACAATGAGAGTTTATCCCGAACAACTGACGCAGCAGCTCAATAAAGGCCTGCGTCAGGCTTACCTATTATTTGGTAATGAACCACTACTTAAACAAGAATGTGGTGACAGTATTAAGCAACTAGCTCAACAGCAAGGTTTTCTTGAACGCCATCGTTTTACCATTGATAACCAGTTAGATTGGAATCAAGTACTCGATTGCTGTCAAGCCATGAGCTTATTCTCAGCCCAACAAATCATTGAGTTAGAGTTTCCTGAAACAGGGCTTAATGCCAATCAAGCTAAAGCCTTGTTAGAGGTTATTGAACATTTAAACCCTGATATTTTATTAGTGCTTACTGGTCCTTATTTAAATAAGAAACAAGAAGCAACCAAATGGTTTAAAGCCCTCGATGGCTTAGGCTTATATGTGCCATGTAATACCCCTGACGCCAAACAAATGCCGCGTTTTATTCAAACCCGTTGTCGAATGCTTGGTTTAAAGCCTGATCATGAGTCGGTACAAATGCTAGCACAATGGCATGAAGGTAATTTACTGGCGTTAGCACAAAGCTTACATAAGCTGGTCTTGCTTTATCCTGATGGTGAGCTAACCATTATTCGCCTACAAGAAGCATTAAGTCGTCATAATCACTATACCCCTTTCCAACTGGTTGATGCGGTATTAGCTGGACAATCAAAACGCAGCCAACGCGTGCTCCGTCAATTGCAAGGTGAAGGTATTGAGGCCACGATCTTATTACGTACCTTGCAACGAGAGTTGACGCAGCTTTATAAGATGCAAGAAATGGGGAAGAAAGGCACACCGCTTAATATCATTTTTGAGCAATTTCGGGTGTGGCAAAATCGCCGTGAAATTTATGTTGGTGCACTTCATCGCTTACCATTACCACGTTTGGTTAGAATCATTCGTCAATTAACTCAACTTGAAATACAAGTGAAAACTGATTACGACACCACACCATGGCCAGCTCTTAGTACACTCTGTGCTGAAATCTGCGGTTTAGAAACCCACTTACAGCACGCATAATCCGATATAAAAACGGTCTTCAGTCATTGTTGACCGTTTTTTTTCTAAATCTTACCTTAACCGGTCGAAAAATCATCGTCTGAACCTTGTCCTTTTATCGCTGTCAGATAAGAGCGTGGTATACTGCCGATCTTATTACGGTCGCAAACTTTTTACCTATCCTATCCAATAGTAAAATAGATCATAGACGACTACACATTTTTAAACGCTTATTGAGGGAATCCCTTTGCAAGTTCAAGAACTACACGATTTCATTGTTGATAAAATTGACGACATTAAAGCACAAGACATCGTAACAATTGATGTTCGTGGTAAATCAAGCATCACAGACGTAATGGTTATCTGTACTGGTACTTCAAACCGTCACGTGAGCTCTATTGCTGATCACGTAAACAAAGAATCAAAGTTAATTGACTTCCCTCCATTTGGTATTAGTGGTGAAGATGAAGGTCAATGGGTGATCGTTGATATGGGTAACGTAATGCTACATATCATGCAAGAAGATGCTCGCCAAGTGTACCAACTGGAGAAGCTTTGGAGCTAACTGAGTCATGAAGCTTCAATTAATTGCTGTTGGCACAAAAATGCCAAAGTGGGTTGAGGAAGGCTATAAAGAATATAGCCGTCGCTTCCCTAAAGATATGCCTCTGGAATTGATTGAGATCCCAGCGGGTAAGCGCGGGAAAAATGCAGATATTGCTCGTATCCTTCAAAAAGAAGGTGAAGCAATGTTAGCTGCCGTTGCTAAGGGTAACCGAATTGTTACTCTAGATATTCCTGGCAAACGCTGGGATACCGAGCAACTAGCAGGTCAGCTAGAAGTTTGGAAACTTGATGGTCGCGACGTCTCTATTTTAATTGGCGGACCAGAAGGCCTTTCACCAGCTTGTAAAGCAGCAGCAGAGCAAAGCTGGTCACTATCACCATTAACACTTCCGCACCCGTTAGTGCGTGTAGTTATGGCAGAAAGTTTATACCGTGCATGGAGCATCACGGCTAACCATCCGTACCACAGGGAATAACCATCGATGAGACAAAAGCGAACCCAGATCCGCGACCATCGCGCTGAGTCGGCGCTATTTTTCCGCCGAGCTCTTGTCTCATTTATTGGAATTGTCATTCTGGTCAGCATCTTATTATTCAATCTATTTAATATTCAGGTTGAACAACACCAAGACTATAAGACTCGATCAAATGACAACCGGATAAAAATTGTTCCTGTCGCACCTAATCGCGGTCTTATTTATGACCGTAATGGTGTGCTATTAGCCGAAAACCGCCCCATTTATAACCTTGAAGTTACCATCGAAAAAGTACCTGACATGGAACAAACCTATGCTGATTTAAAATCAGTATTAGGCCTTACCGATGAAGACATTGAGCGATTTAAAAAAGAGCGCCGCCGTACTCGTCGCTTTAAATCTGTGCCAATCCTTGAGGGATTAAACGAGCAACAAGTTGCTTTGTTTGCAGTCAACCAACATAAATTTCCAGGCGTGGAAGTTAAAGCCTATTTAAAACGTTACTATCCATATGGTGATTCGCTTACGCACGTCTTAGGTTATGTTGCTAAAATCAACGATCGTGACCTTAAAAAACTAGATAAAGCGGATAAACTCAGTAATTACAAAGCAACTCGCGATATCGGTAAGCTAGGTATTGAGCGTTACTACGAAGATCTATTACATGGCACTTCAGGCTATCAAGAAGTCGAAGTTAACAGTCGTGGACGTATTATTCGTACCCTTAAGTACGTACCCCCTATTCCAGGTAAAGACATCTCATTAAATCTTGATATTCAGCTTCAGCTTTATGTTCAAAACTTGCTAACTGAACGTAAAATCGATCCTGAAACGGGTGAAGAGATCACTAAACACAAACGTGGCTCTGTCGTAGTTTTAGATCCAAAAGACGACGCTATTCTCGCGATGGTTTCTAGCCCAAGTTACGACCCTAATTTATTTGTTCGTGGTATTTCCAGTAAAAAATACCGTGAATTATTAAATAACCCAGATCGCCCATTAGTTAACCGCGTCACTCTCGGTATTTATCCACCAGCATCCACGGTAAAACCGTTAATTGCAGTCGCTGCATTAACAGAAGGCGTGATCACGCCAAAAACCACCCGAAATGATCCCGGTTGGTGGCAGATCCCGAACACAACCAGTCGTAAATTCCGTGATTGGTTACGTTGGGGACATGGTCGCGTCAACATTTATAAAGCGATTGAAGAGTCAGTGGATACTTACTTTTATCAAGTTGCCTACGATATGGGTATCGATCGACTTTCAACGTGGATGAATAAATTTGGCTATGGCGTCTATACCGGTATTGATATTCACGAAGAAAGCAAAGCCAATATGCCAACCCGTGAATGGAAACAAGCTCGCCATAAACGTCCTTGGTATCAAGGCGATACTATTCCTGTCGGTATTGGACAAGGCTATTGGACAGCAACACCACTGCAAATAGCAAAAGCAACATCGGTATTGGTCAATAATGGCGTGGTTCATCGCCCTCATCTTCTAAAAGATATTATTGACGAAGAAACAGTCAAACCCGCTGAGTTTGAAGATTTCCCACCGATCACAGGCGTGACACCAGAAACCTGGGAGATCGCTCGTGAAGGTATGCATCGCGTTCTTTATGGTAATCGTGGTACAGCACGAAAAGCGTTTTATGATACGCCATATGAAGCTGGCGGGAAATCAGGCTCAGCACAGGTCTTCGGTTTAGCTGAAAACCAAAAATATAATGCAGATGAGCTTGAAGAGCGTTTACGTGACCATGCGTTATTTACTGCATTTGCGCCATTTGACAAACCTGAAGTAGTCGTTGCAATGGTATTAGAAAATGCCGGTGGTGGCTCTAGTAATGGTGGGCCAATTGCTCGTCAAATTTTCGATCATATGCTAATTAAGCCAACCGCTGAGAGCCTTCTTAAAGCAAAGCCTGAACTCACTGCGACACAACCAACAGAGGTACAATAATGAGTATTATGGCGGCAACCGGTACCAAGCGAACGCTAAGTGATCGCTTACATATCGATATGCCACTATTACTAGGGATCCTTACACTTATGGGGTTTGCCCTTATCATCATGTGGAGCGCAAGCGGACAAAATATTGCCATGATGGAACGCCAGGCAATGCGCATGTTGATGTCACTAGGGATTATGGTTTTACTCGCACAAATTGCACCACGCCATTACGAAGCATGGGCACCTTACTTATTTGGTATTGGCTTACTACTGCTGTTTAGTGTATTAGCTTTTGGTGAAGTATCTAAAGGCGCACAACGTTGGTTAAATTTAGGCTTTGTTCGCTTTCAACCTTCTGAATTGCTCAAACTGGCCGTACCGCTGATGGTGGCTCGATTTATTGGTAATCGACCATTACCGCCATCGATGCGTAATATCTTTGTTGCTTTAGTATTAATCTTCACACCAACCATCTTAATTGCTAAGCAACCCGACCTTGGAACCTCAATTTTGGTTGCCGCATCAGGGATCTTTGTTCTGTTTCTGTCAGGAATGAGCTGGAGACTGATTATAGGGGCGTTAGTATTACTCGGTGCGTTTATTCCTGTGTTATGGTTCTTCCTTATGCACGACTACCAGCGAACGCGAGTAATGACTTTGTTTAATCCAGAGTCTGATCCGCTCGGTGCGGGTTACCATATTATTCAATCAAAAATCGCGATTGGCTCTGGAGGCATAAGCGGTAAAGGTTGGCTCCATGGTACTCAGTCTCAGCTAGAATTTGTTCCTGAACGACATACCGATTTCATCTTTGCAGTTATCGCTGAAGAATGGGGATTAACCGGTGTGATTGGTTTACTGACAATTTACCTTTTCATCTTAGGACGAGGGTTATTATTAGCAAGCCGAGCTCAAACCGCATTTGGGCGTATGATGGCTGGCAGTATTGTATTAAGTTTCTTTGTTTATGTTTTTGTAAATATCGGTATGGTAAGTGGCATTCTGCCTGTGGTAGGTGTTCCACTTCCTCTAGTGAGCTACGGCGGTACATCCATGATGACCCTGCTAGCTGGCTTCGGTATTTTGATGTCTATCCACACTCACAGAAAAATGTTGTCTAAGGCGACCTAAATGCGTTCACTTTTTTTATTGTTCTTTGTTCTACTTGCAGGATGTAGCTCCGCGCCAGATAAACCTCAACAGCCAGAGACAAAAGCAGCTCAAGCCACACCAGGCTTACTGTTTAAACCCAATACCCCAACCAATGACGATCCCAATGCGGGCCGTTATTCATTAAAAGATGACCGAGCACCAACGGTGGTGCCTGATTTTAGTAAAGTACCACCCGTTGTACCGCATTATGAACCTTATAGTCGTGGTGGTAATAAAGACTACACATTACGTGGCAAACGCTACCATATTGTAAAAAATACGAAAGGTTATACTGAGACAGGCTTTGCTTCTTGGTATGGCGAGAAATTCCATGGCCATAAAACCTCCAATGGTGAAACATATAATATGTTTGCTATGACGGCAGCGCATAAAACCTTGCCGCTACCGAGTTTTGTCCGTGTAACCAATACCCTAAATGGTAAATCGACGATCGTTCGAGTGAACGACCGTGGTCCATTCCATGATGGCCGAATTATTGATTTAAGTATGGCCGCGGCAGCAAAAATTGGGGTAATCAGTCTTGGCACAGCCCCTGTTAAGATTGAAGTGATAAATATACCTAAGCCGACAAATAAAAGTGCAATGAAAAATTCACCGATTCCTCATCACTATTTTGTCCAATTAGCCGCGGTAAATAGCTTAGCAAAAGCCGAAGAGATGAAAAAAGAGCTAAAACGTAACTTCAATACCGATATTGATATCGAAAAAGTTGCTAGTCGTGCGGTATACCGTGTCCGTTTAGGTCCATATATGGATCACCGAGATGCAGAAATACAGCTTAGCAAAGTAAAATCTCATCGTTACCCAAAGGCATTTATAACCACTGTTAATAGATAATGGGAACCTAATCGACATTTAGCACTCATAACATCGGCTTGTATGTTTATTCGTTTAACGTAATGAACATACAAGTTTTATTTTGTTCACAACAGTGAATCAATAACCAATCTTTGCGCACATTACGTCCGCTTAATGTCAATAAATGGGATTCTCCCCCCATTCAACTGATAGGTGAGGTGTTATCTGCTATAGTGAGCGTCATTTCTTGTCTTAGATAAACTAAAGTTATAATAACCATGAAGAAAACAGCTGCGCTTTTCCGTTCTGTAGCCATCTCTGCCACTTTGCTGGCTTCAGCTACTGTTGCTGCATCACCAGCAGTCGTACCTGAAGCTCCACAAATCGCGGCAAAAGGCTATATCCTCGTCGACTATAACTCAGGTAAAATCCTTGCCGGTCATAATGAATATGAAAAATTAGCGCCTGCTAGTTTGACAAAAATGATGACCAGTTACGTTATCGGTCAAGAAATTAAAAACGGTAACATCTCACCAGATGATACTGTTGTTATCAGTAAAAATGCATGGGCGAAAAATTTCCCAGGCTCATCTAAAATGTTCCTTGAGGTCGGTAAAAGCGTAAAAGTTTCTGACTTAAACCGCGGTATTATCGTAGATTCTGGTAACGATGCCTGTGTCGCAATGGCTGAGCACGTTGCTGGCTCTCAAGAGTCTTTTGTTGATTTAATGAATGGCTGGGCTAAAAACCTTGGCATGAAATCAACACACTTTGCTAATGTTCATGGTCTAGATCGCCCAGATCTATACACAACACCTTACGATCTTTCAATTCTAGCGCGCTCACTGATCCGTGATTTGCCAAATGAATTTAAAATCTACGCAGAAAAATCATTTACTTACAACGGTATTACCCAATACAACCGCAATGGTCTGCTTTGGGATAAAAGCATGCACGTTGACGGTCTAAAAACAGGCCATACAGATAACGCAGGTTACAGCCTAGTAAGTACTGCCACTGAAGGTAACATGCGTCTGATCTCAGTTGTGATGGGTACTGCAAGTAAAAATGCTCGCCTTGCTGAAAGTAAGAAGCTGCTTAACTTTGGTTTCCGTTTCTACGAAACACTGTCACCAAACAAAAAAGATCAAACGATTGAAACTGAAAAAGTTTGGATGGGTGACACTGACACAGTAAACCTAGGTGTAGCTGAAAATACTTATGTAACGCTGCCTCGTAGCCAAGCAAAAGATCTGAAAGCAAGTTTTGTGCTAACCAAAGAGTTAAAAGCCCCTATCACTAAAGGTGAAGAGGTAGGTAAATTAACTTATCGTGTTGGCGATCAAGACGTTGCTGAATACCCGCTTGTTGCATTAAACGATGTGAAAGAAGGTAGCCTATTTAGCCGTATGGTCGACTACGTAATGATGCTAGTACAAAGTTGGTTTAAGTAATTTCAACCATCGACTTCATCAACAACTAAGAGGCAACTTCGGTTGCCTCTTTGTTTTCATTACTGAATACAAACATTACCTCCCATATTCTCTATCGTCTTCATCCCCCCCTTGTTTTACAATCACTGACACATTAAGATGCCTGCATTACACTACTATTAGCCATAATAGTAATGATGAAAGACACATTGAAAGCGAACCTTGGAGTTCTATATGCAAGAACAAGAGCAACCAAAACTAAAAGATCTACTGGAATTCCCTTGTATCTTTACTTTTAAAGTAATGGGCGAAAACAAACCAGAATTGCCAGATCGTGTGGTTGAAGTTATTCAGAGTATTATCCCTGGTGATTACACTCCAACAACAAAACCAAGTAGCAAAGGAACATACACTGCTGTTTCTGTTGCTGTAAACGCGACCAATGTTGAACAAATTGAAACCTTATATAAAGATTTAGGTGCAATTGATATTGTTCGCGTAGTGTTATAAGCACTATTTTTCAGGCGGTTATCAATACCGCCTGTCTTCCTCTTTACTCTACCTTTCTTATAATCCTCACTTATTATCCATAACTCCTTCATCAGTCGTTAACATTACATCCGCAACAAGTTTAGGTATAATGCCCCGACCTAGCCTTCTTTATGATTGGCATCTTAATTATTATCTGGGTAGTACATTGCAAACAGCTCTTATTATTAAAAACCTTGGCCGTTGCGATTACCAATCGACGTACGATGCCATGCATGACTTCACCAATAATCGAACTGAAGACTCGGCAGATGAAATCTGGCTGGTCGAACATTCACCTGTTTTCACTCAAGGACAGGCAGGCAAAGTTGAACACTTGCTCAACACAGGCGATATCCCTGTTGTTCAAAGTGACCGTGGCGGTCAAGTAACCTATCATGGTCCTGGACAACAAGTGGCTTATATCTTAATCGACTTGCGCCGTAAAAAATTAGGTGTACGTGAATTAGTTACGCACATCGAAAATACAGTAATCAATACTTTATCCCACTTTGGGATTAGCTCTAACGCTCGCCCTGATGCACCTGGTGTGTATGTTAATAATCAAAAAATATGCTCACTAGGATTACGGATCAGACGTGGGTGCTCTTTTCACGGTCTGGCACTCAATATAAATATGGATCTGGCGCCTTTTCTTCGTATTAACCCTTGCGGATATGCTGGAATGGAAATGACACAAACTGCGTCATTAAATGGCCCAACTGAACTGACGGAAGTTCAGCCTGTACTCGTTGAAGAATTAACTAAATTACTCGATTATCCGAAAATCGAGTGGATGACGGAAAGCAATCAACCATGAGTAAACCAATTAAAATTGAACAAGGCGTCAAATATCGCGATGCCGATAAAATGGCATTGATCCCAGTTCGTAACGTTGCGAATGAAGAAGCGCCAAAAGAAGTATTACGTAAACCTGAATGGATGAAAATCAAGCTGCCGTCTGATAGTAAGCGTATTCAGGAAATAAAATCAGCCCTACGTAAAAACAAGCTTCACTCTGTATGTGAAGAGGCTTCTTGCCCGAATTTAGCAGAATGTTTTAACCACGGTACAGCAACCTTTATGATATTAGGGGCTATTTGTACCCGTCGTTGCCCATTCTGCGACGTGGCTCATGGTCGTCCTCTTCCACCCAATGCAGAAGAGCCCGCGCATCTAGCACAGACAATCGCAGATATGAAGCTACGTTATGTGGTTGTCACCTCTGTTGACCGTGATGATCTACGTGATGGTGGCGCACAACATTTCGTTGACTGTATTACTGAAATTAGAGCAAAAAACCCAAATATTCATATTGAAACGTTAGTGCCTGATTTCCGTGGTCGTATGGATCGCGCACTAGAGATCTTCCGTGATACCGCACCCAATGTTTTTAACCACAACTTAGAAACAGCTCCACGCCTGTACCGTAAAGCTCGCCCAGGAGCTAACTACCAGTGGTCACTGGATTTGCTGAAAAAGTTTAAAGAGCTTCATCCTGATGTACCAACTAAATCAGGTGTGATGATGGGCTTAGGTGAAACTAAAGAAGAAATCATTCAAGTATTAAAAGATCTTCGTGCTCATGGCGTTACCATGCTGACACTAGGCCAATACTTAGCACCAAGCCGCCACCACCTACCGGTTGAGCGTTATGTACCGCCAGAAGAATTTGATGAACTAAAAGAGATCGCTCTCGATCTTGGCTTTACGCACGCGGCATGTGGACCCTTTGTGCGATCGTCGTACCACGCTGATCTACAAGCACAAGGTGTCGAGATTAAATAATATCACTACGTATTATGACGTAAGCTAAAAATTAAACACAAAAAAACCGCTTTAAATAAAGCGGTTTTTTTTATGGCTTAAATAACTAATTATTTTTGGAAACTCGCCGCAAAAGCAGGTGCTGCAGATTCTAAAATTTCACCAGTCACAGGCTTACCATCGTTATCAGTAATATTAATTGACGTACGATTACCAAGATCACCAACTAAAATACGGTACGTATCATCCGTTAGTTTCATCGGTTTAGTCCCTAGCGTTTGCCAGAATTCATCATCAGGCTCACGGTACTTAACATCAATCAAACCTTGTGAACGGTTACGATCTTCAACAGTAAAGCCCAGTTTTTCTAATGCCTTCGGTAAACGTTCCCACATATCGCTATAAGATGCACGAGCAATAAGAACAGGGAAACCACTACGATCCATACCCATTGAAATTGGTACATTTTTCAGCTGCTCAGCCGCTGCTAAACGTGCTTGTTCGCGAATATCTTCATCGTATTTAGACATCACCAAGTTAGTCATCAAAATACTATAACGACGTTTATTATTCGCAGTAACAGGCACCGTTTTACCATCTTCACGCCAATCCGTTAAAATAATACGGTAACTGTTCGTTGCTGGTGATTTCTCAATACTGTAGCGGCTACCTACTTCATGATCTTCGTCTTCATTGGTCCAACTGACCCAATCAGTATCAATACGATCAGCACTTTGTTTAGCAATGCCGATATTATTTTTACTGATCAAATTCTGAGTAACTTGCCATAGTTTAGTTAAATCAGAAGTTCGAGGAAGTTGAACGGTTACACCATCTTGGTCCACGTTAGAGCGCATACCAGGGATCAGATTAAGAACCTGTTGCGGTGGGCGAATATCAACGCTAGCACCAACATCACCAGTAAATGCCTTACTCGGAATCGCGTAACTGGCATTACTAAAAGGCATAGCCCCTGTTGGCAACGTCCATGATTCTAAAGGTTGAGTATCAAGATAGTTAAAATCCTGATTAGCCTGACGACGAGCCTCTGACCCACCTGAACAAGCAGACAAACTGGTTACCATGAATGCAGCTAGTGCTAGTCGATATTTATAATTCATTTATGCTCCTGCGCTCCTACGCTTGTGCAACTTAAAGCACACCGGCATCCAAAAGAGCCTGTTTAACAATCGGTTGCTGTGACTCGCTTAATACAGTTAGCGGTAGTCGTAATTCACCATTATCAATCAAGCCTAACTGATGAGCAGCCCATTTCACTGGAATGGGATTCGCTTCAACAAATAGATGATTGTGTAATGGCATTAAACGCTGATTAATTTCTCGTGCAGCGTCGATTTGGCCACTTAATGCGAGTGTATACATTTGAGCCATATCTGCTGCGGCAATATTTGCCGTAACAGAAATAACACCGTGACCACCTTCAGCGACAAAATCTACAGCTGTAGCGTCATCACCGCTTAATTGGATGAAATCTTCGCCACAAAGTTCCCGTGTTTTTTTCACACGAGATAAATCAGCTGTCGCATCTTTAATACCAATAATATTATCGATTTTAGCTAAACGCGCGACAGTTTCAGGTAATAAGTCTACCGCAGTTCGTCCTGGTACATTGTAAAGAATTTGCGGAATATCTGTCGCTTCAGCAATGGCTTTATAATGTAGGAATAAACCTTCTTGGGTTGGCTTATTATAGTACGGGGTTACACTTAAGCATGCTGCTACACCCGTTCCAGAAAAAAGCTTGGTAATTGTAATGGCTTCATGCGTTGCATTTGCGCCTGTGCCTGCAATAACAGGCACACGTCCATCAACATATTCCAATGTTTTTAAAACAACCTTAATATGCTCATCAACGGTAAGTGTTGCAGATTCGCCCGTAGTACCTACGGCAATAATCGCACTTGTACCTGCGTTAATATGATAATCCACCAGCGTTTTCAAACCGACGTAATCTACTTCGCCGGCTGAATCTAGTGGAGTTAATAGCGCAACCATGCTTCCTTTAAACATGTCCATCCCCCTCTTCTTATATATCCAAACGACTCTCTCATCATTTCCCTGTGGGGCTATATGCAAAAGCAGTTAGGGCATAACTTTGTCATGGTACTTTTGAGTGGCTATAAACTCAAGCAAAGGCTGATTGAAAACAGTGAACTAACAGGCTTTATCGCCTTCTTTCATCACAATTTTGTACTTTGAAACTAAAATATCGATAAACTCAATAATATTTCTACTTTCTTGTTCAAAAAGCAGTCAAATTCAATGTACCTAGCAAGGACTCTTGTCATTAAATTTGGCATCGTATCAATAGCAGTCTGTGCTAACATGCTTAGATTATAATTTAACAATGAAGACCAATATGGAACATTACCTTGTCATCACTGCTGTAGGTACTGATCGCGCAGGTATCTCTGATGAAATCACCCACCTCGTGACTCAATGTGGCTGTAATATTGTAGATAGTCGCATTGCCCTTTTTGGTTCTGAGTTTACCTTGATCATGTTGTTATCTGGCAATAACAATGCAATATCTCGAATTGAGTCAACCTTGCCATTAAAAGGGCAAGAGCATGATCTTATTACCGTTATAAAACGTACAAGTAAACACCAGAAGCGGTTTTTCCCTTATACCGCTGACTTCTATGTTGAAGCCAATGATAGCCCAGGTTTAATTAAGCAATTTACTCACTTTATGGCCAGCCGACACATCGACATTTCAACGCTTAGCGCTAATACCGTTGAAAGCCAAACAGTGGAAACAATGAATCAACTTGTTTTACAAATTAGCACAAATTTACCTGAAGACTGCAACCTGATGACACTGCAAGAGGAATTTGAAACCTTATGCCTGAGTTTATCAGCAAAAGGGGCTGTGAATTTTATTGGTCATAAAAATTAACGAAAGCAAAACAACAAGACTTTCATTATCAGCCTCATGTTCGTTCAACATGCAATGCATCGCGATACGATAACTAAAAGGATATTATATTTATGAATACACTCACAGCAGGCACGCCTGCACCTGATTTTACTCTGAATGACCAAGACAATAACCCTGTAACGCTATCTAAACTGCAGGGAAAGAAGGTACTGCTGTACTTCTACCCACGAGCGTCAACACCTGGCTGTACAGTTCAGGCTCAAGGATTACGTGATACTAAAGCTGAACTAGATGCTCACAATGTTATTGTGCTTGGTGTTAGCCCTGATACCCCCAAAAAGCTGACGAACTTTACCAACAAGCAAGAGCTGAACTTCACTCTACTAGCCGATGAAGAACACGAAGTTTGTGAAAAGTATGGTGTTTGGCAACTTAAGAAGTTCATGGGCAAAGAGAATATGGGTGTTGTAAGAACAAGCTTCCTGATTGATGAGTCTGGCAACCTTGAACATGTGTTCAACAAATTTAAGACCAAAGATCACCACCAAGTGGTACTTGATTATTTAAACCAATGATCGCTAAAGGTTTAATTAGATATAAAAAAGGCCGTTTTCACGGCCTTTTTACTACACTTTTTCTGACACTTCGGAGGATGATAAATTATTATCACTCGCAGGTAGCGCTCCCCACACAGCTTTGACTAATGTCGCTAATGGGATAGCAAAAAATACCCCCCAAAATCCCCATAACCCGCCAAAAACCAACACAGCAACAATGATAGCTACGGGATGTAGATTTACCGCTTCAGAGAATAAAATCGGAACTAACACATTGCCATCTAACATTTGAATAATGCCATACGCAACTAACAGCCACCAAAAATCAGGTGTCCAACCCCACTGGAATAATCCAACCATAGCAACGGGAACCGTAACTGCAGCAGCTCCAATGTAAGGAATAAGAACAGAAAGCCCTACTAATACACTTAATAACACGGCATAACGTAAATCCATTACTTCAAATGTGACATAACTTACAATGCCAACAATAATAATTTCAGTCACTTTACCGCGAATATAATTAGAGATCTGCTGATTCATTTCGCTGCCAACTTTACTGGCTAAACGACGGTTTTGAGGCAAAACGTTTAATAACGTACGCAACATTTCGTCTTTATCTTTAAGTAAAAAGAATACGAGTAATGGCACTAAGATCAGGTATACCCCTAACGTTGCTAAGCTGACTAATGAAGCCAATGAACCTTTTACAACACTTTCGCCAAGCCCTAGCACCTTCTCACGCAGAGTATTCATGAAATCAACCACTTGAGCTGGTTGAACAAAATCAGGATAGCGTTCTGGTAAGCTAGATACATAGATTTGAAGGTCGTTAAACATCTTCGGCACATCAGCACTTAAATTGGTAATTTGATGCCAAATCGTCGGCACTAAACCAAAGAGAGCAAGCACCATTAAGCCAGCAAAAACCAATAATACAATAGCGACTGACAGTGTTCTTGGCATCCCAAGCTTATTTAACCTTGCTACAGGCCATTCTAATAAGTAAGCCAAAACAATGGCGACTAATAACGGCGTAATTAAACTGCCAAAAAAGTAAATAGTCAGAAAGCCGCCGAGAAGAATAACAACAAGGCTTACAGCGTGGGGGTCTGAAAATCGACGCTGATACCAGCGGTTTAGCATGTATAACATGTTGAGCTCTATCCTTTTTTCACCATCATGATCAGTTGAGTATTATCATCAACTAAGATATCGGTAATATATCCATTATTATGCAAGAAACGAGGGATATCACTTCTTGCGCCGCTGTCTGAAATTCGTATTTCTAACCCTTGATTGGGAAGAAGTGTTGCGCATGCGCGTTTAGCTAACAATAAAGCCAGCGGACAACGTTGGGCCATTAGATCAAGCGATATAATTTCCATTTCATTTAAGTGACAGGTATTTTGTATTGCCGTATTGTAACCTCAGCACATATAAGATGCGAGATAGAGAAAGGACATGAATCACATTAACGAACCTCTAAAGTATTTCGTTGTCCTAACTAACTAGATATTAACGATAACTCAATAAGGAGGTTGTATCATTCCCATGTTTCGATTTGCCAAAGCACCAACCTATCTTTTGCTTTCTGCTCTTATTAGTAGCAGTATTCCAGCCATTGCTAGTGATGATAATCGCTTACCTGAAATGGGAACGACAGCCTCTTCTACGTTAACGATTGATAAAGAACGTGAATATGGCGATGCATATATGCGTATGCTAAGCGCCAGCCAGCCTGTTATTAACGATCCTTTACTCTCAAATTATGTTCAAGCTTTGGGTCATAAACTGGTCGCCAGTGCTGAAGATGTCCGAACGCCATTTCATTTCTTTTTGATCCAAAATCCTGAAATTAATGCTTTTGCTTTTTTTGGTGGCTATGTTGCTATCCACTCAGGGCTATTTCTCCATGCCGAAACAGAAAGTGAACTCGCCTCTGTTATGGCGCATGAAATTGCCCATGTCACCCAAAGACACCTTGCGCGAAGAATGGAAGCAGAGGCCAGAAATTCGCCTATCACGATGGCTGCACTGATTGGCTCACTGTTATTAACAATCGCAGCTCCTGAAGCAGGTTTAGCAGCTATGCATGCTACTACGGCCGTAGGGATACAAGGACAAATTAACTTTACGCGCAGTAATGAAAAAGAAGCAGACAGAATTGGTATTACCACCCTCGCAAAAGCAGGGTTTGATGCTCATGCGATGCCGCGTTTTTTTGGTCGTTTAGCCGATCAATATCGCTATACGTCAAAATTACCCGCGATGTTGTTGACCCACCCATTACCCGAATCACGGGTCGCTGATAGCCGTATGCGCGCAAGAAAGTATCCGCTTGTACGTTTACCTCCCTCTGAAGACTATTTACTCGCTCGATCTCGCATCGTTGCTCGTAATGCAGGCTTGAGTGATACCTCTGCGCTTAATTGGCTTAATCGTGAATTAAAAAAAGTGCCGCCAAACCGCCGTAAAGAACTTAATTACGGTAAGGCACTCATTTATCTCGATAATGGTAAATACCAATTAGCACATCAAATACTCGATCCATTATTGGCAGGAGAACCCAATAATTTATTTTTTATTGATGCAGCAACCGATCTTGATCTCAACCAAAAGCACTTTGATCGTGCAATCACTCGCTTAACTAATGCGCTTAAAACCAGCCCTGAAAGTAATGTGTTGCGCTTAAACTTAGCCAATATTTATCTTGAATCGGGGCAATATCAAAAGAGTATTCAAATTTTGAATCGTTACTCTTACGATCATCCTAATGATATTAATGCTTGGACATTATTAGCACAAAACTATGCCAAAATTGGTGATCGTAGTGCAGAACTTGCAGCTCTTGGAGAGCTGTTAGCCTTGCGAGCTCAGTGGGATAAAGCCATTAATAATTATACTCAAGCCGCACAAATGGCAGAGCTAGGATCAATGAATCAAGCGCGTTATGACGCACGCATTGATCAACTTCGTTTCCAACGTCAGAAATTCAAAGCATTACAATAACGTATTGATTAATTTTAATTTATTGTAGATTATCACCAATAAATCAATACCAATAAAATACGCTGCTAGTGCAGTCAGTTAGGAGATGTCATGTCAGTCACTATTTATCATAATCCTCGTTGTTCTAAAAGCCGTGAAACATTAGCGTTATTAGAAGAAAAAGGGATCACACCGACTATCGTTAAATACCTAGAACAAACACCAAGCGTAGCAGAATTAGAAACGTTATACCGCCAACTGGGTTTTGACTCTGTACGTAAAATGATGCGTACTAAAGAAGCGGATTATAAAGCACTTGAGCTCGGTAATAATGACGTATCTGATAATGCACTTTTTACTGCAATGTCCACACATCCAAAACTAATAGAACGTCCAATTGTCGTGCATGGTGAAAAAGCTGCATTGGGTCGTCCACCAGAGCAAGTATTGGATATTTTATAATGCATAAAATCTTAGTTCTTTATTACAGCCGTCATGGCAATACACGTCAGTTAGCACGGCATATTGGTCGCGGTATTGAACAAGTATCGGGTTGTGAAGCAGTGCTAAGAACGGTTGCTGAAATCGAAAAAAATGATCTTCAGCAATCTAACCTTGATCCAATCGTCAGTCATAGCGATCTGAAACAATGCATTGGTTTAGCGATGGGAAGCCCTGTTCGGTTTGGTAATATGGCTGCGCCATTAAAACACTTTATTGATAGCACGAGCCAAGAATGGTTATCAGGTACACTAATCGATAAACCTGCCTGCGTATTTACCTCATCATCTTCAATGCATGGCGGGCAAGAAACAACCTTACAATCGATGATGCTGCCGTTACTACACCACGGAATGCTAATTGTTGGGATCCCCTATTCCGAACCCACTTTGCATGCAACGCAACATGGAGGTACTCCCTATGGAGCTTCACACCTCAACAATGGTACTAATAAGCAACTCCATAGTGATGAAATTGAACTTGCACACGCTCTCGGTAAGCGGCTTGCATTAACCGCTATTCAACTTCAGCATTAATTCATTATGGCTAACGAAAAGGATTATTCGATGCCCCCAATGCAACTTCGAACACAGTATATTCACCGTTTTGCCGTTTGCGCTAATTTAACCCTAATGCTATGGGTCGCGTTATGGCAAATTACCCTCTCTCCTCACCCTCACTTAAATAACTGGGTAATGGCTGTTGTTTGGATCATACCTTTACTACTGCCATTGCGTGGGATGTTAGCGGCTAAGCCTTATACTTATGCATGGTCTAACTTCATTTTGATGTTTTATTTTCTACATGCTCTGACGTTACTCACTATTGATGAAGGTGAACGTTGGTTAGCTGGTGTAGAGCTACTACTCGTCACCATTGCATTTCTTAGTAACATCCTTTTTGCTCGTGTAAGAGCCAAAGAATTAGGTATAAAACTCCAGCGCTTATCGCAAGTAGAGCGCCAAGAACGCGAGCGTTTTGAGCCACCTAAAGATTGAACTAATAGCTCGTTCTCTAATAATAAGATATTAAAAAAAAGCCCTCATCGTGAGGGCTTAATTATTGCTATTAACAACGAATTTTAGTTATGCCATGTATACATATCATCAGGTGCCACATAATTTTCGGGTTGCGTTTGTGGTTGTGGTTGCGTAGCAGTGACATCTATCGCATTAGGATCACTACTTACATCAGTCTTTGGTCTTGTTGTTGCGCTGGTATTAGTAACAGCATAATCATCAGCACTAATACGCGTATCATGACTCAACTCTCGCTTAAACTCAGTATCAGGTGCTGATAAATTCATGCGGAAAATAACCTTATCACCTTTAATATTTACTGCATTAGCACTGCTAACCGTCGTCATCTGATTAAGCATACGTTCAAGCGTAAAGAAATCTTCTGTTGAATTAACATTTCCAACTTCAATATTAACACTACCTGATGCTGCACCACCTAATGCAACGGCATACTTCTGCGCTAATTGGTTCGCTACTTGGCTCATCATATCGCGACTGGCTTGTGCCAATGTACCACTCGCCTTTCCAGTCATAGGCTGAGTATCTGCAGCAATAGTGCTTGGCTGCTGAGCATATAACTGCCATGTTAATTCAACCTTATCTGTACCTTGCTGGTGAGCTTTAACTAACAATAAACCACCCGCATTATAACGTTGACTTCCGCTAGTGATGGGATCAATAAAACTCCCCCAAAGGTCAGATACATGTACCGCTGTAACATCGTTAAAATCACCCACAGGAAAAGTAACGGGTAGACCACGATCATTTGCCGCTTGTTTTGTATCAGCTACAAGTGCATTGGTTGATTGATCCCATAAAATATCTCGGCTATTACCGTTATCATCAACCATCCAAACGAGAATATTAGGACGTTGAGCACTCCAAAAATTCGCTTTCGCTTGTGTTAATAACTGCTTAATTTGTACCTGATCAAACGTTAAATCTAGCGTCTTCTGTCCATTATCTTGGCCATAACCAAACTGGCTGACGTAATTTGAACTGTTCGCTATCGCCTGTGCTACAACACTATTTTTATTAATGTTCGGATTACCTGTCACTTTCACTAATACTTGCTTAAAACCTTGCTCTCTTGCTGCTTGATCAGGGTTTTGTCCATCAACAGGCATGACTACTTGAGCCTGATATAAATCAGTGACTGTAGCGGCTTTAATAGGTAAAGCCAGTAAAGCTAAAAATAACAACGCAAATCGCAACATATCGCACTCGTAATTTACAAAAATAAACCGTCAAAAAATACAGAGATAATCAAAGAAAACCAGTGATTCATTGATTCTCTGTATAGTCACATAGACCAACATTAATTTGTTTTACAATATGTACTTTTTCCTGAACCAAAACAATACAACAAGCAAGAAACAAACCATTTATTGAAAAACATTATTTAGTGACAAATATTGACGCTTAAAAAATAGCGATATTTTTCTCTTATTCCATCTAGGTAAACGTTTGCTTTGTGTGATAGGATTGCGCGATTTTTTTTCGACACGGTAATTTTGAGTATGATGCAGGTATTACAAGGCGCCCAAATGTTATTTGTCGCATTTGGCGCACTCGTTCTGGTTCCGCTACTTACAGGACTCGATCCTAGCGTAGCTCTATTTGGTGCTGGTGTAGGAACCCTTCTTTTCCAACTTGTCACAAAACGTTCTGTTCCTATCTTCCTTGCATCCTCTTTCGCTTTCATTGCGCCGATTATGTACGGCATCCAAGCTTGGGGCGTAGCAAGCACCATGGGCGGCTTAATGATGGCTGGTATCGTCTACGTTATTATGGGTGTAGTCATCAAAATACGTGGGGTCGGCTTTATTCATAAGATCCTTCCCCCTGTTGTTGTTGGTCCTGTAATTATGGTAATTGGCTTAGGTTTAGCACCCGCAGCCGTCAATATGGCAGTAGGTAAAACGGGGGATGGTGGCGTACAGTTGATTGCTCACGATACCGCACTATGGATTTCAGCCATTTCATTAATCGTCACGATTGGTTTAAGTGTATTTGCCAAAGGCATGTTAAAGCTGGTTCCGATTGTGGGTGGTATCACTGCTGGTTACATTACAAGTCTTGCCTTTGGAGTTGTTGATTTTACACCTGTTCATAGCGCAAGTTGGTTAGCCCTTCCTAACTTTACTTTTCCTGAATTTAATATCAATGCCGTACTATTTATGATCCCTGTTGCGATAGCCCCTGCAGTCGAACACGTTGGCGATATGCTAGCGATCTCGAACGTTACAGGAAAAGATTACCTGAAAAAACCAGGTCTACACCGAACGATGGCGGGTGATGGTATTGCGACGATTGCCGCATCTCTTGTTGGCGCTCCACCAAATACGACTTACTCAGAAGTAACGGGGGCGGTAATGTTAACGAAAGCCTTTAACCCTGTGATCATGACATGGGCGGCAATTACTGCATTAGTATTAGCGTTTGTTGGTAAATTAGGCGCAATGCTACAAACCATCCCTGTACCTGTAATGGGCGGGATCATGATCTTACTATTTGGCTCTATTGCCACAGTTGGCTTAAATACGCTGATCAAAAACCAAGTCGATTTACACAAAGCCCGTAACCTTGTGATTGTTGCGGTAACGCTGGTATTTGGTATTGGTGGGATGGCATTTGGTATTGGTGAGTTCAGCCTACAAGGTGTGAGCTTATGCGGTATTGTCGCGATTGTTCTTAACCTGATTTTGCCACATGATCTTGGTGAGAATAATGTGGTAGATAATGCTCAAATTGAAGATACCGAGCACTTATAATTGCTATCTTAACGTTTAGAACTTTTCAGAAATAAAAAACCGGACATAATGTCCGGTTTTTATATTATTCGAATCACTAATTACTTAGTACCGAAAATCTTATCACCAGCATCACCTAAACCAGGGACGATATAACCTTTATCGTTTAGCTTCTCATCAATTGCAGCTGTGTACAGCTCAACATCTGGGTGTGCTTTTTCTAATGCAGCAATACCTTCAGGTGCTGCTACTAATACTAGTACTTTAAATTGCGTACAACCGTGCTCTTTTAACAGATCCAGTGTTGCAATCATAGAACCACCTGTGGCTAGCATTGGGTCAACAACAAGTGCAATACGCTCATCAATATTTGATGCTAACTTGTTGAAGTATGGTACTGGCTCAAGCGTTTCTTCATCACGGTAGATACCAACAACACTGATACGTGCACTTGGCATATGCTCAAGTACACCATCCATCATGCCAAGACCGGCACGAAGAATAGGCACTACAGTTACTTTTTTACCTTTGATCTGGTCTATTTCTACTGGACCATTCCAACCTTCAATCGTAACTTTTTCTGTCTCGAAGTCTGAAGTCGCTTCATATGTCAGTAGGCTACCAACCTCAGTTGCTAACTCACGGAAACGCTTAGTGCTGATGTCACCTTCGCGCATAAGACCAATCTTATGTTTAACCAGTGGGTGTTTTACCTCAACGACTTTCATCTCTGACTCCTGAGCAAATAAAAAATAAAATCGCATCATTATATACTAAGCCAAACGATTGCAGATAGTAGTAAACGTTTAACTGTTTACTTAATATCCAGCTAAAAAAATTGACGCAAACGTTTTCCTTTAGGCGGTGACTGCTGTTATCATGTATTCGCTTTTTTACTTTAATACGTTGAGGGATCATCTGTGAGCGACAAAAACTCTTCTCTTAGTTACAAAGATGCTGGTGTTGATATCGATGCCGGTAATGCATTAGTAGACCGTATTAAAGGGGTGGTAAAACGTACTCATCGCCCAGAAGTTATGGGGGGAATTGGTGGTTTTGGTGCACTTTGTTCACTACCGACCAAATATAAAGAGCCAGTTTTAGTTTCAGGCACGGATGGTGTAGGAACTAAACTTCGCTTGGCTATGGATTTAAATCAACACGATTCAATCGGTATCGATCTGGTTGCTATGTGTGTTAACGATCTTATTGTTCAAGGTGCTGAACCTCTGTTTTTCCTTGATTACTACGCAACGGGTAAATTAGATATTGATACAGCAGCAAGTGTTGTAACAGGTATTGGCGAAGGCTGTATCCAATCAGGTTGTGCTCTAATTGGTGGTGAAACCGCTGAAATGCCGGGTATGTACCACGGTGAAGATTACGACGTAGCTGGTTTCTGCGTTGGTGTTGTTGAAAAAGCAGATATCATCGATGGTTCAAAAGTGACTGCTGGTGATGCACTTATCGCTGTAGGTTCAAGTGGCCCACATTCAAACGGTTACTCATTAGTGCGTAAAATCATTGAAGTATCCAATGCCGATTTGAATGAAGAATTAGAAGGTAAAACACTTTCTGATCATCTATTAACACCCACTAAAATTTACGTTAAATCAACGCTAAAAATGATGGAAAGCTGTGACGTACATGCTATTTCACACATTACAGGCGGTGGTTTCTGGGAGAATATCCCTCGTGTACTTCCAAAAGGCACAAAAGCGGTTGTAAATGGTGCGAGCTGGCAATGGCCTGCAATTTTCAACTGGCTACAAACTGCAGGAAATGTAGAAACTTACGAAATGTACCGTACGTTTAACTGTGGTGTTGGCCTTGTGATTGCCCTTCCACAGGATCAAGCACAACAAGCCATTGATATCCTAAATGCTGAAGGCGAAAACGCATGGCTGCTAGGTGAAATTGCAAACGCTGCTGATAACGAAGAGCAAGTCGAGATCAAATAACTCTCCACTGTGCTAACTCGTAAAAAGAATGAGGACGCTATGTCCTCATTCTGCTATCTACATACCGATAACCTTTCAATAAATGGTAGTACCAAATATGAAAAATATCGTCGTCCTTATTTCAGGTAGCGGAAGTAATCTTCAAGCGATTATCGATGCATGCCGCAGTGGTACAATTAAAAATAGCCAAATCACCGCGGTGATCTCAAATAAAGAAAATGCTTATGGGTTAGAGCGTGCACGTAACGCTAACATTGAAGCGGTACATATAGCACCAAATCAATATACTGACCGTGAAAAATATGATGAGGCATTAGCGGATTGTATTGAACAGTTCCAACCCGATGTGGTTATTTTAGCCGGATTTATGCGAATTTTAAGTGCTGACTTTGTTCGTCGCTTTAAAGGAAAGATGCTAAATATCCATCCATCACTTCTTCCTAAATACCCCGGCTTAAATACCCATCAACGGGCGATGGATGCTGGCGATAACGAACATGGAACCAGTGTCCACTTCGTCACTGAAGAACTGGATGGTGGCCCTGTTATTTTACAAGCCAGAGTGCCTATTTTTGCCAATGACACCGTCGAAGAAGTAACAGCTCGCGTTCAAAAGCAAGAACATGCTATTTACCCACTTGTAACTCAATGGTTAGTGGAAAATCGTTTGGTCATGAGTCGTGACGGCAAAGCCATCCTCGATGGTATTGAACTCCCCACTCAAGGGTATGCAGCACAATAAAAAAGGCGATCGTTAGATCGCCTTTTTGCTATTACTGATAATACCGCTTCAATACTAACAGAAAATAACCATTATTCAGTTTTATCTTCAGCCACTAACTGGTTGAATACTGGCTCACCAAAATGGAACACAATAAATTCCCCTGTTGCCATTTTGTGCCAATTTTCATCATTGGTTAATGGTTGAGTAGCTATAACCGTTACCACGTCATCTGGGGTTGTTTCTTGTTGAAAATCAATCGTGACATCTTCATCAATTAACGATGCTTGACCAAATGGTGCACGACGCGTGATCCAATGTAAATTATTAGTACAGTAGGTAAGTACGTACTCACCATTACTTAATAACATATTGTAAACACCAAGCTGACGTAAGTGCTCACAACACTGAGCAAAGTAACTAAATACTGGGTTTAAATCGTCCGGTAATTTTGGAAACTTCGACTCAAGTTGATTGAGCAGCCAACAGAAGGCAATTTCACTGTCGGTATCACCCACCGCTTTATGTCTACCCGTTTCCAAACTCTCATAGCCCGTTAGCTGACCATTATGAGCAAACGTCCAATAGTTTCCCCACAACTCACGAGTAAATGGATGGGTGTTTTCTAAGTTCACTCCACCACGGTTCGCTTGCCGAATATGGCTCACCACTGCCCGACTTTTTATCGGATATTGTTGTACCAATTCAGCAATACGAGACTGACAGCTTGGATTCGGATCTTTAAAGGTTCGGAACCCCTTACCTTCATAAAACGTAATGCCCCAACCATCACGATGAGGGCCAGTGTTCCCCCCTCGCTGCATTAATCCAGTGAAACTAAAGCAAATATCTGTTGGCACATTTGCGCTCATGCCTAGCAATTCACACATATTCCTTTATGCCCTTTTATTATTAATTAACGATACTTATCAATAGCCAGAATGACCTAAGGCTTATTCTGCTGCCATTTCCTTTTCAACAAGCATAATTAAAATATGAATAATCTTAATATGAATTTCTTGAATGCGATCAGCATAACCAAAATGAGGAACACGGATTTCAACATCCGCTAAGCCAGCCATTTGACCGCCATCTTTACCGGTTAAGGCAATTGTCTTCATGCCCTTTACTTTTGCAGCTTCAATCGCCTTTAAAATATTGCCTGAATTACCTGAAGTAGATAGACCAAACAATACGTCACCTTTTGCACCCACTGCTTCTAAGTAGCGTGAAAATACGTACTCATAGCCGAAGTCATTACTTACACACGATAAGTGGCTTGGATCAGATATCGCAATACCAGGATAACCAGGGCGGTTTTCACGGTAACGACCTGTTAGCTCTTCAGCAAAGTGCATTGCATCACAATGCGAACCACCATTACCACAAGACAATACTTTACCGCCTTGTTTAAAGGAATCAGCTAATAGTTTTGCTGCCGCTTCAATATCAGCAAGGTTTTTATCATCACTTAAAAAGCGATTTAGTACATCAGCTGCATCTGTTAGTTCTGCACGGATCAGATCCTGATACATAAGCGATTCTCTCTATTATTCTTTAGATACAAATCAAGCGGGTAAATACCCGCTTGATGTTTTAAATACACCGTTATTCGCAGTTTACATACAAATAACTTACAGTGTCGACTCCTGATCAGAATCATTGTGAGAATTAATCAGTAAAACTTGCTGCAATTGACTAACAGAATGAGCTAAATGCACATTCTCTGCCTCAAATATTCCAGCATGGTAGAGTTTACGTTCAACATGCGGCTGCGTACCTAATAAATAGACAGGTAACTCAGACAGGCGATCTAACGCCATATCAAAGGCATGAATAGCAGTAATATCAATCGTTGAGACATCACTAAAATCAAGTACAACAGCACGTGTTTCTGTCGTTGCATGTTCAATAACAGAAAATGCTTTCTCACTCGCGGCAAAAAATAATGGACCATTAATGTCATAAACAACAACATCATCACCAAAGTTAAGATGTGGGTGCTCATCATGAGTAATCGTTACTGTCGTTAAGGTCGCAATACGCTGAATAAATAACACACCGGCAAGCAATAAACCGACAATAACAGCGACAACCATATCGAAAGCAACAGTTAAGATAAAACATGTCATCAAGACAGCAACATCACGACGTGGCGCAACCTTTAACGTATGCACAAAGTGAGGCGCTTCTGACATATTCCACGCTACCATGATTAGTAAGCCCGCTAATGCACTCATAGGGACAAAAGAAAGTGTTGGTGCTAATACAAGCATCGCGACTAATACAAAAATCGCATGCATCATGCCTGAAATAGGTGAAAATGCACCAGATCGAATATTGGTCGCCGTACGGGCAATCGCAGCCGTTGCTGGAATACCACCAAAGAAAGGCACAACCATATTGGCAATACCTTGACCGACAAGCTCGGCATTCGGATTGTGCTTTTTACTTGTCATACCGTCTGCAACAACCGCGCATAATAGCGATTCGATACAACCAAGCATCGCGATAGTCAGCGCTGATGGCATCAATTCAATCACGGTAGCCCAATTAAAAGTATCGGACTTCCACAGTGCGATAAACTGCGGTGCTTCTTGTGGAATACCATGGCCCACAAGGCTACCAATAGTGTAGCTAAATTTTTCACCCAGCAAAGTTACATGCTCAGGGCCAAATTTGTTTAATGCTAACGCTAAAACCGTACCTACCAATAACGATACCAAGTGAGGTGGAATACGCGTTTTTAACTTCGCCCAGCCAATAAAGACAAAAATAGTGACCACCCCGACAATCGCATCAGCATAGTTCGCTGTAGGTAGAGCATGGGCATACGACATCACTTTTTCAGGAAAATGGATTGGGCTACCTTGAATATGTAGACCTAATAAATCTTTAAGCTGCAAAAAAGCGATAACAAAACCGATACCAGCAGTAAAGCCCGTAGTAACCGGATATGGCACATACGCCACCAGCTGCCCTAAGCGGAAAACCCCCATCAATAACAGGATAATACCTGACATCATGGTGGCTAACATTAAGCCTGATAAGCCGTATTTTTGAGTGATAGGTAAAAGGATAACCACAAAGGCCGCAGTAGGACCTGTGATATTAAATCGTGAACCACCTAATAATGCGGCTAAAAAGCCCGCCACAATGACCGTATACAATCCATGTTGTGGTGGTACACCGACAGCAATTGCTAATGCCATCCCCAATGGAATCGCCACAATACCGACCGTAATACCCGATACAATATCGGCACGAAATTTAGAGAAGGAATAACCATCCTTCCACGCCTGTGATAAAGCATGAAATAACAACACAACAAGACCTCTTGTACTTTGCGTACATTTGATAAACAGGAATTGATGTCAACCCGATGTAGGGGGTCCGGCGGGCATGTGTCAGTCGGAATCGGGAAAGGCAACAAAAGGAAATACTATTCAACACGGGATGATTAAAATATAACCTCCCACAATAACGTGAACAATATCACAATACGGCATATGTTAACGCTCTGCTAAAATTCTGCAAGTGAAAAAAATAACCACGATGATCTCGATCAATCCCTTTATTAGCCTAACTTTTCCTTATTTTGTAGACGTAACCGTTTACTTTCATATTAAAAAACTATTTTACATTTTGTTAAAGAACACATTACAATAATTAAAAAGTGGTAAGACCTCTTACCTTAATAATAATTACCCTACAATTAACAATAAAATGTGTAGCAATGTACTGAACTCTTCATCATGAAGTCAGGTCTCGCTCAATTAGTCCTGATGATGTGTAAACAGTCTTACTACACAGATTAAGGAGAATCACTATGGTTACGCTTGCGTATGTCATTGGCTTTATCGGTGTTATGTTCATATTGGCGTATCATCGCGCGTCATTAAAAACTTTTACGGCGGTAATTGCTGCAACACTATTAATCGGTACTGTTTTTTCTATTACAGGTATTATTAGCTGGTTAATTTTCGCTGCGATTGCGATTCCTCTTAACATCCCAGCCTTACGTAAAAAATATCTCGCCGCTCCTGCATTAAAAGCCTTTAAAGGTGTAATGCCTGAAATGTCTCGCACTGAAAAAGAAGCCATTGATGCTGGTACCGTGTGGTGGGAAGCTGATTTATTTGGTGGTAATCCAGACTGGAAAAAACTCCATGATATCCCTGTGCCAACCCTTTCAGCAGAAGAGCAAGCTTTTCTCGATGGACCGGTAAATGAACTTTGCCGTATGGTAAATGATTTTCAAATTACTCATGAATTTGCCGATCTACCACCCGAAATTTGGCAATACTTAAAAGATCATAAGTTCTTCGCTATGATCATTAAAAAACAATATGGTGGACTTGAGTTTTCTGCCTATGCTCAATCATTAGTACTGCAAAAATTAACCGGCGTCTCTGCAGTATTATCATCAACCGTTGGTGTCCCTAATTCACTAGGTCCAGGCGAACTGCTTCAACACTATGGTACTGAAGAGCAGAAAAACCATTATTTACCCCGCTTAGCTGCTGGTCAGGAAATCCCTTGTTTTGCCTTAACTAGCCCAGAAGCAGGCTCAGATGCCGGCTCAATTCCCGATTTCGGTATTGTGAAAAAAGGTATGTGGCAAGGCGAAGAAGTCCTTGGTATGGAATTAACATGGAACAAACGTTATATCACTCTAGCGCCGGTTGCTACGGTACTAGGTCTTGCCTTTAAACTCTCAGATCCTGACAGCTTACTCGGAGATCAAAAAGATCTGGGTATCACCTGTGCCTTGATCCCAACCGATCTAGAGGGCGTTGAGATTGGTCGTCGTCACTTCCCTCTTAATGTGCCATTCCAAAATGGTCCAACTAAAGGTAACAAAATCTTTGTCCCTATTGATTTTATTATCGGTGGTCAGGAAATGGCAGGCCAAGGATGGCGTATGCTAGTAGAATGTCTATCGGTTGGTCGCGGTATCACTCTACCGTCTAATTCAACGGGTGGATTAAAAACCGCAGCAATCGCAACAGGGGCTTATGCGCGTATTCGTCGCCAATTCAAAATGCCAATTGGTAAAATGGAAGGCATTGAAGAGCCACTTGCACGTATTGCGGGTAATGCTTATGTCTTAGATGCAGCCAGTACTCTAACCGTCGCTGGCATCGATCTTGGCGAAAAACCTTCCGTTATCTCTGCGATTGTAAAATACCATTGTACCCATCGTAGCCAACGCGGTGTGATTGATGCGATGGATATTGTCGGTGGTAAAGGGATCTGTATGGGACCGAGCAACTTTATTGCTCGTGGTTATCAAGGTGCGCCTATTGCTGTCACCGTTGAAGGGGCGAATATTCTAACACGTTCAATGATCATCTTTGGACAAGGTGCAATCCGTTGTCACCCTTATGTGTTAGAAGAGATGAACGCCGCTTATAATGATGATAAAAAACAAGCCTTAGAAAGCTTTGATAAAGCAGTATTTGCTCATGTTGGCTTCGTGATAAGTAACATGGCACGCTCTTTCTGGTTAGGTATTACCGATGGCTACGGATCATCGGCGCCACGTAAAGATGCAACCACACGTTATTACCAACAACTCAACCGCTACAGTGCTAACCTTGCTCTACTGGCTGATATTTCTATGGCTGTGCTTGGTGGTTCGTTAAAACGTAAAGAGCGTTTATCTGCCCGTTTAGGTGATGTGCTTAGCCAGCTTTACTTATCATCAGCAACACTAAAACGTTATGCCGATGATGGTTATCAACAGCAAGATCTTCCATTAGTACATTGGGGGTTACAGGATTCATTATACCAAGCAGAAACAGCCCTTGATGACTTCCTAAGTAACTTCCCTAATAAGTTCATTGCTGGCGCACTACGTGTTGTATTGTTCCCATTAGGTCAACGTCGTATCAAACCAAGTGATAACTTAGATCATGCCGTTGCTCGTTTAGCACAAACCCCATCAGAAACTCGAGATCGCCTAGGTCGAGGTCAATTCTTAGAAGCATCTGAAGGGAATCCAGTCGGTATGATGGAAGCTGCACTTAACGATATTCTTGCCGCTGAGCCGATTTATGATCGAGTTTGTAAAGCTGCGAACAAAAAATATCCGTTTGTACAGTTAGGTAATGTTGCCGATAAAGGACTTGAACTCGGTGTAATTGAACATGCTGAAGCAGAGCTATTGCGCCGTGCTGAATTAGGTCGCTTACGTACCATTAATGTGGATGATTTTGAGCCTGACCAATTAGCCGCAAAGCCAAACTCAAACACTGATTGCTCAATCAATAATGCAGCTTAAACGAGCCTATTTTATTTAAAAAGTTAAGACACAACAAAGGGAAGCGACAGCTTCCCTTTTCTTTCTTCAACAGAAGAGAATTTATGAAGGTAAAACAAGGGCTTCTTTTTTCTCTTTTCGACGCTTTTTAAATACTCGCCAGCCCCATATACCACTAATCACTAATACGATTATCGCGCTATTTCCTATTACCATCACACTGAGTATTTTCTCTCGTGAGGCTTTTTGCAATTCAATCTCTTTTAATATCTGTTGTCGTTCAAGCTCTGCTTTATCAATAACGGGAAGCTCAATATCAGTTTCTGAGCGAATATTATTAATCACCGCAAAATGGCTTTCAACTAACGGAAATATCAGCTCGCGTTGATACAACCGATCAGTACCGTAGATCCAACCTTCCCACGAATATTTACCTGTCTCACCATCAAAAGGCAATCCAACCGACAGCTCAGTTTCATTTGGTAATGTTCGTTGCTGAATAATTTGCTGTTTAGTATTTGGTGTACCGTAGCGAATATAAGCAGCTAATGATCCTGCTACCAGCGCATCATCTTGAGGCAATATCACCACTTGATGAGGCTCTTGTCGTTTATGACTTTTAATAAGAGTGGCAGAAAACGGTTTTGGGTAAACCAATACTTCTTGCTCTATGGCTCGTGTAAAAACCCCATTCATTGACTTAATTACAACACGATATTTACCCGGCTCAACAGTAGCAGGAAGAGAAACCGTAAATATACCATCCCCTGCCACTTCATCACGATCCTGACCGTTATCTTCAAAGTTACCTACCACTATTGGTTCTGGCTGCATATCATTAGTGAGTTGCTGCTCTTTAGATATAAAGGGGTAAAATGACACCCGCAATTTCACCCGATCTAAAAAGTCACGGACGGTTAAAGGCTGCTCATTTTGTAATAGTTTTGCAGAGAACTTTAACACTTCAGATTGGTATAAATTCTGCGGTAACGTATCTGCTGTTAAATGAAGATTAGACAACAAAGTAATACGGTTATCTTGCGAAACGCGTCCAATCGCTTGCCAAGGTCCCGCCATTGGCTCATCAATCGAAATAATATCGAGATCATTTTCAGAATACCAAGAAACGTGCTCTGGATGACGACTGGAATAATATTTCGAGCCATCCGGCGCGACCAACACCACAGGACGACTGGGTTGCTCTCGTTTTACCATGAAAGACACTTGCTTTATCGTTGGATCAACACGGAAACGGTTATCAAGCCACGTCATCCGATCATTATCTTGCGCCCAAGCAAATAATGGCCAGACAACCATACATATCCATAACCGCTTCAGCATAATTCTCCTACAGACGCCAAAGAACGTCAGCTTTTTTACCGATCAAATCGAGTCTTTCTTCATGTGAAACTAATTCATCGGCAGAAGCACAGATAACCTTTAGCCCTTTTCTTTCACCGACCAAACGCTTTATCGCAAATTCTTTCTCACTATCCCCTTCGTTATCACCACTTAATTTCAATGACGTTTGACCACCCGTCATCATTAAATAAACGTCAGCAAGGATCTCGGCATCGAGCAAAGCGCCGTGCAAGGTTCGATGCGAGTTATCTATGCCATAACGCGAACAAAGAATATCAAGGTTATTACGTTTACCAGGAAAGAGGCGTTTTGCCATTTCCAAGGTATCCGTTACTTTGCAAATATCTTCGGTTTTCTTAAGATCAGATCCCATTAACTGGAATTCATAATCCATAAAGCCAATATCGAACGATGCGTTATGAGCGACTAATTCTGCACCATCAATAAAGTCGATAAACTCTTGATGAATGTCAGCATAACTTGGCTTACCTATTAAGAACTCATCAGTAATACCATGAACATCAATCGCTTCTGGATCAATCGGACGGTCTGGCTTGATATAAACATGGAATGTTTTACCGGTTAGTTTACGGTTAATGATTTCAACCGCACCAATTTCAACAATACGGTGACCTTCATAATGCGGCCCCGTCATGTTCATACCGGTGGTTTCTGTATCGAATACAATAATGCGTTGGTTAGTGGCTTTCATAGTGGCTTATGTGTCAGACTTAAGTTTTTATCTAGGGCAATACTACCAAATATGATGAAGCAGGTAGAAATTTACACAGACGGTTCTTGTTTAGGTAATCCTGGTCCCGGTGGCTATGGCGCAGTACTAAGGTACAAGCAACATGAAAAAGAATTAAGTGATGGCTTTTTCATGACGACTAACAATCGCATGGAGCTACTTGCTGCCATTGAAGGGTTAGCGAGCCTTAAGGAATCATGTCTCGTTGATCTTACCACTGATAGCCAATACGTGCGTCAAGGAATTACGCAATGGATTCATAATTGGAAAAAACGTGGCTGGAAAACTGCTGATAAAAAACCAGTTAAGAATGCGGATTTATGGCAACGTTTAGATACTGAAACCCAACGTCATCAGGTGCAATGGCATTGGGTTAAAGGGCATGCAGGTCATCCAGAAAACGAGCGCTGTGATGTACTAGCCAGAGCCGCGGCAGAAAAACCGACTTTTACTGATGAAGGCTATCAAGCTAATTAATTTGTCTTTACAGCATTACGGCAGATCTCGTTTTGCTACCTTATTACTGGCTTCGGTACGACAATTTACTTGCAACGGAGCCAATTGACGCCTCACTTTCCATTTCGGTTTTATCGGTCTTAATGGGAAAGTACGCTTTCTTGCCACGATAAAGTACAAACTTCCTACCGCCGATAATGGCTCTGATAAGATATTTTCCAACCATGCAGAACAGGCTAAATGACGCGTAGAAGGTAATACCGCAAACGTTTCATGATAGATTACTTCATAATTTAGCAACCCAAGCCAGTCAATAACCCGAGACGATAAATACATTCTTCCATTCCATGGTGCTTTGTTTCTATTCCACGGTAATAACCCGCACAATCCATTAATACTTAATGGGTTACTACCACTAAGTAACAAATAACCATCATCAACAGTAACTCTATCAATTTCACGCAACAATCGATGAGGATCCGTTGAATAATCAAGCTGATGAATAAGTAAACACGCATCAAACGACTTTTCAATGAAAGGTAACTCAAATGACTCAGCTTCAACGTTACGATAACTACTGAATTTATCTACACTAATTTGATGTTGGATATTACAATGGTGACTGGTCAGCTCTGCACTTAAGCCACCAAGCTTTAACATATGGTAACCAAACAGCTTCGGACACCACTCATCGATTCGAGCTTGTAATAATTGTGCCGCCCATTCACCATTGGTCACATTAGACCAAGAATAAGGCACTTCAATATGTGTTACTGTACGCGCTGGCTTCATAATAGTACTGCTCAACACCTGAATTAGGCTGGAGAAGAAATTCATGCTAACAGTTAAAAGCATACCCGCATTTAATGACAATTACATCTGGCTCATTCACAACAAAGATAATCACTGTGTCGTTGTCGATCCTGGTGATGCGACACCGGTTTTAGAAACCATCGATAAATTCGGTTTTACCCTTGATGCTATTCTCATCACCCACCATCATCACGATCATATCGGTGGTATTAGCGAGCTAAAACGCCGTTTTCCCTCAACCAAAGTCGTCGGTCCGGTGAATGAGCCTATCCCAGGACTCACACAACCAGTAGAAGATGGTGACCAAGTGGATATTTTTGGTGAGCGTTTTATGGTGCTTAGTGTTCCGGGTCATACCTTAGGTCATGTGGCTTATGTCGGAGATGAAAAACTCTTTTGTGGTGATACTCTTTTCTCTGCTGGCTGTGGTCGCTTATTTGAAGGTACGCCAGCACAAATGTTCGATTCACTACAAAAAATTGCAGCCCTTCCTGACGAAACAGAAGTTTTTTGTGCCCACGAATATACTGCAAGTAACCTCGCTTTTGCCCTCGTTGCCGAACAAGATAACCCCCACCTACAACAATACCGCGATAAAGTTATTCGACTTCGTGCCAATGGCAAATCGACACTCCCTTCAACGCTAAGTCAAGAAAAACGCATTAATCCATTTCTGCGTTGCGATCAACCTAGCATCAAGCGTTCTGTTGCTGATAAAGCATATGATGACTCTGATCTTGAGACATTCGCTGCACTTCGACGTTGGAAAGACAAGTTTTAATATACTAATCCTTGTCACTAAGGTGGTTGGACACGTATTATCTCCAGCCACTTTAGTAATAGACGACTGTTATGAAATCACGGATTCTTTTAGCAAGCGTGCTTTTATTAGTTGGCTGTCAAACCACACAGCCAGTCACTAAAAAGGCCGAGACTAACGATGTAAATACCGTCGTTGTAAAACCGACAGAGAAAGTCATTCCTCCCTTGTTTGAATCCCAACCAAGCAAGGTGACTTCAGAAGTAAAAAAAATAACACCTCAGCAACAAAAAAATGTCTGGGATCGCATTGGCATGCAGATCGATACCCACATCCCAAATAATAAACGTATCCGTTATTACCGTAACTGGTACTTAAAGCACCCTCGTAATTTAGAAATCATTGCAGAGCGTGCTCAACCTTTCTTGTACTACATTACAGAACAAGTTGAAAAACGCGGTATGCCATTAGAAATTGCCTTACTACCTATAGTAGAAAGCTCATTTGATCAAAATGCCTACTCGAGTATGGCTGCTGCTGGTTTATGGCAAATAATCCCAGATACTGGTCGTCGCTTTGGCTTAAAACAAAATAGTTGGTACGACGGTCGTCGCGATATTGTAAAATCGACAGAAGCGGCATTAAAGCTACTGACTTACCTCAATAAAAAATTTGATGGTAATTGGCAATATGCACTTGCTGCTTACAATACTGGTGAAGGCCGAGTATTTAGCGCAATTAAGAAGAACAAAGCACTGGGTAAATCAACCGATTATTGGGATTTAGATCTACCGGATGAAACAAGCAGTTATGTGCCTAAACTTTATGCGGTCGCTGATATAATCAAAAACCAGAAAAAGTACGGCATCATATTACCAGCAATCAGTAATAAACCCGCGGTTTCAGTGGTAAAGCCCAATACACAAATAGATTTAGATATCGCAGCGAAATTTGCAGGCATTAGTACCTCAGAAATAAAGGCATTAAATCCGGCTTATCGTCGAGGCGTTACTGCACCTAATGGATTAAACCATTTGTTATTGCCAATAAACAGCGTAAATAAATTTAATCGCGCATTAGCTAATAACAAGAATAAAGCATTAAGTACGACGACGACGACCTACACCGTTAAGTCTGGAGACAGCTTAGGTGTAATCGCCGCTCGCCATAACACAACAATCAGTGTAATTAAGCAAACGAACCACCTAAAAACAAATCATATTCGTATTGGTCAAAAACTGAAACTGCCATCAACAAGTTATGCATTAGTCAGTTCTCAGCACCGTAATGCTATTACTCAAACTCACCACACTGTTCGTCAAGGTGATAGTTTGTGGACAATTGCACGTCAATATAACACCTCAGTTAAAGCATTAGCGAAAGCCAATAAGCTCTCAACCAAAGCAACATTGCGCTTAGGTCAAAAACTGAAAGTAGCTAACAACGATGTATCACAAAAGACAGAGAAATCTACCAATAAAGCCAAAACAATCAACTACAAAGTAAAAAGTGGTGATAGCTTAAGTGTTATTGCTCAACGTCACAACGTGACAGTAAAACAAATAGTAAAATGGAATAATCTCAATAGTAAAAAATATCTAAAACAGGGCCAAACGCTTAAATTGGTTATAGATACAAGCAAGGTTAAAGCATGACACCATCCAAAAATCCATTAATGGCGCTTGTTGATCTTTTCCGTTCGCCGATTGATTGTTTCGCAGCGGTTTATGAACGTCCTAAGTGGGCGTTCTTACCCTATATCATTATTATTTTGGGCTCATTTATCTTTTGGGGAAGTTATTTCAATCACGTTGATCTACCTTGGTTACAACAAGCTTTACAAAACCAACTAGGTAGTGTTGATGAATCTGTGAAACAAGCGTGGCTAACAAAAGAAGTATTATTAGCTGGAGAGGTCTTTAGCGATTTTTCAGGTAGAACTGCAGTTATTTTTCTATTAGCGCTATGGCTGAAAATGGCAACAAAAGGTAGTCAATATCAACATAGCTATGGCAAATGGCTAGCCGCTTCCTGCTTTATCATGTTACCGGCCTTTATTGGTGATATTGCTAGCTACATCAATGTCCTATTTAATTCTGCAAATATTCTGCCCAATGCTGCTGATTTAAATAGTCTTAATGGATTATTAAAGTTACCTTTAAACAATCCATGGGCACCATTTGCAACCACAATACCATTGTTAGCACCTTGGTATATTGCACTCACTTATGCCGCAGTAGGCGCTTGGACTGATTTCGACCGCCCTAAAGCCATTATTGTTGCTGTATTACCTTGGGCATTAACACTTATCATTTGGCCACTACTGATTATCGTGGCCTAATAACGACCGAGACTCGCTTTCTTTATTTTAATCTAAACGATGCGAGTAGCGGATTATGATCAGAAGCATCTGTTTTAGGTGCTTCTGATTTCACTAACGTTAAATCACGGTAGTACAGATGATCAAGATGCTTACCTAAGATACGAATACGTTGATCATCAGCAAATGATACTTCTTTCAATCCTAACGAATGGGCAAAAGACTTCAGCACTTTAATTCGCCCCTGACGCCAAGTATTAAAATCCCCAGCTAAAATAATTGGACCAACATGCTTGGACAAAACATCTTTCAAACTATTTAACTGCGCTTTATACTCATCAAGTCCTAACGCAAAGTTCACACCATGCAAATTCACAACAACCAATGTTTGTCCATTTGAAAGTGAAAATTCTGATAACAATGCAGACTTTGGCAAACGTAACCAAGGCTCCATCGCTAAATAAGCACACGTCTGCTTAGAATCCACGCGAGATAAATTCATCACTCCTGCAGGCGTATCTAGGAAACGAAAAGCATTCGCCATCCGTACTTTCCAGCTATTCGCATCTAAATACGATTTTAAATCAGTATTTAAGCTCGCTTCTTGCAGTAAAACTAAATCCGTTCCTGTTGAAAAAGACTCTAAAGCCTTACGCCAATTACTGCGTTGTTGTTTATAGATGTTCCAAACTGCTACCGTTAATTCACCATCAATATCCAGTGGTGGTGCAATTACACTTTCCATACAACGATATGAAAAATGCGGAGCAAAAACCTCATTAGTAACATCGGGTTGTGTTGATATATCAAAAGAGGCATTAAAAGCACCAAGACCTAATGCACCTGCAACCACCCCGACACCAGCAACAAGCTTCGTTTTTGTATAACGTGCCATACTAACCCTTAAACAGAGTAAGCCAGCCTATTGAACATAAGCTGACTTATAAAAAATGGATATTTAAAGTTTGAAATTCTGTTTCAGAAAGGGATGTTAGTAATGTTCGCCATTATCATAATAAGCCGTCGCAGTTAATGCAGTAAAAATAACAGCAACATCTTGATTATTATCATCCAGTGCTTTACGCACAGAAGCAGTGATCACAGCAGCCACTTTATCTTGCGTTTCTTGTCCGCGATCAAACCACAATACCTCTACAAACGGGTAAGCATCAGATACTTCTCCGTCAAAAATAAAAGATGCTGGAATATGCTCTAAAGTAAAGTCTTCACGAGGGCATGACATGAGTGGTTGAAGTTCATCAACAAGTTCTGTTGATAAGATTTTCACTGCATCAAACTCTACAGCACGGAAACGAAGATGAGGCATGAACTCTCCTTGATTAATCAATGTTAGCAGCACTAGATTACCACTTTATCTTACCTAAGCTCGAAATTTTATTGTTAGCGATAGGTCAATCTCTATGCATTCGCATCTTAATCATACCCCTCATTTCCCGTTTTTACACTACACAACAAAATCAAGAATTAATAAATTCATTCAGTTACATTTCAATTTTTAATTTATTTATCTCAACATTGATACAACCACTATTAATAACTATATTTTTAATAATCTAACACGCATTTATTTCAACATTAACGATCTTTGGTATTAAATAAAAGCAAGCCAAACATCAAAAATAATAAGCAATAACATTCAATCAGTTAGACTCAGATTGCAACATTTAATTAACAAAAAAATATTACAGAAAACAATAATCGATAATCACTATTTCATACACGATAAAGATAAAAAAATACTCTTTTATTTAGATCATATTTTTATTTAAACACACCGCTAATTTTGGTGAGATAAACTAACCTAACAGGGTGTTATGAAATGAAAACATACCGTTATCCAGTAATAATACGAAACCTACTTATTAGTTTATTCGTTTCTTTCTCTCTCTATTTACATGCTCAACCCTATACTGAATCGTATGACTATATTGTGGTCGGTGCTGGCGCTGGAGGTGGCCCTCTCGCCTCTAGTCTTGCCGAGCGTGGCTTTTCAGTCTTACTCGTTGAAGCTGGTAATCTACGAGAAGACGATAAAGATTTTATGGATGCACCGGTTTTACATGTGAAAGCAAGCGAACACCCTCGCTTATCTTGGCAATATTATGTCAATCACTATAGCGATCCCAATCGAAACCGATTAGACAGCAAACATTGCCCTGAAAAAGCAGGATGTCCTAGTAATAAACAAGGTATCTTCTACCCTCGCGGATCGACAATTGGTGGTTCAAGCGCTGTTAACGCGATGATATCGGTCATACCACATAATAGTGATTGGAATAATATCGCAGATATAACTGGTGACGATTCATGGTCTGCACAAAATATGCGCCATTATCTCACCAAAGTAGAACGTAATCTTTACGGTAAAAATGAACATCAAGGACATGGTTCTCAAGGGTGGTTACCCATAAACCATAACGCATTAATCGCACCGCACGCTAATGGTAGTTTATATTCACCACTATCACCCAAGGTTAAATTTAGTTATTTAAGTATTATTGCAGGGGCTGGAAAGCAAGCCGATAAAGGTAAACCTGATCACCCTAGTCTATTCTTTCCTTTTAAAAACATTAATGCCCTCCGCAACGGTAAAGAGCCTGAAGGGCTTTACCAAGTTCCTGTTGCTGTAAATGAACATGGTCGTCGAGGTGGAGTGGCAGGTCGTATACTTTCAGCTATTGAGGCAGGCTATCCACTCACGCTTAAGACCAATACACTCGCGACAAAAGTTATTATCAATCAGCAACCCGGTTTAAAACCTAAAGCGCAAGGTGTTGAAGTATTGCATGGAGCGCATCTCTACAAAGCAGATCGCAATGCGGGGAATACCTTTCCTCCCTCTCCAACTTACTACCAAGCTAATAAAGAAGTGATTCTATCAGCAGGCGCATTTAACACACCACAACTACTAATGTTATCAGGAATAGGCGATCGAAATGAACTCAGTACGCATGGTATTACAACTAAAGTACATCTACCAGGTGTCGGTAAAAACCTCCAAGATCGCTACGAAGTACCTATTGTATTTGAAAAAAGAAAGCGTTTCTGGATCTTTGATTTTGGACCTAAAAACTTTCCAGCCCTACAAAACTGTAATTATAACCCAACTAATAAAGATCATTGTCACTACGCTTGGGAGCGAAACCAACAAGGGGTATACACTCAACCAGGTGCACTAATTAGTATGGTAACTAAATCTCAGCGCTATGATATTCATGGCAATAAAAAAGCAATTAATCATGAAATCGAGCAGTTAGACCCTGATTTATATATGTTTGCCCTTGGTGGTACGTTTAAGGGCTACTACCCAGGCTATAGTAATGATACGTTCGATCCCGATAATCAATACACATGGTTGATTTTAAAAGGACACAGTAAAAACCGAGGCAGTGTCACACTTCGAAGTGCCGACCCTTTAGAAACCCCCATTATCAACTTCAAATACTTTGGCGACCCAAAAGCAGGTGTCTTACCAAGTGATGAACATTACGATGATTTAGAGGCGATAATGAAAGGTGTAAAACTATTAAGAAAAACGGCTCAATACTCAACAAACCTTACTTTTGGTAAAGTTTATCATCGAGAAGTCTGGCCTGGGCGACACGTTAATACACAACGAGAAATACAAAATTTTATTATGAATGAATCATGGGGACACCATGCATCCTGTACTGCAAAAATTGGTCATATCGACGATGATATGGCAGTTCTAGATAGTAACTTTAAAGTCCATGGAACAGAGGGATTACGAGTAGTAGATGCAAGCGTCTTTCCTAATATTCCTGGATTTTTCCCAGCTGTTGCCATTTATATGCTCAGTGAAAAAGCTGCAGATATGATCGCACAAGATGCTTTCAATTATTAATTAACAGAAACCAATAATGCCTAAGTTAGGAGTATTATTGCTAGGCCAATCTACAAATGTAAAAAAGCCTCGTCATTTCTGACGAGGCTTTCTTGAAGATGGCAGGGGTGGAGAGATTCGAACTCCCAACACGCGGATTTGGAATCCGCT